>CAYMFO010000075.1:0-13114 GCA_964389825.1 uncultured Geobacter sp. | reverse complement strand
CTATGGTTATCCCGAACGATTACACTCTTTTGAGTACCACGGTTCGACTAGCCAATTCAACCAACCTTTCCCATTTCGCCAGGTTAAAAGCAATCTCGCGTTTCATCAAAAAGTCCTTTGACGCGGACACGGTGAACATCTTCATTTATGATCCTGACCGTCGTACCCTGTCTCGCGGGATTTCCAGCAACGGACCGGAACGTTTTTTTTCTTGTTCGGTTCCTCTCGGAGAAAGCATAGCGGGCGCTTGTGTCCAGAACCGGGAGCTATTCGCCGGCGATTCAGACTTGCTCCACCCTGATGAACCCGCGAGCCAGGGGCCGGTGAGAGTCCTCGCCTTTCCCCTGATATGCGGAAAGAGAGTTATGGGCGCCGCCTCCCTGACGTTCGCGGGAGAATCACTTCCGCAAGATGTCCCCGCGAGAGCCCTCAGGGACATAATGACCGAGGTCGCCGGGCTTGTTTCTTCAGTTGAAGTCGCCGAGCGCTTCGACAGGCGGATACAGTCCCTTATTACTCTGGATGAACTGGACAAAGCCCTCCGCGGGCAGGTTCCGTTCAGCGAGCTACTTCCCTTTGTCCTAAAGACCGCCCACGAATATACATCGTCCTCATGCACCATCCTGCGGATATTTCACTATGACGTTTTTAATTCTAAAGTTCTGAAGGCATGCCAAAGGAAGCACCGGGGGCATCTTGCTACGATGCTGGATATGGAGAAGGAGTGCTCGGCCAGGCTGCTCAGGACCGGAACACCCATACTCGCCATAGACGTCATAGGAGACGAAGACCTTCCCCCTTCTTACATATGCGTACCCCTTCACTTTGATAACCGGACATTCGGCGCGCTTACTTTTTTTGGAAAGACGGATCGGGTCGCGGGGCGATGCAATTTCGACGAAGAGGACCGCGAACTCTTCGAGGGGATGGCGAACCTGATCTCAAGCACTCTCTCGCAGGTGCGAAACTACCGCAGGATGGCGATCCTGACCCAGGAAAATACGAGCAAGCTGACAAAGCTCTCCCTCCTCTATCGTGTCAGTAATGCAATGCATTCCACCACCCGTATCAACAGATTGATCCATCTCAGCATTGTTGCGCTTCTTTCGGGAACTCCTCCGTTGTTTGAGCGAGCCATGCTGTTTCTGGTAAACAAGCGCTCCGGAATGATGCAGGGGATGTTCGGCGTTACCATAGGTGAAAACGACGCTATGATGCCGTCCGAGCCCGGTGAAGACCCGCTTTATGCCAGATGGAGCCTTTCCGACGAGCATATGGAGCGCCTGGAGAATTCATCTTTCTGCAGGCTTGTGAAGGGGACCAGGGTTCCGCTTGACATGTCGCGGGATATCATGTTGCGGACGGTGCAGGAGAAAAAGCTGATCCTCGCGGACCATATGTCAAGAAAGCAGGTAGCGGCGGCTGATTTTTTCGGGAAATATAACCTGCGTTCATTTGTGACCGTGCCGATCGTCGCCAAAAAAGAGACCATTGCAGTGATGATCATCGACAATCCCGTTACCGGAAAATCCGTCACACGGGATGATCTGGGGCTATTGCAATTGTTTGCCAACCAGGCGGGCATGGCCATTGAAAACGCCATGCTCTACAATCGCATCGAGGACTCCAACAGGGAATACGGAGAGATTCGGGAGCGACTCCTCAGGGGAGAGCGACTGGCCGCGCTGGGAGAGACCGCCGCCTCTCTGGCCCACGAACTGAAAGGCCCCCTCGTTTCCATAGGAGGGCTTGCGCGCCGCCTCTTGCGGAAGGAGCCGCCCGGTTCTACGGACTGGAAATATGTGGATACGATCGTGCGTGAGGCGAACCGCCTGGAAAAGATGCTCGCCGAGATCCTGGTCTTCACGAGAAGGGCAACCATCTGCTATACCCAGTGTCTCATCGGGACAGTGGTTGAAGAGTCCCTTGCCGTCGTCTCGGGTGTTCTGGAAGAAAAGCGGATAAGGCTGAAGAAGAGACTCTCATCGGAACCCCTCCGTATCCTTGGTGACTTTCAACAAATAAAACAGGTGTGTATCAATCTTTTCAATAACGCGGCTGAGGCAATGAAGCCTGGAGGTGTCCTCTCGGTATCGGTGGCGCCAGCGTCCCTTGAGGGCAGGGATGCCGTATCCATCAAGGTCCATGACACAGGCGGAGGTATTCCTCCTGACATCCTGCCAAACATATTCAACCCGTTTTACACGACAAAAGATGGTGGAAGCGGGCTGGGTCTTCCCATCATCCACCGGATCGTAACGAATCATGGCGGCAGGGTTCTTGTGAGCAACAGGGGAGGAACAGGCGCCGAATTCAGGGTAATTATTCCGGCGCACCCCATCTATCCCCATTTTCCCTCTTTTCAAGAGGATGAATTTCCTGTATAGTCTTTCTCCGCTTACAGACAGTTTATACATGGGGATGTAGCTCAGCTGGGAGAGCGATGCGTTCGCAACGCATAGGTCGACGGTTCGATCCCGTTCATCTCCACCAATAAAAACAAGGGGTTAGGTCAAAAGGCCTAACCCCTTGTTTTTTGTCGAGATCTTTCTTTGTACTGCCTCGCCATTGTTCACAACCCCCGGCTGCACGCTCCCAGGATAGCACAACAAAACCCTCAATCTTCCGGCTCTCTGACCACAATGACCGGCGTCGTTTCCAATTCGCTGTCCGGCACAAACACGATGCGCATCCCCCACCCGGAATATGTGGTCAGCATGGTGCCGAATTCCTCAAGGGTGAATTCCCTGCCATCGATCTCGATGACCGGACGATTTTCCACTTCGTCATGGATCACGCAACGGAGGACATCCCCGCGCGGAACCCACTGGTCACCCAGTTCGAAATAGCTGACCTGAGGCTTTCCGGGCGGAATTTCCACGGCCTCGTGCCGATATGAAGCGGCAGCCTGTTGCCTGGCCAGAATGGTTTCGTTGTGGATGTCGAGGATTTCCCGGTCGGTCATACGATCGACTTTCGGGCCGATTTTCAAATTGACTCCACCCACAGTCGGATCTCGATAGGTGATTTCAGCGTAATCACCATTACGCGTAATGATTACGTCATCGAACGTTGCAATGTGAGGTTTCTTCATGCGGGGCATATTTTCACTCTCTATTCGCGAATTGCGAATGGCGCAGGTGAGATTTCATCTCAAACGACATGAATTCCCCTCAATTCTGAATCATTTCCAGCATCGTCTTTGCCGGAAAACTCCACTTTCCCCTGATGGTGACCGGTCGGTTGTTCAACCACCGGGTTGTTTCCATAGGGTCCAAGGCCAAGACGTTCTCCACCTCGACCTTCAGGCAGTCCAGGTCTCTGCTGGCGATATTCATGGAAGCGAGTACCGAGCGGTCGGTGGCGACGTCAAAACGGGAAGGCCCGAGGGCCAGTTCGACCTGTTTGAGAACGCCGGTTGCCACTCACTCTGCCGCCAGCGTGGTGAGAAACAGCTCTCGGTGTAGTCGGCCCAAGTCGGCGAACTGTTCCTTGCGTAACCCGGCAGCGAAGAGTATGTAGCGGGTGGTGTCATGGCAAAAGAGCACGCACTGACGGCGGTCGATGGTGTAAAGATGGGCGTGCCAGCTTCCCAGCGGGCTTGTTTCGCTGAGGGGGGGCGCTGAGACTTCCGGCAGTTTGGCGGCGAGTTTTTGGGTGCAGTGGGTGATCATGAGCCTTTGCCCGCCTCCTACAATGAAAAATAATAGTCCCACATTTTTTGCGCCATGAGAACTCGGCGCTGTTTGAGGAACTCCTCGTAGTCATCGAGTCCCATTTCAAAAATACAATCCGGAATGCAGGTAATCCTTAGATTCTCCTTCAGGTTTTCCATGTCGCAAATCCCGCCATATTTCGCCGTTCCACCATTGCACTGCTCAGCAATCTCAGCAAAATACTCTTTGGGAGCCTTGTTGCCGATTTTGATGTTAATTTCGGACTGCATATAGACGTAGTTGCCAATCTGGTTGTAATCGCCCCGCTTCAAGCCGGACTTTTTCAGATAGTCCCTGGGGAAGATATGGTGGATGTCGCCCTTGTGGGTGATGAGATCATTCACCGTGATATCGCGGGAGAGAAAACCCTTGTCGTTCAACTTCACCTGTGCACCCCAGAAAACATGCAGGTACGGGCTGCTGGCCACTGACGTATTGAGGCTCTGCACCAACGAGGCATTCCAGAAGGCCTCTGAAAGCTCCGCATCCTCAACGTCCTTCAAAAACTCCGCGAAGGGACGGCTGGCAATCTGACGAATGTCGTGATCGAACTGGGACTCGGGAGATCCCGAATAGCGGCCGGTGAGGATGGACATGACCAGCCAACGCCGCACATGGGATTCGATGTCGTGAGGCTGATATCCCAGGCCGTGCAGTTTGAGATAGAGGGTGTAGGCGAAGTTGAGCACGTTCTGCGAACGGAGCAGACCTGAATCGATAAAACCAGCTGAGCGGACGATCATCAGAAACCTTTTGAAATGGGTCTCGTTGATGAAATTATCCACCCCACGCGACATCTTCTCGAACGACTCCTTGGCAACTGATTCTTCAAACTGGCGGGTCTCGAAGTTGCGACCGGAAAGGAGGCTTACCAAATCGGAAAATTTACCGCGCTCAAACTCCGAAATGAAGGCCACGCGCAATAGATCGGAATATTCGGGATCGTAGAGGTCGTCGTTTTCGCTTTTAAGCCAAGCCATGTTCTGGAAGAAAGGTGTCGCGGCAAACTCCTGGTCCACATCCACGATGGTGGAATAGAACTCCGGCGCCACGGCAAGATGGCAGAAGTAATCAATTGCCTTACGCAGAGTCGAGCCACCAAAACTCTCATTGCTGGCAATCTTCGACATGGCAAAGTCAGCTTGGCTGAGGACCACCCCCTTTGAGTTGATGCGGATGAAGATTTCCGTGACGGTTTCGATATCAAGGTCCGACGCCAACTCAATTAGACCTATCTGCTTTTTGGCAATCTGCATCAGGTTCGTCAACGTCACCTCAACCTTATCCGGATCTGCATCGGGGTTATGTTCGCAATACTCTTTTACGCTTCGGATCAAGCCTTGCGAACCGTTGATAAGTGGGGAGATGTCCGGAATCCACTTCACGTCTTTCTGGATGGCCGGGTTCGACACTTCAAAGCGCTCTTCTTGCGGATGGAACGCGATCTTTATTTTGACCCTGCGGTATTCCTGGTTAATAACGTATTGCCCGAGGATTGCAGCAGTTAGGGCAGTCACCCGCTGCTGACCGTCGATCAAGACCTTTTTCCCCTCAGAGGTAGATCCATCCTTAAGCTTCACATTCGGGTTGCGCCAGGCGATGAGGTATCCGATTGGATACCCCTGGTAGAGGGAGTCCATCAGGTCGCGCACCTTTGTTGCGTCCCAGACGAATGGGCGTTGGATTTCCGGAATTGCGATTTCACCGGAGTTGACCCAGGCGAGGATGGTTTCGATGAGATGTTGGTTAACGGAGTATTTTTGTGTTTTCAATTGTGGTTCCTGTCCGGGAATGTCATTAAATTTGGCCTTAGATTCCCGCCAACTCTTGCAATTTGCCTCGGAAATAACAAAAACTTGGTGAACAATTGACTTCAACATTCATGTGTGGACAAATGGCTTCTGCCCAGTCAGATTTTGTCTTACCTACCGCTTGCCAACCCTGTTTTAACAAGCTTATTGCTCCACCTGGGTAGATAGCATCGGCCATTCTTTCCCATGTTCCACAGATGCTATCCTGCTGGTATGAGTTGAGTACCGTGGCTTTGAATCTTGGATAAGCCTTCCTGACCGCAGGCAAATCACCCAGAAGCCAGGATTCTCCCTCTTCTATTGCTATGCAGAACCTGGTACTGGGTTTATGACGACAGTTATCCAGAATCTGGAAGAGTTCAAGACGAAACGTCTTCAGGCATTTATCGTCAAGATCACAAACCAGTATGACAGCAGCAGAGAATTCGGCTGGATAATTCGCAAACGTTCGCCCATAGCCTTGAAGTAGTTTCGGTAACTGGTCAAGCAGAATTCTTTTGTTAGGATCTGATTTGCCTTTCAAATCCTTCGGGATGTGTCCTATTCCTTTGTATGAATGGACGTTAAAGGTATGCTCATTGCCGATAATCTTGGGGGCAAGAATTTCAAGCGCCTTTTTCCCGGATTGGTCTTCAACAAGTATTTCGAAATGCATCCGCTACCTCGCGTCCAAATAATCGCTATACCAAAGCCCACCAAGCAGAAGCCCTTCAGCAACCATATTTTTCACAACGGGATCTTCACTGGCCCTTCGTATCGTTGAAAAACCGTCATTTCCTTTTTCCAGTACCCAAACCTCCTCAGGCTCAAGCGCATCTACGAAGTATGGTTGATGAGTCGTGATAAATACCTGTGCTCCGCCTCTTCGTCTGGTCGCATGCTGACGAAACTCAACGGCCAACGTTTCCAATAGTTTGTGATAAAGACCATTTTCAGGCTCCTCAATACATATAAACGGCGGTGGAGAGGGATCCTCCAATAGGAGCAAATAGGCGAACACCTTCAAAGTACCGTCGGACATCTGTTGCGCATAGAAAGGGTCCAGAAAATTCTTATCGTTAAATTTAATAAGAAGCCTGCCATCCAGCGCCTTTTCCGTTTTAATCTTGTCAACGCCAGGTATTTTCTCGGAAATTCGATCTAAAATGGACTGAAACTGTTTTGGATGTTCCCGCTCCATGAACTGGACCACATTTCCAAGGTTGTCCCCATGAATGTTAAGGTGTTTCTGGGGACCAGCAAGAGGAAGACTCCGGGCGGCATCTGGTGTAAAGTAGCTAAGATACCAGCCTTCTACGAACTTCCGAAATGCTGATATACGGGGATGCTGTTTCAATGATCCAAGTGTTGCAATGCCGAGTTTACGCTTATCCTCAAGTTCAACTACTTCGGTCTCCCTGCTTTCTTCAAGAAACTCCTCTTTCTGAAGAGATTCCATTAGACCCAACAAGTCGAAATCTCCCTTGCCTTCATCGATTTGTCGTCCTTCTTTCTCACCCTTCCAGACGACACCTTTTCCCTCATTCAGAATCAGAAAGGAAAAGGGACGACCTTTATCCTGCCCTCTCCGGCGTTGCCTCAATCGCTCCTTTTGCACATAAGGGCGTCCCGTGGTATCGACATCGATTGTCAATTCGTAGGTTATCGGTCGGGCGTTGCCCTCTTCCTTGTAGTAAATTTCGAATTCCAGAGGACCGCTTTGTCCCTGTGCGCGGATTTTTTCAAAGCCGCCGCGGCCGCGAGCATCACATGCTTCCTCCACTCCGCTTTTCAGGCAATCTGCAAGAAATCCGAAGGCATCAAACAATGTGCTCTTTCCCACGCCATTCTTGCCGATAACGGCAGTCATGGGGGTCAAGGGTTCAGCTTTTTGCAGGTTCCAGAGCTTTCCGAGTATAACGTCCTTCAGTACCCGGTAATTCTTTATCCTAAATCCTTCAATTTTGGCCATTATGACCTCCAATGTGACATGCTTGTAGATTGTTACTAAACATCGTGAAATGTCTTATCCAAAATCGAGGGCAGCATTGCATCCATTTCGGCTGCGGTCAAGGCCTGTAAACGCTTCAATGTCTCCAGCTTCGAGAAGATGCATGCCGCCTCTTGTTGTTTCGATAAAAAAGGGACGGGAAGTTCTATGTCCAGGAATTGTTCGGGTCGGGTACGCTCTCTTCTTGCTCCAACTCCCCTTGTCGCGTCTTTCAATCTACTCCAGAACCATTCCGTCTTGACGATGGTGGCAAAGTATTCAGCCACGGCTTCCTTCTCGTCAAATCGGAATGTCCGGTACTCTGGCGAGACATACATTCCCGCAAGGTCTTTCCCACAGACAGCAACCGCGCCTTCCCATGCCTTTACTTGACTCAGAACCAATGCACCTTCATAAAGCTTGTTGAACGCTCGATATGTTGTATCCATACCGCTTATTGCTGGCTTTGCAAACAAACCGCCCCCAAATCCTCTTACACCAACCTGCGGATAAAAAACTGTCGGTTTGATCGAAACGGCATCCTCATCAAGTCTGAGAATCTCGCCAAGTTTCTTAATCCTTGAACCGGCCAACTTTGCATGGAGGCTTGTGACAAGCGCCTCAGCCTCTTCCACCGCCTGCCGCCTGAGCCCTCGCGCCTCCTCAATCTTTGCCACCAGTTCTTCGATCCTAGCCACGATTCGCCGTTGCTTTGTCAGCGGAGGGAGGGGAATAGTATAACCAAGAACATCTCTAGGCCGAATTGCCGCGTAGTTGGTTGACCCTTGCGCCGTCACCTGATCCCGGAAAGCAGGCGTCCGGACGTAATAGCCAAGAAAACGGCGATCCAGTCGCGATTCATCTATACCGAATAGGAAGTAATGACTGCTGACAATCGCGCCGTCCAACTCTTCGGGGACAATGCCGAAACCACCCACCTTGGCGTCGATCTCCGCAACCAGGAATTCTCCAGCCTTGCACACTTGCTGCTTCTTGGTCTTAATTTCCGCCCCGAAAACGGAATCCCGCAAAACGATCCCCTGCGCATGAAGCTGCACACGGCACCTCTTGTAGGTATCCAGGTCGTTAATCTGTATGAATTCTTTTCGATGGGTCAACACCTCCCCCAACGCCACCTGCGGCCACGCCCTACTCATCCTCACCCCCAGTCAACTCAGCCTCCAACTCCTCGATGGTGGGAAGGCTCCCCTTCAGTTCCTCGGGAATCGCCTCCACCAATCGGTATTCGGAGACGCCGACCGGCTTGGAAATGTCCCGCAGGGCGTATTCGGCGATGAGTCGGTTCTTGTCCTTGCAGAGGATGAGGCCAATGGAGGGAGCGTCGCTTTCATGGCGCAACATGTCATCGACGGCGGAAAGGTAGAAGTTGAGCTTACCGGCATATTCAGGCCGGAAGGGCCCCGTCTTCAGCTCGATGACCATGTAGCAGCGCAGCTTCAGATGATAGAAAAGAAGGTCGAGGTAGAAATCCTCACCCCCTACTTCCAGGTGGAACTGCTTCCCCACGAAGGAGAAACCCGCACCGAGCTCCAGCAGAAAACTGGTAATGTGCTTTACCAACTCCCGCTCAAGGTCCCGTTCATGGGCCTCTTCGCCGATAGAGAGGAAGTCGAAGACGTAAGGGTCCTTGAGCATTTCATGAGCCAGCTCGGACTGGACAGGCGGCAAGGTTTCCTTAAAATTGGTGACGGCCTTTCCCTGCCGATGGTAGAGGCGGCTCTCGATCTGGTGCACCAAAACAGGTCTGCTCCAGCCGTGTTCTATTACCTTGCCGGCGTACCATTTCCGTTCCTGGGGTTCTTTCACCCTGTCCAGAAGGCGAACATTGTGTCCCCACGGTAATTGTGCAACAACCTGTTGCACAAATTCCTTTTCAGGCCATGCTTCGGCAAACGTCCGCATATACTTCATATTGCGTGACGATAATCCCTTCATTTCCGGGAATTCCCGCCGCAGGTCTTGCGCCAGGCGTTCTATAACCTTGGTACCCCAACCTTCCCGTTGCTGTCGGTCGAGAATGTCACGTCCGATCTCCCAGTAGAGCAGGACCAGTTCCTTGTTGACTGCGAGCGAAGCCCGTGTCCGGGCGGTGCGTATACGGTCTTTGAGGTCGATAAGGAAGGTTTCATAGGCTGGTGACAATTGATTATCCATAGAAGATCATCTCTTTCCGTTCAACAGTGAAATCATTCAGGTCTTCTGCATCGTTTTGCTCGACAGCATCGAGCGTTTTCAACGCAGTAAGCTAAATTAGTAAGCTAAACTGTAAGCTAATTCGATCGTCTAGCCAACCAAAGTTCCACGCAATTTCAAATAGATATTAGATGGTGGCATGTTTTTTCAAGCTAAAACTTTCATTTTCCAATCTAAAAATTCAATGTAAATCCGCTGCCAGCACCTGCCGGATCTCCGCCATGATTTCCAGGATTCGCTGTTCTTTCTTTACGATATCCTCCACCAGCTGCTCCGGCGGAAGGTGTTCGAAGTCTACTTTGCCATTGGGGTTCTTGATGTCCAGGTTGTACCCGTTCTCGACGATCCGCTCCACCGGCACCCGCCAGGCCCGCTCGTTCTCTTCCCGGTTGCTCCACCACGACAGACAGGCGCTGAACTCCTCGAACTGGATCGGCTGGGTCTTGGTGTAGTTCTTCCGCCCTTCGGGTAGCGGTTGCTCGTAGTACCAGACCTCCCTGGTCGGCCCTGAACGGTCGAAGAAAAGCAAGTTGGTGGGGATGCCGGTGTAGGGGGCGAAAACCCCATTGGGAAGACGCACGATGGTATGGAGGTTGAATCCTTTGAGGAGTTGCTCCTTGATCCGGGCGCAGATACCGTCGCCGAACAGTGTACCGTTGGGGACGACCACCCCGGCCCGCCCCGGCTTCGGTTGCCGTTTGAGCTTGCGCATAATAAGTTGGAGAAAGAGGAGCGTCGTTTCCGAGGTCTGCATTTCGGCCGGAAAGTTGTTGAGAATCCCCTTTTCCTCCTCGCCGCCGAATGGAGGGTTGGTCAGGATGACATCCAAACGGTCCCTGTCGCCGATCTCCTTGAGGGGAAAACGGAGGCTGTTGTCCGGGTCGATGCGGGGGTATTCCAGACCGTGGAGGAGAAGATTCATCTGCACAAGTAGATAGGGGAGTGGCTTGGCCTCTCCGCCGAAGATGCTGCTTTGCTGAAGGGTCTTACGGTCCTCAACGGTCCGGCACTGCCTCTCCAGGTGGGAGTACGTCTCCACCAGAAAGCCACCGGTTCCGCAGGCCGGATCAAGGATACTCTCTCCCAGCTTCGGGTCGAGTACCTCGACCATGAAACGGACCACCGGCCGGGGAGTGTAGAACTCACCCGCGTCGCCGGCCGCGTCGCGCATCTCCTTTAGCATCGATTCGTAGAGGTGGCTCAGGGTGTGGATCTCGTCGGAGGAGGTGAAGTGAATGCCGTTCACCTTGTTGATCACGTCCCGCAGGAGATAGCCGTTGATCATCCGGTTGATGGTCCCCTTGAAGACGGTGGCGACCACGTCGCGCCGGTCACCGCCGTTGGCTCCCTGGAGAGCACGCAGGTATGCAAAAAGCCCTGGCCCCCTCATCCCATCTGGACGGACCGCCTCGTCATTGTTGACAAAGGCGATCAGCTCGTCGCCGGTGATGCCGTCCTCCCGGGCAGCCCAGTCGCGCCAGCGGTAGGGGGGCTCGATGGCCGGGCGGAATTTATCGCCGGAGAGGATTGCTTCCTCCTCCCGGATCCGCTCCATGTCGTCGAGGAACTTGAGGAACATGATCCAGGTGAGCATCGGGAGCCTGTCGATATCGCCAGAGAGCCCCTTGTCCTTGCGCATGATGTCGCGGGATGATTTGACGATTGAGCCCAGTTGTTGGGCGGTCGTTTGAGGTTGGGCGGTTTTCTTGACGCGAGTCATTTGTGTCCTTTGGCTAAGTGGGGTGGTCGAGTTGCCCTGAGTTACATTGCTGTTGATGCCTCTTTCAAACGCATAATTAATTTTTCACCGAGAGCGCCAACCTCGCCACCCATCCGACGAGCTAACCTGGCCAGTCTCTCATAGTTAGCCCGTTCTTTGGGTTGCGACTTGACCAGTTGGGCAATCGTCTTGGCGGCTCTTGGATCATCCACATTCAACCTGCCGACAAAGCTAGAAAACAACTCAACGGATAACATGTAAATAAGGCGAAAGAAAGCGACAATATGCTTCGGTGAGTCGAGCGTAAGATTATACAGAGTTTCTTCCAGCTTCTGAAACTGATCGCGAACAACGTTGATACAGACATCTTTGTCGATATCTGCAATTGCAGCAATTGCCAAAACTGTCTCATTCCACCGCCGATCATCTCCAACTAGCTTCACGCCTCTGCCGGACTTGAAGAAATTGACCGCAGTTTCAGGGGCGATTGCAGCGAAGATAGGTTGTAACGGCCCTTCAATGACCTGTTCGTTTTGAGTGATCCAATTGCGTGCGGGCTGACGCTCCTTGCCGATGCAAAAGAATCCAAGCAAGTGTCTAAGCTCGTGCGATTGATCGCGCCAATCAGATCTGGTCTCGACAACAAAGTCCTCCTCTGGAGCGAGCGATGCAATCCGAGAAATAAATTCAGCATCCACTTCGTGAATGATCGATAAAGAACGGGCCAAATTCTCCATGTCCCTAGAGATGATGTTCTTCATCGCCAAGGCAAAGTCTGCAGGGTCGAGTTGTGCGACGATATTTCGAGCGATCTGGAGTTGTCTTTCGTCTGGATTTACACCGCCTCGAAGAAAGCGTGGGACGAAACCAAGACAGTACCAAAAGACGCCTTCCATCGAGTTAATTGTATGAATTGGATCCTCATTGATCGCACGGACAACAAATGGAACAATATCCTGAAGGTATTGAAGGTTGCGTTGGCCGCGTTCTCTCGAGCTCAAGCTACACAGGCTCCCGACAAGTTTGTCCACAGCATAGTCGTGGCTCGCATCAGCAGAAAGCACTATCTTCAACACCCTGGACCAGTTGAATTGAGCAAGAAATGTCTCCGACCAAGGTGGGATGTAAAATGCCAGACGATCGAGCAACGTACCGAAACTGTAGAAATCATCCAGTGTCATAACATTGGCCAAATCGACGAGGCGAATCGGATCAATCTGTTCGAATAGGGCCTTCGCGTTATTTGTTGTTTCGGACCTGCCCTTCTGGTTAGATTCATTAATCAGGTGATTAGCAATGTCTCTGCTGAATTGAGCAATCCTCCCGGTACCGGCAGTAAACCATTCCAGCAATAATTTTTTGTCAGCAAGCATTTCCTCAAGCGAAAAACCAAGGAGCTCCCAAAGACGCGAAACACAACCAACGGCCCATTCGCTCTGACGCCACTCGCGCTGACATCTATTCATGAGTGGTTCGAGAATCGACCGTAGCTTCTTCAACCTTCCGAACCGAGCTGCATCAGTCGACCGGATCGCATTCAGCAACCAGCAAATACCTTGCAACGTGGTATCGTCGTCCAGCACTGTGGCGACAAGCATGTCAATTGTACAAGGCCATGTCGAATGATTCCAGCAATTCCCGATGAAGTTATAACCCCTTTAAAATAGGTGGTATGAGATTTTTC
>CAYMFO010000074.1:0-13540 GCA_964389825.1 uncultured Geobacter sp. | reverse complement strand
AAAGAGCATAGATAGTAAATGGAACGGATCGATTCTACAGGAATTCAATTACAAACGCCTTTATCCCCCCGTTTTCCCGGCTTCTGTAAATAACAATTTCGGCGATGCCGGGAACCAGGGAGCTCTCTCTCGTCAAGCCATCCTTAGTGCGAACGCTGGTGAATTGCTTGGGAAACGGACATCCATATTCACGGAGAACCGAAGAAAGGTATTCAATGGATATGTATCGTTGCCCCCGGGCTATTGTCTGGAATGCCTTGATGAGTTCATTTTTCCGGTAAATTCTGAAATCCAGTTCCGGAGAGAGGTATCGCTCCCAACCGGGATGGGACTCTGAATATCCTGACACATGCCAGTCTTTCTGGATAAAAGAAGGGATTCCACGACGGTTGTTTTTTCCGGATGTGGGTGAAGGGTGGATACCCTGGAGCGTATCAGTGATGGGTTGCGTTTGGGAACCGGGTAACGTATTTGTTTTCTGGTATTTCCATGGCAAAAACCATTCCGCCAACAAGATCGATGCGAAAATAATCAGAATACCGATGAGGAAAGGTGAGAAAGTCCTTTTCTTTATCTTATCTTCCAGAGGGTGGAATCGCGGAGTGGTATCTTCTTTCCGAACATTCGGCATCTGTAAAAGGTCAGGTTGAAGATTCTCCCCGCCGGGCGGGAAATCTTTCAGGACCTCGATAGCCGGGTCTGTTTGCGTATGGTCTTTCCGTTGTTCAATCCAACCGGCGGGATTGTCGGCAATAACTTTTATTTCGGGAAAGATATCGTGAGAAACAGGCGCCGTTGACTCCTCTGGCTGTATGTCGATATGGGCGGCCTGGGTGGGGCGGTGTGGCCCGATTTCAGTTTTTTCCATCTTTTTGACAAGTTTGTTCCAATCGGAGGGGTAATATTTTTGCAAAATATTACAAAAACCCTCCCTTAACCGTTGATCCGAATCAGTGAGCTTCAGACAGTCGTCAAAGAATGTTTTAGACGCGCCGGTTCTGACTTTTTCTCCATCCATTAAGATTATGTGTGGTGAGGCTGATCCCAAAAGGGACTTGATATGTCGCGCTACCGTCTCATCCGACACATTGCCGATGGTTTTTTGGAAGAATAATAATGAAGGACGGTTTTCGAATAATTCATGTAAACCCTGATCAAAATCACCGGTGTGGCGGATCTTGTTTTTTAATAAAGGCTTAAAATACTCTATGAGATTTTCAGCCCTTGGGTCATTGGTAATGAAAAGGATGTCTAACATGCTTATTCTCCAAAAATCTGTGCATATTCACATGATGGGTTCCGCATTGTCAAGCGTAATTAATGGCATGAGTTTCGAATTAATATCTCTTGGGTATTATTGCTGAAGTTGCGATAAATTCCCACACATTGTTGTTTGATGGGCGGAAACTCAATGAATGGGTGAAGGCGCGTCGGTTCGATATTCATGAAAAGTCCTTCCCAATCGAATCATCCCGGCGGGGAAGAGAACATACTCGGGAATATCTGAAGCCGTCATTCCTGGTCTGAAAAGTTGATGGGCAATTTTGCTTGGAGAGGATTATCGTTACGAGTGGGAGACTATCGGCGCCGGCCAGTGCAATTCCGTGTTCGGGACGGGTCTTATTGTCTGGATAACCTGAGCAGGCAATCGGCATGATGGAGTTTTGCGTCCGGAGTGAGACCGGATTCGGGAAATTTCTCAATAAATTCTGAAAAGAGGCGAAGCGCCTGACGGTATCTTCCTTTCCGCTGCAGAGAGACGCCCTGTTTGTAAAGCCGCCGCTCAGGGAGCGATACGCCTTCATTTTGCACGAGGGATTTGTCTTGAGCAAAAAAAGAGGTTGAGTCCTGTTTGACGGACGCAGGATTTGTGTTTGCCCGTGCGGCTGAAGGCCGTGGCGCCGGTACGGGTACGAGAAGCTTGTCTCCCGCATAGATGCGGTCTGGATGCGGTATTCTATTGAAAAGAAGGATCTGTGGGAAGTAATGACCTTTGCCGCTATAGCGTCGGGAGAGACCGGAAAGAGTGTCTCCTCGTCTGACCGTGATTTCTTTGACCAAAATGCCGTCATCCCTCACCCGGCAAATCTCCTGATGGCATGGAAGGTAGACAAGAAATTCATCACCCCGGGCCGGTAAAGAAACAAGTGAAAGCCAAAACAGGATTGGTATGGAAAAGAGCTTCTTGCGCGTCCGAACCTTTCCCTGGGAAGGGGGCGCGGGTCTTGTCCGCTCAAAGCCATGACCTCGGTGTTCTTTGCCGGCCGGGGATGTTGTATAAATATGAGAGAAAATAGGCCTGTTCCTCACGTCGTTCAGTATTGGTTACCCTTTTGGTCACGATACCTGACCATGGTCTCAATCCTCAGGTTGGTGCCGGCCGCTATGCCCGGCTTTACCCTGTAGGCCAGAACGATATTCCGTTTCTCACCAGGTCCCAGTTCCGGAAACAGCCACAGCTTTCCATGATCCCGTTCCATTGAAAGACCCGGCTCGGCGCCGACTATCTCAATGCCGTCCGGAACGACGCTCTGCACCTCCACCTCTTTTGCCATACTCGACCCGTTGTTTACTATGCTCATTCGCAGGTGCGATATTTCGCCGGGTTTAAGACTTCCGGTCCCACCCCTTACTTCCATCTGGACAATTGGCCGGCTGAAAAGTAGTCGAAAGGAAAGGAGGGAGGACTGTTCTGGATTCCGCTCAGGTGCGATAGTCACGGTTATGATGGAATCCGTGTTGTCAGCGGCATTTTCCGGCGCATGGAGTTCCAGCCTCAGAGATGCCTCTTCCCCTGGGTATAGCGGCCCCACGGTACCCGCGACAGGCTGTTCATGTTGCCGCGCGCCTTCTCCTGCGTTTCTCGAAAACGCATACCGGACAGCGGTTGGGATGGCAGGCTTGAGCGTGAAGGACTCACGGCCGTTCCCGGTGTTGATGATGGTAAAAGGGATGACAATCTTTTGCCCCGGGAGGGCACGCATCCCGGTTGTGGCGGCGCGGGCGGCCACGCTGCTCACCCGTTGCACCTTCGCCGTCGGGGAGACGAAGGTCTCCCTGGTTCGTAGCTCCAGGTTTTCCACTACCGCCCTGCAGAAAAGCTCCTGTTCCGCCAGGGCATCAGCTCTCAGCCGGAATTCAATATTGAATTCCTTGCTTTCTCCTGATGCTATTTCAATATCTTCAGAGACAATGAAAGATTTTGATTCCCGTTTCGTCCCGCCGGAAAGGGGACCCGTCGGTTCGTATTGTGATGGGTAGGAGAGGGTTATGGAGACTTTCTTTGCCGGGGCGCTGCCGATATTCAGCAGGGCCATCCGGTAGGACACCTTTTCTCCCGGCGCTACCTGCTCCCGGTCGGGTCTTGCGACCAGTCTGAGGAGCGGCGCCCGCGCTGAAACAGGAATGTTCCTGGAAATGGATACTCCAGGGTCGAACCGCGATACGATTTTTACGGGATGGGTCGCCTTCTGTCCGTCAACCATGGAAGAGGGTATGGTAAGTGTCATCAGTCCATGAAAGGATTCTCCGGCGGCCAGTTGGGACGTGGCGGTGATTGCGGCGCCGGGGTTTCCGGCGGATGAAAAGGCGGCCTTGAACTCCGGAGGGAACGCGGTTTGCAGCAAAAAGGCATCAGGCGCGTTACCGCGATTCATTACTTGAAATGGAACCTGTACCGTAGAGCCGACGGGTATTGTTTCATTGTACCTGGAAACTGAAAGATCAGCCTCGGCAAACTGGCTTACCCGCAAATCAACGAACCGCGGGCTCATTTCCACTCTTCGGGTCTTGTCCGGAGCGGTAGCGGTCATTTCTGGAGCCGTCTGCTGTTTGCCAAACTTCTTCAGACGTTGCTCTGCTATGGCGGCGGCCCTTGAACCGGGATACTTCTCCTTTATGGAACGATATTCGGCGAGGGCCTTTTGTTCAAGGGAAGGATTCTTTGCTTTGATACGACGTCCGGACCGTTTCTTGTCTTTCCTTGCCACAAGGGTTTTTCGCGGAACAATTTCGACGGGACAAGGTTCTTCCTTTGCTGGATTGATGGAATCCACCTGCTTTGAGGTAATGGATGTCCGCGGTATTGTCTCGGACTTGGCTGGAAGTCTCTCTTTCTCTGGGTGGGTGGGCTGGTTCGATGAGGAAAGGGATCTGACGCGGGCGGTCCCCACTGACTGCGCGGGGCCGTTTTCATGAACGACTTGTTCATTTTTCGCTGTTACGACAGGTCCGGAATCCGGAAGGGGCGGTTTTCCTTCAGTTGCATAGGCACGCGCGAGCGCCGCCAGTTCTTCTTCTACCGCACTCCGCAGGGGATTGTCAGGATAATCACGGAAAAACAGGGCCATGTTTTTGGCAGCCTCTTCCCGGTCTCCCAAGCGGAACTGCGCGCGCGCCAGCCAGAACAATGCCACGTCCCTTAACTGTGTATCTGGGTGTTTCCGGAGGAAAGAATCCATTCTGTCAACGGACGTCCGGTAGTCCTGGTTCATGAAAGCTGTAAAGCCGCTGATAAAAACAGCATACTCATCGGTTTCGGCGGAATAGGCGGGAACGGCCAAGACAAACAGGATAACGAACGTCAGGAGGAACCGAGCCCATCTTCTCTGAATTGTAAAGCCTTCCACCATAGGAATTTCTCCTGAAACACCGTTATTATATAAATAAATTAGCGTGATACATAGCACCTTAGAGATGATGTTGTCAACGATGAAAGACCTTCAGCGGTATTGCGTAGTTACCGTTTTCAGCCGGAGTAACATAACCGGTCCGGGAGAGGTTTGGAGGGGAAATAAGGGGTTTATGGGGTAGGATGGTCTTGACGGAATAAAGAGAAGTGTTGTCTCGGCATTGACATTTTCCCGCTGGACAATGGATCCATCCACCGTTTCCTCAATGGCTTATATTTCAGGATGTTCCGGAGCGGATGACAGGATCTCCAGCATCTCGCCGTGGATGAGGCCGTTGCTGGCCAGGATGCGGTGGTCGTCCGTCAGGTGGGTGGCGCCTTTATGGTTGGTCACGACCCCTCCGGCTTCCAGTACGAGGAGCTTGCCCGCCGCTATATCCCATGGGTGGAGCTTGCACTCCCAGTATCCGTCAATCCTTCCCGCCGCCACATACGCCAGGTCCAGGGCAGCCGCTCCGGCCCGCCGCACGGCCCTTGCCGCGAGCTGGAAATTGATGAAATTCTGGAAGTTGTTTTCGTTCCGGTGAGTTCTGTCATAGGGAAACCCCGTGGCCAGCAGACAGCCGGACAGGGGCTCGCGCCTCGATACCGATATCTTTCGGCCGTTCAGGCGGGCGCCTTGGCCGCGGGTCGCCGTGAACAGCTCCTCCATCATGGGGTTGAAGATAACCCCAAGCTCCAGTTCGCCTTCGACCTCCAGCGCTATGGAGACGGCGAACCAGGGGAAACCGTGGGCGTAGTTCGTTGTCCCGTCCAGCGGATCGATGACCCACCGCAGGGAAGAGCCGGTGGAAACCGCGCCGCTCTCTTCGGCAAGGAAAGAGCATCCGGGACATGCGGAACGGAGGGTGTCGATGATGACCTCCTCCGAGGCCCTGTCTACCTCCGTGACAAGGTTTTTCTCGCCCTTCATGTCGATGGCAAAGGCATCCCTTATTCTGTCCCTCTGGATGTCTCCGGCCTTGCGCGCGGCTTCAACCGCCGCCTTCAGGTAATCTTGCATTGATGTCTGCTTTCTTTCATCCAGGTTTCGGGCCGCCGGCCCGCGCATCGGGATTGAACCTGAAAAAAGCAATTGCCACAGAGGTCACGGAGGTCACAGAGGGTTTTAGTAAAATTTTCAAGCAGTTAATTCAAAACAAAGATATTACGATCGTCACCTTTATGCTGAGTCCAGCAGTTCATTTCTTCGCGATTATATCTCTGTGCTCTACGTGACTCCGTGGTTGAAATGCCGTTTTCAGGTTGAATCGTAGCAGACCGCCTTCTTTCCCGCAACCATGCCTTCAATGTCTTCACCCAGGATTCGGCCATTGGAGGCATCCAAACCAGGAGCGTTCAGGGGGGCGAGGCCCCCCTGTGCATATCCTTAAGCCCTCAGTCCGGAATCAGAATATGTTGTAAGCGGATTCGGAGTGCTGCGTCTGATCCAGCCCCATGATCTCGTCCTCCTTGTCCACCCGGAGCCCTATGGTCTTGTCCAGTATGAAGGCGAGGACACAGGTGACAATGAAGGCATAGGCGCCCGCCGCCGCGACGGCGATGATCTGCGAGACGAACTGGGCGCCGTTTCCGGCAATGAGTCCCGTTGCGCCCACGGTGGCGAATGCGCCGGTGGCGATGGCGCCGAATGCGCCGCCAACGCCGTGGATGCCGAATGCATCCAGGGAATCGTCATATTTGAGTCTTGCCTTCAGCAGGACGGCCAGGTAGCAGATTACGCCGGCGCAACCGCCGATCACCAGCGCCCAGCCGGGAGTGACGAATCCCGCCGCCGGGGTTATGGCCACGAGCCCGGCCACGATGCCCGACGCGAAGCCCAGGGCGCTCGGCTTGCCCGAGTGGATCCATTCGGCGAACATCCAGGTCAGTCCGGCCGCCGCCGGGGCTACCGTTGTGGTGGTGAAGGCCAGGGCCGCGGTTCCGTTGGCCCCAAGGGCGCTCCCCGCATTGAAGCCGTACCAGCCGAACCACAAAAGTCCGGTGCCCAGGAGGGTCAATGGGAGCGAGTGGGGCGCCATCCGCTCCGAGGGAAAGCCGTGTCTCTTGCCGAGGAACATGATCAGCGCCATGGCCGAGATACCGGAAGAGAGGTGAACCACCGTCCCGCCCGCGAAATCCAGCGCCGCCGGCGTCAGCTTCGACAGCCAGCCTCCGCCCCAGACCCAGTGGGCGATGGGATCGTACACCAGGGTCGACCAGAGGATGGCGAACAGGCAATAGGCCGAGAACTTGATTCTTTCAGCCACGGCCCCGGATATGAGGGCGATGGTGATGATGGCGAACATGGCCTGGAACATGGCGAATATGAACTCAGGGATACTGTTGGAGAGGCTGTCGATGGTGATCCCTCCCATCATCAGCTTGTCTAGACCTCCGAAGAAGCCGTTTCCGGACTTGCCGAAGCCGATGGTATACCCGACTACTATCCACTGTACCGCGATGATTCCCATGACGACAAATGAGTGCATCATGGTGGAGAGGACGTTTTTCGAGCGGACCATGCCGCCGTAAAAAAGGGCGAGTCCCGGGAGCATCAGGAGCACCAGCGCCGAGGAGATGAGGAGCCACGCCGTATCTCCCGTGTTCAGGGCGGGTTTCGCGGCCTCTTCAGCGAATACGCCCGTAGACGTCATTATTGTCGCTATGCAGGCCATGGCCAGGGTCAGGAAAGATTTGTATCTCATATATGCCTCCATATAATTCGTCGATGTCGATCCGGTTACGCCCTTTCAGGGCGCCGCAACGGACTATGGTTCAGAAAGTGTAGGTAACCTTGAGGCCGTACAGGCTTTCATCGCTTACCCCGCCCAATTCCCGGGCCTTGGAGCTGATGGCGTTGGAGTAGGTAAATGATGGAGAAATCCTGAGTTTCTCGGTGACGGAGTAATCCATGCTCGCGCTGAATTCGTAGTTGTGCCAGTTGTTGTAGTCGATGCCCCAGTACTGGGCGGAATAATTGGACTGGTTGTAACTGATGAGTGCCCCCAGATTCAGCCCCAGGTTTTTCATGAGGGGAAAGGTGTGGCCCACGGAAAAGGTATAGAAAAGCCCGGTGCTCTTGGCCATCTTGCAGTCCCAGTAGACGGCGAATGTGGGGGAGAGGAGGGTGTTTACCGTTGTCTTGAGATACAGTTCATCCGTGTCCCTCAGGTTTTCCAGCGAATAGAAGGTGTTACCCACGTTGAAGGTGAGAAGCTCCATGGGGGTGAAGGTGTAATTGAGGGTAATGTCCGTTTCGGTAATCTCTCCCGCCTTGTAGCCGCCCCCCTGATGTGTCATGAGGTTGCTCCAGTAGCTCAGGGTGAAACCCTTGTAGCCCAGATCCGCGCCGAACTGGGTAACCCACTGGTTGCCGCTCAGGTCGATACCGCGAAACAGATATTTGTTGTACATGCCCGCGTATACGTCTCCGGTAAGACCCCCTTCGGCCCGCGCCGGGCCGGCCATGGCCGCTAGCGTCAGTGTCAATGCGATGATTGCCATTCCTGTCTTTTTCATTAGATACTCCTTTCGCTGCAATAGATGGTTAGAGAGCTTCTTCGCCTCTTTCTCCGGTCCTGATGCGGACGGCATCCTCCAGAGGCAGTATGAATATCTTTCCGTCGCCGATCCTCTCCGTCTTCGCGGCGGTCTCGATGGTCTCCAGCACCTTTGCCACCATGTCGTCACCCACCGCGATCTGAAGCTTGACCTTGGGGATGAAGTCCACTACATACTCCGCGCCCCGGTACAGTTCCGTATGGCCTTTCTGCCTGCCGAATCCCTTGACCTCGCTTACGGTCAGCCCCATTACGCCAATCTCGTTTAAGGCCTCTTTCACATCGTCCAGCTTGAACGGTTTAATGATTGCTTCGATAAGCTTCATGATTGTCCCCCTCTTCTCCTGAAATGGTCCGTTGCTCCGAATTCATCTCCTGTATCCGGCCGTCTGTCGTGGTACGGAATCCCTTGGTCATCATTTTTCTTGCGCCTCCTTTCTCTGTTTTCGCTAAAGCGTCCGATAATCCCCGTGGAAAGTTGCTGTTGCGTGTTTTCCGCAATCGGTAATGTCGTTTTCGTGTTGCTCCCTGCGTTGGTTTAGCGCATTGCATCCGGTGTGCCAGACGCCGTGTTGAAAAAATACGCCATGATATCAAATGTTTGCGGAGGCGGCTCGTGATGCGTGGAGAAAAAGGACGGCGTTTCCGGCTGAAGTTGCCTAATTTGCAGGCAATGAAGCCGGGATATCGGACAGGGGAAAAGGGGAGGGGAACGAAAACAGTCCGGCGAAAGGTTGCTCCGGTCGCCCCTGACCCCCCGGAAATGGCGGCAATAGAGAGCGGGCGCATGTTTTACCGAATTGGCGGCACTGGCCGTGCAAGGATAGCGGGGGAAGGCGGACGTTGTTTTGGCGCCGACCAGGCAAAGGCCCTGTTGGGTATCTTTCACGGGTTATGTTTGTATACAAAGGAGGCCGACATGGTGGAGGAAGCGGGGAGGGCGGTGATCGTTGACGATACGACCTTGCGTGATGGCGAGCAGACCGCCGGGGTTGTCTTCAGCATTGCCGAAAAAATGGCCATTGCCGGGATGCTCGACGCCGCGGGAGTCCCTGAGATCGAGTGCGGGATTCCCGCCATGGGCGCGGACGAACAAGACGCGGTCAGGGCCCTTGTGAAAATGGGCCTGAACGCCCGTCTCATAACATGGAACCGGGCGGTTGTCTCCGACATCAGGGCCAGCCTGGCATGCGGCGTTACCGCGGTGGATATCTCCCTGTCGGTATCGGACATCATGATTGAGCACAAACTGGGAAAGTCGCGCGAGTGGGTGAAAGAACAGCTGAAGATGGCCCTTGGTTTTGCCAAGGACCAGCAATTGTATGTTTCAGTGGGCGGAGAGGACTCGGGCCGCGCCGACATGGATTTTCTCATCGAGCTGCTTCATCTGAGCCGTTCCATGGGGGCCGACCGTTTCCGCTTCTGCGACACCCTCGGTACTCTCGATCCCTTCGACATTTACGGGAAGATAAGTCATCTCCGAGGGGCCGTGCCCGATCTGGACCTGGAGGTCCATACCCACAATGATCTGGGAATGGCCACCGCCAATGCCCTTGCCGCCATCCGGGCAGGGGCGCGGTTTGTAAATACCACCGTGAATGGTCTGGGAGAGCGGGCCGGAAACGCGGCCCTGGAGGAGGTTGTAATGGCACTGAAGGTTGCCCGCGGAATAGACTCCGGCATCGACACCCGTTGCTTCCTGGAGCTGTCCCGCCTGGTGGGCCGGGCGTCCCGTCGGCCGCCGCCCCCCTGGAAGGCGGTGGTGGGAGAAAGGGTCTTTGCCCACGAATCGGGCATCCATGCCGACGGAGTAATCAAGAACCCGATGAATTATGAAGGCTTTGATCCCGCTGAAGTGGGTCTTGAAAGGCATCTTGTGGTGGGGAAACACTCCGGTAGCGGCGCATTGGTGGAGCGTTACCGCGCACTGGGGATTTCTCTGGAAAAACATGAGGCAAAACGTCTCCTGGCAAGCGTTCGCGGACTCTCCGGACTCCTTAAAAGGCCCCTGTCGGACAGGGATCTGTACATGATTTACGAAGGGGACCCACTAAAGATGAAGGCAGCCGGATGACGGAAAGGAACGGTCCGTGCTTTGGGTAGGAAACTGAAATAACCAGTTCAAAGGAGAGCCGAGCATGAATCGAATACTCATCTGCGATGATGACCCAGTTGTCAGGAAGGGCCTCGAGGAGTTGCTGAAGAAGCAGGGATTCAATGAAATCATCGAAGGGAGGGATGGCAATGAAGCCGTATCCCTGGCCCTGGAACGCATCCCTCACATTGCCATCCTCGATATTTCCATGCCGGAAAAAGACGGGATTGCGGCCGCAGTGGAGATCAGGAAGCTGCTGAACATCCCCATAATATTTCTCACCGCCTGTCATCGCCAGGAGGTGATTTCACGGGCGATAAAGGCGGGCGTAGCCGCTTTTCTCACCAAGCCGGTGCGCCCGGAAGAGCTCTGGCCGGCCATAGAGCTTGCCTTTGCCCATAAAGAGGAGATCGAGCGCCTGAAAGAGCAGGTGGAGGATCTGAAGGAATCCCTGGAAACCCGCAAGATAATAGAAAAGGCCAAGGGCCTGCTTATGAAAAACCACGGCCTGGGAGAGCCGGAGGCCTTTCGCCGGATGCAGAAGCTGGCAATGGATAAAAGAAAGTCGCTGAGGCAGATAGCGGACGCGATCCTCCTGACCGAAGGCGATTAAAAAGTAGGCGAAAGGCTGTTTTTATTTTTGAAAAAATATAGGCAAAACTTGTAACTTGCTAAAAATACTCGTTATTATTTATTGGCACGCTAAGTGCTTTAATAAAATCAAAATCTGAAAACGAATACAACGGCCGTATTCGAACTCACTCGGCAGGCAACGGCGCCTCAGGTTCAAACCAGGGGCGCCTTTTTTATTGCCCCGCATAATCTACCGTTCCGCGGATTCCGCGGACAAAAGGAGAAACATCATGAGACAGATCGCAATCTACGGTAAAGGCGGAATCGGCAAATCCACGACGACCCAGAACACGGTTGCCGGCCTGGCATCGCTCGGCAAAAAGGTCATGATCGTCGGCTGCGACCCCAAGGCGGACTCCACCCGACTGATGCTCCACGCCAAGGCCCAGGCGACAGTCATGGACCTGGTGCGGGAACTGGGAACCGTCGAAGACCTGGAGTTGGAGGATGTTCTGAAAACCGGGTATGGCGCCGTGAAATGCGTCGAATCCGGCGGCCCGGAGCCGGGCGTAGGCTGCGCGGGCCGAGGCGTTATAACCGCCATTAACTTCCTGGAAGAGAACGGCGCCTATACCCCGGACCTGGATTTCGTCTTCTACGATGTCCTTGGCGACGTGGTCTGCGGCGGATTCGCCATGCCGATACGCGAGGGCAAAGCGGAAGAGATCTATATTGTCTGCTCCGGCGAGATGATGGCCATGTATGCCGCCAACAATATCGCCAAAGGGATTCTCAAGTATGCCACGTCCGGCAAGGTGAGGCTGGCCGGGCTCATCTGCAATGCCAGGAAGACGGACAAGGAGTATGAATTGATCGAGGCCCTGGCGGCAAAGCTCGGCACGCAGATGATCCATTTCGTGCCCCGCGACAACCAGGTGCAGAGGGCCGAGCTTCGTCGCATGACCGTCATCGAATATTCTCCGGAACATCCCCAGGCCAATGAGTACCGGGAACTGGCGCGCAAGATCTCGGAGAACAAGATGCTGGTGGTTCCTAAACCGCTCACCATGGACGAACTGGAAGAACTGCTCATGGAGTTCGGGATCATGGAGGCGGATGACGAGAATGTGGGCAAGGCGGAGGCCGCGCGGTAGACGTCGCCTTCAGCCTGTAACCCTGACAAAAGGAGTAGCTATCATGTCCATCGAGATAAAGAAAGTTGAAGGGATAACCAGGGAATCGACCCAGGCCATGATCGACAAGGCCCTGGAAGCGTATCCGGAAAAAGGAAAGAAAAAACGGGCGCCGCACCTGGCGCCCAACGACCAGGCCTCCTGCTCAGCCTGCGTCAAATCCAACCGCAAGACCGTGCCCGGCGTCATGAGCGCCCGCGGCTGCGCCTATGCCGGCGCCAAAGGGGTTGTCTGGGGGCCCATCCGCGACATGGTGCACGTCTCTCATGGGCCCGTCGGTTGCGGCTGGTATTCATGGGGAACGCGGCGCAACCTTATGACCGGCGTCTGCGGTGTCACCAACTTCGCCATGCAGTTTACCTCCGATTTCCAGGAAAAGGATATTGTCTATGGCGGCGACAAAAAACTGAAGCAATTGCTGGTGGAAACCAGGGAGCTGTTTCCGCTGGCCAAGGCGATTTCGGTACTGTCCGAGTGCCCGGTGGGTCTCATCGGCGACGACATCAACTCCGTTGCCAGGCAGTCTTCGGCTGACCTGGACATTCCCGTCATTCCGTGCAACTGCGAAGGCTTTCGAGGAGTTTCCCAATCTCTCGGCCATCACATCTCCAACGATTCCATCCGTGACTATGTCATCGGCACCCGGGAGTTCAAGGAGTGTGGTCCCTACGATGTCGCCCTCATAGGAGAATACAACATCGGTGGCGACGCCTGGTCGGTCAAGCCGCTGCTGGAGGAGATCGGGCTCAACGTCAAGGCGGTCTGG
The DNA here is from genome assembly GCA_964389825.1 of uncultured Geobacter sp. Lineage (GTDB taxonomy): Bacteria > Desulfobacterota > Desulfuromonadia > Geobacterales > Geobacteraceae > RPRC01. The sequence continues at coordinate 681 of CAYMFO010000074.1, read as the reverse complement.
ACCGGCGACGGCGAGATCGAAAAGATCGCCGCCACCCACCAGGTGAAGCTGAACATCATCCATTGCTACCGTTCCATGAACTACATGGCCAAGGTCATGGAAGAGAAACACGGCATTCCCTGGATGGAACTGAACTTCTTCGGTCCCGTAAAGATCGCGGCGAGCCTGCGCAAACTGGGCGAATACTTCGGTGAGGAGATTCGGCAAAAGGCGGAGGCGGTGATCGCCAGATACGAGCCGCGGATGCAGGCGGTTATCGACGAATACCGGCCCCGCCTGGAGGGGAAGAAGGTCATGCTCTACGTGGGCGGTCTGCGGCCCCGGCACACGGTCAACGCCTACGAGGAACTGGGCATGATGGTGGTCGGTTCCGGCTACGAATTCGCCCATGGCGACGACTACGACCGCACCGCCGCCGAGATGCCCGAGGCCACGGTCATCTATGACGATATCTCGGAATACGAATTCGAGCAGTTCGCCCACGAGCTCAAACCGGACCTGGTGGGGAGCGGCATCAAGGAGAAGTACCTGTTCCAGAAGATGGGCATCCCCTTCCGCCAGATGCACAGCTGGGACTATTCCGGTCCCTACGAAGGGTACGAAGGCTTCGCGGTCTTCGCCCGCGACGTCGACATGGCGGTGAACAGCCCGACCTGGGGCCTGGTGAAGGCGCCGTTTTAA
>CAYMFO010000073.1:4033-13705 GCA_964389825.1 uncultured Geobacter sp. | reverse complement strand
GTACCATTTGATGGTGACGTCCTTAAGGTGTTCGCCGGTGCAGAGCGCCTGATAGAGCTTTGGGGAACTTGCATCGTACTCTTTGACTACACATAGAGCGCCGTGGACGCGCTTGCCGGTCGCAAGTCCATCATGGGGACTTCTTGGGATAGATACGTCGTGACTCATCCCGTAAACGAGAATGGTGTTCTCCCGTCCCTGCATCTCGCAGGAACCGTCAATCTTCCCTTGCTTTTCACCGGTAAGGGTGAGGTGTGCGGGCATTGCCATGGTGATACTCCTCCTTTTGTGGTTTATAAGGCCTTGGCGCCTTTCCAAGGCTTTTTGAATATATTTTCAGATATTAATTTTCATTAAAATAATAGATTGATTTATAAGGGCGCGGCTGACACGCCGCGCCCCCCATACATCAACCATTAATCTCCTTGTCCAGCTTGCCCACCAGCGACAGGGTGAAATACGCTCCCATATACTTGAAGTGCGGCCTGACCTTGAGGGAGACCCTGTACCAGCCCGGCTCGCCGGGGACCTCCTCTACGCCGATCTCCGCCTGGCGCAACGGCCTGCGGCTCCTGACGCCGGGCATGGGGTTATCCATGTCGGAGACATACTGGCGAATCCAGTTGTTCAGTTCGACCTCCAGGTCGCTCCGCTCTTTCCAGGTGCCGATGTTTTCCCGCTGGATGACCTTCAGGTAATGGGCGAGGCGGCTGATGATGAACATGTAGGGGAGCTGCAGACCCAGCTTGTAGTTGAGCTCCGCGTCCTTTCCTTCCTTGCTGATGCCGAAGTATTTCGGCTTCTGCACCGAGTTGGCGGAAAAAAAGGCGGCATTGTCGCTCCCCTTGCGCATGGTAAGGGCGATGAAGCCCTCTTCCGCCAGCTCGAACTCCCTCCGCTCGGAAATCAGGACTTCCGTCGGTATCTTGGTCTGGATCGCGCCCATGGCCTCGTACTGGTGCAGGGGAAGGTCTTCCACCGCGCCGCCACCCTGGGGGCCGATGATGTTCGCGCACCAGCGATACTTCGCGAAACTGTCGGTGACTCGGGTTGCAAAGGCGAAGGCGGCATTTCCCCAGGTATAGTTTTCGTGGCTGGAAGACATACGCTCCTGGTAGTTGAAGGTCTTCACCGGCTGGGTTTCCGGTCCATATGGGAGACGCAGCAGAAACCTGGGAAGCGCCAGTCCCACATAGCGGGCGTCCTCGGTCTCCCGGAACGACTGCCACTTGATGTACTGGGGACTCTCCATAATGGATTTTATGTCCTTCAGGTTCGGCAGGGTGGTAAAGTCGTCAATTCCGAAAAATTCCGCTCCGGCCGCGGCTATGAACGGCGTGTGGGACATGGCCGCGACCGCGGCCGTATGCTGCAGGAGGCGCATGTCCCGGGGACCTGGATTGAATTCATAGTTGCCGATCAGGCAGGCGTAAGGTTTCCCGCCAAACTGGCCATACTCACTGGTGTATACGGTTTTATAGAGCCCCGACTTGACAATCTCGGCGGCATCCTCGAAATCCTCCAGCAGCTCGTCCTTGGTTACATGAAGCATCTCTATCTTGATGTTTTCCCGAAAATCGGTCCGGTCCACCAGGAAATCGAGAGAGCGCCACGCAGACTCGATACTCTGAAACTCCTTGTGGTGCAGAATCTCGTCCAGTTGAAGGCTCAGCTTCCGATCTATCTCGGCAATCATGTCGTCAAGGCCCGCCTTGGAAACCTTGACCGTCTCCCCCTCCGGGTCCAGAAGCTGGGAGAGCAGGGCCTCCACCCCCCTGCGCGTGATGGAGTATGCCTCATCCACCGGCTTCACCCGTGTAGTCCGCACTATCTCGTCGAGAAGCGATTCCCCAGCGACAGGTTCTTCAACGGCTGCCTGTATAGTCTCCTGTTCCGTGCTCATACCCCCCCCTATCCCTCCAGTCCTATTTCAGCCAGCAATCGTTGGCGCGCATCATCATCCTTTATAAGCTCCTGGATCTTCCTCCTGAACTCCGGGACATTGGAGAGCGGACCCTTTAGCGCCCGCAGGGCATCCCGAAGTTCCAGCAGGCGCCTCATCTCCGGCACCTGCTCCACGATGGCCTCCGGTCCCAGGTCCTTCATGGACTCGACCCGCAGGCTCACATTCAATTCGGCTTCCATGTCAGCCGCCAGACGGTTGGGAACCGACAGGTTCAAGGATATCTTCTGGGCCTTCAGAACCTCGTTGAAATTGTCTTTGTCAATATTTACCGGCTCCCGTTTTTCAACCGCCCGATCCCCCGGGGCGCCGGTAAAATCACCCACCACCAGCATCTTCAGCGGCAGCTCCACCTCTTCCTTGGCATCTCCGAGAGAGGGTCTGTATACGATGTTCACGCGCTCCTTCGGCGCTATGGATGATTCCTTTGCCATTGCTCACTCCTTTTCTTTATGTATGGGGTTTCTTCCCACTGCCTGAATACGTTGTCGCGGCAATACCGCTCCTGAATCCAGCCATTCCGGAGGAAATGCGCCCCGAGGCCGGACTACTCTTTTGACAGGCGCACCATTTCAGGCATATCAAGACGTCCGATCCGTCGCAGCACATGCTCCGCGTTTTCCCTTAACCCCGCATCCTCCTGGGCGGAAAAAGACAGGCGACAAAGCCTGAGCCCCCGGAGAGCCAGTTCAGGGTCGTATTCTTCCAGGCCGTGTCGATCGATATCCTCCAACGCCTGCTCCAGATAGGGAAGGGCCAGCTTCGTCTTCCCCACGGAAAAGAGCATCTGTCCAAGGTCAAGCCTCCAGAGGATCCTTTCCCGCCCGGACTCCGCATCCCTCATTCCGCGCTGGCCAGACTCCATGGCCTCCAGCAGCCGCCCCTGTCGTATCATCTGGCGCAGCTCTTCAATTACCTTCGCCCTCTCTTCTCCCGGCCCCTCCGCGCAAGCAGGAAGGGGCGCGGCCGTCGCCACATCCGCCCCCCCCCAACGGAAGGCAATCGCCTGGAGCCAGCTCCGGGTCTCCGCTGCGGCGAAGGGCGTACCATCGGAGAAACTCAAATCTTCAAGTCCCGGCAGACGGTGGAGCAGAAACGACGTTTCCTGGCATACCGCCTCATGGGCCTTCTGGTAACGGCTTCCAAGACGGGAAAGGGAATCGGCGGAAAAGCGGTTGAGGTCCATCCAGAAGATATATTGGGGGAGCCTCGCCTCGGCGGCCTTGAGCAGGGCCTCGGCATCGCCGTTGTTGCGAAGGTCCAGGAGGAGTTTCTTCTCAACAGTGGAAGGCGGTGATATCCTGGTTCTGCCGTCCGTGGAGGGTGGCGGTTCTTCGACGGAATACCATGCCGCTTTCCGCGCCAGGCGATAGGCCCTCGGATTCGCCGGTTCCTGCTGACGGAGACGGAACGATGCCTCCTGAATGCTCTTCAGGGCCTCATTCATCAACAGGGTTGCGTCATTACCGGAAGCAACGATTTTCACCGCCGCCTCCTGCGCACCTTCACGAAAATCGCCCGAATCCGTCTGTACGGAAGTCTCAATCGGAAACGTATCCGCCTGTAGAACCGCCCCGGGGCAAGACCCTTCTTCAGTCGAACCGGGCAGCTCATTAAAATAATCATGAAGAGCGGCAAAGGAAGGGGCGTTTTCCATTTTCTCCCCGAGAAAGACCTCCAGTCTGTTGAGTCTTTCTTTGATCATGGCAATCTGGGCCGCGGGGAAGGTCAAACCGCTCATCTGGCCCAGCACGGTAACACAGCGGCCCAGCAACCATTCCACTGCCCGGACTCGGCCTCGCATGCGTATTCTGGACGGATAAAGCTCGTTCCAGAAATGTTCGCACAGGTCGCAGAAAACCGTTATCCCCACGGCAAAACCATCGTTTTTCCTGGTTTGGGTCAGAGCTACGACCAAGTATCCAGCGACCAGCAGGTCCTTGGATTTGTGCATGAGAATGTCCGAGGCAAAGCGGCAGACCTTTTCCCAGTTGACGGTTCCGGCCAGAGACGGAGATGTGAGCTTGTCCACCTCGGTCTGCAACTCGTCGAAAGCCGGATCGTAGCGCATATCCGCTCCGGCGGGTTTATCGCTACTGATGGGCTGTTTGCCTGCTTGGGAGATATCCATGGAAAACTCCGTTCCAATTATGTTTTTCCAGAGGCCGCCCGAAGATACCGACCAGAGGAGAGAAAAATCAGCGTGCTTGAGCGGCCGTTGAAAAAGAGCCAGCAATGCCTTCTCAAGGGTTCCTCCCATGAAGAGAACGTTCGGGAATGCCGAAAGCGATTCCTTGAGGATCTCGTGCCACAGGCCGACATGCAGGATCTTGTCGGAACACGGGCCGCGATCCAGGCTCACGAACATCTCCGGGCAATCCCTGCTGGACGCGGCGAGTTTTTTAAGGTCGCCGAGGTCGAGAAACGAGGCGTATGGATCCAGGGGCGAACCGTACGCGTTCAGACCCCTCCTCTTTTCCGCCAGCCCCGCCCAATCGGCGGTCGGAGGTCTTATTGCCTGTATTTCCTCTTCAAGCCTGTTAAAGCTGGAATAAAGATTCGCCGCCAGATGTTCCACCTGTCGCCATGTCTTTTCACAGGAAAACGGGAGCAGGTCCCAGTTTTCGCGCCAGCCATTCAGGGTTCCGGACCCCATGATTACCAGGGGGTAGGCCCGGCCGAAACTGTCGCTGCTCAGACGAATCAGCCCGCATACCAGTGACTCCCTGCCCGCTTCACGGGCGCAGAACCTCCAGGAGCAGAAATCAGGAGACGCATTGACATCAGCGGATAGGATCCGGTATCCCCCTTCCACCCATTCGAACAGACCCTGGCTGAAAGGAGACATCCGGCCGATGCGGAAGTAGTCTCTGGCGGCCGGGTGCTTGCCAAAGGCGCTCCATTGCCAATCCTGTACGGTTTCTAGCGTCCCCAGCACCTTGCTATGCTCCTCGGCGCGGTTCCCGTAACAGCGGCGTCCCGGCGCATGACGGCGCCACTGCCCGTAAACCGATAATTGACCGTCATGGTTGTAATCCCCATCTTTTGCAGGGCCGTCTTTTCTCCCGGGAAGTCACGCAGGGAAAAGGTGCGGCGCCCCCCGCGCATGTCCCTGAGGAAATCAGGGAAGGCATCGGCGCCGCTGTAGTGACGGGTCAGGGTTATATCGCCCACCTCTATCTGGAAAATGACATCGCCACAGGATTCCGGCGACCAGGTAAAGGTTTTTCCCGCCGGATAGTTGTTATTCACCAGAATCTGGCTGTTTCCCCCGCATTGCACCTCCAGCCGGGTGGCGTGGGGTTTGATGGATGCTTCGGCATTGGCGTCAGTGGGAAGGCCCCTGATTCCCACGTTGAGGTTTTGCCGACGCCCCGCCTCCATTACCGTCGCCTGCGCCCTGGCCCCTTTCGAGAGAAAACCGAACAGGGCGCCATCGATGGGAAGCGAGCCGCCAAAGGCCGCCTTCGGACGATAGCCGGAGGGATGGGGAGAAATGAACGGAGCGGCGGGACCTTTCACAAAACGCCAGGCCGGCCCATCGGGTCCCGCCAGATAGGGAAGGACCTGTTGCGGGCTCATCCCCATGACGCCTGTCAGCACCTGCTCCTCCCACAGCGACTGGAGCTGGCAGGCGCTTTCCCGTCTGATGAAGGTCCAGAGAAAATCAAGGGGTCCGGTAACCAGTTGACCGAATACGGGATCGGCCGCCCCGCCCGACGCGGCGCGGGCTTTCAGGTCCACGGCGGAGTTCGCGGCCAGGTATACCGGAGATTTTCCGGAGGCCGCATCCTCGCTAAAGGTCTGTGTTGCAAGCTGGAACGCCAGATTTCGCGACGCGGTCGCAGCGGAAACGGCCGACAGCGAATCCCGATAGCTCTGGAAAGAAGCGCTGAGGGCGATTTTCGATTCGATTCTGCGCGCGGCGGCTTCCCGCCCGACGCTCCTTCTTAGGCCGGCCAGTATCCTTCTCCCCCCCAATCCGCTCCTGACAACGGGGTTGGACGCCTGTACAGCGCCCTGGATTCTGACTCTCTGGAACTGGTATACCTGGAGAAGCCAGGGAGGCATGGCGGATTCCACGGCCAGCGGCTGAAGTTCTATGGAAATCCTGTTCACCAGCGCGAAATAGGGTCCCTTCTCCGTGGCCATGCGCGAGGCGGCCTGCCGCCATTCCGCCACGCCGTTCAAGCGCTCGGCGCCACGGGGGAAATCGCTGGCGAAAGTCTGCCAGGCCGCGAGAGATGAGCCGCGATACCATGCGTTGAATCCCGGTTTTCCGGCATTGAAAACAGATGGGTTTTCCAGAGCCGTCTCAATCTCGGCCATTAGTGACTCGAGGCTCTCCTTTCCCTTTCTTGTAAAGGCGGGAGGAATGCTCTTCTCACCCGGTACATTCAGGCTGCCGCCCCAGAATTCAGCGAGGGTCACCCCCGAAAGCCCTCCCCTGGAGTTTATCCAGGCCACCATCCAGCGAAGACCGTCGTCTCTGCCTGCCAGCAGGCGCGCCAGAAGCGCGCGGAGCCTTGAACATTCACCGGCAATGTCTTCCGGATCGACTCGCCAGTCCAGATAGGAGAGGTAGAGGCGCCCGAACATCCCGCGCGCATCCCTGCCGTCAACCGTTTCAGCTCCGGAATCGAAGAATATATAATCGGGTTGAGGCATCTTTCGCAAATTCTCCGAATCAGCCCCTTTTAACCTCGAAGCGAGAATATTGACGCGCCGCGCAATATGCGCGACGTAATCCCCATAGACGACATCTCCAGTAGCGGGAGAGACTGAACCGACGGTTTCCGTCAACCTCCGGTCAAAGGGGACGAGAAGACCTTCATGAAAGCCGTGGCAGTAACGTTCCTTGATGGCTTTCTCCACCCTCAGACTCTCGGTAAGTCCGAAGCGTGGAAACCACCAGTGACGGTTACGCTCCTCCACGATCAGGATCTCCTGGCGAAATCTCTCAAGCCTGGACGGTTCGGAGAGACCCACCCCCACGGAAGAAGCAGGTTTGGTGAACTCCTGGGAAATATCCCGAATCGTTTTCAGATTCTTCACGAAAGAAAAGCTCAACAGACCGCATAATGCGATGCAGAGGATTATCCAGGAAGTCAGCCCCAGGCTTCCCGTAAAAGAGCGCCATTGAAGGGCGCGCCGGGTAGGCGCCAGCAGCGAACGATCCATTGGGAGAATCCTGCTGAAAAAGTCATGCAGGAAGAGTCCCTTGTTCGTTCCGGGAAGGGACTCGCTCTCTTCCATATCCCCCACCGCCCGGGTGAAATGGGAGAGTGTGTTTCCTTCCTGCCTGCCGCTGCTGAAAAAGATGCCGCGCAGGGCGGGAGTTTCCTGGTATGGATTCGTGCGAAAAGCACCTTCGACGAAACCGGCGAGACCGTCCTTCAGACGCTCGAATTCCTCGGGGAAGAGAAGAAGGGCGGGGTCGGGATTTTTCGCTTCCGGCTGGTGCAGCAACTGGAGCCGGAGGTTTCTCAGCCTCTCGTCAATAGTTGCCGCCGCATGCTCCGCGAACGAGCCCGCGTCCGTTGAAAGATCATGGTTTATGATTCCCATGGCCTGATTCAGGCTTTTTTCCGGCAAAAGTTCGCAGAAGCGGTTAACCCCGCGCACAAGGTCACACTTGGTCACCAGAAGGTATACGGGAAACCGCATGCCCAGCGCCCGCATCAGCTCATCTACGCGGCCCCGGATAATGCGGCCGGTACCCTCCAGATCTTCCGGGTCTCCCTTGAGCAGGGCGTCCGCCGCAACCGTAACAATGAGACCGTTGATGGGCTCGCGCCGCCGGTACTTTATGAGGAGTCCAAGAAACCTCTGCCAGTCATCCCTGTCCTGGGCCTCATTGACGGGGATCGCGTAACGACCGGCCGTATCTAGGACCACGGACTCCTCGAAAAACCACCAGTCACAATGCCTTGTTCCGGAAACCCCCTGAATCCTGCCGGCATCGGTAAAGGGAGAAGCGAGGCGGGCGCTGTTCAGGGACGTGCTCTTGCCTGACCCGCTTTCACCGATCACCATGTACCAGGGAAGAACATAAAGGGGATTGCCAATCTTTTTCAGGTGGGATTTGCGCAGCGTGTCAACGGCCTTTTTCCAGCGCTCCTGGAGCTCCCGCGCCTCGCTCCTCTCAAACGAGGAGAGGGCCTTGACGCGGGCATCATCTTCCTCGCTGATCTCCCTGACAAAGTTCCGCTCACGTCTCCTCAGCATTATCTTGCGGATAAACACAACGGCCAGGACGATTCCGGCCAGGAACAAAACCAGATACAACCCAACCCACCATGGCCAGCCAAGGATGAATACCGTGCCGAAAATCAGCGAAACCAGAAGCGTTGCCGCGGCGATAAGCAGGAAAACCCTGAGGACTTTACGATAACTCTCTTTCATCTCAGTAGGCCACCGTTTGCAGGAAGTTATCGCCCACGCCCGCGAGAGTGAAGCGGTAGACCAGATAAAGGATCGCGAAAACGATTACGGGCGCGCACAGGCAGACAAAGGTGGCGATATTCAATCCGAACCTCCCGCCGCGAGCCGTGCGAGCCGTGGAGGAATTGGGATAGGCCTCCGGGAAAAGGTCCGCTCTCTCCAGAGAGGGAAGCCCGACGGAACTGCCCAGCAGAAGCTTCAGAGTGGAGGTCCGGATCTGATCCAGCTGGTATTCGTCTCCGGGATGGCAGTACCGTCCGGAAAATCCCATGGCAAGACAGAGATAATAGACCTCCCGCGCTTCCCTCTGATGAAGACCGAGGGCATTCAGACGATCGAAAAACTCCTCACCCGCGTCGGTTGTGTTGTAGTACTGACGCTGAAGCTGATCCTTCATCCAGACGTCCTTTTCGGCCCATGATGATTTGAGAATAGCCTCATCAATCCAGGCGCAGACCGCGAAACGCGCCTCCTCAAAATCGTCGCGGGACAACCCTCCCCTTGCCATTGTTCCCTCGCTCTCCTTGAGGAGGAGCATCAGTTTTTCTTTCACATGTTCCAGGGTGGGCTGCTTTGCTTCAGCGGAGCGCAGAAAGTATGAAACATAGGCAAACGTTTCCATAAAACAGTCACTAAGATGCATATTCGCTCTCTCCCACATCCATTAATTCATGCGCCATTGTCAGGGATACGATGCTTCGCCGCGGGTTCACCTGTCGTGGAGTGCTCCGCGACACCTGGTCACTCCTTGATCTCCTCCATGGCGTTGGGTCCCAGATTCAGCCTGATGTCGACTTTTTTCGGATTATTCATGATTGAAAGAGGTATCTGGATGGAACGGGATGAATTTTCTTTCCGGAGATCATAATATCCGGCGACAACCCCGACGTATTTCGCCCCTTCAGTACGGTCCATGGCCTCCTCGAGCTTCTGTTTCGGTTGCAGCACGAACCTTTTGGCATAGGTAACGGAAGGATCAAAACGCCCGCAATCCAGCAGGAGCGGCAGACCACCCTTCTGATCCAGCATCTGATTGAATGCGTTCAGGTCTTTCAGGTGGTAGACGCACAGGATCAAGGAATGGGGTTTTCCCTGATACAGATTCAACCGCTCATCTCCCACCATCTGAAGGGAAATAGCTTTTTTCTCATGCCGCCACTCGGTTTTTTGTCCACCGAACGAACAACAGGAAGAAACAAACACGGCGATACCCAATAAAAGCAATTGGTTACTCTTCATCTATTTGCCTTTGCCGCAATTCACGA
>CAYMFO010000073.1:0-3933 GCA_964389825.1 uncultured Geobacter sp. | reverse complement strand
TCAATACCGGATTGAGCACAATGGAGAGCATCTCCTGGAGCGTAAGGAAGATAAGCAAGAAGGCGGAAGGGGGGAGACCAGAACGAAATGAAAAGGCATGGAACGGCTCACGGATGCAAGCCTGGCGATGGGTGGAACAGCCGGAACCAGCGGGAGAAAAGGCGGGTTTTCGGGGTCAGTTACAATTTATTGGTATGATTTCGCGTTCTTGCCGTGCTACAATAACGCCGCCGCTAACGGACGGCCCTTTATTTTCAATTGATTCGGGGGAATCCATGCCCAACACAAGACGTTTCAGTCGCGTCAGATGTATTGAAAAAAGCGTCGTAAAAACGGATTCGGGATCCCATGATGTCGTGCTGAAAGACATATCCCTCAAGGGCGCCCTTATTGAACATGGAAACGATCTTCCCGCACGGGAAGGGGATCGGTGGAAACTGTTCTTCCAGCTTGACCAGACCGACATCATCCTCGAATTCGAGGCCGAAGTGATTCACCTCCGAGACAATCTTTCAGGGGTCAAGTTTATTGAAATGGACCTGGACACCATGATACACCTGCGCAGTCTCATGGAAGCCAGAACCGTGAACCCCGATCAGGTGCGTCATGAACTGGAGTTTCTGACGGAAGATGAGTAATCACATTAATCTCCACTGATTTTCCGCTTCTTCCGCGGCCCGTTTCAGCGGAACACGGAAACTCCGAACAATATCTTGCTGGAATTAAGCGGTTCATTGGGCGTGGCCGTGCCCGCATTGGAGATATGGTGGTATCGGTACTCCAGGGACAACGCCAGGTCCTTCCGGAGAAAATACTGTACGCCGGTCCCTCCCTGGTAGGAAAAATCAAGCCTGCTTCCCATGGTCGGCAACCCCAGATCCACGTACAGAATCCCGCCCCCCGCGAACACATACGGCGCCCAACCCTCAATGGAGGTGAATTTCCAGCTCCCCAGCAGGTATCCTCCCACCATTGGAGACACCCTCGGATCCAGCGTCAGATGAACCGGAAGCTCCATCAAGAGCTGATGCCTCCCCTTGTACCATCCTGAACCCAGTTCCCTGGAAAGAAACCAGCCAAACCTCCCTATGTTATCGAAGGTCTGCACCTGGGTGCGAGTATCGCCGAACCCCCGGTGGGTGATGCCGTAACCGGAGAGGAAGGAATACTCATACTTCGCCGACCTCACGTCAACCCCGTCATCGGCGCGCGAACCAAGGGGCTGGATCAGAAAAACCGACAGGGCCGCCAACAAGAGGATTCCGGAAACCGCCACTCTTCTAATCACCATTTCTGCCTCATTTCAAAACGGAGTATCTCCGGCAGGTTGCGCAGAAACACGGCAATGCTGTGCGGCGATTGCCACAGCATCCTGGTGTATCCCCAATGGATGCGCGTCCGCCGGTAGAATGCGCGGATGAATTCGTTGTAGAGTTCCTCCAGGCGTTCCCTGGTCATGCCATGGGGGACGAAGACGAAATTCATGCAGTTCATGGACGGCCAATCCTCCGTAAATTCACCAAAGTCCCGTATCGTCCCATAGACCGGAGCTCCGGGAAAGGGGGTAAACTTGGTCACGTTCACCTCGTCCAGGGGGAGGGACAAGGCGTAGTCGATGGTGCGCCGGACAGACTGCTCGGTCTCCCCCGGAAATCCCATCATGAACAGCCCCTTCACCCGCATACCGCTGTCCTTGACCATGCGCAGCTTCCTGGCCACCTCTCCCAGGTCATACATCTTGCGGTGCCTGGAGAGTATTTCCTCGTCACCGGACTCGATGCCGAAGTTCACCTGCCAGCATCCGGACCTCTTCAGCAGGGAGACGAGTTCCTCGTCCACATGCTCCAGCCGCGCGATACAGTTGTAGGTAACCGGAACCCGTTTTTCCTTCATCAGCACACAGAACCTTTCCACCCTTTTCCGGTCAAAGGTAAACAGGTCGTCATAGAAAAAGACGTGCCGGACTCCAAAGTCCCGATGCAGAAAACGGAGATGCTCCACGATGTAATCGGGTGAGTTGAAACGGAATCCCCGGCTGAAAACGGAGCGGTCGCAGTAGCTGCACTGATACGGGCAGCCCCGGCTGGAGATGATGCTCGTGTTGGGCGCTTTCGGGTAGCTGAAAAGGGGAAGGTTGTAGCGGCGGGGAAAATCGGGGAGGAGACCGTAGGCCGGGAAGGGGAGTGAATCCAGGTCAGGGATATTCTCCCGCACGGACGAGAGAACGCCCTTCCCGTCCCTCCGCAATCCTACGCCCGGTATGGAATCCACGTCTCTGAATCCGGAAGATACCAGCTCGGCGAATGTGAGCTCGCCTTCTCCGATAACCAGATAATCAACCGCCGGAAAGGAGTCCAGCAGTGAAGCGCCGGAGGAACATGCGTGGGCGCCGCCAAAGACAACGCGGACCCGCGGCTTAAGTTCCTTCACCCTCGAGGCAATGGCGTATCCTTCCAGAAAGGACGAAGTAGTACAGGAAAAACCGACGACATCGGGGTTGCGGGCGACGATGTCCATGGCGTGCCGCTCGATCCCGGCAGGCGCTCCGTAACAGTCCATCACCTCCACGTCCTCGCCGCGGGCACGCAGGAAAGCGGCGATGCTCAGAAGACCCAGGGGCGGCATCAGATTGAATATAGTGGTGATGTCCTTGCCTGTCCCCATCCAGTTGCTGCCGTGGGGATGAACCAGGAGAGTTTTCATATTCGCATCCCGTTGCACGAAGTCCCTGATACCCGGTTTCAGCGGCGGCGTAATAGCTGGTTCTTCTCCGCGTCCGCCGCTGTTTTCCGGTTCAGGCGAGTTTCCGCACGTTACCAGAAGAACGGAATCATTTCCAGAAAAACACATGAAAGAAGGGGTATCGCCCTTGCGCGAAGAGCTGATTGCGCCTAGAATTTATTTCATTAACAGACGACGGCGGCAAGAAGGAGGTCCCCATGAAGAAAAAAATCGGCGTGGTTCTTTCCGGATGCGGAGTGCGTGACGGAAGTGAAATCCATGAGGCGGTGCTGACCATGCTGGCCATTGATCGCAACGGCGCTGAGGCCGTGTGCATGGCCCCTGACATGAAGGTCCCGGAGATAAACCATCTCACCATGCAGGAAACGGGCTCAAAACGCAATGTCCTGGTGGAATCGGCCCGCATCGCACGAGGAATCATCAGGAACATCAAGGACGTCAAGGCGACGGAGCTGGATGCCGTCATCTTCCCGGGCGGCTTCGGAGCGGCGAAAAACCTGTGTGACTTCGCGACCAAAGGAGCCGGGGCGGCCGTTCACCACGATGTAGCCCGGCTCATAAACGAAATGGCGGCGGCGAAAAAACCCATCGGCGCCATATGCATCGCCCCGGCCCTGATAGCAGCGGCGCTCGGAGAGAAATACGCCCCCAGCCTGACAATCGGAAACGATGAAGGCACGGCCGCGGCCATAAACCAGACCGGAAGCAGGCACGTGGAGTGCCTGGCCACGGAGTGCGTGGTGGACAGGGAAAACCGGATCGTGTCGACGCCCGCATATATGCTTGCCACGAGGATATCCGAGGCGGCCGATGGTATCGAGAAGACGGTAAGGGAGATAATCAATCTGATGCGGTGATGTAGAGGATCCGAAGGGAAACGGCGAATCGCGGCCCGACAAAAAGGGAGGGGCGGCCGGAAAGGCCGCCTTTTATTTCGTCTCCAGGGTATACCCCTCATGGGCGGGCTGAAAACCGCGGCCAAATTCCCGCGACAGACGCGCGGAAGCGGCGAAACCATGTTCCCCAAGGGTCCCGGAGATGGGTCCGACGGTGTTTTCGCAGAGTATGGTGATGCGGTAGCTGTTCTTCATGCGCGCTTCTCCTTGCGCGCCTCCACCAGGTAGTAGAGCACGGGAATGGTCACGCGCGACAGGGTGGTGGAGGCGATTTCGCCGCACATGAGGGCAATGG
>CAYMFO010000072.1:0-13983 GCA_964389825.1 uncultured Geobacter sp. | reverse complement strand
GAGGCCGAAATGGGCGGGAGGGGTGAAAGGGGGAACGGACCTTTTCTTTTGGGATGGAGTACCGAGGAATGAGGGCATCCAAGGTAACGGGTTGTCTCAAAAAGTTACCTATGCGTTACCTTGAAAAAAACAGGGACTCAAGCAATTTGCCTAAGTCCCTGTTTTTATTGGTCGGGGCGACTGGATTCGAACCAGCGACCACTAGACCCCCAGTCTAGTGCGCTACCAGGCTGCGCTACGCCCCGAATACTCAGCATCCGTTTTCCGGATGAATCATGTCTTACAACAGGTCTCTTATACTCCTTAACTCCTCGCGTATCTCTTCGAGAACCTGGCGATCCATAACCGCAGCTTCACCGCCGGCACTCTTTCCTGACCCTTCTGCCCGTGCCGCGATTAACAAGCGGTTTCTTGCTCCCGCTATTGTCAGCTTGTCTTCGTAAAGTAGAGCCTTGATCCTTATTATTATCTCAACATCTTTCTTCGTATAAAGTCGTTGCCCGCTCCGGCTTTTTACGGGCTTCAAGGTCTCAAATTCAGTCTCCCAGAAGCGGAGCACGGAAGAATTGAGAGAGGTCAATCGTGATACTTCGCCAATCTTCAGATATTGTTTATCGGGAAGCTCGGCATCCATAGCTCCTCCGCGGAGGCTCTATATTACCTATTTAGCATTAATTGAAGCCTTTAACACCTGACTGGGCTTGAACGTCAGTATCCTGCGGGCTGAAATAACAATCTCTTCACCCGTCTGCGGGTTTCTGCCACGCCTGTCCGCCTTCTCTTTCACTACAAAATTCCCGAAACCAGCTATCTTGATCTTCTCGCCGGTCTCCAAGGTGCTTTTAATAATATCGAATACCATTTCAACAAGTTCAGCTGATTCTTTCTTGGAAAATCCTATTTTCTCGTATATTTTTTCCACCATATCGGATTTTGTCATAGTATCCCCCAACAGGCAATAAAATTAAATGGTTAGAAGGAATCAGGCGTCTGCAACGCGTTTGGTTTTATAACACGATGGACAAATATTAGCAACCCATTTTTACCTGATGGTTATGTTTAATTTTTTCAGGAGGTTGTCAATGATACGTTGATGTAAACGATTAACTTCCTCATCGGTAAGGGTCCGCTCCGGCGAGCGATATCTAAGCCTTACGGCAATGCTTTTGTGACCCGCCGGCACACCTTCACCTGTATAGAGGTCAAAGAGTTCAATATTTTCAAGTTCCTTTATCTTATTCTCCCTGATACAACCCAAAACCGCGCCCGTCTCCAGACTCTCATCAAGAAGCATCGCAATATCCCTGAAGGTATCGGGAAAGCGCGGTGGAGGCACAATCTTGGACTTGTAACCGCAGCACGAAGCCAGTTCCTCGAAGTTCAGTTCAAAATAATAAACCGGAACGTCAATACCGAAATTTTCCTGCACTGTCGGGTGAATCTCTCCTAGTGAGCCCAGCCTTCTATTGCCCATCATGATTGAGCATGATTTACCTGGATGATAATAGTTTTCGACGTTTCCCGCGTCGAAGTCAGCCTTGTTCATGGCAAATGCATCCAGGATATTTTCCACCAAACCCTTGACATCGAAAAAATCGACTGATTCACGTTTCCTGTGCCAACCTTCGGGATCCCTTGCCCCGCAAAGGAGTCCCGCCGCATGGACGGGTTCCTCAGGCAGTTCCATGTCTGTTGCCGGCAGGTAGACGCGCCGCATTTCGAACAAATGAGGACTCAAATTCCTGAAACTGATGTTTCTGGCGGCGGTTTCCAGCAAACCCGGGAGGAGAGTGCTGCGCATCACGGACTGGTCTTCCGTCAAGGGATTGAGGATCGAGACTATGTTTCTTCTGGCATCCCCTTCCCCCAGGAGAATTTTCTCAAAGGAGCATGGATGTATGAAACTGTAATTAATGACCTCGCAAAGTCCCTGGGAAACAAGCAGATTTCGAAGGCGTTTTTCGAGGATCTGATTCCTTGGCGGTCTTTCCGAAGAGGTATGGGCAAGCGGCATAGAGGCGGGTATCTTCTCATATCCGTTCAGCCTCGCAACCTCCTCGATCAGATCTATCTCTCTTTCAATGTCAATCCTGAAGGTAGGGACCGAAACCAGAAGCTCCCCTGCTTTTTTGGAAGTAACTGAAAATTCGAGATGTTTGAAGATATCAGAGACCTCATCCATATCAAGTGTGATGCCGAGGATCTGTTTGACACGGTCCAGTCGCAATGGAATACAACGAGGTTGAACCGGACTCGGGTAGACGTCTATGCGACCCTTTGATACGACGCCCCCGGCCAGTTCCGCCATCAATGAAGCAGCACGATCCAGGGCAAGCGGGAGAATCGAGATATCCGCTCCCCTTTCGAAGCGGTGGGAAGATTCCGTATGCATTCCAAGGCGCTTGGATGTTCTTCGGATTGCAGTGGGCGCGAAGAACGCGCTCTCAATAAGGATATCGGTAGTATTTTCACTGATTTCCGAATTTTCTCCACCCATTATACCCGCCAGGGCCACCACCTTTTCCGCATCCCTGATTGTCAGATCCCCGGAGGTAAGAACCCTTTCCTGTCCGTCCAGAGTCCGGAATTTTTCACCATCATCCGCTCGCCGGACAATTATCTTGCCTCCCGCCAGAAGAGCATGATCAAAGGCGTGCAGCGGGTGGCCGTATTCCATGAGAACATAATTCGTTATATCAACAACGTTATTTATGGAACGAATTCCCACAGCGTTGAGTCTTCTTACCATCCAGGCGGGTGAAGGAGCAATTTTGCATCCGGTAACGTATCTGGCCGCATACCTGGGGCAAAGTTCGTTGTCCTCAACGGTTACCGAGGCATTCTGATCCACTGAAGTGTCTTCTTCCGGCACGTGATATTCAGGGTAGATGAGATTCTTGCCCAGTTTCGCCGCAACCTCACGCGCAACGCCAATTACACTGAGACAATCAGCACGGTTCGGGGTCAGCCCGATTTCAAAGATAGTGTCCTTCAAGCCCATTGCCTCGAAAAAGGGAAGACCTGGTTGCATATCCTGGGGCAGGACCATTATCCCGTCAGACTCGTCGGCAAGCCCCAGTTCCTTTTCCGAGCACAGCATCCCCATGGATTCGCATCCCCTGATCTTGGAACGCTTGATTCGAAAGTCTCCCGGAAGAACCGCTCCCGTCCGCGCCAGGACGACTTTGTCTCCGGCATTGAAGTTGCTTGCGCCGCACACGATCTGCACGGTCTCCTTGCCGTTATGAACCTGACACAGAGAAAGCTTGTCGGCATTTGGATGCCTCTCTTTCTCGAGAACCTGAGCCACTACCACATCATCCATGCCGCAACCCGTGGAAGTGATCCCCTCAACCTCCAATCCGATCATGGTAAGAAGGTCAGACAGTTCCTCCGGCGGCATATTGAAATCAACAAACTCCTTCAGCCAATTGTAAGTAACAATCATTTTCTCACACTTTTATATGGTTGGATTTTGAAACATAAAGTATTAGTTGAAATCGAATCCTAAAACTGCCTCAAAAATCGAAGATCGTTATCGAAGAGCAATCTCATATCGCTGATTCCATATTTCAGCATGGCGATTCTCTCGATGCCCATGCCGAAAGCGAAACCGGTGAAAGTTTCAGGGTCATATGAGACGTGCCGGAAGACTTCCGGATCAACCATGCCGGAACCCAGTATTTCCAGCCAGCCTGTGTTCTTGCAGACACGGCACCCCTTCCCTTTGCAAATCACGCACGCGATATCGACTTCAGCGCTGGGTTCCGTGAACGGGAAAAAACTCGGCCGGAGCCGCACACCGACGCCGGAACCGAAACACTGATTCACAAAGCTGGTCAGGATACCTTTCAGGTCGCTGAAGGTAATTCCCTCATCGACCATCAATCCCTCCACCTGATGAAACATGGGCGAGTGAGTCGCATCGGAATCACAGCGATACACCGTACCTGGAGCGATGATCCGCACGGGCGGTGGCTGCTTGAGCATAGTTCTTATCTGGACGGGTGAGGTATGCGTTCGAAGCACGACGGAATCGCTGACGAAAAAGGTATCCTGCATGTCCCTGGCCGGGTGGTCCTTGGGCATATTCAAGGCCTCGAAATTGTAATAGTCCTTTTCTATCTCAGGACCTTCCGCAACCTGAAACCCGAGACCGGCGAAGATATCCACAATCTCTTCAGTAACCAGCGTAATAGGATGTTTGGTTCCCAAAGGCCTGCGCCGTCCTGGAAGGGTAACATCCACGCGCTCGTTTCGAAGCTTTTTCTCCTTGTCCTCAAGACGTATGCGGTTCAACATCGCTCCCACTTCCGCCTCAAGCCGGGCCTTGACGGTATTGACCATCTGGCCGGCGGCCGGTCGATCTTCAACGGGAAGAGCCCCAAGCTCCTTCATTACTGATGTCAGCAGTCCCTTTTTGCCCAGATATTTTACCCGCAACTCCTGAAGGGCATCCTCCGCCTGGACGCGATGCAGCTCAGTCAGGGCATCCTGTAAGATTATTTCCAGTTTTTCCTTCATATCAGGTTACCTTCCAAAAAAAAGGAGAAACGGGAAAGCATTCGTCCCGTTTCTCCTTTTTCCCAGTGCGTTATTTATTATAATTTTGCTTTTGCGAGAGCCGCAATCTCGGTGAAGGCTCCCGGTTCGGTTACCGCGAGGTCCGCCAGAACCTTCCGGTCAATCTGCACATCAGCCAGCTTAAGTCCATGGATCAGCTTGCTGTAGGCAAGCCCATTCAGTCGGGAAGCGGCATTGATACGTGTTATCCAGAGGGAGCGAAAATCGCGTTTCCGGACCTTTCTGTCCCGATACGCATATTTCAGTGCCCTGTCAACAGCTTCCGTCGCACTCCTGAACAGCTTGCTCCTGGCGCCACGATAGCCTTTGGCCAGCTTCAGCACCTTGTTTCTTCGCTGTCTCGCTTTAAAACCTCTTTTTACCCTTGGCATGAATCTACTCCTTATTGGTTATATTTGCCGGATCCGCAAGGGGAGACGTTTCCTCACGGTTCTCGGACAATGGCAGGGTTACCCCCTCAAGGGCATTACCCAAACTACATATACGGAATCAGCTTCGCGATATTCTTGGCGTCAACGGAGGAAACCATTGCCGAATGGCGGAGATTGCGCTTTCTTTTCCTCGTCTTGGAGGTCAGAATGTGACTGGTGAAACCGTGACTTCTCTTTATCTTTCCACTTCCGGTCTTTTTGAAGCGCTTGGCCGCGCCCCTGTTCGTCTTGATCTTGGGCATCTCGCTCTCCTTTTGAATCTATTTATATCATTGAAAACAAAACTATTTTTTTGGGGCCAGAATAATATACATATTGCGTCCTTCCATCTTGGGCCGGATCTCAACGATGCATATATCTTCAAGTTCTTTCATGAAACGTTCCAGAGCATGCAGACCGAATTCATTGTGGGTTATCTCACGACCACGAAAAACCACGGCTATCTTCGCCTTGTTCCCCTCTTCCAGGAAACGGCGTGCGTGCTTGATCTTGAACATTATGTCGTGATCGTCTGTTTTCGGCCTGAGCTTTATCTCTTTAAGCTGAATCTGTACCTGCTTTTTTCTTGCTTCCTGCTGCCTCTTGCTCTGCTGGTATTTGAATTTTCCATAATCCATTATCCTGCAGACAGGAGGCACCGCGGTCGGCGAGACTTCGACAAGATCCAGGTGCTGGCTTTCAGCCATGGCCAAGGCTTCTGAAAGCGGAAGGATACCGAGTTGCTCGCTTTCAGCTCCAACGACCCGCACCTCCCGCGCGCGGATGGCCTGATTGATATTCACAGTGGGTTTCGCTATGGTGCCACCTCCTATTTGAAACGTTTCACTTCCGTTTGGATATAGTCCGCAAGTTCGGACACCTTCATGGCCGGCAGATTGCTGCCATCCCGGTAACGGGGAGTAACGGTTTGGGTCTCGACTTCCTTGTCCCCGATAACAAACATGAACGGCACCCTCTGTAATTGCGCCTCACGTATCTTGAAACCAAGCTTCTCATTCCTGAAGTCATTCTGGACACGAATCCCCGCTTCCCGAAGAGCGGAAAATACCTCTCGGGCGTAAGGAACCTGATTATCCGTAACCGTCAGAATTATTCCCTGCACAGGGGAGAGCCAGAGGGGGAAATTACCGGCGTAATGTTCGATGAGAACACCGATAAAACGCTCAATCGCGCCAAGAATAACCCGATGAACCATGACGGGGCGTTTTCGCTCTCCGTCAGCGGCGACATAGGTGAGGTCAAAGCGTTCCGGAAGCGTAAAATCGCACTGGATTGTAGCACATTGCCATCGCCTGTCAAGGGCGTCGCGCAGCTTGATATCTATTTTCGGTCCGTAAAAAGCGCCGTCACCTTCATTGATCTCAAAGGGGCGTCCGGAATCCTGAAGCGCCGACAGGAGGGCCTTTGTCGCCCTCTCCCAGTCTTCGTCGGATCCGATGGATTTGTCGGGACGGGTTGAAAGCTCCATCTCGAAATCGAAACCGAAAATTCCCATAATATCGTTCACAAAGGAAAGGACTCCCTTGATCTCGGCATCGAGTTGTTCCGGCATGCAGATGATATGGGCGTCATCCTGGGTAAAACCCCTTACTCTCAGCAAGCCGTGGAGAACTCCGGCCCTTTCGTGACGATGAACCGTTCCCAGTTCGAAATAACGAAGCGGCAGATCCCTGTAACTGCGTAACTGGGACTTGTAGATCATCATGTGTGAGAGGCAGTTCATCGGCTTGATACCGTAGCTCTGCCCATCAACCTCGGTGAAGTACATGTTTTCCCGGTAGTTCTCGTAGTGACCAGATCTCTGCCACAGTTCCTTCTTCAGAATCTGCGGACCGAGAACGATATCGTAGTCACGCTTGAGATGCTCTTTACGCTCGAAATCTTCAAGGACGGTGCGCAGCAACGCGCCCTTGGGATGCCATATGACAAGGCCCGCGCCCACTTCATCGGAGAAAGAAAAAAGGTCCAGCTCCCTTCCTATCTTCCTGTGGTCACGGCGTTTTGCCTCCTCCAGGCGGGCAAGATACTCGTCCAGGGATTTTTTGTCCGTAAAGGCCGTACCGTAAATACGCTGGAGCATCTTGCGCTTTTCATCACCCCGCCAGTATGCGCCCGCGATTGAGGTCAGCTTGAAAGCCTTGCAAAACGAGGTGGACGGGATATGGGGGCCTCGACAGAGGTCAGCGAAGTCACCCTGGCGGTAAAGAGAAACCGTTTCGGCATCAAGATCTTCTATGAGTTCAACTTTATACGTCTCACCCATTTCCTGGAAAAGCCGCGCGGCTTCGCTCCTGGTAAGCACCTGCCGTGAGACGGGCAGATTAGCCTTGGCCAGGTCTCTCATCTTCGCCTCGATCCGATCCAGATCCTCCGGACTGAACGGGGCATCCACATCAAAATCATAATAAAAGCCGTTCTCTATGGCAGGGCCAATGGCCACCTTGGCCTTGGGGAAGAGCGTCTTTACCGCCTGCGCCATGAGATGGGAGGTAGAATGACGAATGATATCAAGGGCCTCGGCGCTCTTTTCCGTTACTATCTCGGCCCGGTCGCCATCGCTCAACGGCGAGGACAGATCGGCCAGAACACCGTTGATGGTCCCCGCGAGGGCATTTCGGGCCAGCCCCGCGCCTATGGAGCGGGCAAGATCAAGCAGTGTTGATCCCTCGGAAAGAGTCTTTTGCGAACCATCGGGAAGCGTTATTCTTATTTCACTCATTATTGGCCCCTTAACAGAAAAAGGCATCGAACCTCGATGCCTCTGTCCTTGGTTTGACCTTGGCGAATCAATGGTAGGCGCGGGCGGTTTCGAACCGCCGACCCCTAGCGTGTCGAGCTAGTGCTCTACCCCTGAGCTACGCGCCTTCATGAAAAGCAGAACGTTTTTAACAGGTAGCACGACTATTGTCAAGAATTTTGTTCCATGAAAAACACCTGGTCACATGCATGCGGCGACGCGGCATATATTGCGTCAGGGAATTCCCGTGAGCTCAAAATGTCCCAAGCCGTAGGAAGCGCCCTTTCCGCATGAGAAATATTCTCCCAGAAGCAAGACGGCATGGAAATCAGACAGTTCCCCACGCAGGACTACGTTTCCGTAAATACCTTCCAGGGCGCCTTTTCTCCATACGGTCCACTGCGTATCCGCCCTGTCAGTGTCGACGGACTCACTTAGCTTCGCCAGGCGGGGATAATCCATCTCCAGGACGCTTCCGTAGTAGTAATATGCCAGTGAAGAGACACGTCGCAGCAGTGTGCGGAAAAAAGGAGAGAAAGAAAAGTCTCGAAGGAAGGAACCCTCCCGCTGGATGCGCATGGGGGTGAGAATGCGCAATCCGAGAAAATGCGCGGGAAGCGTGTTCAAGGCTATCAAGTCTTCCGCGGAAATCGTCGAAAGACCCTCCAGGGCCGCGAAACCGCTTTCATATTCTATCGGAAACCGCGAACCGGAACATCCCTCTGATTCCAGACCGACGATCTCGGCAAGAGGAATGCCCGTTTCCGGTTCCCCGGAGAATAGTCTCTTTACGGCATTGCACAACAGGGGAAGATGTTCCATGGCCGAGCCGATTACCACAAGGCCGATCTCGATGTCTCTATTCAAGACGTTCCGGCAATCAACGAGGGGCGGATGGAATATGAAAGGGAGCGGCGGTTTCTGATGGCGCTTCAGGGCTTCCGGATCAACAGCCAGACCCTGGCCGAAAACGTTCTGAAAAGGACAGCTCCCTTTCAAGGAACAGACTCCGCAATCTCCGTCTGAAACACAGGCCGCCTTTCGAAACACCTCTCTAAAACAGGTTTTCAGGGAAAACAGCGCATACGGGTCCCGTACCTCGGAACGGAGACGGAGGCGAAATATGAGCTTCGTGAAAACAAGGTCCACCGCCATGCCTTTCCCGGCGCTTCACGCAGCGGCCGCATCGGCGAAGCGGCCGCTGGTATGGTGGTTCAGTGGGACATAGGCCCCCTGGAAACGGACTTCCTATTTTTTCAGCATTCCAAAGATGCCGTAAAGGTTTACATCCTTGTTCAGTTCAGCCAGTGTCTTCGTCAAGGGAACCTGTTTCGGGCAGACCCGGACGCAGTTCTGCGCATTGCCGCATTCGGCTATTCCTCCTTCACCCATAAGGATTTCCAGGCGCTCCTCCCGGCTCATGTCCCCTGTGGGGTGAATATTGAACAGCCTTACCTGGGCAATGGGCGCCGGCCCCATGAATGTCGAATGGGAATTGTACTGGGGGCAGGCCTCCATGCAGCAACCGCAGGTCATGCATTTCGCCAGACGGTATCCCTCTTCCTGATCCTTGGGAGACATGCGCGGCCCCTCTCCCATATCGTGGGTGCCGTCAATGGGAATCCAGGCATTGACGTGTTTCAGCGCGTCGAACATCTTTGTCCGGTCCACGTGAAGGTCCCTCACTACCGGAAACTTGGTCAGCGGTTCCAGGGTCAAATCCGTGCCGTGTTTCTCTATGAGCGCAGAGCATGCCTGGCAGACGACGTCATTGATAATCATGGTGCACGCCCCGCAGATCTCCTCCATGCAGTTGCATTCCCATACCACCGGCGTAGTCTTTTCCCCCTTGGCGTTCACGGGATTCTTCCGGATTTCCATAAGAACGGATATCACATTGTGGCCGGGTTCGTAAGGAACCTCGAACTCCTCCCAGTAAGGCGCTGATTCGGGTTTATCCTGCCTCTTGATCTTCAGACGAATCATCTTTTCCGCCATCCTAGTTTCCCTCCTTCCGGGTTTCTGACTGTTTATCCACGTTATACACCCGCTGTCGGGGAGGAATGTAACCAATATCCACTTCCTCATAAGAAATTCGCGGACCTTCGGGAGAATATTCGGCAATCGTGGTCTTCAGAAAATTCGCGTCGTCCCGGTCAGGAAATTCCGGCTTGTAATGGGCGCCTCTTGATTCGTTCCGCAGCAGCGCGCCTACGGTGATAACCCTCGCAAGGTCAAGCATGTGGCGTAACTGCCGGGCGAACTGGGCGGCCTGGTTCGCCGTCCCCCTGGCTGTATCCAGGATCCCCAGGGAACTCCACCTTTCCTGGAACTCCTTCAGCTTCTCGTCAGCGGCCTTCAACCGGTCATTGTAGCGAACCACGGTCACGTTTTCGGTCATCAGTTCTCCCAGTTCCTGGGCCAGGCGGTACGGGTTCTCGGAGCCGTTCATCCGGTAGATGGACGAGAAGACCTCATCCTGACGTTCCTTCTCCCTGTCGAAACAATCGCGGCCCAGGTCCGCGGAGACCTTTTTCAGACCCTTTGCGTACCGTACGGCGGCCGGCCCAGCGACCATTCCCGAGTAGATGCATGAAAGAAGGGCATTGGCCCCCAGCCTGTTGGCGCCGTGGTACTGATAGTCGCATTCGCCCACGGCGAAGAGACCTGCTATGTTGGTCATCTGGTCGTAATCCACCCACATGCCGCCCATTGAGTAATGGACACCGGGGAAGACCTTCATGGGAACCCGGCGCGGGTCCTCTCCGGCGAATTTTTCGTATATCTCCAGAATCCCGCCGAGCTTGCGGTCCAGATAATCCGCGGGCAGATGGGTCAGGTCCAGATATACCTGGTTCTTGCCGTCAATGCCCAGCTTCTCATCAACGCACACATGGAATATTTCGCGGGTTGCTATATCCCTTGGCACCAGGTTGCCGTACGCGGGGTATTTTTCCTCCAGGAAATACCAGGGCTTGCCGTCCTTGTATGTCCATATCCGGCCGCCTTCACCGCGCGCGGATTCGGACATGAGGCGCAGCTTGTCAATCCCCTGGATGGCTGTCGGATGGACCTGGATGAACTCGCCGTTGGCGTAACGGACCCCCTGCGCGTAGAGCGCGGCGGCAGCGGCGCCGGTATTGATCGCCGAATTGGTTGACTTGCCGAAGATCACACCCGGGCCACCGGTCGCCATGATCACGGCGTCCGCTTCAAAAACGCGAACATCCATAGTTCGAAGGTCCATGGCGGAAATGCCGCGGCAACAACCCTCGTCGTCGATGACGGCGCCAAGGAAATCCCAGAACTCGTACTTCATCACCTTTCCTTCCACCTCGAAGCGCCGCACCTGTTCATCAAGGGCGTAAAGGAGCTGCTGCCCGGTGGTGGCGCCGGCAAAGGCGGTCCTGCGGTACTTGGCCCCGCCGAAGGCGCGAAAATCCAGGTTTCCTTCGGATGTGCGATTAAACATCACACCCATGCGATCCATCAGCTTTATGATCGCCGGGGCGGCATGGCACATGTTGCGCACGGGCGTCTGGTTGGCGAGAAAATCTCCGCCGTACACGGTATCATCGAAATGCTCGTCCGGGGAATCGCCCTCACGGGTCGGCTGCACACAGCCGTTGATGCCTCCCTGGGCACAGACGGAATGGGACCTGCGCACCGGAACCAGAGAAAAGAGGTCTACGACGCACCCGGATTCGACCGCCTTTATAGTTGACATGAGGCCGGAAAGTCCGCCTCCCACGATAATTATCCTGTTACTCATCAAAAACTCCTGACCCGGCATCGCCGGTAACAATTATAAGAAATAGCTCAGGGCCGCCAGACCGAATACCGCCATGCCGGCCGAGATCGCCAGACATCCCATGCTCAGCGCCCGCTGGGTTTTCTCGCCGATGGCGATCCCCCAGGTGATGAGAAAAGCGAACAGACCGTTTCCAAGATGGTAGGAAGCTGAAACGATGCCGAGCACATAAAACGCAAGAACCAGCGGATTCTCCAGGCTTCTCTGCACCAGCTCGAAACTTGCGTGCTGGCCGGTCAGCAGACCGGAGATGCGGGTGGCGTACACATGGTAGATAATAAAGCAGAACGCTGTAACTCCGGTGATCCGCTGCAGCAGATACATCCAGTTTCTGGCGTAACCGAAGCGAAGCACGTTCGCCTGTCCCGTGGATATAATATACAGCCCATACAAGGCGTGAAACAGTATGGGAATCCAGATTAGAGATATCTCTATCAGGATGATGTATGGAAGCCCCATGAAAA
The DNA here is from genome assembly GCA_964389825.1 of uncultured Geobacter sp. Classification (GTDB taxonomy): domain Bacteria; phylum Desulfobacterota; class Desulfuromonadia; order Geobacterales; family Geobacteraceae; genus RPRC01. Next base: position 1,956 of record CAYMFO010000072.1, on the reverse strand, counting down.
ACTCAACCTTGGAATTATAGACCTCGGGGCCGAACAAAGCAAAACTGTTTGTGAAAAAATGCTCCAGGAGAAAGGCGCCGATGGGAAGCACCCCGGTAAGGGAGTGAATGCGGCGGAGATAGAATTGATACATGCTTTTTGTCGCCAAGGGAAAAGCTCTCCTCTCTGTGTAACGATATTCGTTTCCGGAATGCGGCGGGTAAATGAAGGAATGCCTCCGGGACTTATCACCATGGAATCCGGGAAAGTTCAAGCATCGGGATCAAGCGGGCACAAAGACGCTCCTTTGACGGGAACAGGACAAAGCTTTGCGGAACAGGCGTTGTGACCGTCACTACATGTTGCTTTTCCCCTGCCTATCTGCTAATAAGGTCGGGGCTGAAACGCAAGTTTTGAAAAATACCAACAAACTCAGATCGTTGTCAACCTTGGATTTTCAGGAAAGAATAGATAATGACAAAGTTTCGCTTCACACTCACCAGAAAAGACCAGTCCTCTTCCGCGCGACGGGGGGTCCTGGAAACGCCCCGCGGCAGAATCGAGACCCCTATTTTCATGCCCGTCGGCACCCACGCCGCCATGAAAGCCATGACTCCCGGGCAGGTAAAGGAGGCCGGCGCACAGATAATCCTCTGCAACACCTACCACCTTCACCTTCGCCCCGGTGAGGCCCTGGTGGAAAAGGCCGGCGGACTCCACGGATTCATGGGATGGAACGGTCCCATTCTCACGGATTCAGGCGGATTCCAGGTGTTCTCCCTCCCCAACAAACGGATAACCGAAGAAGGGGCATTCTTCCGTCACGAGATCACCGGCGAGGAGATATTCCTTGATCCGGCAAAGGCCATGGCAATCCAGGAAAGACTGGGGGCCGACATCATCATGGCATTCGACGAATGCATCCCCTACCCCTGTGACAGGGCTTACGCCGCCAAGTCTACCCGCAAGACATTGCGATGGGCGAAAGAGTGCCGTCAGGCCCATGCCAGGCCGGACCAGGCGCTTTTCGCCATTGTCCAGGGTAGCGTCTTCGAGGATCTGCGCGCCATGTGCGCCAGGGAACTGGTTCAGATGGATTTTCCGGGCTACGCCATCGGCGGCGTAAGCGTGGGCGAAGGACTGGAGCTGCTGAAAAGGGTCGTGGAGTTCACCGCTCCCCACCTTCCCGAGGACAAACCCCGCTATCTGATGGGAGTCGGCCTGCCGGAAGATATCCTGGAAAGCGTTGAACGTGGAATGGACATGTTTGACTGCGTCATTCCCACACGCTACGCCCGCAGCGCGACCCTGTTCACAAATCGCGGCAAGATCCGGCTCACCAACAGGAAATACCGGCGTGACTTCTACCCGGTGGAACCCAACTGCACATGCTACACATGCGCAAATTTCACGCGGGCCTATCTGCATCACCTTTTTGTTTCCAACGAGGTGCTTTCCGCCATCCTGGCAAGCATCCACAACGTTCATTTCTACCTGAATCTGATGAACGATATTCGCGCATCCATCGAAGAAGGGCGATTTACCAGCTTCAAACGCCAGTTTCTGGATACATATCTGGAAGGGGATAAAGCCGGCAAGTCATAAGCCGAAGGCATCACGAAAAAAGGCGCGGAATGCCTCTTCTGAGGCATTCCGCGCCTTTTATCACAAACAGCGCACTCCCCGGAGAATCAACGGGGACGAACTCTATTTCAGAATCTTTATCGATCCTATAAGAGGCAACGGCTTCGCCTCGCCCTTGGCGGCATTGATAATCCCGATTATGGCCAGGACAAAGACCAGCAGGTTGCCCAGGGGCAGGATCACGATCCACCCCAGGAAGGGAATGATTCCCCCGACAATGTTTACCGCAATGGCGCCGAGAAACAGCACCAACCCCTGGTTGGTGTGAAACATGGCGAACTTCGATTCCTTTGCCGCCAAGAGCGGGATAAGGAACAGGATGTACGCCAGAAC
>CAYMFO010000071.1:0-14003 GCA_964389825.1 uncultured Geobacter sp. | reverse complement strand
CCGCGAATCCCACACCGGTAACCGGGGAAGCCACCCGGACGAGGACAACCGTGGAGCCCGCCATCCCGGCCCGAGCGGACGGACAAGAGGTCAAGCTGGAAGAACCGGCGGTAAGGGTATCCAGTTCCGAGCGGGAAATTGAAGCCGCGCGGAAAACGGAAGACGCGGAAATCGCGGCATCCAGGAATCCTTCATCCGATACGGAGAAGGGAGGATTGTTCAAGCAATCATACTCGGAAGATGGAGCGACAAATCAGCAGATGATAGCGGGGAAAGAAGACGTATTGGCATCAGTATCCCAGAGTGGCAGCGGAGCGTTCGAGGCAACATTGGACGGCCGCGTTACTGAAGGGGCGCGATCCACTCAAAAACCCGAACTCCAGGAAAACATCCTGTCCCAGGTTCGGGAAAAACTGACGTCCCTGGAAACCGCCGCTGGAAAGGGAAATATCACCCTGAAGCTGAATCCCAGGGAACTGGGAGATATGCAGATCAGTTTCCGCATGGAAGACGCCGGCTTGAGCGTTGAAGTAATCGCCCGGAATCCGGTGGTAAGGGAAGCCCTGCTTCAGAATCTGGAGCAGTTGAAAGAAACACTGTCACAGCGGAATATTTCCATGGAAAGATTCGATGTAATGACGGACAGCGGCCAGACGCCGAACCAGTCTTTCCGTGAAGGACGTCAGACAGCCCAGCCCCGCTTTCGGGAATATTATCCCACTAACGCGGGCTATCCAGGGGAAGAGCCCGGCGCCGTCAGGAAGGTCTATGGCGATTTCAGGGAGAGTTCCCTGGTGGATATGAGGTTCTGACGAGAAAGGAGAAAAAGCTAATGATTGATGCGGTAACCGGCGCTACAGCCACAAGCGTTGCGTCCTCGGCCATGAAGGAATCCATAGGCATGGATAAGGATGCCTTTCTTTCACTGCTGGTGACCCAGTTGCAAAACCAGGATCCATTGAATCCTATGGATGGAACCGAATACATCTCACAGTTGGTGCAGTTCACCCAGGTTGAGCAGGCGTACAACACCAACACCAATCTCAAGAAAATCATCGATATGCTGGATGATTCTTCCGCTCTTTCCACAGTATCCTATATCGGAAAGGAAGTGACCGCCATCGGTTCGGGGATCAATCTGACTTCCGGAAGCGAGGCTAACCTGTCCTATGCGGTTCCGAAACCGGCGCAACAGGTGGTCGTCGAAATAACCGATTCAAACGGAACAATCGTCAGAACCCTGACGCAGGGTGAAACGCCGGAGGGAAATGCCTCCCTGGTGTGGGACGGCAAGGATGAAACAGGAGCGGTTCTCCCCTCAGGCGCATACAGCTTTTCGGTTAAGGGCGTGGATTCTTCGGGCGGCGTTTTCGCCTGCGACACCAGGACCACAGGCAAGGTTCAGGGAGTAAGCTTTTCCGGAACCACACCCGTCCTCCAGGTGGGAGGTCTGGAGATTCCCTTCAGCAACATCCTTAGCGTAAGCGGAGGAAGCTGAAATGGTGGATAAAGTATTTTTTCCAAACCCGATCCAGGTAAACACGGATCGGGCGACGACGCAGCGCAAACCAGGCGCCACGGTTGGCGGGGATTCGACCTTTGCCAGGGTGCTGGATGAAAAACTGCCGTCCCAGGGGTTGACCTTTTCGAACCATGCCATGGAAAGACTCAAATCAAGAGGCATTTCACTGAGTCAAACGGACATGGAGAAGCTTGAAGGCGCGGTGGAAAACGTCGCGAAAAAGGGTGGCAAGGAATCACTGGTACTGGTGGGAGACGCGGCGCTGGTGGTCAGCGTGAAGAACCGGACCGTGGTGACGGCCCTCGACAGGGAGTCCATGAAGGGCAACGTATTTACCAACATCGATTCAGCGGTAATAGCATGAAGCCTCAAAACCCTAACCACCGGAACTGATAACTTAAACTTTTAACATTTCACCTTTAACTTTTAACTAAAAAAAAGGGCCGGACCTCCAGGAGGAAGCCCGGGCGCGCCGACCGACAGAGGCGCGCCGAAAAAGAAATTTCAGGAGGCAATACCATGAGTATCACATCAGCGATGTTTACAGGCGTCAGCGGTCTTAAAAACAACGGCGAAGCAATGAACGTTATCGGTAACAACATATCCAATGTCAACACGACCGGTTTCAAGGGCGCCAGGACGCTTTTTTCAGACATGCTCTCCAGCAAGATAGCGGATGATTCCCAGGTCGGCCGGGGCAGCCAGATCCAGAAGGTTGACAACATATTCAGCCAGGGTTCCATTGAAACAACCGAGCTGGTGACAGACCTGGCTATTCAGGGGGATACATTCTTTGTAGTACTGAATCCCAGCACCACTGAAAAGCATTTTACAAGAGCCGGGGCTTTCCATACGGACAGTAGTGGTTTTCTGCTGAATCCGGACGGCTACCAAGTAGGAGATGAGACCGCGGCGGCAATACAATTGACGGATTGCGCCAAAATCATATCAGTCGACATGCAAGGAAACATCAAATATCTGAAAACAGACGGCACAACGGATACTGCATCGCAAAAAGTCGGTCTTGCGTATATTCCCATTCCCGGCGAACTGGAAAAGGTAGGCGGGACACTGTACAAGGCAGATGAGGCAAAGACCGGAACGATAGTATATGGCGTCGCCGGTACGGCCGGGGACCAGTTTGCTACCGAAAAGATACTGTCAAACTCCCTGGAACAGAGCAATGTTGACCTGGCGACCCAGTTCGTGAACATGATCATCACGCAACGGGCATACTCCGCCAACGCAAAGACTATCACCACAACCGATGAGATGACCCAGGAAGTCATCAACATGAAGCGTTAAACACCCGATCCGGGAGTCTCATCCGGTACGGAAGGCCTCTGAATCACCCTTTCCGTACCATGTCAAAATCTTGGCTTCTCAATTTCCTGATATTAGACGGGCGCGCCCAATGCGGCGGCGCCCGTTTTGTTTTCCAGTAAGGAACTTAGAGCGGAGGCTGTATAAGCGCAATGGTTCTGAGGTCCTTCCGTTGCTTCAGCATCTACGGTATTGGATGCCGAATCCCAGCCATTTCGCCAAAGATTCAAACGATTTTCCATGTTACGGATTTACTTGCGCCATTTGTGGGGGGTAACGTATCTTCCGGCAATACCGGAAAAATGAAGCCTTGTATTTTCCTAGGATCAATAGAGGGAGAACCGGCACCAAGGTTGCAGTGAGAGGTTTGAATTCTTCAGCAAGGCGATATTCAGGTTATCAAGGAGGAATAGATGGCTTCCAAGGATGAACAGACCCAGGAAAAGGAACCGGAAAAGGGGAAGGGCAAATTAAAGATTATCATCATCATCTGCGCGGCGGTTCTGATTGCGGCGGGCGGCACAGCCGCGTTTTTCATCTTTTTCCAGGGTGGAAGCGATAAAAAAGAGGCGACCAAGAGCGAGAAGCAGGTCCCCCAGGCCATATTCGAGCTTGAACCCTTTATCGTGAACATCTACGACGGGCAGGACCTGCGTTACCTGAGGGTGAAGGTTGAGCTGGAGGTTTCCGGAGGGGAGGAGGCAAAGGCGGAATTGACGGCGCGCAAGTCGCAGCTTCGCGATGCCATTCTGGTCCTGCTGAGCGCCAAAACCCTGATGGATATCCGCGACCAGCAGGGGAAGAACCAGCTCCGTCAGGAGATCTTCGCGGCAGTCAGCAAGCTGACCCCTCCGGGCAAGGTCCAGAAGGTCTATTTCACTGATTTTGTTGTCCAGTGAAGACAGCAATACGAGGCCGAAGTGGAAAAGATACTTAGCAAAGAAGAGATAGAATCTCTCTTGACGGCCATTTTCGAGGGCCGTATCGAGCCGGAAAAAGAGCTTTCCTCCGCCGGCGGCAGGGTTCCCATCCTGGATCTTTTTTCGACGGAGCACCATGCGCTCGTCCCGAATCTGGATGTCATCTACGACAGCTTTATCCGCTACAACCGGGTTACACTCTCAAACAGGTTGAGGAGGCTGGTGGAGATCAAGAAGGTGGGGGCTCGGCCCTACAAATTCGATGATTTCATGCACAGCCTTCCTTCCCCTGTCTGCATGGCCATCGTCAAGATCGACCCTCTCAAGGGGGCCGCCCTTATTACCATGGACAGCAACCTGGTTTTCACCCTGGTGGATTCGGTGCTGGGCGGGACCGGCGCGACGGCTATTCTGGACGAATCGAGAATGTTCACCTCCATCGAGCTGCGTCTCATGGAAAAGATCATAAAAGATGTTCTGGTTGACATGGAAAAATCCTTTGCCCACATCCAGACCACCAAAATGAGCCTGCTGCGCATGGAGATGAACCCCCGTCTGGTGACGATCGTTCCTCCCGAATACCAGGTGATCACCATGACCCTGGAGATCCAGATCGAGGAGTTTACGGGGATCATGCAGTTCGCCATTCCCTACATGACCATCGACCCTATACGTGACAAGCTTAAAATCGGCACCCAGTTGGATACGATGGCCATAGACCCCCAATGGTCCACCCGGCTTTCGACCGAACTGGTTGAGGCGCCGGTGGAGCTGGCGGTGGAGCTGGGGGAGACATGGATAAGGCTCAACGACCTTCTCAATCTCTCGGCGGGCGACACCATCATCCTCAATACGGAGTGCGCGAGCGAGCTGACGGTCAAGGTTGAGGGCAAGGACAAGTTCACGGCGGCGCCGGGCATCCATGCCGGCAGCAGGGCGGTGCGCATCACGGGATTCATCCAGTAGAGTGAACGCCGTTCTGGATACGGCGGGCATAATTGAATAAGGTATATCAGGAGGTACGCCAGTGGCTGAAAATCAGGAAAAAAACGGGCAGAGAGATCCGTTGCAGGAGAAAAGGAACCTGGAGCTGATCATGGACATCCCGCTTCATCTCACCGTAGAACTGGGACGGACCAAGCTGCTCGTAAAGGACCTCCTGCAACTGAACCAGGGTTCCGTGGTGGAGCTGGGCAAACTTGCGGGTGAACTCCTTGACGTCTTCGTCAACTCGAAACTGGTGGCGCGGGGAGAAGCGGTAGTGGTGAACGACAAGTTCGGCGTCAGGCTGGTGGATATCATCAGTCCCGCCGAGAGGGTGGAGAAGATAGTATGAGGTTTCTTTCCCTTTCCTTTCTCATGCTGGCGCCTTGCGCCGCGCAGGCGGCCGGGTTGCCGGAAGGCCCATCCGGTTTCAGTGTAGTGGCGGGTTTTCTGCAGATGCTCGCCTCCCTGGGGATTGTGATCGGGATGGTCTTTGTCGCGCGTCATCTGCTGGCGCGCTTCCAGAACGGTGGGGCGGGGAGGGGAACTGCGCCCAGGCATGTCCGGGTCGTGGAGAGCCGCTTCCTGGGTCCCAAGAAATCCCTCATTCTGGTGGAGGTAGGGGGTGAGTATCTCCTGCTCGGTTCCACTGGGGAAGGAATCAATCTTATCAAACAGATTGATATGATAGAGAACATCGAGGTAATTGAAGACCTTTCGGCTGACGGCAAGCCCTCCAGGCCTTGGTGGGAGGCCGCGCGATCCCTGGCCGTGAACGCCGGCAGGCATGGCGCCTGGCGCGGTCCTTTGCAGAGAAGGGCGGGGTAGATACGTGAGAATGAAGAGATTCCTGCTTATGGCCATACCGGCCGTCCTGCTGCTGGTGTTCCTGCCCGCTCTTGCCGCGTGGGCGGAACCGGCGGGTATCCCGACGGTCAGTATCGGTGTCGGGAAGTCGGCCGGGCCCGGCGATGTCTCCACCACGCTGCAGATATTCTTTCTGATCACGATTCTTTCCCTGGCGCCGGGCCTTCTGATTATGACTACGTCCTTTACAAGGGTAGTGGTGGTCCTCTCATTCCTGCGCAGCGCCATCGGAACCCAGCAGGCGCCTTCCAACCAGATCGTCATCGGCATGGCGCTGTTTCTCACCTTCTATATCATGAACCCGGTGTGGCAGCAGATCAATACCGACGCCCTGAAGCCCTACCGGGCGGGCCAGATATCACAGGAGCAGGCCATTGACAAGGCCGTGGCGCCCATCAGGAAGTTCATGCTCTCCCAGGTGCGGGAAAAGGACCTGGCGCTTTTCATGAGTCTTTCAAAAATGCCCCGGCCCAAAAATCGCGATGAAATACCTACCCTAACCATTATCCCGGCCTTCATGATCAGCGAGCTGCAGACCGCCTTTCAGATTGGCTTCCTTATCTACATACCGTTTCTGGTGGTGGATATGGTGGTGGCGTCGGTTCTCATGTCCATGGGTATGATGATGCTCCCGCCGGTCATGATCTCCCTCCCCTTCAAGATACTCCTTTTCATCCTGGTGGACGGGTGGTCCCTCATTATCGGCTCCATCGTCAAGAGTTTCGGGTAAAAGGCCGTTGTCCGTGTCCGTTATATTTCCCCGGATTTTACGGATACGGACAACGATACGAAAGGAGTTCTCCCATGACCCCTGAACTGGTAGTCCAGCTTGCCCGCAGAAGCTTCGAGGTCTCCCTGATGCTGGCCGCGCCGCTTCTCATCTTCAGCCTTGCCGTGGGCCTTGTCATCAGTATCTTCCAGGCCGTTACCTCCATCAACGAGGCTACTCTCGCCTTTGTTCCGAAGATTGTGGCCGTCATGGTGGCAATGGTTATCTTCTTTCCGTGGATGATGAGCTATATGTCCGATTTTACCAGGGAAATATTTGCTCTCATACCCAATCTGAGACACTGACCATGTCCCAGTTACCGCCGTTTTTGTCCCTCAACGAGTTTACCCTGTTCACTCTCGTGCTGGGACGGACCGCCGGTATCTTCTCCTCTCTGCCGCTCCTGGGAGGAGAGCGTGTCCCCATGAAGATCCGCCTGCTTGTTGTCCTGGCCATGACGCTTGTCCTCTTTCCCGTTCTGAAGCTGGTTCCCGGCGCTCTCCCTTCCGACTTTTCAGGTGTCTTTGTCATGGTTATCGCGGAGACGCTCATCGGCGTAACCCTCGGCGTTGTGGCCAGGGCGCTCTTTGACGCCGTGGAGTTCTGCGGTCAGATAGTCGGCATGCAGATGGGTTTTTCCATGGCCAATCTCTTTGATCCCACCATGGGGCAGACCCAACTGATGGCCCTCTTCCAGAACCTGCTGGCCATGCTCCTCTTTCTCTCCCTGGGCGCTCACCATATCTTTATCCGGGCAATGGTGGAGAGTTATACCCTTATCCCCCTTGGCGGTTGGGAAGTGAGCGGCGATCTCCTCGCATTTCTGGTTGCCACGACCTCCGGATTGTTTGTCCTCGGCATCAAGCTGGCCGCGCCGGTGATGGTTGCGCTCCTTGCCACCTCCGTGGCCCTGGGCATAATGGCGCGGGCTTTCCCCCAGATGAACATCTTCATGGTCAGCATGCCCCTCAACATCGGCATTGGTTTTCTGGCGCTGGGTCTTTCACTTCTCGTCTTTCTGCGAACGCTGGAGATCTCCTACGGAGCGCTGATACTCCAGATAAGGACGGTCTTCAAGATCCTCTCAGGGTAAAAAATGTCCGAAGCGGATAAACATTCAAAAACAGAACAGCCCACGGAAAAGAAACTCAGCGAGGCCAGGAAAAAGGGTTCACCCCCGATGAGCCGCGACATGACCTCCACCGTGACCCTCCTCTGTTCGATACTTGCCCTGTATGCCCTGGGCGGGTACATGCTGAACACAATAAAGGAGACCTGCCGTACCATGCTCGGCGGGGCCGGCAAGGCGCAGATCACCCCGGCCATGGCCCAGAATCTGCTGGAAAGCCAGTTTGTCTCCATTGGCGGTATCCTGGCGCCCTTCATGGTCATGGTCATGATCGCGGGCGTCATCGCCGTTGTGGTCCAGGGAGGGATTTCATTCTCCGCCGAGCGCATAACCTTCAAGCTGGACAAGCTGAACCCGGTTGCGGGCGCAAAAAAGCTCTTCAACAAGAAGGCCGCCGTGGAGGCCCTCAAGTCCATACTGAAGATCCTTATCGTGGGCTATATCGCCTACAGGGTGCTCCGTGACGAGATGTCCTCCATCCTCTATCTGACCGAGGCGGACATCCAGGGGATCTTAACCTTTGTCAGCCACATATCCTTCAAGATCGTGACCCATACGTGCGGGGTGATGATTGTCCTTTCGGTGCTGGACCTGGCCTTCGTGAAATGGGATTACATGCAGGATATGAAGATGACCAAGGAGGAGGTGAAACAGGAGCACAAGGACAGCGACGGCGATCCCCACGTAAAGGGGAAGATAAAGCAGATGCGCTACGAAAAGGCCTACCGAAGGTTGAGGCAGGTCATTCCCACGGCGGACGTGGTGGTGACCAACCCCACCCATTTCGCCGTGGCGCTGAAGTACGAGAGGGAGAAGATGGCGGCCCCCAGGGTCATCGCCAAGGGCGCGGACCACCTGGCTCTGAGGATCAAGGCCATGGCCAGGGAGAGCAGCGTCATGCTCGTGGAAAACCGCTTCCTGGCAAGGGAGCTGTATTCCCAGGTGAAGGAGGGGGAGGAGATCCCGGAGTCTCTTTACGTGGCTGTCGCCGAGGTTCTGGCGTATGTCTACGGTATCAAGGGGAAGACCTGATACCCGCCCAAAAACGTCGGTTGGAGGATGCCTCCAACCGACGAATCCAGGTTCATTCAGCATAGAAACGGCATGTGCTCACGCGAAGACGCAAAGACGCAAAGAAATGCAAATAGACGCGGAACAAGCTGGTATCATCGGTCAATGGCCTCATTTGACAGGTTCTTGCTTTTCCTTCGCGTTCTTTGCGGCTTTGCTTGAGACTGTCTTTTTCAGGTTCAAAGAAAGCGGCGCCGGATGTGAATCCGGGCCGCTTTCTTTTTGACAAAACCTTGACGCGCATCTTTTCAAAAACCTGTCGCCAACTCCATGGATGGCCGGCGCCGCCGTTTACAAAGCCACCGGATTCAGGCGGAAAAGGGTGTAAGACTCCGGATTTGCTTGTCTAAATCCTCCACTCAACAGAGATACCGGATACCCGCGGGTGTGAACCCTGTGCGATAAGATGGCACATCGGTTGCAGATATCTTAATACACGGGATAACTCTATGTAATAGTAAAGGAATACTGATGGCGTCTCCTTCGGCGGACACAATGGAACTTCGTTCCACGAACAACCACTCGGATATCTACATGGCCATTGCCCTCATCGGGGTGCTGGCCCTGATGATTATTCCGTTGCCCGCGTTTCTGCTGGACATATTTCTCGCCGCCAACATTACCATCGCCCTGGCGATACTCCTGGTAGGGCTCTACACCACGCAGCCTCTGGATTTCTCGGTCTTTCCCTCCGTCCTGCTGGTTACCACCCTGTTCCGTCTCGCCCTGAATATCGCTTCAACCCGCCTCATTCTCCTCCATGGAAGCGAGGGGGCCGAGGCCGCCGGCGCTGTTATCAAGGCGTTCGGACAGTTCGTGGTCGGCGGAAACTATGTGGTGGGAGCGGTTATCTTTCTCATCCTCGTTATCATCAACTTCGTGGTCATCACAAAGGGAGCGGGGCGCGTGGCCGAGGTGTCCGCCCGTTTTACCCTCGACGCCATGCCCGGCAAGCAGATGGCCATCGACGCGGACCTCTCTTCCGGAAGCATTACCGAAAAAGAGGCCCGGGCGCGGCGCTTGAAGATCTCGAGGGAGTCCGAATTCTACGGCTCCATGGACGGCGCCAGCAAGTTCGTGCGTGGAGACGCCATCGCGGCGATTCTCATCATGCTGGCCAATATCGTCGGCGGTTTCGTCATCGGGGTGTGGCAGAAAGGGATGGCCATTGACGTCGCCCTGGCCAACTACACACTCCTCACCATCGGAGAGGGCCTCGTGGCCCAGATACCGGCCCTTATTATATCCACGGCAGCCGGCATCATCGTCACCCGTTCCGCGGACGAGAAGAATTTCGGCCATGAGCTCACCGGCCAGTTCCTCAACTATCCCAAGGCCTTTTATGTCTCTTCCGGGGTCCTGTTCGTCTTCGGGCTGATACCCGGTCTTCCCCATTTCGCCTTTTTCCTTCTCTCGGGAGTAGCATACCTGGGAGGGAGAATGGCCAGGGAAAAGGCCGAGGTCGTGGAAGAGAGCGAGGATGTGCTTGCCATGGGAGCCAGCGACGAGCATGCGGAGCAGGTTACCGCCATCCGCCCCGTCGACCTCCTGGAACTCGAGGTTGGGTACGGCCTTGTTCCTCTGGTGGACGCAGCCCAGAAAGGGGAGCTTCTGGAGCGGATCCGTTCCATGCGCAAGACCTTTGCCCAGAAGATGGGCTTTATCGTCCCGCCGATCCATATCCACGACAATCTTCAACTTAAACCCCATGAATATTCCATCATCATCAAGGGGGCAAAGGTCTCCGGGGGCAATATGACCGGGCAGTTCCTGGCCATGGATTCAGGCGCCGCCACAGGGGAGATACCAGGCACGAAAACCACCGAGCCGGTGTTCGGGCTCCCGGCCGTCTGGATAAAGGCGGCCGAAAAGGAAAATGCGCAGATAAGCGGCTACACCGTCGTGGACACCACGACCATCATGGCGACCCACATCAGCGAGATCATCAAAAAGCACGCCCACGAGCTTGTGGGCAGGCAGGAGATGCAGCAGCTTCTGGACAATCTCGCCGCCAGTTGCCCCAAGGTGGTGGATGAACTGGTGCCGGCAACCCTGGGTCTGGGCGCGGTGCTCAAGGTCATACAGGGTCTCCTGAAGGAAAACGTGTCCATCAGGGATCTGCGGACTATTCTGGAGATCCTGGCGGATTACGGAGGGGTTACCAAGGACCCCGAGATCCTGACCGAATTCGTCCGGCAAGGGCTTGGGCGCTATCTGGTGGAACAGTACAAGCAGGAGGACGATATCCTCTCCCTCATAACCCTGGATCGCCAGATTGAGGAGATTGTCGCGGAATCGGTCCAGTCTTCGGAGCAGGGGAGCTATCTGGCCATAGAGCCGGGACTGGCCCAGCGCATACTCTCCGCCATAAGGGTTACCATGGACAAATTCAACCAGACGGGAACCCAACCGGTGCTCCTGGCGTCACCCTCGGTGAGGCGCCATGTCAAGAAGCTGACGGAGAGATTTCTGCCGAGCCTTGCCGTCCTTTCTCACAATGAAATACCTCCTAACATAAAAATCCAATCTTTGGGAGTGGTGACCGCTGATGCAAACTAGAACATTTCAAGCAGGAAACATGACTGAAGCTTTGCGGATGGTAAAGACCGAGCTCGGGCCCGACGCCATGATAATCTCTTCCACCAAGGAGAAACGGAAAGGCCTTCTGGGTCTTTTCCTCAAGCCCGTCTTCCGCGTTACCGCGACCGTGGGCGCACCCCCCGCGCGACGCTATCCGGTAGGCCAGGATGAGGAGAAACCGGAAGACACCACCCGGGACGAGTTCCGCAGATCGATGCTGGAGCCCCTTGCCCGCGAGCTGAGGGAGTTGAGGAGCAAGGTCGACACCCTGTTCCTCAAAGAGGAGGAAAGGAGCAAGGAGCTTCCCGCCGGCATTGCTTCCGAGGCCCCGGAAAAGGAAACGGAAAGCGTTTTCCGTGATTTTCAGGTGTCGGGCATGTCAGCGGAAAGCCGGCTGGAATTGAAATCATTCCTCCCGGACTCCCTTGGTGAGACCTCGGGGGTAACGCGGCCGGCTTTTCTCCCGTCCGTTCCGGAGGCCCCGGCTGATCCCGGTCAGCTCGGCCGCATCTCCGCGGCCCTGCACGACGCCGGCGTGGGAGAGGCGGCGATCCTCGCTCTCGTGGAAAAGGTGAAGTCCAGCGAACCCGGATCCGATGAATCTGAGGACCTGGGAAAGAGATTGAAGGCCGCGGTCGAGTCTACGGTGAGGTGCTGCGGCACCATCAGAATGAAACGGAACGGCCCGAGGATTGTGGCCCTTGTCGGTCCCACCGGTGTCGGCAAGACAACAACGGTTGCCAAGCTGGCGGCCCGTTTTACCGTGGGACGGAAGTCAAAGATAGCCCTGGTGACCATTGATACCTTCCGTGTGGGCGCGGTTGAACAGTTAAAGACCTATTCCAGGATCATGGGCCTTCCCCTGGAGGTCGCATCCACGCCAAAGGAGCTGGAAAAGGCCATTTCGCTTCACGGCGACAAGGACCTGATCCTGATCGATACCGTGGGGAGAAGCCCGAAGGACTACGAAACCATTGAAAACCTCAAGGAAATGCTGAGCGTTCCCTTTTCCATCGAGACGCATCTCTGCGTGGCGGCCACGACCCGCGAGAGGGAGCTCCGATCCATCGTGGAGAGCTTCAGCGTGCTCCCTATATCCAGGCTGCTTTTCACCAAACTGGACGAGAGCTTCTCCTTCGGCGCCATAATAAACCTGCAACTGGAAAAGAAGCTTCCTCTCTCCTTTTTTACCAAAGGCCAGAGGGTTCCCGAGGATATCGAGCCGGCAACCAGTAAAAAGGTGGCGGAACTCGTGCTTGGGGAAGGCTGAGATAGAAAGGGCGCCAAGGGCCTCACATGCCCTGAGAATAAATTTCCACAACCTGATTGGCACGGTTTCGGATTGGAGTTGTTATGACGAATCTCGCAAATGCATACGGCACGGATTACCAGGCCGGCTCGGTCATGAACAGGGACGAGCTGGTCATGTCCCACCTCCCCCTCGTCAAATACCTGGTCGGCAGGATATCCGCGAAACTGCCGCCGCACCTGGATCAGCAGGACCTGCTGAGCGTGGCGGTCGTTGGCCTGATAACGGCGGCGGAACGATTTGACCCAGGCAGGGGCATACAGTTCAAGACCTTCGCGGAAAAGCGCATCATGGGTTCCATCATGGATGAATTGCGGGCCCAGGACTGGCTGCCAAGGACCTTGCGGGAGAAATACAAGCGCCTGGAACAGGAATTCTCGGCGCTGGAGCAGAAGCTGGGGCGAAATCCCACCAGCGAAGAGGTGGCCGCGGCCATGGGGATGGACCTGGAGAAGTATTTCCAGCTGGTGGAAGAGGTCCATTCCCTTTCTTTCATGAGCCTGGATGATTTCCAGGAAGATGAAGATGGCGGCAGCTTCGGTTTCATGCACTTCCTGTCCGACAACGGCGCGGAAAATCCCCAGAACCAGATCATGGCGAAGCAGTTGCTCCAGTCGCTGGGAAACGCCATTGATACGCTTCCGGAAAAGGAGCGGATTGTGGTTACCCTTTACTATTACGAAGAGCTCAACCTGAAAGAGATCGGCGAGGTGCTGGGCCTCACCGAATCACGTATTTCGCAGTTGCACAGCCAGGCGGTCATCCGTCTGAGGGCAAAGATGAGACACCAGGCCGCCTAGCGGACCTGACGCAGGGAGACACCTTATGAACAGCGGGTTATACACTGCCGTAACCGGAGGGTTGACGGCCATGAAGAGGTTGGACGTCCTGTCCAACAATCTGGCCAATGTCAACACGTCCGGATTCAAGAAGGACGCCATTCACTTTGAGAGTATCCTTGCCGAGGCGGCGGGCGTCGCCGGGACCAATGACAGTCCTGGATTTGTGGTCGAGCATTACGCCACCGACTACTCGGCGGGACCGGTTGTGAAGACCGGCAATACCTTCGACCTTGCGTTGAATGGCGACGGCTTCTTCGTGGTGAATACCCCGGAAGGAAAGGCGTATACACGTCAGGGGAATTTCCGCATCGACGCCGCCGGCAAGCTGGTGACGGCCGACGGCCGTGAGGTCCTGGGCGTGGGCGCTCCGATCATGGTAAATGGCGGCAATGTGAGCTTCGACTCCGAAGGCAAGATCTTCGTGGAGGGGCTGGAGACCGGCGTCATCGATATTGTTGATTTTCCCAAGCCCTATGCCCTGAAAAAGATCGGGAGCTCGCTGTTCATGCCTGTCGAAGAGGGCGCGGCGGGCGCCCCCGTGACCAATACGGCCCTGATACAGGGGAGCCTGGAGGCCTCCAATGTCAGCGCCATCGAGGAAATGGTCCGGCTCATCGAGACGACCCGCGAGTATGAGGCCTGCCACAAGGTTATTCAGAGTTATGATGCGTTGACCGGCAGGGCCGT
>CAYMFO010000070.1:0-14062 GCA_964389825.1 uncultured Geobacter sp. | reverse complement strand
TGGAGTAACTGCTTGAAAGTTCTAATAAAACCCTCTGTGCTCTCTGTGTTCTCTGTGGCAATTGCTTTTTTCAAGATGATTGTTACCGGATTCAACAAACCAAAGGAGAACAAATGAGAATGATCCAGGTACGGCGTATGGTTGGAGGAGTATTGGTCGGGCTGCTGGCCGTATCGGCGGGTGGCTGCGGCGACAGGGCGAAGGATAATGTGGCGGTGAGCTTTACCGGCGGGAACCTGACGGTTGAGGATCTCGAAGCGCACCGGCGGATCATGAGCCGTCAGCGCATGTTCCGGGACCACCCGGAGCGGTTGACGCCGGAATTCGTTACGGAGCACGCCGTCAACATGGAGATGATTATCGCCAAGGGCCTCAAGGAGAAGCTTCAGCAGGACCCGCGCCTGCGGGCGGAGATCCATGGGTTCATGTCCGATCTTTTTCTGAAGGTGATGCAGGAGAAACTGGTTCCGGACATCGACGGCAAGGCCTTTACCGATGCGGAGGTGCGCGCCTACTACGAGAAGAACAAGGCCGGCTACCGCACTCCGGTCCAGTACGGGATCAGCGTCATCAAGGGCAAGGACGCCGACGCGCTCGGCAAGTTGAGGGCGCGCATTCTCGCCGGAGAAATCACCTTCGCCGACGCGGCCGCCAGGTATTCCACCGATGAAAAATCCCGGAAGAAGAAGGGCTATATCGGGCTGTGGGCGCTGGACCGCCTCCCTCCTGGATTGCGCGACGACCTGGAAAAGATGTCGTTGAACCAGATTTCCGAGGTGAAGAAATCGAAGGATAACTTCTATCTGGTGCGGTTGCTGCAAAAAACCGAGCCGCATCAGTACACCTTCGAGGAAAAGGCCGCCTATGTGCGCAACGACCTGCTCTACTCCCGCTACCGGGAGGAATGGCGGAAAACCTACGACCGTCTGCGCAAAGAGTTCAATGTGAAGGAGCATGAAAAGGCCCTGAAACGCTTTAGCGACGTAAAACCGGCCCCGGCAACGGCTCCGGTCCAGGCCCCTGCCAAGGCCCCTGCGGGAGGCGCCTGATGCGGCGTATTACAGCACTGCTTTCCCTGCTGTTTCTCTTGGTCATATGGGCCGCTCCGGCTTCCGCCCACAGCACGAAAGGGCGGGTCAAGGCGCCGCTGAGCAAGGCGGAAATCGGCATCAATGACGTCGCCTACTTCGTGGAATCCTACGTGCATCGAAGTCTCTACAGCGAGAGGGAAGGGGGGAGGCAGGAGCGCTATTACGTGAAGGATTTCATCTCCATCAAGCGAGAGGGCGCCCGCGCGCGCATAGATTTTACCGTGCTCGACAAAAAGGATTCCCGCTCCTTTCCGGGAACCATGACCATCCAGCGGGGAGGCGACGGCGTCTGGCGCTACCGGCCTGAATCCGGTGGGGCGGCGGTGGAGGTCTTCACTTTCGTCAAAAAGGGCGCCCTTACCTCCCGGGAAGAGAAGGCGGCCCTCTCCATAACCGGGTTTGTCGCGGCTGCCGGACTGATCGCCGTGATCTGGAACAGGCGAAGGAAAAAAACAGCGTAGGGAAGGATAAATATTCATGTTTGAACTGGTGAGGCGTCTTCTGGTGGCCGGAATCGCCCTCGGCGCGATCGCCGGCAACGCCGACGAGGTACAGCGCTTTTTCGACGATACCGTCGCGGCCTCCCAGTCGCTGGCCACGGCGGCCGATCTGCGCAGTATCAGCGCCATGCTCGACTACGAGTACATGAAGCGTGGCCGCTACCCCGCTACGGACGCTTTCGCCGATTGGATGAAGACCGCGTTCAAGGAGAATCCGGCGGGGGTCCTGGGAAACGATCACTGGGGTAATCCCCTGGTCTACCGGGCAACCGCCGACCGCAAGGGATACCAACTGCTCAGCGCAGGTCCGGATGGTTTTGCCGGAACTTCCGACGATATGATCTATACCGGGCCGTGAGTGGAGTCGGGACTGAGAAGGGTGTTCAGGTAACGGAAAAAAGGGGAATGGTTACATGAAACCGAAGCGACGTAATTATCTCATCAACAAGCCGTTTCAATTCGGCCACGTGGGCAATCTGCTGCTGCTGCAAGCGTTGGGCGTGGCCGTCTCCGGGGCGCTTATCGCCTGGATCACCCTGATCGTTCTAAACCGGCGGCTGGTGTCCGGGCTTGACGCGACGTTTCTGATGGAAATCGGAATTATCCTGCTGGTGGTGGCGGCGGGGGTCGCGCTTTGGGCCGTCAAATCATCCCATGCCATTGCCGGTCCGGTCTGGAAGGCCGGAAAGATCATGCGGCTGGCCGCGGCGGGCGAACTGCCGGAACGGCCGGTCGGCTTTCGCAGGGGGGACGCTTTCAAGGAGCTGGCGACGGATTTGAACCTGCTTCTGGACTCGATGCGGGCGGACCGCGCAAAACTCGATGCGTTGCCCCGCGAGTTACGGGCCTTGGCTGATTCCCTTTCAGCAGGGGCGATCACGCGGGGAGAGTGCAGGGAAGCTCTTGCGGAGATGGCGCGGGAGATTGAACTTTCCCGGGATTCGGGCGGCGCAATATCGATTTGAACTCAGTTATGTATTCCGGAGTCATGATATGCAGGCCGCGGCATTGGACCGTGGCCGGAGGGGTAGCTGCCGGTGCGGGTCCGGAGCGCTGGATTGTTTGTCACGACACAGGTGGCGACGCGGCATTCCGTGGAAGAATGGGCGCCGACCTCGGAGGGAAAGAGAGATGGCAAGAAAAACGGCAAAGGCTGGATGGGTGAGTCGATGGGCGGGGCAAGCGGGTTTTACCCTGCTTGAGATCCTGGTGGTGCTGGTCATCATGGGGTTTCTCATCGCCATGGTGGCGCCTCGTCTGGCTAACGTGACCGAGGATGCCTCGGAAACGGTATGCGACAGCAACAAGGGTAGAGTCAGGACATATGTATCTTCATTCCGTGAAAAATTCAACCGCTATCCGAACAATCTGACCAATCTGGTCATGACCGACGGGGCGGACCTGGCGGCGGCAAATGCGTCCGCGACCGGGTATCAGATCCCCTATTGCGACGACCAGAACCCGGATAACGGTCCGGAGGTCATGCCCTTCGGACACAACAACATGTACAAATTCATGATTCACCGCTTGAACGCTGACGAGGCGAAAGAGTTGAGGGAACTGGGCATTACCTCGGTTTTCAACCTGAATGACTACGCCGCGGAAGCAACCGGATTGAACGGCGCGGCGGCCGCCGGCCGTTCCGCGGCCAATCCCCAGGGCGACAGGGTCAGCAACTGGGTCAGCGTCACGGCCGTCTCGAACCAAAGGCCGTCCATGGAAACATGCCCGGTGACCGCCGGGGTCGGCGTGGCCATGTGCGGCTGCGGCATGGATTCGGCGAACGCCCTCCAATATGTGCAGGTCGAACGGGGATGGGCCGAGGAAGACCTTTTCGGCCGCATTGTATTCAGCCTTGGGCCGGAATCCGAGCTGGTCACCTCCGGCATCGTGACCAACGCCGCCCATTGCCCCGGCTCCATCCGCAACGCCGATAATTTCACCTTTGGCGGTTACTATCTGATCCTGCCGCGCCTGCAGGCGACGGCCAAGCGTTTCGAGGACAACCCCAGCGGATGGACCGCGCTCTGGGGCAGCGGAACCCTGAGCTATGCCGCTCTTTCGGCCCCAACCCTGGAGGCGGTATCCTGGGAAAAGGACGGGCTGGTACCCTCGGCCAACTACAATATCACAACCAATACCGCCAACTTCAAGGTACGCACAGACCTGGGCCTGCACAAGGCCATGGAAGCATGGGATTTCGACACCAACCGGGAACGGTATGACGAGCTGTGGGGCATCGACCTCATGAACTCCAACCATGTGCTCAACGGCGGGTAGCGGCCGCATGTCGTCGCCGAGGGCATGAACCGTCCCGGCGCGGCAGACATGGTGAAACAAGAAAAGGGAATCCGCTCTCTATGTATGACCCGGGGCGGACTCCCTTTTTTTTCCTGAAAACGGCGTTTCAACCACAGAGGTCACAGAGAACACAGTAGATATAAAAGCGAAAAAATGAACTACCAGACTCACCATGGAGGCGCCGATCGTAATATCTTTGATTTGCAGTAACTGCTTGAAAGTTCTACGAAAAACCTCTGTGTTCTCCGTGGTGATTGCTTTTTTTAGTTTTATTGAAGGGTTTCGGCAATCACGGCCTTACAGTTAAGGGTTTGCGGGAGCCCCGCTGCACGCGCTGGTCAATATTTCAGGATGGAAGAGGGTTTGCGGACCTTTCCGCCGATTGTCTTTCAACGTTGATATTTCGGCTTCAGGCGTTAGCGCCGGGGCAGGGAAAGGGTGTATAAAATGAAAATGATTTTCAATGTCCAGTAAGGGCGGGTACGAGGCCTTCATGGGCGATCCCGAAGGGAGGCAGCGGGATATCTCGCGTGAAACCCGCAAAAAAGGAGACTTGTCATGAAGAGTGGTAACCGCTGGAACGAGTTCCGGGAAAGTTTGGACAATGTAACGGAGTGCGCTGATCGGACGGTACGGTCGTTGCGGGAAACCGTTGAAAAGCTGGATGTCCTTATGAGGACAATAAAGAAAAGCCGATGCGGCGCGGCGGCAAGTGACGGCCTTTAGACATGAACGGGCAATATCGAAAGGAGAGTTTATGGAAAAAATAGGGATCATCCATGGTTCGATGACGGATGCGACGGAGAGGGTGGCGCATGCTATCCAGACATTGCTCGGGGAAGAACGGGCCGAGGTAAAGGATGTGTCCGCCATAACGCTTGATGATGTGAATTGCTACCGGAATCTGATACTGGGGGTGTCCACCTTGGGCATGGAAGACGCGCGGGATGATTGGGACTCGAAACTGGAACTGCTGCAAAAGGCGGATTTGAAGGAAAAACGCATAGCGCTCTTCGGTCTGGGAAACCAGGAGCTTTATCCGGATAATTATCTGGACGGCATGGGAAGGGTTTACGAGGCGCTCCGTTCTAATTGCGCTTCAACTGTGGGCTGGTGGCCTTCGGATGGGTATAGCTGCAATAGATCCAATGCCCTCCGGGAAAACATGTTCGTGGGGTTGGCCCTGGACGAGGATACCGGTTCGGATGAGACCTTTGACCGGATCGAAGGGTGGCTGGAACAGCTCGACGGTCAATGGCTGTAAGGTGAGAACAGGTTTTCCGTTCCGAGGGCCATAGCCGGTAAAGCAATGAAAACGGCTGTCGCGGCGGTTCTTCCGGCGTTTCCGTTATTTCCCGGTTTATACCCTCTTTGCCGATTCATGAGCGTTCCGGCTTTCTGCGTCACTATTCCGGCTTCCAGCGGTAGCGCCGGACACGCGATAAGGCTATGTTGTCCCTTCCTGATGAAAATAATATTCATGTTCTGTAGCGCGGCGCTTCCGGGCGCCGCTCCGGACAGGAAGGAGCAGGTGTGACCCTCGATCAGATGAGGCCCGGCAGCGAGTGCCGGATAAGGAGGCTTTCCCCGGGAGACGGGCTGTGCGGGAGGCTGCTGGCCATGGGCGTCTATCCCGGCCTGAGCGTCAGGGTGGTGCGCAACGCGCCGCTCCTGGATCCCATGGAGGTGGAGATACGGACACGCTTTTTCAGCCTGCGCCGCAAGGAGGCGCGCTTTATCGAGGTTGACCCCGCGTGAGCCGGTATGATGGTTTGCGCATAGCCCTGGTGGGCCAGCCCAACTGCGGAAAGTCAACGGTATTCAACGCATTGACCGGGGCGCGGCGGCACGTGGCCAACTGGCCCGGTGTCACCGTGGACAAGGTGAGCGGCGCTTTTTCCCTGGGCGGACGCACGGTGGAGGCCATCGATCTGCCCGGCGCGTACAGTCTCGCGGCCTTATCCCCGGAAGAAAGGGTGACGCGGGATTATCTGCTTCAGGAAGAGCCTTCCCTTGTGGTGAATATCCTGGACGCGTCCAATGCAGCGCAAGGGCTTGCGCTCACCGTGCAGCTCCTGGAGATGGGCATACGGCCCCTGGTGGTCCTGAACATGATGGACGTGGCCCGCAAGGAGGGTCTCGCCATCGATGTATCCGCTCTCGAAGGTCTGCTTCAGACACCTGTCATTGCTATCTCCATGAAGAATCCGCTGGACGTTAAGGCGCTGAAAGACGCGATCTCCCGACGGCTTGACCGCCATGCTCCCTCCGGGGGCCATGCCGTTCACTACGGTTTGATGGAACCTTATATCCGGGACGTGGAACAACGGCTGAAGGATATCATCGGACGCGAATCGAAATATCCCCTTCGCCTTCTGGCGGTGGAATTGATGATGGGCGCTCTCGATTGCGAGGCGCTCGCCGGAAAGGAGGTTGCCGATGCAGCCGGATTTATGGAGTTCGTTCGGGAGAAACGGAGGTGTTTCACGGAGCAATCCGGAGAGACTCCGGATATGCATATCGCCCAGACCCGGAACGCCGTTGCCGACGGCATGGCCGGACACTGCGTCAGGCGCGCCGGACGAATCGATATTCCTCTCTCCGAGCGTATCGATCGGGTAGTCTGCAACCGTATCGCCGGGCCGCTCATCCTCCTGGGGGTAATGTACCTGCTCTATTACCTTTCCATTGTCCAGGGCTACCGGTTGACGGCGTATACCTGGCCTGTCCTGGCGAAAATCCGCGTCCTGGCGGAAACCGTCACCCCGGCGCCGGGCTTTATCGAAATTCCACTGCTCAGGGACTTTGCCCTCTGGTTCACGGACAGCGTCAATGCCCTCCTTAACTACATTCCCATATTTTTCATCCTGTTCGCCCTGATAGCCGTGCTCGAGGACAGCGGCTACATGCCCCGCATGGCCTTTATCATGGATCGCGTCCTGCGCCGGTTCGGGCTTCACGGCCGTTCCGTGCTCCCCATGGTGCTGGGCGGGGTCTACGTGGGCGGGTGCGCGGTGCCGGCGGTGATGTCGTGCAAGGGGATCCCCGACGAACGCTCGCGCCTGGCCACCATGCTCACCGTGCCCATGCTCAACTGCCAGGCCAAGGTTCCCCTCTATATCCTCCTCGTCAACGCCTTCTTTACCCAAGACAAGGGGTTTGTCATGTTCTTCATCTCCACGGTGAGCCTGCTGGTGGTGTTGCCGGTGGCGAAGCTCTTGACCCTGACGATCCTGAAAGACATGGAGACCGCTCCCTTTGTCATGGAGATGCCGCCGTACCATCTCCCCACGGCGCGGGGGGTGCTGACAAAGGCCCTGGAACGCCTCTGGCTCTACCTGCGCAAGATAACCACGGTGGTGGCGGCGGTTTCCGTGGTGGTCTTTGTTCTGCTGCGCTTTCCCGGACCGGGCGAGGAGCGCCGCGCGTTCTACGAGGGCGAGAAAAACCGGCTCATACGGGACTTTCAGCGGACGGCGGCCGGCTCGCTAGTGCAAGGCGGGGACGTCATGCCGCTTCTCCTGTACTGGAACGACTACAAGAGCGCCAGGATGAGAGCGGGCGGGGAAGGCGCGGCGGCGGCCATGGAACGGCGCTTTCAGGCACGGAATCCCGTGTACTACCGCATCGTCCGGCCCGACGGCGATCCCGCCGCCGTTCGCCTGAACAGGTCGCTGCGGCGTCTGGCCAGGGATCGGGAACAGCTCCTGGCCGCCATGAGGAGGGAGTCCATGGAAAACAGTCTTCTCGGCCGGATCGGCAGGGGACTGGCGCCGCTTACCTCCGTCGCCGGCTTTGACTGGCGCGTCAACGTGGCCCTGCTCAGCTCCCTGGCGGCAAAGGAGAACTGCGTCGCCACCCTGGGCGCCATCTACGAACAGGAGGACGGAGGGGGGACAACGGAGTCGCGCATCGCCTCGCGGCAGTCGGGTCTGACGCCGCTCCATGCCGTGGCCCTGATGCTCTTCATGGTCCTGTATCCCCCCTGCATCGCCACCGCCATTGCCGTAAAGGTCCAGAGCGGGGCGCTGAAATGGATGCTGTTTTCCATCGCCTATCCCATGCTGCTCGGATTCGCGGCGTCCACGCTGGTCTTTTCAGCGGGCGGGGCGCTGGGTCTCTCCGGCATCCAGGCCATTGGCGCTTTCTGGCTGCTGGCGCTGCTGTTTACGGTCATCGCGGGATTCATTCGCTACGCCCCCGCCAGGGGCGTGGACCCGGAACGGGTCCGGGAGCGGAAAGAAGCCCTTGCGCGCGGCGAGGCGTGAGTCGGTTATCCGCGGGAGGAGAGCGTGTAGTTTCGATGTTTCATCTTGAGCGTAATGCTGAAAAAAATTCCGTCTGCCGCCTTTGGAAGGGCGCATGTACATCAATAACGAGAAAAGGAGAAAGAAAACTGATGAAAAAGAGAATCATGCCGGGAGTGACGTTTGTTATGGCGCTTTTCGCCGCGGGCCAGGCCTTTGCCCATTCGCCGTTGTGTTCCTGTTTTGATAATGGAGACGGCTCGATAACCTGTGAAGGCGGCTTCTCCGACGGTTCGGCCGCGGCCGGGGTGGAGGCGCGGGTTGAGGACGGCGCCGGAAAGGCGATTCTGAAGGGTAAAATGGATTCCCTTGGTGAGTATACCTTCAGGAAGCCGAAAGTTCCTTTCACGTTTGTGTTCGACGCCGGGCCGGGCCATGTGGTGAAGATCAAGGGAAAGGATATCCGTAAATAATGATGACCAATACTTTTGCGGGGAGGGATGTCGCGATGGAAAAGAAGAGGTTTTTGAGCTTGCTGCCGCCCGTTGTCGGCGGGCTTCTTCTCGGTGTTCTCTGCATCATGTCGCCGGCGCATGTCTCTGCCGGTGACTGCATGGAATGTCACAAAAAGCACGGTGTCGTGATCCGGGCGCCGGACGTTCAGCCCATAAAGGTGAAGACCGGCGGGAAGGAACGGAGTCTGACACTTCAGGGCGCCTACAAGTTTCACGGTCATGAGTGCCCCGGCATCACCATCGCCTATCGCGCGATGCAATACGGACTGGATTTGCTTTTCCCCGGTGAAACGCCTGACAGCGACGACCTTCTGATTACTTCCAGGACATCGGCCGCCGGGGTAAAGGATTTCATCGATCTGGTCATGCGGGGAGATGATCCCGCTAACAAGACCTGGCCGGCTGTCGGCATGAAAACATCCCGGGACGGTTTCGATTTCCTCATGGTGAGAAAATCTACCTGCCAGGCCGTGGAAATTCAATTGAACCGGGATAATTTCCCCGAAGACTTTTATCCCCTCAAGAAAAAGGAAAAGGACAAGACCATCACCGTGGAAGAATGGAACCGGCTACACGGCTACATGAAGAATATCATCCTCGCGTTTCCCGTTACCCCGCCGGAAAAACTGTTCGGCAAACCCGAGCCGTACAAGATGCTGGTGTGGGGGGATCTCCTTCCCGGCGAACAGGACGGGAATATCCGCAAGATGAGGCAGGCAGAAAAGAAGAAGGCGCTTCAGGCTAAAAACAAGGAGCGCGCTCTATGAAAAGATTCATCACGGCGGCGGGCGCCATGGCGGCGCTCCTGGCGGGCATGAGTGTCTCATGGGCCGAAGATAAGGCCGGTGAGGCGAAGCAGGAACTGGACAACGTTGTGGTCTCCGCCACCATGACCGAGAAGACCCTTGAGGACGTGCCCGGCTCGGTAGATGTCATTACCTCCCGGCAGATTGAGCAACTGAACGCCAGGACGGTGGCCGAGGCGCTGGAACAGGCCGCCGGACTGATAGTTTCAACTTCGAGCGGACGGGGCAAGGCGCCGAACATCCGCGGCATGAAAAGCAATCATGTCTTGATCCTGATGGACGGCAGGAGATTGGCCTCGGGTTTCGGCGACCTCGTAGATCTCGCCTCCATACCGACGTTGATGGTGGAACGCATCGAGGTCGTCCGCGGGCCGTCGTCATCCCTGTACGGGAGCGACGCCCTGGGCGGCGTGGTCAATATCATAACAAGGAAGCCGGTCAAGGCATGGAAGGCGAAGGCCTCCGGCCAATACGGCATAAACATTGACGGAGACGGCGGAGAGTATATCGGCGGCGCCTATGGAAACGGTTTCGTAGACCGCTTCAGCCTCATCGCGGGGGGAGAATGGCGGGGAAAAGACAAATGGGACCGGATTACCGATGACGACTTCGACGATGGAGACAGGTTGAAGAAGGGTTCGGCCGCCGCCCGTTTCGCCCTTGACCTGCCCCTCGGCCAGGTTGTCACCGGCGGATTCGAATACAACAAGGGAAACAGCGAGGGGTACCGTTTCATGGAGGGGCTGAAACGGAACCGTGACGCCGACGATGAGCGGCTCAATTATTACCTCCAGTACGATGCGAAGATAAAGGATGTTTATCAGGTGATGCTCAGGCTGAACCGCTCGGAGTACACAAGCGATGTCGCCATGGACCCGACCGCGGGCGCGTCCGAGGAAGGGAAGAAAGAGAATTACCTGAACCAGGCGGAAGGACGTTTCAGCGGTCTCTTTTTCAAACGTCACCTGGTAACGGCCGGGGTGGAATTCCGGGAGGAAGGACGACGTGATTCCTCCAGCTCGAAAATGGATGTGGATAATCTGAGCTTCCTCCTCCAGGACGAGTACCAGATCCTCGAGCCCCTGTACCTGGTGGCTGGCGTCCGGTTCGATGACCATTCGAAGTTCGGTTCTCAATGGACGCCGCGGGTGTCTCTCATATACGACATCACCGATCATCTGCGGGTGAAGGGCGGCTACGGACGCGGCTTCCGGGCGCCGAACCTGACGGAGTTGTTTGTCGCTACCTGGAAGCAGAGGGGGAAGAAGATATACGAGCCCAATTCTACCCTCGATCCGGAGAAGTCGGACAGCTATGAGATCGGCGTAGAGGGTGAATATGGAAAATTCCGGGGTGGTCTCACGTTTTTCCGCAACGAAATGAAGGACATGATTGAGCCGGTCTACACGCGCTCGGAAGGAACCGGCAATAACAAGAAGGATTATTACCGGTACCGCAACATTTCCTCCGCCAGGACCCAGGGGATCGAGCTGGAAAGTGGCGTCGCCCTGCCGTATGGCTTCTCCCTTACCGGTAATTTCGCCTGGATGGATACAAGAAACAAGGACACTGGAAAGGACCTGGAAGGGCAGCCCGATTACAAAGGCGACCTGAAGGTGGGCTACGACCATCCCGGCTCGAACGTTCACGCCAATGTGCGGATGTCGTATATCGGACGGAGGTATTACGAAGCGGGAGACGAAGGCGGTTATACGCTCTTCAATTGCTACGTTTCAAAAGGGATAAACAGGTATCTGAAGGTCTTCGCGGGCATCGACAATATGTTCGACAAATCCGAGGCTGAACCGACCTTCTTCTATACGGGGATTACGGTGAGTTTGTGACGACGGAAAGAAAATGGGAGGTTTGGAGGGGTTAGATTCGAAAGAATAAATGTTACATGGTACTAGTCCTTTAGACGTTTCAAATGGGTATCGGGTACAGTGATTTGAAGATGAGCTTGCCCGTAATGATGCGGTCCGTGGTTATCCGCCATTTCAAAAGGAAGAACAGAATGACTGATTCTCAAATAACGAAACAATCAGGAAAGAGATTTAACTGGCGGGGCCTGACCTCCTTTCTGGTTACCTTGGGTTTTCTTGTGCTGATAATTTCCGGCGCGGTTCTCTATGCCGCGCCGCAGGGCCGTGTCGCCCAATGGACGGACTGGCGCTTCGCCGGTCTCTGCAAGGATCAATGGTCCGCCATACACATGGTTTCCTGTGTGCTTTTCATCGTTACGGGCGCCTTGCATCTCTGTTACAACTGGCCGGTGTTTCTCCATTACATCAAAAGCAAGGCGGGCTTGAATCTGAAGCGCGAAATGGCAGTTGCGGCGGGGCTTTTCATGTTACTGATCATGGGTGTCCTGTGGGAAGCCCCTCCCTTCAGGTATGTGGTGGATGTGAATGACCGGATTAAAGCTTATTGGGATGAACGGAGCGAAACAGCGCCCTATCCCCATGCCGAAGATTCCACGGTCGAAGAGTTCGCGCGTAGAACCGGCGTTCCTCTCGAGGATCTGCTGTCGAGTCTTTCCCGATTGGGGGTCGCGGGGGTTGACGCGTCGATGACCATAACAGACGCCTCCAGGCGTATCGGGATGTCGCCGAGCACACTTTTCAGGAAGTTGAAGCTCTCCTCCGCGATAAATGCTTCGTCACGCCAGTCCGAGCGTAGGGGCGGGGGGACCGGACTCGGGCTCAAGACCCTCAAGGAGGTATGTGACGCCCAGGGGATTGATCTGGCGGATGCCGTTCAGTCTTTGCGGGCCGCGGGCATCCTCTCGTCAGGCGGGGAAAGCCTGAGAGATATCGCGGAGCGGGCGCAACGCCCGCCCGCCGGGATTCTGGCGCTGATAAGGGGAGGGAAAGAAATGTAGAGTCTGGATGAGCGTAGTTTCCAGTACATGCTTGACGACTTCTTCCGCCGCTCTTCCATTGCTTAATGGAAAAAAATTAAATGGCTATTTTTATCAGTTCTGGTAAAAAACGTGGGGCAGGTAGTTTCGCGGATGAACCATATTCATTGTGAAACCCATGGTGTGGTGATGCTATGTGGAGCTGATGGATGATTGTGAGGTAAGTGAACGAATGCCGCTTTGGTCATAAAATGTATGACCGGCGGCTTTTTTTATTTTGATTACCGGAGACCAGCCCGCCAATGCCGCCATACTCCTTTTCGGACGCGACCCGCGATGGTTCTTTCCCGCCGCCGAGGTGCTCCGCATGCATTTCCATGGCACGGAAATCCAGCGGCCGGCGCCGTTCTACAGGGTTTTCAAGGGAACCGTCTTCGAGCAGGTGGATATGGCGGTGGATTTCGTCCTTTCCAAGATCAACCTCGGTGTCGGCGCCAGGGCGGAGAGCGCGCAGGCGCCTGTCCGCTACGAGATACCCCCTGATGTGATCCGGGAAGCCATCGTCAATGCCGTGGCGCACCGTGATTACGCATCCGCGGGGACCGTGCAGGTATCCGTCTTTGTGGACCGCTCGGTTTGAAAAGACTCAAAGGCATCATCGGAAGACCCTCATAAGGGAAACCCGCCATGAACCCGACAAATACGACACGAAAGGGGCCAATTGGGCCAGGGTGAATGGTGAAAACGTGAAGGGTTAAGTGTAAGTGTCGGGGCGGGATTTGGCGGAGCGGACATTCGAGTTTGCCCGGCGCATTGTGAAGCTTTGTCGGTTGCTGGATAAGACTCCAGGTGTCGGCCGGGCTTTGACCACCCAGGTTTGCATAGCCTTCGAAACCGGTAACCATCGGCAATCTACGCCGAAAACCGGCAAACATCATTCTCGTTGGAGCTGACGCTATGTTTATCGCGCACATTCCATCAGGTTACATCATGTCGGTCCTGATTTGCGACCGGGTTCGACCTGTTCGGCCTTCATCGTCCGCCGTGGTCTGGGCAGGTATGATTGGCGCGATTGCGCCTGATCTCGACATGCTCTATTTCTATTTCATCGACCATCGACAGACGCACCACCACAAGTACATCACCCA
The DNA here is from genome assembly GCA_964389825.1 of uncultured Geobacter sp. Lineage (GTDB taxonomy): Bacteria > Desulfobacterota > Desulfuromonadia > Geobacterales > Geobacteraceae > RPRC01. The sequence continues at coordinate 594 of CAYMFO010000070.1, read as the reverse complement.
TTGGCCTTTGCTGTGGTTGTGTCTGGTTGTCGTTTCCATGCTCTGGTTACGGTTTGCCGGAAATTCCAGGGCAGCCTGTCTGTCCATGGTGTTTTCCATGGGCGGGGTTCTCCATCTTATCCTGGACAGTTTTGTTGGTGATATCTGGTTGTTCGCTCCTTTCAGCAACAGGCCCTATGCCATGTTCACCGTGCCCGCGCTCTACACTCCCTGGTGGCTGAACTTCTTTTTCCATTGGTCGTTTGCGGTCGAGATTGCTATTTGCGTGTGGGCGCTCATGTTGTACCGAAGACGCGCTAACCGGACGGGGAGGGAAAGTTCTTCCCCGGCTTCCACGCCACCTTGCGGCTGAAATTCTACCATTCGCTTCTCAACGGAAGAAGCTCAAGGGGTCAAAGAAGCTCAAGGGGTCAGACCTACATATTAAGAAGCTCAAGGGGTCAGACCTACATATTTGACAAATTGCCAAGCTTCGATATTCTCATCTGATGAAATCTAACTGAAAATCGAAGGAGGAACCGATGGCCCGGCCCTTATCAAAGCTCAAGGGGTCAGACCTACATATTTGACAAATTATCAAGCTTCGATATTCTC
>CAYMFO010000069.1:0-14435 GCA_964389825.1 uncultured Geobacter sp. | reverse complement strand
CATCGCATTCATGGATCATCACGTCGGCGGAGATACCCTCTTCCCTGAGCTTCAGATGCAGCAGACCCCACCCGGCAAGGACCAGGACGGAGTAGAGGCTCCCCCCGAAGGCGGTCCCCTTGTCGTTCACGTTAGGCGTCAGCGGCGCGCCCAACGTCAGGGAAGCGCCATCATAGGCGACGACCCGGATCCCCATTTCACTGGTAACGGGGATCCGGGTGTGGAAAAACTCTTCCAGATATTTCTCCGGAGATTGCATATCCATGGATTTATCCTGAAAACGGCATTTCAGCCACAGAGAGATAAAAGCGAAAACCGGTTAAGTTTCACAGCAAGTCATAATCCCCCTCAACCGCCCCTCCGGGCGCCTTCTCCCAAAGGAAGAAGGGATATTTTTGAGCCCCTTTCCCCCGGACATTCCAGGCAGGCTATTCCACCGTGACGCTTTTCGCCAGATTGCGGGGCTGATCCACGTCGGTCCCCTTCATCACCGCCACATAGTAGGCGAGGAGCTGCAGAGGAAGAGCCAGGAGCACCGGCGCCAGATATTCGTCGCAGGGGGGAACAGGGACTACGGCCTCGGCCTTTTTCGCCAGCTCTTCATCCCCGGCGGTGCAGAGAGCTATTACCCTGCCTCCGCGGGCGATAACCTCCTCCATGTTGGAAACCGTCTTTTCATAGTTGGCGGAACGGGGCGCCAGGACCACAACCGGCATGTTCTCGTCGATGAGGGCGATGGGACCGTGCTTCATCTCTCCGGCCGGATATCCCTCCGCGTGGATATAGGAAATCTCCTTCAGCTTCAGCGCCCCTTCCAGGGCTATGGGATAGGTAATGCCCCGGCCCAGGTAGAGGAAATCGGAGGCATGCAGGTAGATGCGGGCTATGCGCTCAATCTCCGGATGTATCTTCAGGGTCTCGTCCACCAGTCCCGGCAACTGGACGAGTGAGGATATCATCCTCCGTCCGCTTTCCCGGTCAACCGTGCCCAGGGTCCGGCCCAGCCTGATGGTCAAGAGGTAGAGGGCTATCAACTGGGTGATGAAGGCCTTGGTGGAGGCAACCCCGATCTCGGGACCGGCGTGGGTGTAGATGACCCCGTCCGATTCCCTGGCGATGGAGGAGTCCACCACATTGCAGATGGCGAGATTCCTGGCGCCCCTGGCCTTTCCCTCCCGCAGCGCCGCCAGGGTGTCCGCGGTCTCTCCCGACTGGGAAATGAGGACCACCAGGGTCCGCTCATTGAGAATGGGTTTGCGGTAACGGAATTCCGAGGCGATGTCCACCTCCACCGGGATGCGGCAGAAATCCTCGATGAGGAATTTCCCCACCAGGGCGGCATGCCACGAGGTGCCGCAGGCCACGATGCAGATGCGTTCCACCGTACGGAGTTCCTCTTCGGAGATGCCCAGGGCATTCAGGAAGACGTCCCCCTCCTCCTCCAGGAGCCTGCCGGCCAGGGTATCACGGATGGCGCGGGGCTGCTCGAAGATCTCCTTGAGCATGAAGTGCTTGTATCCCCCTTTTTCCGCCATGAGGGGGGACCAGTCGATGTGGCGCGGCTTCTTGAGCAGAGGCTCTCCCGCTATTGTGCTGAAGGCGGCCGCTCCGTCGCGGAAGACCGCCATCTCCCCGTCCTCCATAAACACCATCTCCCGCGTGTGGGACAGGATGGCGGGGATGTCCGAGGCGACGAAGAACTCCCCGGAACCGAGTCCGACCACCATCGGCGAACCGAGTTTGGCGGCAACGAGGACGCCCGGCGCCCGCTCGCAGAGGATGCATACCGCGTATGCGCCCCTTAGTTCGCGCAGCGCGTCCCTCACGGCCTGTTCGAAATCGGCGTTCAACTTGTACTTTTCCTCCACCAGATGGGAGATGACCTCCGTATCGGTCTCGCTGCTGAAATGATGGCCCCGGCCGATGAGCATCTCCTTCAGCGCCAGGTAGTTCTCGATTATGCCGTTATGGACGACGATAATGGGCCCCGCCTTGTGGGGATGGGCGTTGACCTCCGAGGGTCTGCCATGGGTGGCCCAGCGGGTGTGGCCGATGCCGATGTTTCCCGTGAGGGGCTGGGACTCCAGGAGTCTTTCCAGGCGGAAGAGCTTCCCCTCGCTGCGCCGCATATCCGCTCCGCCGTCCCTCAGGGTGCAGATTCCAGCCGAGTCATAACCCCGGTATTCCAGCCGTTTCAATCCGTCAAGGATGATGGGGGAGGCTTCCCGGCCTCCGATGTATCCAACTATTCCGCACATGTCAGCTCCGTATGAATTGTATGGTTGGTTATTTTAATAGAGCCTCATGCAAAAGCGCCGAAAAACACTCCCCCTCCCTTGATGGGGGGTTGGGGGGAGGGTGAAAAGGGGCGACATGTGATATTTCGACGCCTTTCCCCCTCTCCCTGACCCTCTCCCACCAGGGGCGAGGGGACTTCCTTGGAATTCGCATGAGACTAAATAGTTACGTTATTTCTTTTTGTCGCGCCAGCCCTCTTTGTTGACCTGACGGCAGCGGGCGATGGCCAGGGAACCGGGGGGAACGTCATGGGTAATGGCGCCGCCCGCCGCCACCAGTGCGTTGCTCCCCACCCTGACCGGGGCAATCAACTGCACGCCGCTGCCGACGAATGCCCCGTCTTCGATGACGGTGCGCTGTTTCTCCACCCCGTCGAAGTTGCAGGTCACGGCGCCGCAGCCGATGTTCACGTCACGGCCGATGGCGGCGTCCCCCAGGTATGAGAGGTGGGAGGCCATGGAGCCGGTCCCCATGACGGTGTTCTTGGTTTCCACGAAGTTTCCGATGATCACCCTCTCCTTCAGCTCCGTGCCCGGCCGGATGTGCGCCATGGGACCGATGGATACTCCGGCGTGGATAACGGAGTCCTCCAGGACCGATCCCGCTTTGACAACCACACCGGCGCCTATCCTGCATCCGCGAATGACGACCGATGGCTCGATAACGCATCCCTCGCCGATGACGGCGCCGCCGGAGATGTGCGAGTTGGGGTGAACAATGGTGTCGCGCCCGATGGCGACGCCCCTGTCTATGTAGGTGGCGGCCGGGTCCCTGATGGACACCCCTTCGCGCATATGGGCCTCGTTGATCCTCTTCCTCAGTATCGCCTCTGCCTCGGCAAGCTGTATCCTGTCGTTGATCCCCATCACGTCAACCGGGTTCTCCACGGAAAAGGCCGCGCAGGAAAGTCCCCGATCCACCGCCAGGCGCACAATGTCGGTCAGGTAGTATTCCCCTTGGGCGTTGTCGCTGGAAAGTCCGGCCACGGCCTCGAAGAGAAAGGGGGCGTCCACGCAGTAGATGCCGGAATTGATCTCCCGCGCCATCCGCTGCACGGGAGTGGCGTCCCTTTCCTCGACAATCCCGGTCACCCGGCCCGCCTCGTCCTTGACTATCCTGCCGTAACCGAAGGGATTGTCCACCACGGCGGTCAGGACGGTCACGGCGGCGCCGCTCTCCGCGTGAACGGCCAGCAGGCCGCGGAGGGTGTCCGCGCCGATGAGCGGCACATCACCGCAGAGAATCAGCACCCTGCCGCGGAAGCCCCGCAACAAGGGGGCGGCGCAGGCCACGGCATGACCGGTCCCCTTCTGTTCCTCCTGGAGCGCGAAGGACATATCCTCCCGGCCGGAAAAATACGCGCGCACAGCATCGGCCTGATGTCCCACCACCACCACCACACGCGACGCGTTTGCCGCAAGGGCGGCCGTAACCGGGTAGGAGATAAGGGGCTCGCCCGCCAAGGGATGCATCACCTTCACGAGGTCTGATTTCATCCTGGTGCCCTTGCCCGCCGCCAGAACGATTGAAGCTGTTGAGTCCATCTATGGGCTCCTTTCGGTTAACTGTCCGGTTTTATGAGCATTTTAATGTAATAGAGCATACCCGGCAAGTCAAGGCAATAAACAGCGAAAAAACCGGGAAGCATCTTTCATCACAAATCGACATCCCCCCAGAACCGGCGCCCGTTCACAAAATCCAGTCTATCCTCCCAGCGCCGCCCCCCCCAGCCGTTCCCTGAGCGGGGTCAAAGGGAACTACCCCAATCCCCCAAAAAAACACCATGAAGTCGCGCAAAAAAAATTTTCCTTTACAGACAACCCTCATGCCATTTAGGATTTCACCACCTTTTATCCTGAAAACGGCATTTCAACCACAGGGTCACGGAGAACACAGAGATATAATAGCGAAAAAATGAACTACCAGACTCACCATAAAGGTGACGATTACATCGTCTTTGTTTTGGTGTAACTACTTGAAAGTGACGCAAATTTCCTCTATTCCCTCTGTGTTCTCCGTGTTAATTGCTTTTTTTAGGTTTATTCCCCGGGACGGCCGACGCCCCGCCGGGGGGAAGACAGGATGGAGAGCCCATGGGAGTGCCTGAAGACATTGATCTGTTTGAAAATCTTCTTAAGGAACTGGTCATCAAGTATGAGCAGTACTTCCTGGGGATCGAGCGCCGGGAACCTCTGAAGCTGCTGGAAGAGGTGGACAGGATGTCCAGGCGCCATACTGCCTCCACCATCTCCAACACTATGCTCCTTTTCCGTTACAACTCCCTGAAATCCCGGCTGGTCAGCTATCGCCAGTACTGGAACAGGACGAACCGGCTCATCGAAGAAGGCAAATACTCCAGGGACCGTTTCAAGATGCTGCGGCATCAGAATCAGGCGCCCGCACCCGAGCAAAGGCAGGAGACAAGATCGGAAACAGACCAGGTATTCCTCCAGTACCTTGAAGCATGCCGGTCATGCAACATCCCCACCAGCGGACTCACACCAGACAGGATTTCGGCCACCCTCGACAGGTGCCGCGAGACACTCCCTGAAAAATACCGGGAAAACCCCGTGGAATTCCGGGTTGTCATCGAAGACGGAAAACCGAAGATCAAGGTCCGGCCAAGGCAGTAACGCCTTAAATCATCTCCTCCGGCAAGGCATTCCGACCGCCCATTTCCTCCATTGGACAGGGCGGTTTTTCATGTTCACGAAAAAAAACACCCTTCAGGCTCAACAATCCGCGAGATCCACCGATATTTCTTAGAACGGGCCCGCGATCCGCCGTGCCCGTTACGGGATGATCTCCCGGCATAACTACCTCCAGGGAGCCCCCATGGATGCGAAAGCGATAAAGGCCGGACTGACCCCTTTGTTCCTCCCCGCGCCGCCCATGTTCGAAAGATCGGTCGGGTACACCGGACAGAGCCTCCGGGTGGCCTTCTATTGGGGCCCTTGCGACGAGCTCTGCTTTTGCGATGATCTCATGAACTCCGGCGCCATCGATTCCGCGGGATGGCTTTTTTTCATGGACCACCCATCGGTGAAGCGTCATCTGCATCACTACGACTTCGGTTCGGCGGATCTCCCTGCCCGGCACTGGCTTCTGCTGCACCGGAAGAAGAGACGCTTCCATGTGGGAGAATCCGCGGTAGTGGAGAAGTTCCTGGAAGAACTCGCCCTTCCCGGCAAAAAACCGGATTGCCCGGCAGGCGAAAAGACCACCATTACGCTGGACGAATGCATCATGCTGGCGGGAAACATCGAGGAGCTGCTGAAAAAGGAATTGTCCCCTGAAGAGACGATTCGCAGGCTGGCCAAACAACAGTCGGTGTGCGCGGAACTGCGCCGATGGCTGGAAAAACTCCGCTAGAGCGGCCCTTGGCCGTCTCCTTCCCGAGGGAGCGGGGTCTTACCTCTCCGCCAGGGCCAGCCGGATACCCAGGGAGGCAAAGACCCCGGCGGTCAGCCGGCCGAACCAGCGGGCAACGCGCGGCCTCCTGGCCACCGCGTCGCCGATGCCTCCGGACAGCCAGCCGATGAGACTGAAGACCACCACCGCCTGGGCCATGAAGATCAGTCCCAGGACGAACATCCGCGTTGCCGCGCTCTCCGGCCCTGGAGAAACGAACTGGGGAAGGAAGGCAAGGAAGAAGAGCGCCACCTTGGGGTTTATGACGTTCATGATAAAGCCCCGCCGGAAGAGGCGACCCAATCCCTCCCCGCCGGCGGCGCCCCGGGGAAGGAGTATCCGCTCCTCCTTCAGGGATCGCCACGCCAGATAAAAGAGATAGGCGGCGCCCGCGTACTTGAGGACCTGAAAGGCAGTCGCCGAGGAATAGAGGATCGCCGAGATGCCGAGGGCCGCGGCCGTGGTGTGGACGCTGACCCCGCAGCACATGCCGAGGGCGGTAACAATGGCGGCCTTTCTCCCCCTGGAGATCCCCTGGGCCACGACAAAGGTATTGTCCGGGCCCGGGGCCACCGTGAGGGCAATGGATGCGCCGAGAAAATATAGCAGGGTTGAAGTTGTCATGGACAGGACCCGGCGCTCTTCACTGGACCGGAAAATCGAAATAGGTGTCCGGAAAGGGCTCCTTCTCCAGCGTGAAATGCCACCATTCCTTGGAATACGGCTTGAAGCCGTGTTTCTTCATCAGGACCTGCAGCAGCATGCGGTGGGCGCGCCGTTCCGGGCTGATTCCGGCAAAAGAGGGCCACGACTCCGGCCCGAAGAAGTCGAAACCGCTCCCCATGTCCAACTCGCCGGCCGCCGTCCCGTCAAGGGACACGATGGTCAGATCGACCGTACTCCCGCGGCTGTGGCCCGAACGGGCCGCTATATAATCGTCGCGGAAAAGGTTCTCCTTCTTCACGCCCGGGTAGAATTCCGCCTTCGTGCGCGTATCCTTCAGATCCTTTGCCCACCTCACGAAATGATCCACGGCCCGCTGCGGCCGGTAGGCGTCGAAAACCTTGAGTCCCAGTCCGAAGCGCCGCAGTTCTTCCTGGACCTTGCGCAGCGACTCGGCGGCCTCCCGCGTCAGTATGGGCCGGGGCCTGATGTAGCCGTCGACACGTTCCCCGACAAAGTTGTGCCCGGTCGCGTAGCGAAGTTCAACCCGCGCATCGGGTATCACCTCGTCCACATAGACAAACCCAGAGGGAAGAGGCGCCGCCTGCTCCCTTGCGTGGGAAAAGGGGACGGGAAAGGCAAGAAGCAGAATAAAAAGGATAAAGGCCGGCAGGGTGCGGGGTTTCATGGACTACGCCTCCTCTGAATGAATAGATGCCGTCCCTGGAACTTCGTCTCCGTGAGGAGTTCCCGGATGGCAGCTGTGTTTTCCGGAAACATAGCCCATTTGCAGGGGAGTGTCAAAGGATAGCGACACGCTCGACGTTCGACCTTCGATGCTCGACCTTCAATGATCGATTTGCCGTTGACACGGACACGGGAGAAATCTACAGTATCCACCCGCGGGCGGAACTCGACACTTAAAATTCCCGTTTCCAACGGGTGGAGGAACCATGGCGGGATTGAACGATTTTTTCGGCATGTTGAGCGGCTATGTCTGGGGAGTCCCCTTACTGACGCTCCTGGTGGGGACGGGCATATTCCTTACCATACGACTCCGGCTCCTGCAGGTCTTTCTCCTTCCCCGCGCCTTCCACGAAGCCTTTGTCAAGCCGAAGTCCAATGAGCAGGGAGACATCAGTCATTTCCAGGCGCTGATGGTCGCCCTGGCGGCAACCATCGGCACCGGCAACATCATCGGAGTCGCCACCGCCATCTCCGTGGGAGGCCCCGGCGCCCTTTTCTGGATGTGGATCACCGCCGCCTTCGGCATGGCCACGAAATACGCCGAAGGGGTGCTGGCGGTCAAATACCGCTCCGTGGATGAAAACGGCGAGATGTGCGGCGGACCCATGTACTATATCGAACGCGGGCTCGGCCTGAAATGGCTCGGGGTGATGTTCGCGCTGTTCGGCGCCGTCGCGGCCTTCGGTATCGGCAACACGGTACAGGCCAACGCAGTCGCGGGGAATCTCAAAGAAGCGCTCGGGCTGGACCCCCTGATCACCGGAATTGTCCTCATGGTCTCAACCGCCGCCGTCATCCTGGGCGGAGTAAAGAGCATCGGCCGCGTTTCGGCGATCATGGTTCCGGCCATGGCCTGCATATACGTGGCGGGGTGCGTCGCCATCCTGTTCCGCTACGCAGGAGAGATTCCGGGCGCGCTCATGCTCGTGATCCACGACGCCTTTACCGGCACGGCCGCCGCCGGAGGTTTCCTCGGCTCGACGGTGATGCTCGCCGTCCAGAAGGGGGTCTCCAGAGGGGTATTCTCCAACGAATCCGGCATGGGGAGCGCCCCCATCGCCGCGGCCGCGGCCAAGACAAACGAGCCGTGCGAACAGGCCCTGGTATCCATGACCGGCACCTTCATCGACACCATCATCGTCTGCACCATGACCGGGCTTGTGCTGATCGTAACCGGGGCCTGGCGCTCCGGGGTCCAGGTGTCGGCCCTCACCAAGTCCGCGTTCGATATCGGCCTGCCCGGGAACTGGGGAGGCTTCATCGTTTCCTTCGGCATCATCTTCTTCGCCTATTCCACCATCATCGGCTGGGCCTACTACGGCGAAAAGTGCCTGGAATACCTGCTGGGGGTCAAGGCGCTCCTTCCCTACCGGCTCTTCTATGCGGGCTTCGTCTTCGTCGGGGCATGCGTCAAGCTGGATCTGGTGTGGAATTTCGCGGACGTCATGAACGGCCTCATGGCCGCGCCCAACCTCATCGCCCTCCTCGGACTTTCCGGGGTGGTGCTGGCCGAGACGAACCGGTTTCTCGCAAAAAAGAGGGGGAATTCAAACGGGGACGAAGAAAAGACGCCGGTATGCGAAGCGCCCTGAAGGGACGGCCTTCAGGGCGCTATCACGACATGGGACTAGTACCTTGTAACATCAGTACATTCGCAAAGCTCCCCTCCCTTGATGGGAGGGGGTTGGGGGGAGGGTGAAGATTCAAGCAGCGAATATCCTGGAAACTCCCCCTCTCCCTGACCCTCTCCCACCAGGGGAGAGGGGATTATTTGTTGCGTAGATTTAAGTGTTACTGGGTACTAGGACGGGCATCCGGGCGAACAGGTCATCTTCGCCGCGTCAGTTTCTCCAGATATTCAGCCTGGACACGACCGGCAGCATGGCATGCGCCCCCCGGGCAACGGCCTCGAGGGGCTGACATGAATGATTGACCCTGATGCCCGTGGCATCCCGCAGCCGCTCCTTCATGCCCTCCAGCAGGCTCCCCCCTCCGGTCAGCCAGATCCCGTTTTCGATGATTTCGCACCCCAGAAAAGGCTCGATCCGGCTGAGCATGGCAACGGCCACCCCGATGATTCTCTCCACCAGAGGGTCAACCGCCTCCCGGTAAAGCTCCCAAAAGCCCGAATCCACCCTGCCCCGGTTGTTCACCAGGAGCCCACCGGGGTCCGGCAGGCCCTCATTTCCGTCCAAACCGGCCGCGCGCAACAGCCTTTCCGCTTCTTCACGGCCGAAAGACCTTTTCAGGACCCTGGACCCGACCTTCATGGCCGCCCTCCTCAGGTCCGCGCATCCGACCCGGTCGGCAAGCCTCGCGACAAGCCTTCCGGAGCGGATCACCGCGCAATCGGTAACCCCTTCGCCCACATCCAGGATCATATCGGCAAAGGGGGAGGCCACGTCAACGCCGGCGCCGATGGCCGCGGCAAGGGGCTCGGGAACCAGAAACACGTCCGCGGCGCCCGCCTTCATGACGCAGTCGCGAACTGCGTCCCGCTCCCTTTCGCTGGCATCGGAGGGGATGCAGGCAACGGCCCTGGGAGGCACGACACCGAAGCGCCGCACACGGTTGAGAAGGGGAGAGAGAATCAACACCGCCGCACTCGGATCAACCACCACGCCGCCCTTCAGGGCGGCCCTGCCTTCCAGCGCGGAAGGAACGGCATAGAGGCCGGAGGCGCCATAGGCCACCCGCACCCATGCCGTTCCCAGGTCGATGGCGATATCGGGCCTCAGGAATGAAGCATGTCCCCTGTTTCGCGCCATGGGGCCTCCCTCTCACGGACTAAAGGTGATAATCACCGGCCGCCTCCGGCTGGTAGAGGATCTTTTCCACCCTCATCTTCCGCTGCCCGGCCGGCGCGTTCCAGGCAATTACATGACCGATGCGGCAACCGATCATCGCCGTTCCCACCGGCGCCAGCACCGAAACCTTGTTCTGCTCTATATTCGCCTGGCGCGGAAAAACAAGGGTGTATTGCCTTTCCTCCCCGCTCTCCATGTCTTTCAGCAGCACCACCGAGTTCATGGTTATGACGTTGGCCGGTATCTCGGTTGATTCAACGACTTCCGCCCTTTCCAGCTCTCTTGCCAGCTCTTCCAGGTGCTTGTCGTCCCTGGAGCCGCCCGAACCCGCGGCCTCCAGAAGCTCTTCCAGGCGGTTCATGTCGTTGTCTGTGATGTAGATCTTTTTGCTGTTCTGTCTGCTCATGAATAATACCCCTCATCGCGATGCGGAAAAATGACGGCGCGGACGGAGACCTCCCCCGGAACATATAAAAAAAACCGCCTTGCGTTCGGTTCCAGGATGCGCGTCAGGTTTAAAAGACGAACAAAAAGAACTTCCGGCGGGCGGCAGTCGGTCTGGAGGATTTCCCCTCGGACGCCACTCAGGGCGACCGGGCCGGGCCCTCAAGCCGCCGGTCCCCTATGCGTATCCCGGGCCGTTTCATGGGTCAACCATACCCCAGGCTGCGGGAAGTTGCAAGAGAGGCAGGAGAAAAGGGGGGCCGGAGTCGGGAAAAGTCATGACGGACGCCTCCAACCGCCGAATCCAGGCGCACTCAATTCAACAGGAAAAATATCTTTGCCTGAATTAAAGTTTTGCCCCCGTTTTCCCGAAAGGTAATGTTGAGTCTTGTATTTGGCAGCAATGTCCGGTTAGCTAATTGCAGCAATCGCTAAAATCCCAGCTTAACCCCTCACCCGGCCTTCGGCCACCCTCTCCCGCTGGGAGAGGGTTTCAAAAATGTCCCTTCTCCCTTGGGGAGAAGGTGCCCCGCAGGGGCGGATGAGGGGGATTATCGCATGATGTAAAAACTTAACCGGACAAAGCTGTGTATTTGGTGATATGGACGCTGTTCAAAGGAGGAATAATGAAGCTGTCACATCTGTTCCCGTTCTTTTCCATTGCCGCGCTGATTACGGCGTGCGCATCCGGCGACGTAATTATCCGGGAAGAATCGCCCGTTGCCGGAAGAGCCGACAGGGAAATCCGCGTTTCCTGCCGCCAGACCTACGGCATCACCCATGACGGACACGGAAGCAAGGATTTTCCCGTATCCTACAGGGAGGTGCATGAGAATTATCACGATTCACGTTCCGAGTGGGTGTATCAGCCCCATGTGATTATTCCCGAACCGCCCGTAATCAACAAAATCCATAGATGAGAGGAAAGAACACATGAGTAAACCGACACTTCTTCCAGGCTTTTTTCTGTTTTTCTTCCTCTTTTCAGTCTCAACCATGCTCTTTTCGAAAACCGTGAGCGGCGAAGATTCCGTGGTCTTCGACAAGTCAAACTGCGGCCCGGCTTCACTGGGCTGCTCCCGGAATGTCCTGACGGAACCTATCGTGATCCAGCCCAGCCGCTCGCCCGCCGGGCGATTCAACGCCAGGATGATATACCTCGCGGACCAGCTTGAAAGGAACATCGACAGAAAAAGCGTCTCCAACACCTTCGTCGTCACCAGTTTCACAAACATCAACAGGATTTCAGAAACGTCCGGCCTGGGAAGACTTATAGCCGAGAATCTCATCCACGAACTTCAGGTCAGGAGATGGAGCGTATATGAGATGCGCCTCTCCAGGAACATAAATATTAATGATAATGGAGAGTTTTCGCTGAGCAGGGACAGCGGCGCCCTGAAGAGTTCGTACAATCTTGGAGGCGTTGTGACAGGCACTTACAGCATGGCGGGAAACGACATCATCATTAATGCGCGGGTGGTGGACATCCCCACAGGCCTCGTAATGTCATCGGCGCAGACCCGCCTGCCCCTTGACATGTTCACGGAAATGCTCCTTTTTAACAAAGAAGACCTGCCGGTAATGAAAATAGTGGGCAATCGCTAGAAATGAAAAAATCCGTCTCTCTCAAAACAGGCATGATTGCAGCCGGGCTTGCGGCGCTTCTGGTGAGCGGATGCGTCGGTCGCGGGTGGCATCCCTATTCCCCTATTTCCGAAGGAAACGCCTGCTCCGGCGCCACCCCCCTCGGAATGCTGGAACGCACGGACCTGAAGAGCCTCTTCGAAGGCATGGCGCTGGAGTTGTGCGTCGATGAACGCGATGGCGACCGGCCGGATCCACGCGCCGGCGCTACCCCATCCCGGCCGGCGACCGCGAGACCCTTGCCCCGGTCTTCCGGAGAGACGATCCTGGTAACCGACTTCGTCGACATCCAGACCCTCGTTCCAGGGAAACACGGCCTGCTGATGGGAGACCTGATGCGGGGCGCCCTTAACTCCCGCTGCGGCTGCCGCATCCTCCAGGCGGAGTTTTCTTCCTTTTTCCGGCTCTCGGAAAGCGGCCTGGTGGTCCTTTCCCGAAACAGCTCGGATATCAGGAACACGGCGTACCGGCAGATGGAGTGCGTGGTGGGAACCTACAGCTTCGTGGGGAGGAAACTGGTTTTAACGGCGCGCCGCATCAATACCCTCACCGGCAGGATAACAAGAATGGCGACCCGCGAGATCGATTATACCTGCGACGGAGACACCGTCACCCATTCGGTGCGGTAGCTTTCTCCGCCATGGGCATGCCCTTGTCCAGCCAGTACAGCCACGCCAGCAGCTCCGCCACCGCCACGTAAAGCTCCGGGGGGATGTGCCGGTCCAGGTCGAGCTGCATCAGCATCGTTACCAGCTCGGGGGATTCATGGACATAGACCCCGTTCTCCCTCGCCAGCCTGATTATGGCCTCGGCCGTTTCCCCTTCCCCCTTGGCGATCACCCGGGGGGCGTAGTCGCCCTTGCCGTAGGCCAGGGCGGCCGCCTTCCGCTCACGTTCCTTCCAGTTCTTCATGGCGCACCGCCACTCCTTTCACCTCGATCCCGGCGTTTCCCATGCGCTCTCTCAGCTCTACCAGGCCGACATCCATGAGGGAAGCCGACTCAGGGGAATCCGTCGCAAGAGACAGACGCAGTTCATTTCCGGAAAGATTTATCACCCCGGTAACCCTCCCCAGGTTCGGAAGGTCCAGGCGCAACGTGGTCCGCCACCCGTTTTCGTCCCCTGTCTCGGGGTTCGCCTCCCGGTCCTCGACCTCCCAGTCCATGGTCTGGCCCGGCCAGGCCTCTCCCTGCCAGACAAAGAGGCCGGTATTCAGCATGTTCAACTGGCGGCTCACCAGGGGGAGCGTCCGGGCGTCGGCGATTTCACCCTGGCCGGCAATCCTTGAAGGCGGGAGCTCCGCCGGTTCATGCTCCTCAAGCCGGGCGAGGTCCCCGGCGGCGACGTTCCGCGGAACCTCAGCCCCCACGTCCCGGTCTTGACCGGGCAAGACGGGCCTGGAAAACTCCGGCGCCCGCTCAGAGCCGGGCAGCGGCCCCCGCGCGGGTTCCCGCGGTGTCTGCTTTTCCGGGATTGCGTTATCCTCCATCCGGCCGTAGGTTTCCTTCAGCAGGCGCTCCCGTTGCTCCACGAGCGCGGCAGGCGTCCGTCCCGGGTCCGGGCCTCCTGACCGAAGCCCCGTCTCCGCTTCGGCCATGACCGTCTTACCGGATTCCCCTCGAACCTCCGGCGCCGGTTCACGAACAGGGGATGGAGTCGTGGGACGTTCACCAGGGAAACTCCGGCCGGTCTCGCCGGCGGGACCGCTGGGGGCCTCACGACGCTCCGGCCCGATATCGCGGGCCGACCTCCCACCTTCATCCCCCCGCGCCGGCGCGCTTTCCCGCCTTTCCGTTTCAACCGGAGTGCGGCCGGTCTCCTTTGCCGGGGCCTCGGCAGACCGCGTTCCGGCGCCGGAATCCGTCGGCTGCCTTTTCGTCAACGGGGAATCAGGGCCGGAGGCCGCTTCCTTCGGGAGGCGGTCACCCTGTTCCGGCGACGGCGAAGGGGTCTTGGTTCCGGTCCCGGAGTCCGGGAAACCTTCTCCAGGCACACGCCGGCCGGTCTCACCGGCGGGACCGCTGGGGGCCTCACGCCGCTCCGGCGCGATCTCCCGGGCCGACCTCCCACCTTCATCCCTCCGCGCCGACGCGCCTTCCCACCTTTCCGTTTCAACCGGAGTGCGGCCGGTCTCCTTTGCCGGGGCCCCGGCAGGCCGCGCGCCGCTGCCGGAATCCGTCGGCTGCCTTTTCGTCAACGGGGAATCAGGGCCGGAGGCCGCTTCCTTCGGGAGGCGGTCACCCTGTTCCGGCGACGGCGAAGGGGTCTTGGTTCCGGTCCCGGAGTCCGGGAAACCTTCTCCAGGCACACGCCGGCCGGTCTCACCGGCGGGACCGCTGGGGGCCTCACGCCGCTCCGGCGCGATCTCCCGGGCCGTCCTCCCACCTTCGTCCCGCCACGCCGGCGCTCCTTCCCGCCTTT
>CAYMFO010000068.1:0-14478 GCA_964389825.1 uncultured Geobacter sp. | reverse complement strand
CTCCGGTTCGACGAGGACGGCGAAGTCACCACCAGGGAAGCGCACATCGTCCAGGCCGTTGGCGAGGCCGACGGGATGAACGTGACGGGCCTGGCGGTCCGTTTCGGCATCACTAAGAGCGCGGCTTCGCAGATGGTCTCCAAGCTGGTGAGGAAGGGTTTCGTGGAGAAAAGGCCGTCGCCCCACAGCAACAAGGAATTTATCCTTTTCCTCACGGAACGGGGCAGGATGGTGTTCGACGCCCATGAACGGCTTCACGGCAGGGAGATGGATGAACTTATCGTCAAACTGAGCGCGTTTTCCCTGTCCCAGATAGCGACCCTGTCGGTGCTGCTGGAGGTCGTGGGAACAACCATGGACAGCCGCCTCTCCAATCCCGCGGAGAAGTGATTTTTTTTGAGCATATAGTTAAGCAACTTAACAATATGGAGGAGAAACATGTCGAAGCTGAAAAATGCCTTAATTGAATTGTCCATCGGGCGCTACAAGGCGGTCGCCGTTGCCGTAACCCTTTTCACGCTTGCAGCGGGCGCTTTTTTCCCCTTGATCACCATCGATACGGACCCGGAAAACATGCTCGAAAAGGACGAGCCGGTGCGGGTCTTTCACAATGAAAGCAAGAAACGGTTCGAGCTGAGCGATACCATCGTGCTGGGGGTCGTCAACGAGCGCGACCCGGACGGGGTGTTCAATCCGGGAACGCTGAAGCGCGTCCATGAACTGACGGAATACGCCAAAACCCTGCGCTGGGAGGACGCAAAAAATCCGGGCCGGACCTCGGGTGTCATCGAAGCGGACATGATAGCCCCCTCCCTGGTGGACCACATCACCCAGGACGGGCCGGGGGCGATCCGCTTCGAATGGCTGATGTCCGCGCCGCCGCAAACCAGGGAAGAGGCGAGGGTGATACGCGACAAGGCGCTTTCCAATCCGATGCTGAAGGGGATGATGGTCTCGGAGGACGGAAAGGCCCTGTGCATCTACCTGCCCTTGACGGACAAGCTGCTCAGTTACCGCGTCTACGAGGCGCTGAATAAGAAGACCGCGGAGCTTGGCGGCGACGAGGAATATCACATTGCCGGCCTTCCGGTGGCCGAGAGCGCCGTCGGCGTGGAGATGTTCAACCAGATGACGGTTGCCGCGCCCCTGACCATGGTGGTCATTTTCGGGCTCCTGCTCCTGTTTTTCCGCAAGCTGAGGCTTATCGTCCTGCCGATGATTATCGCGACGGTGTCGGTGGTCTCCGCCCTGGGCTTGATGATCGCTTTTGGGCACCCGGTGCATATCCTCAGCTCCATGCTCCCAATCTTCCTGATGCCCATCGCCATCTGCGATGCGGTTCACATTCTGTCGGACTTTTTCGAATGCTACACACCGGAAAAGGGGCGCGCCCAGACCATCCGGGAGGTCATGGGGCGCCTGTTCGCGCCCATACTATACACGTCGCTGACAACGGCGGCGGGTTTTCTCTCCTTTCTCACCACTTCCATCCCGCCGGCCAGGGTGTTCGGCCTGTTCGTGGCCGTGGGGGTGATGATCGCCTGGGCCGCCACCATCCTGCTGGTCCCGGCCTATGTGATGATGATCCCGGAGCGGGTTCTGGGCAACTTCGGCAGGGCCGCGGGCAGAGAGCGTTCGACGAGACTCGCCATCTTTCTCCACTGGATCGGACGGTTTGCCTGCGCCCATGCGAAGCCGGTTCTCGCGGTCATGGCCATGCTGATATTGATTGCGGTATGGGGTATATCGCGCATCAACATCAATGACAACTACGCGAAACGCTTCACTGCGGGCCACCCGATCCGCAAGGCCGATACGGCGCTGAACAGGCATTTCGGCGGGACCTACACCGCCTACCTGGTGCTGGAGGGGAGAGAGGGCGGCGGCAAGCCGATGCCCGGGGATGTGAAGCGGATCGACGACAATATGGCGGCATTCGCCTCCCGGATTGACGCGCCCGCCGCGACGGTTGAGAAAATTCTCGCGGACGTGAGGACGCGCATGCCCGGCTTTGCCCGCGACGCCGCCAGCCGCGACGATTTTCTGGATCGGGCGATGAAGTACGTGGAAGGCCGGACCGGCGCGGTATCCGATGAGGAAGCCCATGCTCTTCGGGAGCTGAACGGTTTTCTCGGCGCGGAAAGGGAAGGACTGAAGACCTTCAAGCGGCCCGAGGTCCTGCGCTACCTGGCCGGGCTCCAGTCGTACCTGGAGGGGGAAGGCATCGTCGGCAAGACCACGTCCGTGGCCGACGTGGTGCGCAAGGTCAACCAGGAACTGACGGACGGGAAAAAGGAGAGCTTCCGCGTTCCCGGCAAGGCGTCGGCCGTTTCGGAATGCTACCTCCAGTACCAGCAGGGCCACCGGCCCAATGACCTGTGGCATATGGTGACGCCCGATTACATGAGCGCAACGGTGTGGACCCAGTTTACGCGGGGCGACAGTACCCTGACCGCGCGGGCGGTGGAGGCGGTGAACCGGTATCTGAAGGAGAATCCGCCACCGGTGGAGCTCTCCTGTCGCTGGGCCGGTCTGCACTATGTGAACCTCGTCTTTCAGGACATCATGTTCCGCGAGATGCTGGGTTCGTTCATCGGGTCGTTCATCATCGTCTTCCTGATGATGGTGGCGCTGTTCCGTTCCGTGCTATGGGCCGGCGCGTGCATGATCCCGCTGACCGTGACCATCGCCGCCATCTACGGCGTCACCGGGATCATCGGCAAGGATTACGATATGCCGGTGGCGGTGATGAGCGCCATATCCCTCGGCATAGCCGTGGATTTCGCCGTCCACTTCCTGGAGAGGAGCCGCCGCGCCTTCAGGGAAACGGGTTCCTGGAAAGCGGCGGCGCCCGTGATGTTCGGCGAGCCGGCCCTGGCCATCAGCAGAAATGTGCTGGTGGTGGCGCTCGGATTCCTGCCGCTGATGGTGGCCCACCTGATCCCTTACAAGGTAACCGCGGTGATGCTCTTCGGGATCCTATCCGTTTCCGGCCTGGTGACGCTCTTGTTTCTTCCCGCGCTCCTGACCGTCGCGGAGAGGTGGTTTTTCCGGACAAGTGTGAATGCCGCAAAGGAAGGCGAACCGGTGGCCGAGGCGTTTCAGGAGCAATGATTTTTTTTCCCTCACCCCCGACCCTCTCCCACAAGGGGCGAGGGGAGAAACCCTCTCCCCCGTGGTGGGAGAGGGTGGCCGAAGGCCGGGAGAGGGGTAAGGCAGGGGTGGCATCAGTGACATGTTGAATGGACTGCCGGATCAACCAGGATTGGATATCGGCATAAGCGTAAAGAAAGGGAGGTTTTCAATGAAGAAAAAGACTGGATGGATAGTCGCTGCTCTGATGACCTGCGCGGGTTCCGCCTTTGCCGCGGGTTCGCCGGGCGGGGTGAGCGTCGATGAAATCGTCAGGAAAGCCAATCACATGGCCCTTTACCAGGGCGGGGACGGCAGGGGCCGGGTTGAAATGGTGATCACCGACAGGCAGGGGCGTGGCCGCAAGAGGGTGTTCACCATGCTGCGCAAGGACGTGGGTGAGGGCGACCGGGACCAGAGGTACTATGTCCTGTTTCATGAGCCCGCCGATGTGCGCAAGACGGTCTTCATGGTCCACAAGCATGCCGCGGCCGGAAAGGATGACGACCGGTGGCTCTACCTCCCCGGTCTCGACCTGGTGAAACGCATTGCCGCCAGCGACAAGCGCACCAGCTTTGTCGGCTCCGATTTCCTGTACGAGGACATCTCCGGCCGGAGCGTCACGGAAGACCGGCATGAGCTGCTTCGGAGCACGGACAGGCACTATGTCCTGAAGAATACGCCGAAACAGCCGCAATCCGTGGAATTCGCCTATTACCTGGCGCATGTGGACAGGAAGAGCTTCATGCCGGTGAAGATGGAGTTTTTCAAGAAAGGGGACCGGCTTTATCGCGTGATAGAGGTGGAGCGGCTGGAAAACGTCGCGGCGCGGGAAAAGGGCCGCCCGGTCGCCTATCCCACGGTGATGAAAACCGTTGCCCGGGACCTGGACACGGGGAGCAGGAGCGAGATGGTCTTTTCCTCTGTCGGTTATAACAGCGGCCTGAAAGATGATCTGTTCACCGAGCGCTACCTGAGAAGGCCGCCGAGGGAAGCCGCGCGATGAGAATGACGCGCTTTATTCGCCCACTGTCGTTCATGGTCGCGGCGGTCATCGTGTTTTCGGCCCGCGGCCATGCGGAGGTGGATGCGGACCGGTCGTTGCTGGACCGGTTCGAGGCGGAGCTGAACGGATACGGCGAGTTGCGTTCCGGCCTTCGTACCCGGAACGACCCCCATGAAAAAGAGCCGTCCGTCATGGAAGCCCGCCTGCAACTGGAGCTGTCGGTCACGGACCCATGGTTCGATTTCAAGTACAAGGGAGACGCCTGGGCCGACGGTATAACGGAACGGGGGGAGTATGATACCCGCGAACTGTGGTTCTTCGCGCGTCCAGCCGGCTTCCTGGATATGAAGATCGGGCGGCAGGTCCTGACCTGGGGGACCGGGGACCTGGTGTTTCTCAACGACCTGTTTCCCAAAGACTGGCGGTCGTTCTTCATCGGACGGGACGCGGAATACCTGAAGGCCCCGTCCGACGCGCTGAAACTGGGCATATTCACGGAGTACGTCAACCTGGACCTGGTCTATACAGCGCGCTTCAATGCGGACCGCTTCATCACTGGTGAATACGTTTCCTTCTGGAACGGGGAGTTGAACCGGCGCTCCGGCCGCGACGCGATTCTCTCCGCCGACAAACCGGACCTATGGTTCCGGGATTACGAACTGGCCGCGCGCCTGTACCGGAACCTCGGCGGGTATGAACTGGCCGCCTACGCCTACCGGGGGTACTGGAAAACCCCGTCCGGCCGGACAACGGGGGGGGCGGCGACCTTCCCCCGCCTGAATGTCTTCGGGGCGAGCGCGCGGGGCGCCGTCGGCGCCGGTATCGCCAACATCGAGTGCGCCTGGTACCAGTCAGTTGACAATGAAAGCGGACGCAACCCCCTGGCAAATAGTTCGGAAATGCGCTACCTTGCGGGGTACGCCCGGGAAATCGCCAGGGATTTCAGCGCATCCCTGCAATATTACGTGGAACAGACGCTGAATTACGGCGCATATCTGGAGCTCCACGGCGGCGCGCATGCCCGGGACCGCTTCAGGCACGTAATTACCCTGCAATTGACGAAACTGATGATGAACCAGAACCTGAAACTTTCCCTGTCCGGATACTATTCGCCCAGCGACAACGACGCCTATCTCCAGCCGCACGTCCAGTACAAATACTCGGACCGTATTACCCTGGAGGCCGGGGCGAACGTGTTCGCGGGAGAGAGTCCCCGGACCTTTTTCGCGCAGTTCAACGACAACACCAATATCTATACGGCGGTCCGGTACAGTTTCTGACCGCAAGGAGGAATGGATGAAAACACTGATTTTGTATGATTCTTTGGGCGGCAATACCGAAAAAACGGCTCAGGCGATTCGCGAGGCCGTGGAAGCGCATATGCTTCCCTGCGAGATGGTAAAGGTCGCCAGTGACACAGCGCTTGATTTCTATGATTATGACCTGGTCTTCGTCGGTTCACCGGTCATTGACTGGCTTCCTACCCAGCGCATGATGGATTACATCAAGGCCGTGCTGAAAGGCTATAACGAGCGAGGTCTCATCCGTCCGTCATCCCCCCTGGTCCCAGGCAAATTCGGCGTCTGCTTCGGCACCTTCGGCGGTCCGCACATCGGAGAGCGCGAAGCCGATCCCATGACCATGTGGCTTCGCTCCTTTCTGGAACATATCGGTTTCCTGACACTGGACCGCTGGCATATCGTCGGCGGGTTCAGGGACAAAGAAGAACTGAACCTCCGCGGCAGGATGGGTGATATCCGGAACCGGCCTGACAGCCATGATCTGTCGGACGTAAGGAACCGCACCGCGGGGATCGTGTCGTCGCTGGCGGCGTGGAGGGATTATGGAAGAATATGAAAGAGGGGGATGCAAGGCGATGTCCGACAGGGAAAGAAAAGGTCCCGGCCCGCGGCATGAACAGGGTAAGCATGGACGGGGACCGAGCAGCTTCTGGATGAGCGACCCGCGGAAAGTCTTCGACGCGCTGGCGCTGGAACCGGGGGATGTCTTCCTCGATCTGGGGTGCGGTCCGGGAGATTATTCCATGGAGGCGGCGCGGGTCGTGGGGGATTCGGGGATGGTGTACGCGCTGGATAAATCAGAGCGGATGGTTGAACATGTGGCCGCGACAGCCTCTTCCAGAGGCTCCGGTAATGTCGCGGCCCGTGTTTGCGACATTACCGGCCCGTTACCCCTGGCTGACGACAGCGTCGATGTCTGCCTCCTGTCCACCGTCTTCCACATCCCGGAGGTTTCGCGCCATGCGCTGGATCTTTACGCTGAAGTTCGCCGCGTACTGAAGTCCGGGGGGCGCCTGGCGATTATCGAATGCAAAAAGGAAGAGATGTCTTTCGGCCCGCCCATGGATATGCGCTGGGCGCCGGAGGAACTGGAAGCCCTTCTTTCCCAGTTCGGCTACCGGAAGATCGACCTGACCGATCTTGGATACTGCTATCTGCTGCAATTCACTGTTGGTATGTTGTAGCGCGGCGTTAACAGGGATATACCCGGTATTGTTACCGCGCTTTGGTACATGGCGTCGGCTTCTCGGAAAAAGAACGGTTCCCTTTTTTTCTTTCCAGATTGTGCCATGGATAAAGGTATTAAAGCGATACCGGTTGGTTTTGTCCTTGATCCATGGCATCGCAAGTGCTTGGGAACGGGAGTAATTCCGACTATGTCATACTTATAAAACAGCCCGAGTTTGCGGGCTGCGCGCTTGTAATTGCCTCATCAAAATCTTTCTGATAGCAATTTACAGACATTTATCTCCTCCCTCCAGTAGTCCGTTCAGCTCATCCAGCATCTCACGCAAAAATCCGTATCCCCGTCGCCAGAAGTCTTCGTCGGAGAGGTCTATTCCCGCGAGGCTCAGGGTTTTCGCCGGGGACATGGAACCTCCGCTTTCCAGGATGGAGGTGAAGATCGGTACGAAGGCCGGGCCCTCGGCCCGGTATCTTTCGTAGAGGGAAAGTACCAGAAGCTCGGCGAACACATAGGAGTAGCAGTAGAACCGTGAATGGATGAAGTGGGGTATGTAGCTCCAGCCCCACTGGTAACGCGGAATCATCTCCACCGAATCCCCGTACAGCTTTTCATTCTCTTCCAGCCAGATATGGCAGATTTCCGAAGATGCCGGCAGGCCCTTCTTCCGTTCCGTGTGAAGGCGCTCCTCGAATCTGGTGAGGACGTTCTGGCGGAAGGTGGTGGCGATGATGTCCTCGATGGCGGCGCACAGGATTCCGGTTTTCTCCTTCGGGTCCTTTTCCCGCTCCAGAAGCAGACGGGTCAGCAGGATCTCCCCGAATACGGAGGCCGTTTCCGCCAGGGGAAGGGGAGGGTGGTAGTTGAGCATGCTCTGACGTTGCGACAGGGAATAATGGATACCGTGACCCAGTTCATGGGCGAGGGTCGCCGCGTCCCGCCGGTTTCCGGTGAAGTTAAGAAGGACATAGGGAGACTGTGAGGGAGATATCCCCATGCAGAAGGCGCCTCCGCTTTTTCCCGTCCGGGGGAAGATGTCTATCCTCCCTTCGTCCCGAAACTCGGCCGCGATCTCCCGAAACATGGGAGAGAAGGCGCCGTATGCCTCCAGGGATAGTTCCATGGCCTCGTCAAAGGTGAATGCCCGCTCTGACCGGGACAAAGGGGCGTACAGGTCGGTATTTTTCAGGACGGGGATCTCCAGCAGGCGGGCCTTGAGCCGGAAATACTCCCTCGCCAGGGGGTAATGCTCCTCGGTTACGGCCATGAGACGTTCCACGGCGCCGGGCGGCAGTTCGTTGGCCAGGTGGGTCGGCTCCATGGGATAGCGGTATGTCCGGAGCTCCAGCTCCTGAGAGTGGTCCAGGGCCACGTTGTTTATCACCGAGCTGAAGACGATGGAGTTTTCTTCGTATCTTGCCAGAAAAGCGTCATAGGCGTCTTCCCTCACCCTGGCGTCCGGATGGTGGAGCAGCCCCAGCAACTCTTCCCCGGTCATCTTCCTCTCCTTGCCGTCCAGTGTGAAATCGTATTCAAAGGACGAGGATACTTCATCGAAGAGCCTGGAGAATGCCTCCACCCCCGCCAGCTTCTTCTGCTTCAGGAGCCTCTCTTCCCGTTCAGGCAGCGTGTGGGGCCGGTAGCGCCGCAGGCTCTCCAGGAAATGTCCGTAGTTGGCGAGGACCGGTTCGGACAAAAACTCCAGATACCGGTCGTCTTCCAGTTCCAGGAGTTCCAGTTCGAAGAAGAGAAGCTCCCGCTCCATGTAGTTTTCCATCTCCATGGACCTCTGGGAGAGCCTTTTCGCGTCCGGGTTCCCGCTGTCTTGAGCGAACAGCAGGTGGGCGTAACAGCAAGGCTTTGCCATGTCTTCCCGGATATTTTCCAGTTCGGCGAGGGCCTCTTTCATCTCCTCCGCTTCCAGCAGGGCGGCCTTTCCGAAATAGCGCAGCCTGAACCCCTTTGCCCGGGAAGCAATGGCGGCGAAATCCTCGTCCAGTTCCGGAGCGGTTCCCGATGGGTAAAGGCGTGTCGTGTCCCATGGGATATTCTGTTCCGTCATGCTCATGTTGTTCTCCTCAGTGCTTTACCTGCCAGTGTTCCGTATCCGGCGAGATCTTCAGCATTCCCAGTTCCTGGGCCGTTTCCAGGAGGAAGAAGGCGCCGAACAGAAGGAGCATCGCCACGGCCAGGGATTTCTCCCTGCGTGACGAGGCCTTGCGCAGGGCTATGATCCCCGGCAGGATGCCGAACAGGGTGACGATGCCGAAGCCTCCGGCGAAATCGATGGCCTTGAGAAAGATGTCGGGGTAGACCAGGGCGATGATCAGGGGCGGGCCGAAGGCGAGGACGCGGCTCAGAAGCGGGCTGTTCTTTTTCAGGTGGTGGGAGGTGAGGTCGTCCATGAAGCCGATGAGACCCATGCCGTTGGCCAGGTAGGCGGTGGTGATGGCGATCATGGCGAAAAACATGGTGATGACCAGGAAGGTTTGCGAACCGATGATCTTCGCCAGGGGGATGGTGGCCGGGAGGTTTTTCGTGTAGGCGGTGACGAGCCCCACCGGGCTGTCATCCAGGGGAAGGACGCCGATGCCCACCATCAGCCAGGTGGCGTTCATCAGGAAACCGAGCGCCATGCCCAGAAGCATGGTGCGGCTGATGAGCTTGCGGTCCCAGCGCAGCGTCTCGCACACCGCCGGGATGATGTTGTGGAAATGGAAGGCCGTCACCAGGATCGGTATGCCGCAGGTGAACAGGGGCCAACTGACATGGGAGAGGTTTTGCGTCTTGATGTGGCCTCCGGCCATGAACACAATGAAGACGAAGGCCGCGCATTTCACCGCCACCAGCACGGCGATGTATTTCTGTATCTTGCCTATGTCCGCCATGGAGATGGCGGACACCACCGCGAAGAAGCCGAGCATGAGGTACACCGGCGGCACGGAAAGGCTGAAAAGGTTACTGATGATGGAGGTGATGCCGGTGAGATAGGCGGTCAGAAGGCCGTACAGGATGATGAGGTTCGCCACCACCGCGACCCATTCCCCACCCTTCCCCAGGTAGTTGCGGTACAGGCTGGGATAGTTGAAGGTGGGTTCCTTTCGGTCCACCGCCTCCCGGCTGAGGATCAGGGATGAATAGTACATGGCGGCGCTGGTCACCAGAAGTCCCAGCAGGGACGGCAGGAATCCGGCAAGGCCGGTGTTGATGGGAAGCGCCAGTATCCCCGCGCCGATGAGATTGCCTACAATCAGGAACCCGATGCTGATGATCTGTATCTTTGAAACCTTTTTCTCCATTCCCTCTCCCTTCAGCAGCAGCGCGCCAGGCCGCCCTTGGCGGTTTCGCGGTATTCGGCCCGCATGTCGCGGCCGGTCATGTTCATGGCTTCAATGGCCTTGTCCAGTCCTACCATGTGCCAGTCCGGGAGGCCTTCCCGGGCGATAAGATATGCGGTATACGCCTTCACGGCGCCCATGGCGTTCCGTTCGATGCAGGGGATCTGCACGTATCCCTTCACCGGGTCGCAGGTCATGCCCAGATGATGCTCCAGGGCGGTTTCGGCGGCGTTTTCCGCTATCCGCGCGCCGCTGTCGTTGGCCAGGGCCACAAGGGCGGCGGCCATGGACGCGGCCACGCCGATCTCTCCCTGGCACCCCACTTCCGCGCCGGAGATGCTGGCGTTCTGTTTCGCGATGAAACCGACCGCCGACGCGCCCAGAAGCGCGCCGCGCACCTTTTCCAGGGGAATCTTCTGGTGGCGCCGCAGCAGCCGGATCACGGCCGGGATCACCCCGGCGGAGCCGCAGGTGGGAGCGGTTACCACCGTGTGGCCCGCCGCGTTTTCTTCGGAGGCGGCGAAGGCGTAGGCGCACAGGTATACCAGCAGGCGTTCCGCGTTCCGCGGCATCCCCTTTGCCCGCTGGAAGAAGAGGGCCGCCTTGCGGTGCAGGCCGATGGGACCGGGCAGGTATCCCTCTGTGCGGATACCTCTCTCCACGGAATCTTCCATGACATCTATGATGTGGTCGAGGCCCCGGTTGATCCCGGCCTCGTCCATGCCGCTTATGGCCTTTTCGTTGGCCATCATCAGTTCCGCGATGTCCAGGCGGTGTTTCTTCATCTGCTTCCACAGCTCCAAGGCGTTTCCGTAGGGGTAGGGTGGCGCGCCCCGTTCCGGTTCGCGCCACCCCTTCCACTGGAGAAATCCGCCGCCCACGGAATAGTATTCCTTTTCCAGGATGATGCCGTCCTTGCCGGAGAGGCGGATGACAAGGGTGTTGCTGTAGGGAAAATCATGCTGCCCGTCATCGTAGATCATGTCCGGTTGCCGGAAGGTAAACTCCATGTCTCCCGCCGGGATGGTGAGCGAACCGTCCCGGTTGAAGGGGATGGCGTCGAGAAAATCGGGGGGGCAATCGTCCGGCGATTTTCCCAGCAGGCCCGCGAGGACCGCCCGGTCCGTGCCGTGTCCCTTGCCGGTGGCCGACAGGGAGCCGTAGAGATGAGCTTGCAGGGTATCGGCGCGTCCCATGCGCTCCGGCGGCAGTTCCGCCATGAGCCGGTGGAAATCATGCCCGGCCTTCATGGGCCCGATGGTGTGGGAACTGGAAGGGCCGGGTCCGATCTTGAGCAGTTCGAAAATGGAGGTGGTGATGACGGGCATGTCTGATAGCTCCTTGCGGCGGTGTTATTGTTACAATCAGCGGAAGATGAGAATAACACAACGGGCAGGGGCGTATGGCATACGCCCCGGATGGGGCGCAATGCCTTGCGCCCCTGCATACGGGTGTTATCTTGTTTGCGGATCAGCATCAGTTGATGTTGATGGCGCAGGTGTCCTTGGGACGAATGACCGCGGAATCGTCCGTAGCAGTGATGGTGACGACGGTCCCTGAAGGAAGGGACGCGCCGGGCGCCAGGGAAACGAACCCGCTTTGGGATACGGTCACCCTGTTATCGGAAGACGTGTACACAACCTTTGCCGAGGCGTCTTCGAACCATCCCCGCGGCCAGTGACGGGTGGTATGGATCTGGAAGCCGGTGGAGGCGAGGTAACTACCCGTTGTCTGCACCACGGAGGGAAAGACGTCGATGGCGTCCGGCTGGGCGGTTCCCTGGGATACGGGACTGGCGAGGGTGATCTGACCGACAATCCTGGTTCCGTCCGGCAGATAACGGCTGGCGGTAAAGGTCACGCTCTTACCCAGTGAACCGGGCAGCCAGTGGATCGCGCCGATCTTGTGCGGAACCGGCGGGAAGTCGGGAGAAGTGGCCGGAGGGTTGTCCGGAACCTGGATGTTGGAAACCGTCGCGACAGTCGGATCGATGGGCGTCGAATTGGTCGGATCGGAGGGATCCCACGCCTCCCACAGGACGTCGGAGGTCAGGTCCTGGCCGTCAACGGATGGTCCTCCTGAAACGGCTATGGGCATGGCCTTCAGTTGCTGGGTCCCTGAAGCGCCGCCGCTGTTCCTGTCCGCTGTCCATGGCGCCGAACCATCGATGGTTATTCCCGAATATTTGGCGGTCGCCACGGCCGCGGCCGGCTGGGTGAAGTTCTTGGTATCCAGGCGGTTGATGATGATCATGGGACCGTTAATCTTGCCCGCGCAATCGACTTCTTCCCCCCACCTGCCGCCCGACTCCTTGATGAAGAAGTCGTGGTCGGAGTCGAGGGCCTTGGCCAGGTCTCTATCCGTGCAGGCGTTTATATCGTATTTGGGGTCCGAAGTCAGATGGCAGTATCCGATTTTACCCGAATTGCCTTTGCCATCGATCCAGTAGGCGTCAATTTCACTAGCGCTTATGTCGACAACGACAAAACCGGAGTTCGTGGCGGTTTTGGTCCCTTGGTCGAGCCAGTTGCATTTGCCGTATGTAGGGCATGAATAATTGATCTGATGATAGGTGACCGGCCCCGGTTGCAGGTTGAACCCCTTGGCCTTGAGCGCATCGACCCCCTCGACCGGAATCAGGTTTTTCACTGTCGCTGGGTCCGCCACCTGCCAGTTGGTGAGCCCCCCGGAGGTGAGGCCGCTGGCGTAGCGCGCCTTGTCGCCCCCCGATCCGGAGGTTACGGCCGCGTTCTGGTAAACAATCTTGTACTTTACGTCATAGATGTGGGCCGGGTCCAGGAGCGGTTTGGGGATGAACGACATCTGCCGCTGGATATCGTTGGTGATCTTCTGGTAATAGCCTGACGCCTTGTTCATGTTTCCCGCCGCGTTGCCGGAAAAGGAATATTGCACGACATACGGTTGCGCGGCGTTGGAAATGAGGGCGGGTTGGCCCAGGGTGGTAATAATGGCGCCTGCCTGCCCCTGGTATCCCAGATAGGTGTACATCTGCTGCCGCAGATCCCCTTGTATCTGGTCGCCAAGGAAACGGTCCGCCCCGAGTATGGTGCGCGCCAGGGACATCATGTTGCCGCTGAGAGGGTCTTTTCCCCATTGGCGGGCGAAGATGTTCTGCCCATTGTTGAAAATTCCGTCCAGGGTGTACTGGGTATAGATGGCCTGGAGCTGGGTGTCCAGGTCGGTGGTGTCGTGCGGGTCCGAGCTGGCGTAGACGGATGCGTTGTGGATGTTCCCATAGGCCGTCTTGATGGTGTTCATGTCTCCCACGATCTGGTTGGAAAGGTTGGTGTAGTCGGACACGTCGAAGCGCTGGCTGATCCAGTCAAGCATGACCTGCAACTGGGTTATGATCTGCTTCAGCATGTTTTCTATGTCCACAAGGGCATTGATCAGCGCCTGCTTCTGTTCATAGTCCTTGATTGCCGTCGCCACCTTGATGACCGCTCCGATGACATTGCTGACAAGGGCCTTGGCCAGGGCGCCGCCGCTGAACTGCTTGGCCGCATCTTCAGTCAGTTTCACGGCCGGCTTTTGCACCATCTCGATGCGGACATTTATCTCCTGAAAGAAATACTGCTCCCAGTTGATGAGGGGGGTGGGCACGGAAACCGGTTTTCCGGAATGGACCAGTTTCGCGAAGCCATTGATATAGTCCCGCAGCCCCATGGAGGATTTTTGGGCGTTTTTGATGAAGACCAGGGATGAAAAACGGGAATAATCAGGATGGAGGAGCTCATCCGAGTTGCGGTATGACGCCGGGACCTGGATAAAGTCCAGAAGCCGGGTTCGCGCCTCGCTGATCCCCGCATCGGGATTCAATTTCCGGTACGCCTTGCACAGTGTGGTCAGCAGGTTGAGGTGCATGACCTTGTTTCCGGGGAGTTTTTCCTGTTCCGCGCTGAAGACCGCTCCTTTGGGTATGGTCAGAGTTTCGGCCTTGAAGCCCTTTACCGTGGCGGAGATATCGCCGGGCATGGTGACGTGAACCGTGTAGGAGCGCTGGGGCAGCGCGGTGAGGGTGGCCGCGAACATGCCGGCCGCGTCCACCGTGGACGGCGCCTTGAGGGGAACGGTCACGCCGCTGGCGTCTTCTATGGACACGACTCCGCCTTCCAGCGCCTTGCCCTCGATAACCGCCCTGCCCATGATGACGGCCTCTCCGGGCAACGGTTTGGGCGCGTCGTTGCCGTTGTCTCCGCCTCCGCCGCAACCGGTAAGGAGGAACAGAATCAGCAGGGGGAGAATCCAGATGAAGCTGTTTGACATTTTTTCAAGACCAACACCAGATTTCATTTTTTCACCTCCGTTGATTGACGTTTCAATCCACCAATTAAACCTAAAAAAAGCAATTACCACGGAGAACACAGAGGGCACGGAGGTTTTTCGTATAACTATCAAGTAGTTACTCCAAAACAAAGATATTACGATCGGCGCCTCTATGGTGAGTCTGGTAGTCCTTTTTTCGCTTGTATATCTCTGTGTTCTCTGTGACCTCTG
>CAYMFO010000067.1:0-14529 GCA_964389825.1 uncultured Geobacter sp. | reverse complement strand
AACCTGAACAAGGCAGTCTCACGCAAAGCCGCAAAGAACGCGAAGGAAAATCAAGGACTTGTCAAATGAGGACATTCAACTGACCGGTGATACCAGCTTGCTCCGCGGCTATTTGAATTTCTTGGCGTCTTTGCGTCTTCGCGTGCTCAAATGCCGTTTCTAGGTCTAATCGTTTAAGGGCGGACGTTTCCAGACGGACGCAATACTTCCTGTAAGCGGACTCACCCCGATTTATTCTTGGGCCGCGTTTTATTTTCGGCGGTATATTTTGCTATGGATGATGACAAGGAGTTTTTAGGTGTAGTGGAGGATGGTTGGCTTCCGGTCTCGGCGGAATGGTCCGGAAATGAAACCCGGACCATTCTCGCGAGACGCAAGGCCGAGTTGTGGGCGCTGGTGCTCGAATCCCGTTACGTGCCCTGCCGGATGGCGCGAAAAGAGGCCGGCTGGCTCCTGGTGGTTCCTCCGGGCTACCATGAAATCGCACTTGAGGAGATTCGTCTCTTTGAGCGGGAAAACCTCGACTGGCCGCCGGTTCCGCCGGAACCACGTCCCCTGGCCGACAACACCCTTGCCACCCTGTCAATCCTGTTGCTGGTGGCGACATTTCATAATATTACCCAGCTTGACGGTTCCCTTTTCGGCGTGCCCCCCGTTGACTGGGCCGGGCTCGGCAGCGCCGACGCCGCGCGTATTCAGGATGGTGAGTGGTGGCGGGCAATCACCTCCCTTACTCTCCATTCTGGTCTGAAGCACCTCCTGGGAAACCTGCTGATTGGCGGGGTCTTTATTGCATTTCTCTGCCATGACCTGGGTTCGGGGCTTGCCTGGTGCCTGTTGCTTGCCTCCGGGGTTTCAGGGAACCTGGCGAACGCCTGGTTTCAGCCTCTTCCCCATGATTCCGTCGGCGCTTCGACCCTCGTTTTCGGCGCGGTCGGCCTTCTCGGTTCCATCCGGATGGCCCGGGAACGCGGGCTCGCGCGGCGCCGTCTGCCGTTGCCCCTTGCCGGAGCGTTGGCTCTGCTGGCTTTTCTGGGTACGGAGGGTGAGCGGACTGACCTTGGCGCCCACTTGTTTGGATTTGCCTTCGGTGTCGTCATCGGTTGCTGCGCGGAATATATCCTTGAAAGGCGCGGAGCTCCCGGAGAGGCGCTCAATGCTCTGCTGGCTTTTGTCGCCGCGGCCGTCCCCGTTGCCGGCTGGTGGATGGCGCTTGACTGAATGCCTGGCGTTTCTGGCTGATTGATACTGCTTGCCGGGAGGCTGATTCACGTAACCCGGAAATATGGCGACCATACGGTTTTTTCAGGTCTGTTTTTGCCTTGACAAAAAAATTTACTTATGTTGAAATTTCGCGCAATCGATCTATGCGGAGGGTGCGCCCCGCTGCTCTCCGCGGCATGACAACCATGTGTTTTCGCCCGCCTTTACCTAAAATTCTCGAATAAAATTTGTTATATATAGCGCCAAAGTAGATGCAGGGAGCTTTCCATCAAGTCAAGGAAGTTGTTTTAAGTCTGGAGAATGGTGTTTTATTTTCGAAAGCGGAGGCGGGTGTATTTATGATATTTGAAACTGAAGTTTGATTTGGTGGTGAGCATCGCCCATGGCGTACCGGCCATGAGCAGTTTTTTTTCAGTAAAAGGGAGGTCCGGTATTGCCGGTTTCCAACGGGCAGTCTCTGGAAATTTACGGTTAACCGGAGTAAGTACCTTGTTTGCGCGGGGGAAAACCCCACTTGACAATCATGTGTACTTATGGTCAAATCCCCGGCGGTCTCAAATAGAAGCCGCACGGTATGCGTGTATTCTGTTCATGATTTTATAACACTATTTTATCGGAACTGACGGGTTGTGACGGTTGATGCTGTCGCATTGACGCCATTCCCG
The DNA here is from genome assembly GCA_964389825.1 of uncultured Geobacter sp. Taxonomy (GTDB): domain Bacteria; phylum Desulfobacterota; class Desulfuromonadia; order Geobacterales; family Geobacteraceae; genus RPRC01. Next base: position 12,640 of record CAYMFO010000067.1, on the reverse strand, counting down.
CATAACACGGCGGACTTCTTTGTCTGAACGAATTCTGCTTTCCGCACACGTACCTGGCGGCGTTTGTTGCCGTTCATGGGCAGTCACTTGCAACCAGTGATGAACGGTGATATGGCGCTATTCCACATGCAACCCATGGCGTACTTATGCTCATTTCCTCGATGAAGCGGTTCCGATGGTAATATATCCGGCTCCATAACGCTTGGTGTTGCAGAATATACATAAGCCGGTCTCTCGAGTCAAGGACAATTTGATATTATTTTATCATAATGGAAGTCGGCCTTCGGGCCGGTGTTTGTCATGTTGAAGTATGCCTTTCTCAAGGCGCGGTTTTCACAAAGGCCAAGCAGTTCGGTTGGCTAAAAACGAAAGGAGAGGTTCAACACTATGCAATCAGGATCAACGTGTCAGTTAACAGGGGATTGTAGGCTTCCGGATCGCGCTACACTGCCAGAAAAGCTCTACAAGGAGCTCGCGGATTTCGTCACCACGCTTCCCACCAAGGAAGGCCACCTGGTAACGGTTCTCCACAAGGCCCAGCACCTTTTCGGCTATCTCCCCAAGGAAGTTCAGCAGTTCGTAGCGGAACAGATGGACGTGTCCCTGGCCAAGGTATACGGTGTCGTCAGCTTCTATACCTTTTTCACCATGGTGCCCAAGGGCAAGTATCCCATCTCCATATGCATGGGTACCGCCTGCTTCGTCAAAGGCGCCCAGAAGGTCGTCGATGCGTTCCTCGATACCCTCAATGTCGAAGTTGGCGAGGTAACTCCGGACGGCAAATTTTCCGTGGACGTGCTGCGCTGCGTAGGCGCCTGCGCTCTGGCGCCGATTGTGACCGTGGGTGAGAAGGTATATGCCCACGTGTCGGCCGATCAGGTGAAAAGCATTATTGCTGAATATTAATTCTCAATAGAACCGAAGGAGTTTACTCATGGCAAAAATTGCATCGATAGCTGAACTGAAGAAGCTTCAGGAAGAAAATAAGGCGAAGGCTGCCGCCAGGAAAGACAAGATTCTCGTAAATGTCTCCCTTGCGACATGCAGCATTGCTTCCGGCGGCAAGGCCGTCATGGAGGCGATGAAGGATGAAGTGACCAAGCAGGGACTCTCCGATGTTGAGTTTATGCAGTCCGGCTGCATGACCTACTGCTATGCCGAGCCGACCGTAGTCGTGACGCTTCCGGGCAAAGAGCCGGTATGTTTCGGCATGCTTGATGAGAAGAGCGCACGGGAGCTGGTCCAGAAGTACCTGAAGAACGGCGAGGTGGTGGACAACGTAATCCCGGTAAACTACGTCAGGGTAGAACTATAATCAAGGGGAGGAGTTAGATAATGGAAGTAGCAAAAAAACAGCTGAGAATTGCCACCAGAAACTGCGGATTCATTGATCCCGAGAGTATCGAGGATTACATCGGAGTGCGCGGCTACGAGGCCCTTGCCAACGCCATTACGGCGGGCACCCCGGCCGGAGTTATCGATGAGATCAAGAAATCCGGTCTGCGCGGCCGTGGGGGCGGCGGTTTTCCTACCGGTACCAAATGGAGCTTTGCCGCCGCAAATCAGGCCGACCAGAAGTACGTCGTCTGTAACGCCGACGAAGGCGACCCCGGCGCATTTATGGACAGGGGTGTTCTGGAAGGTGACCCCCACACCGTCGTCGAGGCGATGGCTCTCTGTGGTTACGCCATCGGCGCATCCATTGGCGTCGTCTATATCCGCGCGGAATACCCGCTGGCCATCAAACGCCTGGTGAAGGCGATTGAAGATGCTCGCGCCTGCGGCCTTCTCGGTAAAAACATCCTGGGTTCCGGCTTTGACTTCGACATCGAGCTGAAATACGGCGCCGGCGCATTCGTCTGCGGTGAAGAAACCGCGCTCATCCGCTCCATGGAAGGCAGCCGCGGCGAGCCGTACACCAAGCCTCCTTTTCCGGCCAACTCCGGCTACTGGAGCAAGCCGACCATCGTCAACAACGTGGAAACCTTCGCCAATATTCCGGCGATTCTCATAAAAGGCTCCGACTGGTTCTCCTCCATCGGCACCGAGAAGTCCAAGGGCACCAAGGTGTTCGCCCTTGCCGGCAAGATCAACAACACCGGCCTTATCGAAGTCCCCATGGGTATCACTCTGAAGGAAGTCATCTTCGAGGTCGGCGGCGGCTGCCCGGGAGGCAAGGAGTTCAAGGCCGTCCAGACGGGCGGACCTTCCGGCGGCGCGCTTACCTACAAGGACGCCGATGTACCCATCGACTACGACAACCTCCTTGCCAAGAACTCGATGATGGGATCCGGCGGCATGATCGTCATGGACGAAGACAACTGCATGGTTGACGTGGCCAAGTTCTTCCTGGACTTCACCATGGACGAAACCTGCGGTAAATGTACCCCGTGCCGTATCGGCTCCAAGCGTCTTTACGAAATCCTGAGCAAGATAACCCACGGTCAGGGAACCGAGGCCGATTTCGAGAAGCTGAAGACCCTTGCCGTAAACATCAAGGACACCGCCCTCTGCGGTCTTGGCCAGACCATGCCCAACCCGGTTCTGTCCACCATGAACACCTTTGCCGATGAGTATATCGCCCATGTTCGCGACAAAAAATGCCCGGCGGGCGTCTGCGTCGATCTCCTTGAAATAGTTATCCTTCCTGAGAAGTGCGTCGGCTGTACGCTCTGTGCCCGCGTCTGTCCGGTAAACTGCATCTCCGGCAAGGTCAAGGAAGCCCACGTCATCGACCAGGCCGCCTGTATCAAGTGCGGCGCATGTATCGAGAAGTGCAAGTTTGACGCGATAGTCAAGAAGTAAAAATTTTATTGCTATTAAGGAGCACATATACATGTCTATGCTAAAAATTACCATTGACGGTAAAGAAACGGAAGCGCCTCAGGGCAGTATGATCCTTGACGCGGCCAGGAAGCTTAATATCGATATCCCGACCCTCTGCTACCTCAACCTGGAGGATCTGGCGTACAACAACATGGCGGCCTCCTGCCGCATCTGTGTGGTCGAGGTGGAAGGCCGCAAGAACCTGGCCCCCGCCTGCGCGACTCCGATTGCCGACGGCATGGTGGTAAAGACCAACACCATGCGCGTGCTGAATGCCCGCAAGACCGTTCTCGAGCTCTTGCTCTCCGATCACCCCAAGGACTGTCTCACCTGCCAGAAATCCGGCGAGTGCGAGTTGCAGGATCTGGCGGAAAAGTTCGGCATCCGCGAGATCCGTTACGAAGGCGCCATGTCTACCTACCGCAAGGACATATCGCCTGCCATTATCCGTGATATGGATAAATGCGTCATGTGTCGCCGTTGCGAGACCATGTGCAACGAGGTACAGACCTGCGGCGTGCTTACCGGCGTAAACAGAGGCTTCAACGCGGTTGTCGCCCCTGCCTTCGAGATGAACCTGGAAGAGTCGGTCTGTACCTTCTGTGGTCAGTGCACCGCCGTCTGTCCGGTCGGCGCGCTGGTGGAGCGCGACCATACCTGGGATGTGGTGAACGCCATTGCCGATCCCGACAAGATTACCATTGTCCAGACCGCTCCCGCGGTCCGCGCCGCTCTGGGTGAAGACCTGGGCGTGGAACCGGGCGTGTCCGTCACCGGCAGGATGGCCGCGGCCCTCCGCCGTCTCGGTTTCGACCACGTGTTCGACACCGATTTCGCGGCCGACCTGACCATCATGGAAGAAGGCTCCGAGTTCCTTGACCGTCTCACCCGCTACCTGGACGGCGACAAGTCCGTACGCCTTCCGATCCTCACCTCCTGCTGCCCGGCCTGGGTGAAGTTCTTCGAGCACCAGTTCCCCGACCTCCTCGATGTCCCTTCTTCCGCCAAGTCCCCGCAGCAGATGTTCGGCGCAATTGCAAAATCATATTTCGCCGATATTCTGGGAGTGCCCCGGGAAAAGCTGGTGGTTGTCTCCATCATGCCATGCCTCGCCAAGAAGTACGAATGTGAACGTCCTGAATTCAAGGTAAACGGAAATCCGGATGTAGATTACTCAATCACTACCCGTGAGCTGGCTCGTCTCATCAAGCGTATGAACATCGACTTCGCGGCGCTGCCCGACGAAGATTTCGACGCCCCTCTCGGCGAATCCTCCGGCGCGGCGCCCATATTCGGCGCCACCGGCGGCGTTATCGAGGCGGCTCTGAGAACCGCATACGAACTGGCTACCGGCCAGACCCTGGAGAACGTCAATTTCGAAGCGGTCCGCGGCATGGAAGGCATCAAGTCCGCCAAGGTTCAGGTGGGTCCACACACCCTGAACATCGGCATCGCCCACGAGCTGGGCAACGCCCGCAAGCTTCTTGAAGAAGTGCGCGCCGGCAAGTCCGAATACCACGCCATCGAGATCATGTCCTGCCCCGGCGGCTGCATCGGCGGCGGCGGTCAGCCCTATCACCACGGCGACGTGGAAATCCTCAAGAAGAGAACCAAGGTCCTCTACGACGAGGACGCGGGCAAGACGATCCGCAAGTCCCACGAAAACCCGTACATCAAAGAGCTGTACGAGAAGTATCTCGGCAAACCGCTGAGCGACAAGGCCCATCACCTGCTTCACACCCACTACTTCAAGCGCTCCAAGCTTGGGGGGTAATGAAAGGCTGTACCGTTTCCAGCTTTACTGAGCACATCGGTATGAGCATGGAACGAAAAACAGGAAAAGCGGTTGGATGATTTTTATCCGGCCGCTTTTCTCGTTTGCGGAACGCGGTTCCGTAAAATCCGCTTCTATCCGCGGAAAAAATATCCTGTCCGCGATACCTGCATTTCTATTTCCTTCGCATGAGAAAATCCCTCAAATTTGACCCAGGTCAAAGAATTCTTGATTGTTGTATGAGAGTGTCGTACCCGTCAGAGGCCCCTTTTATTACAGGGTCTTTCTCCCTTCCATAGAAATGAATTCCGGAGAATGCATGAAAAAGGATGAAATTCTTTTCTGGCTGAAAACAGAGGATAACACCCGTCTTGAAGATTTGTGGCTGCGCGCGGATGACGTCCGGCGTGAGCATGTGGGTGAAGAGGTCCATCTGCGGGGGCTGCTGGAGATTTCCAACTTCTGCGCCCGTAATTGCGGCTACTGCGGCATACGCGCCGGAAACTCCTCTGTCCGCAGGTACCGCATGGATGCGGACGAGATACTGGAGTGCGCTCGACTTGCCGTCCGCTTCGGGTATGGAACCCTGGTGCTGCAATCGGGCGAGGATTACGGAATCACAACGGACTGGCTGACGGACGTGATAACCCGGGTCAAGCAGGAAACGGGACTGGCCGTAACCCTGAGCATGGGGGAACGTGAGGACCACGAACTGGTTCAGTGGCGTTTGGCTGGAGCGGATCGTTACCTGCTCAGGTTCGAGACCTCGAACCGGGAACTGTACGAACAGATCCATCCGCCTCTGCCGGGACGCCGTTCGGACCGGTTTCAGATACTTCAAAGGCTGCGTGAGATCGGTTACGAGGTGGGAAGCGGCGTCATGGTCGGCATTCCAGGCCAGCGCTGGGACGACCTGGCGGATGATCTCCTGCTGTTCCGGGAGTACGATATCGACATGATCGGCATTGGGCCGTACATTCCCCATCCCGAGACCCCTCTCGGCCGCGACTGTTCAATGTTCATGGCGCCGCCTGCCGATCAGGTTCCGGCAACCGAGCTTGTCACCTGCAAGGCCGTTGCCATCACCCGGATCCTCTGCCCCTTCGTCAACATACCCAGCACCACGGCCCTGGCCACAATCAACCGCGCGGAGGGGCGCGCCCACGGACTGTCCAGAGGCGCCAATGTCTGCATGCCCAACCTGACGCCCCGCAGGTACAGGGATCTGTACGAGATATACCCGGCCAAGTCCAGTTGCGACGAGAATGCCGATGAAAGCAACGCCCGCATCCAGTCGGGAATCCTTACCATGGGCAGGACAATCGGAAAAGGCAGGGGGGATTCACTGAACAGAAGCAAAGCGACGAAAGCCGCATAGATATGGAAAAGTATTGAACGTAAAGAGAGGAGTACAGTAATGAGCGGAATGCCGGCAATAAAACTTAGTGAGAGCGCTGTGGATTTCATCAATGAGGACTATATCAACGGTCTTCTGGCGGGGAAGCGGCCCGATGCGGGCAGGGTCCGCGAGATAATCGCCAAGAGCCTGGCAAAACAGGCGTTGAGCGTGGAGGAGACGGCCCTTCTGCTTCTCGTCGATTCCCCTGAACTGAACGAGGAGATATTCGAGACCGCGCGGCAGCTCAAGAAGAACGTCTACGGCAACCGCATCGTGCTGTTCGCGCCCCTTTATATCGGCAACAAGTGCGTCAACGACTGCTCCTACTGCGCCTTCAAGCGGAGCAACACCCTGGCCATACGGCGCACCCTTACCGGGGACGAGATTCGTCAGCAGGTGGAGGCCCTGGAGAACAAGGGGCACAAGAGGCTGATCCTGGTTTTTGGCGAACACCAGGCCTATGACGCCGAGTTTATCGCCCAGAGCGTGCGTACCGTTTACGAGACAAAGGTGGGAAATGGCGAGATCCGTCGCGTCAACATCAATGCCGCTCCCCTGGACCATGAGGGCTACGCCACGGTCAAGGCGGCCGGCATCGGCACTTACCAGATATTCCACGAAACCTATCATCACGATACCTATGCCCGCTTTCATCCGGCCGATACCCGAAAGGGGAACTACCTGTACCGGCTGGACGGTCTGAGCCGCGCCTTCGAGGCGGGGTGCGACGATGTGGGGCTCGGGGTGCTTTTCGGTCTGTATGACTGGCGGTTCGAGGTCCTGAGCCTGGTAACGCACGCCCTTTACCTGCAGGAACGTTACAACGTGGGTCCCCACACCATCAGCTTCCCCCGAATCAGGCCCGCCGCGGGTGTAAGCCTTGACGAAAAATACCAGGTGGATGACGAGTCCTTCAAAAAGCTGATCGCCGTATTGCGCCTGGCGGTCCCTTATACGGGACTTATCCTGACCGCGAGGGAGAATGCCGCTCTTCGCCGCGAGTGCATGTCCTTCGGTGTCTCGCAGATCGACGCCGGGAGCCGGATTGAACTGGGCGGCTACACCGAGGCGGGGGACGCGCAGGTCATGGAGAGGGAGCAGTTCCAGTTGGGCGACATCCGTTCCCTAGACGAGGTGATGCGTGAGCTGATTACCGACGGCTATGTCCCCAGCTTCTGTACCTCGTGCTACCGGGTCGGGAGGACCGGGGAGCATTTCATGGAATTCAGTATTCCCGGCTTCATAAAGGAGTACTGTACACCGAACGCGCTGTTGACCCTTCAGGAATATCTGGTGGATTACGCCACCCCCGAAACCCGTGAGGCCGGGGAGCGGCTCATCGCCGAGGAGATCGCCGGACTTCCCGGGGGAAAAACGAAGGATACGGTGCTGAAGCGTCTTGAGGCCATCCGCGAACAGGGCGAGCACGACCTTTATTTCTGACCGTCGAACCGGCGCGGGATTTTCACCGCAATCGTAAGGGCAAACCTCGTGTTTGCCCTTTATCGCGGACCTGCCGGGTTTTGAAAACCTGGCAGGTCTCTGGTCCCTGGACAAGGCTTTATGACCGAATATCGAATTGAAAAAGACCTTCTCGGCGAGCGGGAAGTCCCCGCCGGGGCGCTGTACGGTATCCATACCGTTCGGGCCTTGGAAAACTTTTCCCTCTCGCGCCGTACCGTCAACCCGGCCCTGATTCATGCCTTCGGCGCGGTCAAACTGGCCTGCGCCCGGACCAACCATGAACTCGGCTGGTGGGACGACGCTACTTTCTCCGCCATTGAGACGGCCTGCGCCGAAATGATGGACGGTAAGCTTGACCGCCACATCGTGGTGGACGCGCTCCAGGGTGGGGCGGGCACCTCCACCAACATGAACGTGAACGAGGCTCTGGCGAACCGGGCTCTGGTCCTGCTGGGCCGTTCGCCGGGGGAGTACGACGTCGTAAGCCCGCTTGAGGATATCAATCTCCACCAGTCCACCAACGACACCTTTCCCACTGCCCTCAAGGTGGCGGCCATCCAGCGGCTCCGGGAACTGGAGCGCGCGGTCGTGGCCCTGCTGGAGGAGTTCCAGGACAAGGAAAAGGCATTCGCCCACATCGTCAAGGTCGGCCGCACCCAGTTGCAGGATGCGGCGCTCATTACCCTGGGGCGGGAGATGTCGGCCTATGCCGAGGCCTTCGGCCGGGACCGCTGGCGTATCTACAAGTGCGAAGAGCGGCTGCGGGTGCTCAATCTGGGCGGTACCGCAATAGGGACCGGACTGGCGGCCCCCCGGCAGTATATCTTCAGAGTCACCGAGCATCTGCGGAGCATCACCGGCCTGGGGCTGGCCAGAGGGGAAAATCTGGTCGATATTACCCAGAACGGCGATGTCTTTGTTGAAGTGAGCGGCATACTCAAGGCTTGCGCCGCAAATCTGCTGAAGGTGGCCGGCGATTTCCGCTTTCTCTCGTCCGGGCCGGACGCCGGCATCGGCGAGCTGCGCCTCCCGCCGCGACAGGCCGGTTCGTCCATCATGCCGGGCAAGGTCAATCCGGTCATTCCCGAGGCGGTGTCCCAGGCGGCCATGGCGGTCATGGCCCATGACCAGGCCATTACCTTTGCCGCATCCCTGGGCAACCTGGAGCTAAACGCCTTTATGCCCCTGATCGCCGACGCGCTCCTGGCGAGCCTCGACCTTCTCACCAACGCATGTTCGATCTTCCGCCGTCTCTGCGTGTCAGGACTGGAGGCCGACGAGGAAAGGTGCAGACGCCACGTCGACGGCGCTACCGCCACGTTGACCGCGCTGGTGGATCGCATCGGCTACTCCGCGGCACAGGAGATTGCGGCTCTGGCCAAGGCAACCGGAACCGGCGTGCGCTCGGTTGTAATTGAACGCGGGCTGCTGTCCGCGGAGGATTTTGACGACATGATATCCGCGGAGAGCGTGACCAGGCTCGGTTCTCCGCTCAGGAAGGAGAAAATGCATTCATGAGGAGCGCGCCAAAGGGACTCAGACTTCATATAGGCCTGTTCGGCAGACGAAACGTGGGAAAATCCTCTATCCTGAACGCCCTTACCCGGCAGACCGTTTCCATCGTCTCCGATATCGCCGGGACGACTACCGACCCGGTGGAGAAGCCCATGGAGATGCTTCCCATCGGTCCGGTCCTGTTTATCGACACCGCGGGTATTGATGATGCTGGCGCCCTCGGCGAAATGCGTGTACAGAAGACGCGCCAGGTCTTCGAACGCGCGGATGTAGGGATAATTGTATCCACCGCCGGCGACTGGGGAGATTTCGAGGATGGGATACTCTCGGAACTCCGGGAAAGGAACGTCCCGGTAATAGCCGTTTTCAACAAGACGGATATCGCTGGAGTCGATGTCGTCCGCAAGGCCGCTCTGGAAAAGCTTTCCATTCCCTGTATCGAGACCTCCGCGGTAACGGGCGAGGGAGTCTTCGACCTGCGGGAGGCCCTTGTCAAAACCGCGCCCGAAGAATTCATTAATACGCCGACCATTCTTGGCGATCTGGCGCCGGCGGGGGAGTTGGTGGTTCTGGTGACCCCCATAGACCTGGAGGCGCCCAAGGGGCGTCTCATCCTGCCGCAGGTCCAGTCCATCCGTGACATTCTGGACAATGACGCCTACTGCATGGTGGTAAAGGAACGGGAACTGCGTGACGCTCTGGATCGGCTGAAAAGACCTCCCGCGCTGGTGGTTACTGATTCCCAGGCCTTCCTGAAGGTGGCGGCCGACACGCCGGATAATGTCCTGATGACCTCCTTTTCCATACTGTTCGCCCGTTTCAAGGGCGACCTGGAGGAATTTGTCAGGGGGGCCCTGGCCATCGAAAAACTCGCGCCGGGAGACAGGGTGCTCATCTGCGAGGCGTGTTCCCACCACCCCATAGGTGAAGACATCGGCCAGGTGAAGATTCCGCGCTGGCTGCGCCAATACGTGGGCGGAAAACTCGAGTTCACCCATATGCAGGGACGCGACTTCCCGGATGATCTCGCCTCCTACAAACTTGCGATCCACTGCGGGGCCTGCATGTGGAACAGGCGTGAGGTCCTTTCCCGTGTCATCCGTTCCCGGAGAGCCGGGGTTCCCATCACCAACTACGGGCTTGCCATAGCCTATTCTCTCGGAATCTTCGAAAGGGCACTCAGGCCCTTCCCCGCCGCGCTGGAGATATATCGGCAAAGCCTTGCCTGACAACACCATGGTTTAAGCAGGGAAGCCTCGGGGTTCAAGGGGCTTCCCAGCGCCTTCCACGTGACCGATTCGCTCTATCCTTCCGTTGATAGCGAATGACTCACCCTCCTGATATTCCATCTCCGCAACTGTCTGTTTTTGAGCGGAAACACCCTGATTTTAAGTTTGGGTAAAACTTTCCGTCAAACTGCTTGATAAGCCCTCCTCTCTCGTGATATATGATAATTGAATATCAAATATGGTTTTACCCTCTCCAGAGGTTATGCCATCCGTGGTTTAATGAGCCCAAAGACACTAAAAATTGACAAACTGCCCACCATCAGGCGACTTCCTTCATACCTGCAGATTCTTCGAGCGCTCGCGTTCAAGGGCGAGGAATTTGTTTCCTCCGCCTATCTTGCCGACCAGATGCAGATCGAGGCTATTCTGGTGCGCAAGGATCTGGAGCTGACCGGTATCAACGGGGTTCCCAGGGTAGGATTCCGCATAAATGATCTGGTTTCGGCCATAGAGAAGTTTCTGGGCTGGGGGCGGGCGCTGGATACCTGCCTGGTCGGGGCAGGCCAACTGGGCGCGGCGCTTCTGGGCCACAGGGAACTGAACAATTTCGGGATCAGGATCGTCGCCGCGTTCGATAATGATCCGGCGAAAATCGGCGCATCGCTTCATGGCGTTACGGTTTTCCCCTTTTCCCGTCTCGGCGAGCTGTTGAAGAGGCTTACCATTCTCCTTGCCATAGTGTGCGTGCCGCCGGACGTCGCCCAGTCGGTGGTCGACCAGCTTGTGCAGGGTGGTGTCCGGGCCATCTGGATCTTCACTTCCGTGAATATAACCGTTCCTGAACACGTTATTTTCCAGAGGGAGGATCTTCTGTCGGGGCTTGCCGTACTTTCCGCTCGCTTGACACGGAAAGGTCCGGCCGATACATCCGCGTAGGAGGCTTTCCATGAAACCCAGGATAAAGATATGCATGGGAAGCTCCTGCTTCCGCAGAGGCAACAGGAAAAACCTCGAGTACATCGAGAGATACCTGGAGGAAAACAACCGCGCCGCCGATGTGGAACTTGTGGGCAGCAGATGCGAGGAGCAATGCCGAAAGGGTCCGAACATCCAGATAAATGGCCAGATGTTTCATGAGGTAAACCTGGAAGCGCTGGTGGAATTGCTGGAACGCTTCGTTGGGGAGAAATCGGGTGAATAACATGGAATTGAAAAAGCCGGTCTACACCGAAAAGACGGAATGCCAGGACTGTTTCAAGTGTGTCCGCAAATGCCCTGTAAAGGCGATCGAGATCGAAGAAGGGCGCGCTTCCATAGCCTCTGACCTGTGCATATACTGCGGTCACTGCGTGGATGTCTGTCCGACAAAGGCGAAGAAAGTCCGGGACGACCTTTCCCGCGCAAGGGACCTTTTCAAAAGGAAACGCCGGGTGATGGCTTCCGTTTCACCTTCCTACGTGGGTGAACTCGCGGGAATTGAGCCGCCTTTCCTGATAGCGGCGCTGAAGAAGCTCGGATTCGAGGCGGTAAGCGAAACCGCCCTGGGCGCCCAGCAGGTTTCAGCCCGTGTCGCCGAACAACTCAAGCAGAGCGACGCCAAGCTGACGATTTCCTCGGCGTGTCCGGCCGCGGTTGATTTCGTCCAGAAATACCTTCCGGAACAGGCTGATTGCATCACTCCCATACTGTCGCCGCTTCTTTCCCATTGCAGGCTGCTTCGCAAGATTTATGGCGACGATATCGGCATCATCTTTATCGGTCCGTGCGCGGCGAAAAAACAGGAAGCGGATCGCCATCCGGATATCCTCGACGTTGCCTTGACCTATCAGGACCTCCACCGCTGGTTTCAGGAGGAAGGGGTCGATCCCCTGTCCATGCTCCCCGGAGGCGACGATGTTTTCCAGCCGGAGGCCGCCAATGAGGGCGCGCTGTATCCGGTGGAAGGCGGCATGAATGAAACCATCAGGCTTTTCGGGGATTTTTCCGATGTAAGGTTCATGACCCTGGCAGGCGTGTACTGCATCAACAGGGCGCTGACCGGCCTCAAGATAGATGAGCTGCACAACAGGGTTTTCGTCGAGATCCTCGCCTGTCAGGGAAGCTGTGTCCACGGACCTTGCACGAGCAAGACCCGGCCCTATCTGCTGGATGAGCTGGAGGTCTACAATCGGGCCAATGTCCCTTCCGGACGCATTGAAAGGGATGTTCTGGTCGAGATTGACGGTCTTCACCGGGAGGCTTCACTGCCGGTGCAGCATCACAGCGAGGAACAGATAAGCAAGGCGCTGCATCAGATAGGGGCTTTCCAGAAAGAGGACGAACTGAACTGCGGGGGGTGCGGTTATGAAACCTGCCGTGCCCTAGCCAGCGCTCTGCTTACCGGCCGGGCCGAGCCGTCCATGTGCCTTTCCCATCTGCGCAAGCTGGCCCAGA
>CAYMFO010000066.1:0-14726 GCA_964389825.1 uncultured Geobacter sp. | reverse complement strand
TGGTTGAAATGCCGTTTTCAGGTTGAAATATCCGGCGACGGACAACCCGTCGCGGGATTTCATTGTCGATCAACTGTCGTCAGCCGGATTTTACCTGTCTTGGGGTTCCTTGCAATGCCTCAGTTGGCATGACTCAAACGGGTCATGTTTTTCAGGGTGTCCGCGACACCTTTCGTGTGGTCCGCGGTGTCCGCCGTGCGGGCGCTGGATTCCTCAATGACTCCCAGGAGGGTGGAGAGACGCGATACATCTCCGGACTGGGATTCTATCTCATTGGCGACGGTGCCGATCTCCCGTGCCAGGTGGGATATGTTGTTGCTGATCTCCAGGGCGCTGGTGCGGGATTTCTCCGCCAGGTTTCGCACCTCGTCGGCCACGACCGCGAAACCCCTGCCGCTCTCTCCGGCGCGGGCCGCCTCTATGGCGGCGTTCAGGGCCAGCAGGTTGGTCTGGTCCGCGATCTGTTCAATTATCTCCACCACGCTCTGGATCTGACGGCTGGCCTCGGCCAGTTCGCGGGCGTTGGAGGCCGAACTGTCGGCCTTTACGGTGAGGCTGGAGAAGTTTTCACCCAGCTGGTGGATGGCCTGCACCTGCTGCTCGATGTGGGAGGCCAGATCGTCCACGGAACCGTACAGATCATTGGCGCAGTTTTCGAGCTGGGCGGCCAGTGTGTCCCGCTGGGCGTCGGCTTCGTAGAGCGCCTGTCCCAGGTCGTTCAGTCCGCCGAAGAGCTTGGCCATGGCGGGTTCCAGACCGGAAGAGTCCAGCCGGCTTTCGTACTGCCTGCTCTTGAAATCGTCTATCTGGCGGATGACGACCCTGGACAGTCCACTGAGTTTGGATATCTGCCTCCTCAGGAAGAAGGCCTTGAATTCTCCGTAATGCGCGACGAAGTTGTCCACGTACTCGTCCTGGAAGATTGTCCCGGCGGGTACGCGGAAAAAGAAGACCGCGGTCAGCGTCTGGTTCAGGTTCAGTCCGAGGATCTCGCCGAAGGTTGAAAAGCCCGCCATGGCGCCACCGGTCATTACCCGGCCCATATTGGAGAGCTCCCGTTCGTTGCAGAGGCGGCGCAGGATACAGTCGTTGAGTATCCCCGCAACGGGGTCGCCGGGTTTCCCTTGCATGAACTTCCTGAAATCCTTTTCGGTATTGCTTGCAAGACCGGTTCGTCGCACCAGGTGCAGCTCTTCTCCGGGCGCGATGTCGCAGTAAAAGTGGATCCGGTCGGCGTCGATGTTCAGTTGAGAGATGGAGCGGACAAAGAGCTCCTTGCCGACGGTAATGGCGAAGGAGTAATCGGCCAGTTTTGATTCCAGGCCGGATGGGGAGCAACCCAGGGTGTTACAGAGCGCCTCGACCAGAGAACTGATGTGGCCGTTGGCGTCTATGACCTGGTTCACATAGCGTTGTTCCACCGATGCTGAAAGGACATGGAAGCTGCTCCCGGCCGGTTCGAAGTTCTGACTTTTCAGGACCCCGAAGCGAACTCCCGGCGCGGTCTTGAGAAAGGCGATGAGCGCGTGGTTTTCCAGCTTTCTCTTGCCGTCGTGCAGCCAGGTGTTGCGGAAGTCGAAGGTCCCGCCCGCGGAACCGCCGACGAACAGGCAGGGGAACCGTCCGGAATCGTACAGGGCTTCCATGAAGAATGATTCGGAGGCGGAAAGGCCGTCAAAAAGGACGTATGCGAGGGTATCGCGGAAATCGATCTCCGTTTTTACATTCAGGCCCGCTATGGCCTTCCCGATGCGTTCCACCCGCTCTTTGATCCCGGTGTCGATGCTTCCCCGGCGCAGGTCTTCGCAGCCGAGCGGAACGGCGACAATCTCCGCTGAGGCGATTACGGAGGCGTCGAAGCACTGCACCACCACCCGATCCCAGCGGCTGCCCGTCGGGCAGTACAGGCGTCCGCCGTCGGCGTGCAGCTCTCCCGCCGTGGAGCAGATTATCATGGGTGTCCCGGCGAAGCGGGCCGAGATTGTCTTCGCCACCTGATCAATATCTACATGGGGGGAAACGTAGGCGGTGACAAAGGTGGGAGAGATTCGAATCTTTCCCAGCTCGCCGGAAAGACCCGAGACCGTACTCTGGATGGCGACAGAGCCGGCGCCGGCTGATGTCTTTAGATTCTTGCGAAATCCGAATAAACCCATGAAAATCTCCTTTTATGTGAGAAATATTTGCAAATCGGGCGGGGTGTCCATCTTGTCCATTGACAACTCTTCCCAGTTTCTATCGGACGTTCTCCGAAAATCTTGAGCCGCTTTTAGGATTATGTGTTGACGAGGTGGCGAAAAGTCATTCCCGAAGCCTCTTGGCCGGGAATCCAGTCATCCGTAACAGTAGATGTCTGGGCAAATGTCTCGGATGAATCAGATATGTGTCGTATGCGCAACAAAAAAACCTTTTCTGGTGAAAATAAAACATAATTCTATCAATAATCAGTCAATTTATCCCCAAGAGAAAACAGGGTTCAAATGATAACTGATTTCAATTAACAGCGCCGGCGCTGTAACGCGCTGAAATGCTTACACGTTGTTAAAGGTGTTGATTTAGCGAGATATTCCGGCCTGACAAGATATCGGGCATTTCGCTGTTCTTTTCCGTAAAATAACAGGTTACCCGGTTTCCAACAGACTTATCCACAGGGTTTCCCCAGCATGTGTGGAGACCTGGGCGGTTCCGTCCGCTATCTGTTGAATTATCGTACATTTTTCCGTTGTTCACAGCCGAGGTTCACGGTCAGCTTCACGGGTCCGGGCCATCTTTTCTTGATGGGCGCCGCAAGGGATATCTTCCGGGATTCTCTTTTATGGATTTTTATTGCGAGCCGGGTGGGCTGGAAACCGGAGAAATGCCGTTTGCGGCAATATCGGTCTTTCTATTCTTAATTAATTAATATTAGATGGATATAGTATTGATCTTCTGATACACATGCGGTTGAACTGAGAGAGGTTCCCGCGGGATCGGACCATAATGAGTTCAGGTTTGAATTGTTTGCTCTGACTCCCTTCTTAAACCGGTTGCCTGGAGGAGTGACTGTATGAGCCGATGGATAAAAATGGAAGAGGGGTATGTCTGTCCTCTTTGCATGGACCGGAAAAATGTAATTTTCACAAGAAATGAGATACTTGGGACTCCCATATGCAAGAAATGCAGTTATAAACTGTGGAGCGATGTTTACGGTCACGAATCAAGGCCGGAGAGCATGCTTCTGGATCGACTGGAAGAGTTGACCCCTCTCAGTTACGAGGAATGCTGTCTGATGGAGGTGGAGAGTGTCGCGGCGGACCTGATGGATACGTTGCGGGAGTATCAGACGGAGATTTCGCGGCTGAAGGGAATAATCAACGGCAGGCAGGGGAAATCATATACATGCCTGTTTGACGAAGGTCGGGAAGGGGAACCGGATGGAAGGTGAAAGCTACAGGGTGGTTTTGCTGGGAATCGAGTCCGGCGGGGATCCTCGCCTGGTGAAAGAGCGCTTGATGCGTATTTTTCAGGCATCGCCGGGTCAGGTGGAGAAACTGTTCACAAAACTGCCCGTGACCTTAAAATCGGGAGCTGATTTCGAGACGGCGAAAAAATACCATGACGCCTTGCGGGGGGCAGGTTGCGTATGCAGGATGGAATCCGTGGCCGGTCCACCCGCTGTTCCGGCTCCCGCCGCGGCGCCGTCGGCAACTGTAGCCACATGCCCTGCTTGCGGCTATGAGGCAAAGACCGCGGATGATCCTTTGATAACAGCCCATGACGGCCTGGGTGAATGCCCGGTCTGCGGGATCATCGTCGCCAAGTTTACGGCAAGCCGTACGGTTCCGGATGTGGAACCTGTTGCCGTACCGGAGGTGGCGGAAGTGGTAGAAAATCCGCCGTCCGCGGCAAAACGGTTCATATCCTTGATAATCTCCCGTCCGTGGATGTCCCTGCTCATGGTCGCGGCCGTGGCGACTCTTGTCATCAATGTGTTTTTCATCGGGGATTCCGGGAAAGAAGGGACAGGGGCGAAACCGGCGGCATCGCGGCCACGGGGACACGGCGCGGCGCCGGGCGGCGAAACACGGGCCGCCTCTGCGTCACTGATAATCCTTCCCGGAGAGGACAAGGCTGTCAGGATGACAACCTATCTGGATTATCTCCATAGGGATTCCTTTTCTCCGCTTACACTCACGATATCGCCCAGGATTGACAACAAATGGGAGAAGGAAGGGGTTCGCGTCGAAATCCGGAGTGTTAATGTCACCCCGGTTCCGGTGTCCTTGTGGGAGCAACGGAGATCCGGAGATGACCTGTGGACGCCCGCCGGCTACAACAAGATCTCTTCCAAGGGGTCATCCGCTCTTCTCACGGCCCTGGCGCCCGACGCTCTGGTGAAGAAGCCCGATGATACAACCGTCAAGATAGACCCGGAGAGTCCGAATTTCAGGAAGAGCGCCTATACCATGTACCGGGCGGATTATGAGCTTTCCATAGCGGTTCCTTCCGGGGAGGAATTTGCTCGCCGCGATACTCTGGAGATCGTTAACTCCGAAGGAAATACCGTTCAAACGAACAGCAGGGAAAAGAGCCTTTGCATTACCCCTTTAATCCAGTGGGAAGTGGACAGCGCAGCGGAAGCCCTCATGTCGTCCGGAATTCCCCATAGCGGCCCTTGGAAGGCGACAAAAGCCGCAACCCTTTCTTCCAAAACCTATTGCGTCAGGATGGTTCATTCATCCGGTAGAGAAGGCCTTCATCTTTCTCCAGTTAACGCATTTCCCGAAATGCCCGGATATCTTGAGCTGGAGACGCAGTAAGCAAGATGTCATGGGCGGCGGAAGCCTGCCGCGCTGATGGTCCGGAGGTGTAAGGAAGTGAAAGCGGCGCCTCGTAAATATTGCATTGCAAGGTCATTTCCCTGAGGGCCGGAAACCTGTTTTGAAGATTGTGACAAATCATAATTATTATCCGCTTGCGCATTGAAGGGCCGCCGATATCGTCGACGGCTTTTTTTGTAAGAGAAGCGAAAAAAGACTTGACGGGGACGCGGCGCCGGGTGTATTGAAAACGACATTCAAATTCTGAAAAATGGGCGCGACCCTCCGATGGCCTGAAAAGGCAACGGGGCGTGCGCGTATCCAGGGCTGTGCTTCTCAAAGCGAAAGTCGCCTCCGGGTATCTAAACCGGCAAGAGGCTGTTGCGGCGGAGAGTGGAAAATATTTTTTCACTTGCGATGCGAGGGGTTAATCAGCTGTTTTTTGCCCATATATATGAATATGAATATCATATTCTTGAAAAAAGGAGACCGGCATGTGCGTAGCTCTGATAGGTGGAATGGATCGTCTTGAACGTCAGTACCTTGAAGAAGCGGAGAAATTCGGTGTCGACCTCCGGGTGTTCACCACTTCCGAGGCCAGGATCAATTCAAAGATCCGCAACGTGGACGCCATGCTCATCTTCACCAACAAGGTGTCGCATCAGGTTAAAAAACAGGCGGTAGTAGCGGCCAAAGCCAACAGTATACCGGTTTTCATGAGCCATTCATGCGGGATATGCACGCTCAGGGAATGTCTGGGTTGTATTAACACCATCAAAGGGAGGAAAAAGAATGAGTAATGTTGTGAGAAGGATTGCGCCTGTAATGGCCTTTGTGATGCTGGCGGCGGGGCCGGCATTGGCCGCCCATCCGCTGATTACCGACGACACCGGCACCCAGGGGAAGGGGAAGTTTCAGGTCGAGCTGAACGGAGAGTATGGCCATGACAGCGAACGGGTGCTGGGTATCAGAGCCAAGGAGAACAGCGGTTCGCTGGAAACGGTGTTCTCCGCCGGCCTTATGGACAGCGCGGACCTGGTGCTGGCGGTTCCCTATGAATGGAGCCGGGTAAAGGAGGACGGAGCTGTTTCTTCGGAGGGAGACGGCCTGGGCGATGTTTCCCTGGAGCTGAAATGGCGCTTTTTTGAAAAGAACGGCTTCAGCCTGGCCTTCAAGCCGGCGGTCAGTTTTCCCTCCGGCAACACGGACAAGGGTCTGGGCGCGGGCAAGGTCGGGTATGGAGCGACCCTGATCGCCACACAGGAACTGGAGCCCTTTGCCCTTCACCTGAACCTTGCCTATTCCCATACCCCCTTCAAGCTGGATGAGGACAAGGAAGCGAACAGGCGGGATATCTGGCACGCCTCCATCGCCGGAACGGCGGAGGTTATGACAGGTCTTCAACTGGTGACAAACGTGGGTCTGGAAACAAATCCGGACCGCACTTCCGACACGCCGCCGGTCTTCTGCGTGCTCGGTGGAATATATTCCGTGACCGAGTGGCTGGACGTGGACCTTGGGGTGAAGGTCGGGATTACGAAGCCGGAAACAGACGTGAGCATGCTGGCCGGCGTGGCCGTGCGCTTCTGAAAGGAGACCGTATGACACCGTTGGGTCTGTTGTGTCCCGGAGAGTCGGGAGAGATAGCGGAGATACGGATAGCTTCCCTTCAGCGCCGCTGCCGCTGCGGCAGGGGCGCCGACCTCTGTGAATGCGGCGACGATTGCCGCTGCGAGGGCGTTCCGGAAAACGAGAAACGAGAGGTCCGGCTGGAAGACATGGGGCTGCGTGTCGGCAAATGCGTGGAAATGCTGAACAACGGCAGCGGTCCCGTGCTGCTGAGGGTGGACGAGGCGCGCATCGCCATCGCCCGCGGCATGGCCATGAAGATACTGGTAAGGAGGATACAATGACTAATCTCGCGCGGTTGAAACCGGGCCAGAAGGGGAGGATAACCTCCATCGGGGTCGTCGGACCCCTGAAGCGGAGGTTGATGGATATGGGGATACTGGTGGGGGAAGAGGTGTCGGTGATGAAGGTGGCGCCCCTGGGGGACCCCATCGAGGTGAAGGTCAAGAGCTACAGCCTGTCGTTGCGCAAGAGCGAGGCTGAGGGTATCCGCGTGGAGGTGGCGTCATGAGCGTACAGGCAGGTGAACAAAAGGCCGCGCTTTCCGATGCCGGTCAAAAGGCCGCGCTCCGTCCCGTGGAGAAACGGACCATTACCGTGGCGGTGGCCGGTAACCCCAATTCGGGAAAATCGACACTTATCAACGCCGTGGCGGGCGCAAGGCTCCATGTGGGTAACTGGGCCGGTGTTACGGTGGAGAAGAAAGAAGCGACCTTTGAGCATGGGGGCAGGAGTATCAGGCTGGTGGACCTGCCAGGCGCCTACTCTCTTTCCCCCTATACCCAGGAGGAGATCATCGCCCGCGACTACCTGGTCAACGAGCGTCCCGATCTGATCATCAACGTGGTGGACGCCACCAATCTGGAGCGCAACCTCTACCTGACGGTGCAGCTCATGGAGCTGGGCATCCCGGTGGTGATGGCGCTCAACATCATCGACGAAGCGGAGGCGAAAGGATACCGCATCGATGTGGCGGGCATGGAAATGATGCTCGGCGTCAAGGTGGCGCCCACCTCCGCGGTAAAGAAGAGCGGACTGGATGCGCTGCTGAACGCGGTGGTGGAGATTGCGGATAAAGCAAAAGGGGTTGAGCCGCACCAGCTACACTACGGCGAGGATGTGGAAAGCGCGGTGGAGCTGTTGGGCGGAGAGCTGGAAAAGAGTCACGGCCGGCTGTTGGAGCGCTATCCGAGACGCTGGCTTCTCCTGAAGCTCATGGAAGGGGACGAACAGGTTCGTTCCGGCGCCGGCTTGCCGGCCGGATTCTCCGCGGACACCGCCCTGGTCCATCTGCGCAAGGCCCATGGCGACGACATGGAAGCGCTCATGGCGGATGTGCGTTATTCCCTGGCGGCCGGACTGACACGGGAGGTGTTGAAAAAGCCGGAACCGCGGAAAATGGAGATGACCGAGAAGATCGACCGCATTGTCCTGAACCGCTTCCTCGGCATCCCCATCTTTCTGATGGCCATGTGGGTCATGTTCAAACTCACCTTCGACCTGTCCACGCCCTTCGCCGACTGGATTGACGGGATGACGGCCGGTCCCTTCAAACGATGGGCCGAGGCGATACTGGGCTCGATGGGCGCTCCTGACTGGACCATCTCCCTGGTGAACGACGGCGTCATATCCGGCGTGGGGTTCGTGCTGGTGTTCGTGCCGGTCATCTTCGCCATGATGTTTTTCATTACCTTCCTGGAGGGGAGCGGGTACATGGCCCGGGCCGCCTTTGTCATGGACAGGGCCATGCACGCAATAGGCCTGCACGGCAAGTCCTTCATACCCATGCTTCTCAGCTTCGGCTGCAACGTTCCCGGCGTTTACGCCACCAGGACACTGGAAAACCCGCGGGACAAGGTTCTCACCGCGCTGCTCCTGCCGCTCATGTCCTGCGGCGCGCGCCTGCCCGTGTATGTCCTGTTCGCGGGGATATTTTTCCCGGGCAATTCCGGGACCGTCATCTGGTCCCTGTACGTGCTGGGGATTATCCTGGCCATCGTCATGGGGCTCATCTTCAAACGCACCCTGTTCCGGGGAGAGGCGCCCATGTTCATCATGGAGCTTCCTCCCTACCGCATGCCCTCCTTCCGTAGTCTCTGTATCCATACCTGGGAAAAGGGCAAACACTTCCTGATCAAGGCCGGAACCTACATCCTGGCGGTTTCGATCCTCGTCTGGTTCCTCCTGAACCTGCCGTGGGGCGTGGAGAACAAGCGCGACTCGTGGCTGGGCAAGACCGGCGCCGCCGTGGCGCCCATCTTCCAGCCCCTGGGCTTCGGCACATGGGAAGCGTCGTCGGCGCTCATTACCGGGGTAATCGCCAAGGAGATAGTGGTGGGCACCATGGGCGAGATCTATGCGCCGGAGAAAAAGGAAGAGACAAAGGAGAAGCCGACCCTGGGCGAGGACCTGAAGGAGATAGCCGTCTCCTTCGGCGGAGCGGTGAAGGGCGCGGCGGTGAATGTGGTTTCCACCTTCGGAGCGGCCAGCCTGGCCTCCGAAGAAGAGGAAGGGCAGTCCTCTTTGAAAGAGGCGGTGCGAGGTTCATTTACTCCCCTGTCCGCCTATGCCTTCATGGTGTTCGTGCTGCTGTACATGCCGTGCGTCATCGTAGGCATCGCCATGCGCCAGGAGTTCGGTACGTGGAAGTGGGCCGGTCTGGCGTTTCTCTACCAGACAACCCTGGCCTGGGGCATGGCGTTCATTATCTACCAGGGTGGGCGCCTCCTGGGTCTGGGAGGGTAAGTCATGGGCGCCGGTGACTTACTTCTCGCAATTGCAATCATCGTGGGAGCGGTCTTCCTGCTTTACCGTTCCATGTGGAAAAACAGGGGACACTGCTCAGGGTGCGGTAATTCCTGCCGCGGGAAACGCGGCGGGTAGCCGGAATAAACAGCCCGCGCGGCGTAGCCGGTTGCGGCGGATTGCGCCGGCCGCGTCGTGCGGGAGATGTCATGTCGCATGTAATGCCTAAGTAATATCAAGGGGGGTAGCCAGTGACGATACCGGTGAACGAGATGTATGTGGGGGAAACCGCCGAGGTGGCCTCCATTGACGCGGCGTCTCCCGAGATCAGGAGATTGCGCGGCATGGGGGTACGGGAAGGCAAGTTGCTGGACCTGCTCCATTGCGATCCTGTTGCGTTGAAAAAGGTAGTGATCTGCGTCGATAATGCGAAGATTGCCTTCCATTCCGACCTGGCCGCGCATATTGTCGTCCGCCCCATCAAGAGTTGTTTTGAATCAATCAGGTCGCAGGCATATTACGACAGCCTGACGGGTCTCCTCAACCGCGGTTCCGCCGATCGGATCATCGGGCAGGAAATAGAAAAATATGCCGCGAAAAAGATTCCGTTTGCCCTCCTCATGGCCGATATAGACCGTTTCAAGAGCATCAACGACGGTTACGGGCATCAGTGCGGAGATTCCGTGCTCAGGTCATTTGGCAGGATCGCGCGGGACTGCCTGCGCCGTTCGGACGTGTTGTGCCGTTGGGGCGGCGAAGAGTTTCTGATCCTCCTGCGCGGTACCGTTGCCGAGGAGGCCGCTCGCATCGCGGAAAGGATCCGTGAAAAAGTAGAGGAATATGTTTTTCCGCCCTTACCCCAAAGCGGAATGGTCACGGTCAGTATCGGGGTTTCGGGTCTGCCCCCGGACAGGGGGGTTGAGCGCCTTGTCGCCGATGCCGATTCCGCCCTGTATCAGGCGAAAAACGGAGGAAGGAACAGTGTCAGAATCTGCTTGTGACCTTTATGGAAGAAGAGTCCCTGACAATGAAACCGGGCGTGATCCCGGTGATTATCGCCAGGTGAAAGGAGACCTGATGATGAAGACGCACACTGCGTCCTTGAACGGGAGAGAGGTAAAGCCAAAAAACGAGCGCCACCCTCCCTTGCGGCGGATCTTCAGCAGCGGAGAGCTGTTTTGCGACGCCCGCGTTATTATTATCGAGCACGCCGGAGAAGAGTACCAGTTGCGGATTACCGG
Organism: uncultured Geobacter sp.; assembly: GCA_964389825.1. Classification (GTDB taxonomy): domain Bacteria; phylum Desulfobacterota; class Desulfuromonadia; order Geobacterales; family Geobacteraceae; genus RPRC01. The sequence continues at coordinate 4,312 of CAYMFO010000066.1, read as the reverse complement.
CAAGGACAAGCTTATCCTCACAAAATAAAAAAACCGCGGTTCCCCCCAGCCAGCCACGAGTCCCTTTCCTCCGGGAGTTCCCAGCCAGCCAATAGTATTTTCCGTCCGCGATCCAAATGTTCGAGACCAAAACGGTTGAGTCCCATGGATCATTATTTCTACATAGCCATTGGTTTCTATGTAGCTCCATACCCTCTACCACACATGAAAAAGACACTGGAAGGAGCTGTAAAGCATGCAGGATTTGATCAAAACCAAGGATTTGATTCCGTCTGAGAGATACCGGCTTGCCGGAATATTCGATAATTCATGGGAGGACTCGTTGGGCAGATGGACGGTGGCCCGTCATGACAACGGCCATTATCTCCACCAGTTCGCCGAGTCCCTGGGCAATACGGTGGATGCGCGTGATCCGCTGACCTACAATCACTCTTTGGAGGTGGCGGAGGTGAGCTATTTCCTCGCCCGCTCCATGGGATTCGGCGAGGAACAGGCGGATGCAGTGCATATAGCGGGACACCTTCATGATATCGGCAAGATAGGGATTCCCGATTCCGTGTTGAAGAAAGAGGGCCCCCTGGATGAACTCGAGCAGGAATGGATACGGAAGCATCCCGAAATGGGGGCGAAGATCGTCGAACCGGTCCGTGTCTTCAGTGGCGCTGGCGGCATTGCCGACATGATCCGCCATCATCATGAACGCTACGACGGTTCGGGATATCCCGGCGGTCTGAAAGGTTCTTCCATTCCGGTCGGCGCGCGCATCATCGCCATCGCGGACACCCTTTCCGCCCTCCTGCAGAACAGACCCTATCGCAAGGGCGTAAGTTTCGATGAGGCCATGGAGGAGATAGAGCGTTGCTCCCGGCGGCAGTTCGATCCGGCCATCGTGGCTGTTCTCAAGGAGATACGCAAGGGGGTCGGCAGTTATTTTCTGCGCGGACGTTACCGGAGGAGGGGAGAGCGGTTGCACGCCCCGTCCTTGGCCATCGCCTCCTGACCGCGCAATTCTTTCCTCCAAGCCAGCCGCCGGCGCCGCCATTTCCGGGCGCTTTCCAGCCAGCCAATCTGTTTTTCGCCAATATAAAGTGTTACTGCCCGGCCTTGTTTCACGGGCGCAAAGAACCGGCATTCACTCTTTTCCCTTTGGAGGGTATGCAAAAGGACCTGATGTCTCGCGGACTCAGAGGAGGCGTTTATGCCCAGGAAAGTATCCGGAAAAAAAGATACCCGCAATTGCAACAGGCGATCCGGGGGCGTTGCGCTCCATTGTTCCGCCTCGAATGCTCCATGCGTGGAGGCGCGGTGTCTCTGCTCGTTACAATGCATGAAGGTCGACATTCATTCTTTCCATGACCGCAAAGTGGAAGGGGAGGGCTTTGCCGGATATTCGCCGGATTGCGCTCCGGAGGATCGCTTCGAGGCCTTCTTCGTTCTCACGGGTACTCTTCAGGTGTGTGTCACGGACGGGACCTGCCGCGAGCATTACCGGATCCGCGGGGGGCGATGCAGCATGAGGTTTCTTACCGATACTTGCCGCCGGATCGAGTGCCGCTCCGAAGACGGGGCCGAGGTGCTGCGCATCGCCTTCACCTCTTCCGACCTGCTGGGCAGGGGCAGTCTGCGGCTGGAAATGGACGAAGCCGCCAAGTTGAGATGCCCGGCCCGCGTGGAGGCGCCCATGGACCCACGTATGGAACGTGCCGTGGATCGCATAAGGGAGGCCCTGGAGCATGACCCTTCGGGCGCGCCCCTTGCCCTGTCCTGCGCCCTGGAGCTGCTGTGGCACGTGTCGCGCGCCCGGGAACGCGCTTCCCTGTCCGTAGCTGAGCGGGAGCGCGCGGCCGTGGATACCGCGCGCCGCATCCTGGAGGGGAGTCTCGACGATCCCCCCTCCCTGGAAGAACTGGCCTTTCGCGTGGGCATGGGCGTCAGTAAGTTCAAGGAGGTGTTTACGCGTAACTGCGGCAAGCCTCCCTATGCCTTTCTGCGGGAGGTGCGTCTGGAGCGCGCCATGTGTCTCCTTCGCAACGGCGGGGTGCGCGTCACCGAGGCGGCCCTGGAGGTGGGATACAACAATCTCAGCTATTTCGCCAAGGCATTCACGGAGCGTTTCGGGGTCAATCCGTCACGGGTGCGCGAGGAAGCGTAACGGCCGCTCCAGCGCGCTGTCTTTATAAACACCCTGGCTGTCTGGCGGTCCTGGAGATATGGGCGACCCGTGCCGGTCCAGGTGATTATCTTCGTCCATTCCGGGGGTCCGCTTCCCGGCGGCGAAAGAAAGGAGGCCTGTTTCCCTCTACCGCAACAGCGAGGTGAAAAACCATTTTTCCTGGTTGATAGGAGGGGCGGGGACATCGGTATTTTAATGCAATGCCGGTCTGGTTTGTTTGCGGTCTGGCGATAACTACAAAACAAAAGGAGAACTGAAAAAATGGGACTATTGAAAGATGATCTGACGCATCTGCGGAGAGATTTGGAACATGTGCATTGCGATATCGAACATTTGGCGAAAGATCTGGAAAATTGCGGATGCGGTGATTCCCTGCTTCAAGACCTTAAAGACCACGTGAATGATCTCGACTCCCATGTCCACGATGTATTGTCTCATGTCCTCCATGTTGAAGGACATGAGAAGCAGGAAAACCCGTAACAGACCATACAATCAACAAGTAATATGAGAAAAGGATCATCCCTTGCGATGAGAATGGGAACAAGCGCCATTCGGGCCGCAAGGGATGTTTTTTTTCATGCGCCGATCCGTTACGGATTTTTTTTGTCTTGGCTTCCAACGTCGATTGTTTGGCGTCAAGTGGTAGCGGAGCACGGCGCAGTCGCGTATCCTGTTCAAGAAAATGATATTCAAAATCAAAGCTTATCGTCCCGGAGGCCGTCGAGGGGCGGCCAAACCATAAATCGAAAGGAGAATCTGATGAACAAAATCGGCATTGTCTATGGAACGACCACGGGGTCTACCTCGAAGGTGGCCAACAGCATTCTCGCGGCGCTGGGCGAGGAAAGGGCGGAGCTGATTAATGTCTCGTCGCTTGCGGCCGGTGATCTGGAAAAGTACCAGAATCTTATCCTGGGTGTCTCCACTTGGGGAATGGGCGACATGCAGGACGACTGGGAAGGAAAGCTGTCCCTGCTCAAGGAGGCGGACCTGAAAGGAAAGACCGTGGCCCTGTTCGGGCTTGGTGATCAGAACGGCTATTCCGATACCTTTCTGGACGCCATGGGAACCCTGTATGACGCGCTTGCGGATGCCGACGTTACCCCGGTGGGCGCCTGGCCGACGGACGGCTATGATTTCGAGAAGTCCTCGGCCGTGCGGAACGGGATGTTCGTCGGCCTGGCAATCGATGAAGATAACCAGTCAAAAATGACCCGGGAGCGGATCGCCGCCTGGTTGGGCCGGCTTGAGGGTGAGTGGCGCTGAATCGAAACGGTATACTCCAAGCCAGCCAGGAATCTGCCTTCCCTTTCGGTGGAAAAGTTCAAGCCAGCCAGTTCTTTTTTATTAATAACCTATGCGCCCGGCCCGGGCATGGCGGCGCCGACGCCGCGACCCGAAACAGGCGCCAATACGCGCCGCCTGATTTGCCGGGCGGATAACGACGTATAAATCCACGAAAGGAGGCCTCAGTGAGCGCCTATCATGCAGTAGTAGAAGACTATGCCGCTGCTGTCAGAAATCATCCGGATCGGATGGTCGGAGACCTGGCCCGTCAGTTCGGCCTGAGCGAAGCGCAGGCGGTCTTTTTTCTCCCCAGGGAAATGCGGGTCGCCGCGCCCGTCGAGGATTTTGAATTCATCTGGCGCGAGCTCTGCGCCTGGGAGCAGGTCACCTTTGTCGCCGCGAACCAGGGGATGATTATCGAATACAGCGGCCCGCTGCCCAAGGGGACGCCGGGGCACGGAACGTACAGTCTGCGCCGCAAGGGTTGCGCCCTGGGCGGACATATCATGACCTCCCTGCTCGGTTCCATCTGGTTTGTATCCAAGCCCATATTCGGCAAGGACAGCCACAGCGTCCGCTTTTTCGCCAGGGACGGCGCGGCCATGTTCTCGGTGTACGTGGGGCGCGATTCGGACGGCGAGCTGATGTCGCCGTCGCTGGTCTCCTACCTGGAGCTGCGCGAACGATACCGGGAGATGACGCCTTGAAGGCCGCGGCCGACTTCGGCGGAAAATGCGCGCAATGCCTTTCAACGTTTGTTTATTGTCTTTCAACGTTAGCGAAGAAGTGAAGGATGGTTGTAACTATTCAGCAAAAAAGTTCTTGACACGGTTTTTGTGTGTAATTTGAAAA
>CAYMFO010000065.1:0-14788 GCA_964389825.1 uncultured Geobacter sp. | reverse complement strand
GCGGAACAGGAAATACTCCTGGAGTATCAGATGCCCGGGCATGAAGCTCTTTTCCTTGGTGAGGATGGTTTCTTCTTCGGCAAAGCCGACCGGTTTCAGGCAGTCCGATGAAATCTCGATTGTTGAACCGTTATCGTGCGCAGTGATTTTTATGCGCTTCAGACAGCGCAAAAGCAGCAGACTCAGATCGCAGGCCTCCGGATAGTCATCAGCAAGGTAGAGGCGAAGGGATTCGGCCTCCCAGGAAGAAAGCCCCATACCGTTCAATTCCAATTGCAGAGTGATGCGCGGGGTCTTGCCGGATGGGTGTGAGTATGAGGCGTCCAGAAGTGACAGGGGATGAACGGTCACCTCATAGCAGGTCCTGAACCGGCATCCGGTACCCTGCACCGGAACCGACAGGACTTCGGCCCCGGCTGGAATCACCTGTGTCCGCGTAAGCCCCTCCTTGGGAGTAAAGGCGATGATGGTGCTTGCCGGTACCGGCAGCATATGTTCCGGCTGTACAGAGGTGATTACTTCATTGATAAACTCCGGGATGTCATCATCCAGCTTGCGCCGCAGCAGGGCGTTCAAAAAGGCGGTTCCCTCAAGCAGTCTCTCCACGCCGGGATCAGCTGTGGAACCGCCGGCCAGCGGGGCGAGATTTGGATGGTTCCCGGCGAACCGGTCCGCCAGTTCCCCAAGGAGCGCCCGTTCATTGCGGTAGCAGTCGACAAAGTCATGGCCCGTTTTCGTTGGCGTGGCTTCCGGATTTGATGGAAGATGCTTGCGGTTCGGCAGCGCCTCCAGCCGGAACCGGGCGCTGACTTCGCCGATGCCCTTGCCTGCGAAGTCCCAGGTATTGAGGCCGAGCCGCGCTTCGGGGTCGCCGATGCGGATCGGTTGCGCCTCACCGGCGGCGAGGACCAGCTCCAGTTCCACTTCGAGGGGGTCTGTGAGGTAGAACCTGGTCAGGCCGGTGAGTCTGCCGTTGCGCGGTGTTCCCGGCAGCAGGTCGTTGAATTCCCGCCAGGCAAGCGGCCCGATACGGATGCGGAATCTGCCCGTCCTGTCCGCGATCTTGCTGCCGAGAACGGTGTCCATGCCGAGCCTGCCGCCGCTTACGAGCATGCGCATGCGCTGGTCGCCTGGGATGGGGACCATGCGCCGTATGTTCTGGATGATGGTGATGCCTTTCATTCCCAGCGCGTCACGCAGGATGGTTTTGAGCCCCATGGCACAACGGGGATACTGGGTCAGGATGCCGGTGTAGCGCAGCAGGCTGAAGGCATCGGGCATGCAGCAGGCCAGTTCTTTTTCCCCGAGGCCGATGAGGCAGAGAAGGCGTTCCCGGTCGATGGGGTTATTTTCTTCGACGACGCGGATAAGGAGCCGGTATTTGCTCCAGCACTGGAAGTAGAGGTGATAGAGGCGCTGGTGAATGATGTCGAGGAAGTCGCGGCATACCGATTCGTCGTTTGACGCTTCGTCCATGAGGTCTTCGGTGTAGAAGGCGGGAAGTGGCGATGACGCGCCGTAGAGGGCGAGAAAGGTTGTGGTGATACGGAGGTCGTCGCCGTCCTTTTCGACAGCGGCCACGTCCGAGGCGGGAAAGGTCAGGGACAGTTCCGGCCGGACCCGGACCCGGTCCTGCCAGGGGATTTCGGGAAGCCCCATTTCTCCCGCGGGATCGAGGAATCGCCGGGCAAGCCGCATGACCTGGACGAAGGAGAATTCGTGGCCGTTCTCCAGAAGGTCGGTTATCAGGGATGTCATTCCTGTCTCATGAGCCACTGATAGCTCTCTCCTCGCGTCTGTTCGTCCACGTTCAGTCTGGTAAAGCAGTTGATGGACGCGTATTCCTCCAGGAAGCGGTGGAGCACACAGCCGAACAGGAACAGGTCTCCCGCTCCGGCAAAATGGTCCCCGCGGACCTTCAGGCGGACATGGCTTCCCCGGACAAGCACCCCCTCCACCATGGCTTCATCAGGTGTGACGGCCACATCCTCTATTCCGGCTATCCTCTTGAGATTGGCGGTCAGGGGAGCGCCGGAGGCGTTTTCATCGAACAGGTAGAGCTCGAGCAGCGTGCTCAGGTGATCCGCGTTTCCCAGAGGCGCATGGTTCAGGTAGAGGTGGGTGGTGAGCCGCCACAGGAGGTCCGGTCCCAGGGGCGGAAGAACTCCCGGATGTACCGGGGTGATGTTGCCGCAGGATACGTCCGCCGGTATTCCTGCCAGGGGGACGCGGATGTCGCCGATGCGCAGGCTTTCCGGAAGGGCGCCGTTGGCGCAGGTGAGGGCGATGGAAAGGGTCTCTCCGACGGGGAATACCGTTCCGTCGGGAAACGCCGTAGAGAGGTATATGTCGTATCCGTCGCCGGCCGGGGATTTTTCCAGTTCCGCGTGGAAGACCGGCGTACCGGGAGTGTCGGAACCGAATAGCTCGAATGCCGCGTAGCTCCTCTCCCCGCCGTCGCCGCGGGTGACGCCGGTCACTCCGTCCACGGAGAATATCCGGTAATGACGGGGGTTCGCTCCGCAAGGACGGACGAGATAGCGGCTTGCGCGATGGTCCAGGATGATCGGGTCGGCATCATGGGAAAAAAGGTTGACCGCCGGAACCGCATTGGTGACGAAATTGGCGAGCCCGACCTTCGGCGCCTCCGAGGTCAGGCCGTCCAGCAGGAAGCTGACACTGAAGTGTCCGGCGTCCCCGCGCCCCGTCCAGCCCTCCAGGCCGGAAAGCTCAAAAAACAGGAACTTTTCCGGGGCGGTGAAATATTCCTGAAAGAGGCGGTAGCCGGGAAAGGCGTGGGACGGCCAGGGGACAAGGGCGTCGCTTTCGCCATACCCGGCTTGCCGCAGGCATACGGGAGGAAGAAGCATGGTTTTCGCGCCGGGAGCAGTTACGGTTATCCGCTTCAGGCGGCGGCTCAAGAGCTGATACAATCCGGTGGCGGTCGCCCGGTCACCCGCCAGAAACAGGCGAATTGTTTCGGGCAGCCATTGCGAGAGTGTGCAACCGTGCAGGATGAAGGAGAGGCGTATCTCGGCGGCGCGTTCCGTGGTCTGAAGGATTGTGGCGTCCGTGACCTCAAGGGGATGAAGGTCCAGATTCCGTACGGTAGTGAACCGGCAGCATGTTCCATCAACCGGGATGGAGGCGACCGTCGCCCCGGCCGGTATGCGTACTGGTCGATCCATGGTCCGGGCCGGGGTGAAGCCCAGGATGGTGGTTGCGGGAACAGGCCGCATATAATGGGGCAGTATGAGGTGGGCCAGGTTCAGAACGAGATCGGGGAAATCAACATCCAGCTTCCGGCCCAGCAGGGTGTTCTGAAAAGCCACGGCATCCAGAAGCCGCTCCACGTCCGGATCGATCATGGGGCCGTTCAACAAGGGGGCCAGGGCCGGATTGGCGCCGGCGAACTCCGCGGCCAACTCCCTCAACAGGACTGATTCCGTATGGAAATGGTGTCCGTGCATATCCCGTTTCTATCTCCCCAAAGTGGGCGGCTTTTCCCACGCTTCACGGAAAAAAGGGGCCATGAATTGATGATACGGGACAAGGAGGGTCTGATATGCCCCTTCGATGCGCTTCATTTGAGACGAGCCGAACGCCATGTTCGAAAACCGGAAAAGCGGTCTCGGAATGTTCATTTTGGGTCCTTTTCGTGAAATTCAAGGGGAACAGCATTTGGAGAGAAAGATATATTTGCAATAATTAATATGACGCTACACAGCTAATACCATTGAGCCATAAAATGTGTCAATTAAATTATCATCATTCGATTTTCGTCTCAGGTAGCGCTTTCTGGAAAACAAAACAAAGAACGGGTCTGATTTGCCTGTTTTCACAAGGTTTGGGGGAGGTCAGGTGTGCGAGTCTGGTGGAGATGGAGAGAGGTGTTGTTCTATCACGACAAACGTGACGGGAAGGTCATTGAGAATTGGATCGAGTTCCGTATCCGGACGCACATCTTCATAAAAATAGAGATAGGCGTAAAAGGATATAACCTAGATTCGGCAGTTGAAGTCATCCTTCGTTCACTCCGAATGCCCTTCTTCTGCTGCTCTAAGCTCATTTCGCCAAGAGAAGCAACGAATCAGGTCGAAGTCGTTCTCTTCGGACGACTCCATCTGCCGTTTTCAGATATAATGGAATGCCCCTAAAATAACGTCCGGCGAGGAGTCCGCACTATCATGTCTGGCGTTGTTCTATGGCGGAAGGGTTCAATTGATTTACAGCTTTCCAAAAGTGGTGTATTGTGTGAGGAAATCTGTCTCCGGGTGTTGAACTCCAGAATAAGCTGACTGGAATTTTCTGATTATTTTGACATTGCTACGGAATTGTCACATTCACTGAACCAGAACAACAATGGGGCCGGTTTTTGCCGACCCCATTGTTGTTCATAAGGGGTATGCACGTCCTGGTTCTGGTGAAGTGATTTTAACGAATTCGCTGTAGACTTGGCGCTCTCTGGCGATTTTTATCATGCTGATGATGAGCAGATCCATCAGGAAGCCTGTCTGACGGGGAGTTCGTTGCATTTCTTTTCTACAAGCGCCTCTTCATAGATGTTCACGCGATCCTCCTTGGGTCGCTTAGAGTAGTTCGGTTGCCGCCAAGCGGACATTAGCCAGGCCTGTACGTACGGGCCTGTGAGAGGGTGAAGCGTGCTTGATCAGATCAGCACGCTTCACCCTGCTCGATATTTTTCACAAAGGGAGTTTTCAAGCATGATCAGCGCTACCAACGTGACCCTCTCCTACGGGAAGAGGGTTCTGTTCAAGGATGTAAACATGAAGTTCACCCCGGGCAACTGCTACGGGTTGATCGGCGCCAACGGCGCCGGAAAGTCCACCTTCCTCAAGATCCTCTCCGGCGAGATCCAGCCGGACAAGGGGGAGATCTCGGTGGGAAATCGGGAAAGAATAGCCGTGCTGCGCCAGGACCAGTTCGCCTTTGATGAGGAGACGGTCTTTACCACCGTCATCATGGGGCATGAACGGCTCTACCGGGTAATGGCCGAGCGGGATGAGCTCTATTCCAAGGGCGACTTCAGCGAGGAAGACGGGATCCGCTCCGCCGAGCTGGAGGCGGAGTTCGCCGAGATGAACGGCTACGAGGCGGAGTCCGAGGCGGCCGTGCTCCTCAACGGCCTCGGCATCCCCGAGGAGCTGCGCCACAGGAAGATGAAGGAACTGGAAGGGGGGGAAAAGGTGCGCGTGCTCCTGGCCCAGGCCCTGTTCGGCAACCCGGACGTGCTTCTCCTGGACGAGCCCACCAACCACCTGGACCTGAAGTCCGTCGCCTGGCTGGAGGACTTCCTGTTCCGTTTTCCCAACACGGTGATCGTCGTTTCCCACGACCGCCACTTCCTGAACCAGGTCTGCACCCATATCGCTGACATCGACTTCGGCCGTATCCAGGTGTACGTGGGAAACTATGACTTCTGGTACCAGGCAAGCCAGCTGAACCTGAAGCAGAAGCAGGACGAGAACCGCAGGATCACCGACAAGGCCAACGAACTGAAGGAGTTCATCCAGCGCTTCAGCTCCAACGCCTCCAAGGCGAAACAGGCAACCTCGCGCAAAAAGCTGCTGGAGAAGCTGACCATCGAGGAGATGCCGGTTTCGTCGCGCAAGTATCCGTACGTGGTGTTCAAGCCGGAGCGCCCCTGCGGGGATGTCATCCTGGAGATCACCGGGCTTTCCAAGGCCATCGACGGGGTCCCGTTGCTGAACGACCTGACCCTCACCGTGCGCAAGGGGGACAAGATCGCCTTCATCGGCGGCAACAGCCTGGCGAAGACGACCCTCTTTCAGATCCTGGCCGGTGAGATGGCGCCGGACAGCGGCTGTTTCCGCTGGGGAGTGACCATCACCCCCGCATATTTCCCCAAGGACAACAGCGAATACTTCGCCAGCGACCTGAACCTCATCCAATGGCTCGGCCAGTTTTCCCCTCCCACGGAAGGGGAGTCCTTCGCCCGGGGGTTCCTGGGCAGGATGCTCTTTTCCGGCGAAGAGGCGATGAAAAAGACCAGCGTCCTCTCCGGGGGCGAGCGGGTCCGCTGCATGCTGTCGCGGATGATGCTGTCCGGCGCCAACGCACTGATCCTGGACGAGCCGACCAATCACCTGGACCTGGAATCCATCACCGCCCTCAACAACGGGCTGATCTCCTTCACCGAGGTGGCGCTCTTTGCCTCCCATGACCACGAGTTCATCTCAACGGTGGCGAACCGGATCGTGGAGATCACCCCGGCCGGGATCATCGACCGTGTTATGGGCTTCGACGAGTACCTGGAAGACACGGAGGTGGCGCGGATGCGGGATGAGATGAGCGGGGCCGGTCGTGGACTGAACCTGTAACCGGAGCCCTGCCCGGTTTTCAAGACCCGGCAGGGCCGCCTTTCCTTCATGAGAATATATCCGGAGAATTGCGGGATGCCCATATCCCGGTTACACTTGAATGCCCGCAACCATACAGAGCGCTATGAACCGCTGATATTATCCCCCGCGCCGGAGCAATCGAATATGAACCAGGAAAAGGATAGACGCCGGGAAATACGGGCGCCTCTGACGATGATAACCCTCCCCTTTGTCGCCACAAGGGAGGCGGACCATCAACCCTTCGAGTATGTGCTTCAGGACCTGAGCCCCAGCGGCGCCCGGTTCGCCATTCCCAACTGGGCGGCTAACCGGGACCGGTTGCAGGTGGACGACATCGTGCGCCTCCATCTCCCCTTGCGGAGCGACCGGGTGTTTTCCGGCGCCGGAAAGGTGGTGAGGGTATACTGGGACGAACCCCTGTTCGCCCAGATATGCGCGGTGAGCCTGTTGCGGAAGGAACCCTTGGAGGCGCCCGTGTCCATCTCCACCGCCAGCGCCGAGATCATCTACGAAAGCCATTTGGTGGAGTCGTTGCCCTCCCTGATTTCCAGGGCCGTCATGGATTGCATCTTCCTCAAGAAGGGTGTCGCCATTTATCTGAAACACCTGATCCCGTATTTTTCCCGCATCGGCGGGTATGACCATCAGGAGTATTCGCAACTGAAAGCGGCGGTTCTGGAAGACATGAGAAGGCAGGCGCTGGAGGAGCATGAAAGACTCACCGGTATCCATAAGCGGATATCCCGGCTCTGCGCGCGGACCGAGGACATCCCCAGACAGCTCAACCTGGAAGAGCTGCGTTCCCTGATTGAGTCGGGAATCAACCCCGACATCTTTGAAGCGGCTTTCGAATCGGAACTGGTGGAACCCTATGTCTCGGCCATAAAGGAGCTGGAAAAGAAGCTGTACACCAATTTCAATACCGTGGTCATCTACTATCTTCTTTCCCTGTAACCGCGCCGCGGCCACCGGCCATTTTATAAAGCCACTCCGCCGTCGAGGGACCGCCTCCGGACGGGACGCAGGAGGGCGGTACGGCCCCGATGCGCCAGTCTTCCTCCTTGTCCGCCTGGAACCAGACCAGCCCCTTCAGTCCCATTTCCCTTGCCGAGGCCATTGCCTCACAGAACCAGCGGACCTTGTCGCCCCCCTTGGACGTGGAGGCCGTCTCGAAGACAATGACCGGTTTGCGGGGCGAAAGCTCCCGGAGGCGGGCCAGGGGGGGCGCGAAGATCCGCCTGAAAGACATCCATCGGCTGTCCCAGCCATCCTTTTCCTTTGTTTTCGAAAGACCCCAGTTGTATCCGTCCACACCTAGTATGTCCACATAACCGTCGCCCGGATAGTAGGCGTCGATACGGTTCCATTGCGCGTCCGGGACGGACTCCGCGTTGGGGCAGAAGGCCCACAGCGCGTTCGCGGCGCCCTCCTCCCTGAAGAGGTCCGCCACGCGGCGGAACATCCCCCGGTATATCTCCGGGCTGGCCGGGCCGTATTCCGCCGCCTCCGTGCCCCAGTGGTAGCGGGAGAGGTTCATCTCGTGGGCGAAACGGATGATGAACGGCCGCCCCCACCTGGCGGCCTTACGGGCGAATTCCCGGATGTACGGGTCATACCGCCCCTCCATTATCATGCGGTGATGAATGGCCGTCTCCCTGCCGTTCCCATAATACATCGGTTCCCAGGTGACGCAGGGGACAGCTCCGGAGGCGGCGATGGCTTCCAGGGTCTCCAGGGGGAAACCGCCGGGGTCGCCCGTCCCGGGCCACTGGAGGAAGAACACGACGACTTCCGGCCGGACCGGGAACCGATCGGCGGCGTCTTTAAGCGCGTCCGGCGTCAGCGGATAACCGTGGAGCGCCACCCCCAGAAAAGGGGACCCTGGCCCGGCGGCCGCGCACCCTCCACCCAGGGCGGCCAGGATGAACAGGGCCGCGATTCGGGCCGCCAATAGCGGGAAGGAGGCCTTCATGCCCCGGTGTCCTTTCGTGAAAAGTTGAAATAGAGAACCGAGGACAGGATCAGGAAATGATAGAGGCACCACAGGCTGTTTACCGCCAGGGCGTAGACCGGCTCGCGTTCGTAATAGATGCGCATCCCCCCCCATACCAGGGAGAAGAAACAGAACACGGCCAGAAGCAGTTGCGGCCACAGGGCGTGGAGGGGTAGACACGAGGCCCCTCCCTTGGGGGTTATGCCGAAGGTTCCCCGCACCCCGAGCATGGCCAGCAGGGAGGCGCGCATGTAAACGGGAAAGGTTACCGGTGTGAGGACAAGCCCGAACAGGATCTCCTGAATACGGTATCTGCGGCTCTTCAGGGTAAAGAGGAAGAGAGAGGCGCTGAAAACCACATAGGGGGTGAAGATGAGGATGTAGAATTCGGGTTTTATGAAGTAACTGGGGATATCCAGGGTCAGGTAGAGGGCGGGGCACATCACCAGGATGAAAAATACCCACCCGACAAAGTAATGGGTGCCGGAAAGGAAGTATTCCCACCACTTCACCGGCGGCAGGAGGCGCGGATTCTTCAGGAATTCCAAGAGGATGACGCGGTAGAGGCCGACCGTTCCCAGGGCCCAGCGGAACTGCTGCCGGAAGTAGCCCAGGAGGTCTTCCGGACCCATGCCGAAGGCGCAGACCTTGTTCATATACGCCGAGCGCCATCCTTTCATGTGGAACCTGAGGGATGTGGCGAAATCCTCGGTTACCGAATTCATGTCGAAACCGCCCACATCCTCCAGCGCCTCCCTCCGGAAGATGACATTGGTTCCGCAGCAGAACATGGCGTCCTGAAGACTCTTCCCCTCGCAGATATATTCGTAGAAGATGGCCTGTTGCAGCCCGGACGCATGGGCCACACGGTTGAATTCGAAATTGGTGTAGTACTGGGGCGTCTGGATGAAGGCGAGCCTTTCGTCCCGCTCCATCCTGGCCACCAGCGGTTCCACGAAATCGGGAAAAGGGTTCATGTCCGCGTCGAAGACGATGATGTATCTGATATCCTCTTCCCGGTCCCCGGGAGAATTGGCGGTGAACTGGAAACCCTCCCGGCGCCGGCCCGCCAGAAAATCGAGAAAGTCGTTGATCATTCCCGCCTTGGCCCCATGCCATTTTCTGCGGAAGAGATTGATCTCCAGCCTTGCGCACAGTGCGTCCACGGCCGCGCGGTAGCTCTCCAGGGCGCCGGGGTCCCGGTCGGCGACGTCATAGCGGGTGTCGTCCAGGAAATAGAGATGCTTGTTGGGATAGGTGAGGTTGCGAAAGCAGGTCAGGGTGTCTTCCACCACCTCCAGCGGCTCCCTGAAAGAAGAGACGATGATGGCCACCGGGGGGAAGCTGTCCAGGGGCTCGGGAGGAGGTATTGAAGGGAGGATATCCCTCTTTTGCCGCACCACGTGAAGAATATTGAGGAAGTAGCCGATGCAGTGGACGAGGATGAAGGTTTCCGCCCCCAGCAGCAGAAAGGCGGTGATCTGCTCGTACCAGGGGTAGCCCGAGCCGAAGAAGAGTATGAAGCGCACCGACAGGTAGAGGGTAACGCTGGCCAGCGTGAGAAACAGCAGTCCCGTGAGGACGTAGACCCTGGATGCGTGTTTTTCTGGAGAATTCATGTCATCAGAACCTGTATCGTAATTCAAGCCGGCCGCCCGTCGCGTCCCACTCCCTGGAACGGTGCAGCAGGCCCTTGAGGGAAATCATCCAGTTGTCCAGGAATTCATAGCGCCATTCGATCTCAAGCCTTGCCGCCGGGTTGTCTTCCGTATCCGTGCCGAAGGTGGTCTTCACCACGTAGAAATGGCGTTCTCCGCCGCAAAAGAATTGACGGGACAGGTCGTGGTTCCACTCCAGGGTCACGCTTCCGGCCAGGTAGTCCCTGGGTGTCCAGTAAGGATGGATGATATCCAGCAGCTCGCCCTGGCCGGAATACAGATAGATATCCCGGTGTCTGGTGTTGCGGTATTCGCCGTTGGCGGTCACCCGGAAGACGCGGGGATGGTCGCTGAAGTCATGGCCGGCCCAAAGGAAGACGAATTCCCCCTGGTTGCCGTCGGTATACCTGATGTGGCCCGCCCTCCCGGAGAGGAGAGTGGCCCGCTTCGGCCTCAGGGAGAAGGCGGCCCAGTATGAATTGGACTGGATGCCCCCCTGCCTGATGCCGAAGTCGTTGTAGATCTCGTCGGCGCGCTCGTATCCCGCCTCCAGACGAAGGTAATCGTTGACGGCCAGTGACAGGCGGGCATACCCCGTCTCCCTGGCCGACGGCCCCTGTCCTGTGTAGCGCTTTTCCGTCCATCCGGCGGCGGCCGAGAGACGTCGGTTCACCACGCCCCGGAAGGCAAGGGTGTGGCCGTACGCCGTATAGTTTTTTCCCCTGCCGATGGGGGCCTCCACCCAGGCGTTTCCCGCCAGGTCCAGTGCGTAATTGTCGAAAAGCGGAATGGAAACCCCCAGCGACGTCCGGTAACGGCGAATCCGGGCCAGCTCTCCCCGCCCCTCTTCCTCCCAGAAGTCCTGACTCAGGAGCAGGGCCGGGTTATCCTCCCTCTCGCCCCGCCCCAATGCCTCGGCGGCCAGACCGTGGAGCGGGTCGATATTCAGCAGGCGCCGGTAGGTTCCCCTGGCCTCTCCGCAAAGTCCCAGGGCGCACTCCACCTGCCCCAGGTCAAACAGGGCCTCCTGGTTTCCGGGCTTGAAGGAGGTCAGCTCCCGGTAACCGTCCAGGGCGCCCATGAACCGCTTGTTCCAGGCCAGGAGTTTTGCCTCTTTTTCCAGGGCGGCCTCCTTCTGAATCCGGTAAGCGGCCAGATGCTCCACCAGGACCTTTTCCAGCGCCGCGCGCCGGTCCGGCCGGTGAACCGCTCCTTTGTCCAGGGCATCCCGCGCCTCTTCATACCCCCGGTATTGCGAACCCTCTTCCGCCCTTCGCCTTACGGCCGTGGCCAGGGCCGCTGTCGCCCCATCCCCCGAAGCCCGGGAAAGGCGGTCCAGATCGTCGGCGAGGGCCCGGTCCACCGGCGCGGACAGCAGCAGGTCGTAATATCCCCGCGCCCGGTCCATCTCCTTCGCCCAGACCGCCGTCCGGGCCATCTCCTTCACGGGAACCGGGTCCGCCGGGTTCCCCCGGGTTATCTCCCCGTAAAGGGCGATGGCTTCCTCATAGCGCCTGGACCAGCCCAGGACCCTTGCCAGTCCGATGAGCAGCTTGGAGTTGCCTGGAAAATCGGCGTTCATTTCGCGGTAGAGGACGATTGAGGCGTCATAGTCGCGCCGGGCGGCCAGGGCCTGGGCAAGGGCCACGCGGGCCGGGAAATACTCCGGGTCTTTGCGCAGGGCGGCGCGGAAACAGACGATAGCCTTGTCCGCGCGGCCGTACCGGGCGTAGAGGCCCCCAAGCTGTTCCATCTGGCGGGGAGAGGTCAGGGCCTCCAGGGTCCCGGCAAGATGGCCTTCATCGTCCAGGAGCGCCCAGTCCCTGAAAAAACGCGCCTCCACCCTCGCGGGGTCAAGGGCCAGCGCCTTTTCCGCATAGGGGCGGGCCTTCTCCGGCATCCCCTCCCCGCAATAGGTCGCGGCAACGCCGGTCAGGGCTTCCGCTCCGGGAGAGGCTGAAGCGGCGGACAGCCAGGCTTCACGGGCCGCGGCGAACCTTCGGGCGGTAAACAGGGTTTCGGCCTTTGCCAAAACCGACTCCGGCCGCCCGGAATGCGCCCTTTCCAGCAGGGACAGGGAGGCGTCAAAGTCCTTTTCCAGGCGCTTGTTCAGGGCCAGTCGCTCCAGGACGAGGGGATCGCCGGGGCTTTCCAGCAGCCATCCGCGATACATCTCCTCCGATTCTTCATAGCGTTCCGAACTGGCCAGGAGACGGGCCAGCGCCGCGCGGACTTTGGGGAAATCGGGATCTTCAGCCGGATATTCCCGATAGATCCTCTCGGCGCGGTGGAAATCACCCCACGTCACCATGCGGTCCGCGGCCCTTGCGCGCTGTCGGGGGGTCGCCTCATCGGGGGAGAGGATACGGCGGTTCAGGTCGCGGGCGGTGCGCGCATGCCCCAGAAAGGTCGCGATATCCGCGAGTTTCGCCAGGGACTCAAGGGAGAGCGGCCTCGCGGCGTCAACGGAAAGGAGGATATCCAGTTCCCGCGCCGCGTCCTTCCAGGTCTCGTCGCGGTAGGTATAGATCTCCGCCAGGGCGGCCCGCGCGTCGAAATCGGAGATGCGGTCCCCTTCGGGGACCAGGGTCCCGCCAGCCCCTCCATCCCCGGCTGGGGAAGGGGAAGAGGCGTCCGCCTGAATGGCGTATGCCGGCGCCGGACCCGCGCACCAGAGGAGCGCCTGGAGAAAGATCAGGGCGGCCGCGCTCCGGAGCGCCCCGTTTATGGCTCTATCGCTCTTCATCTTTCAGGGTCTTTCTCAGTTCCTGGGCCGCCTCGTTGAAATTTCCCCGCCAGATGAGCACGAAGGCGTATTTGCGCCGCACCTGGATGTCGCCGGGCCGCGACCTGAGGATTATCCTGTACTCCGCGATGGAGGCGTCGTACTTTTTCCGCCAGCTCAGCATCTCGGCCAGCTTCAGACGGGCCCGCTGATCACCCGGACGCGCTGACAGGTACTCCCGGAACAGTTTTTCCGCGTCGTCGTAATCCTTGCGCGCCATGAAGGCCTCCGCCAGCAGCAGCTTCGTCCCCGGGTCCAGTTTCTTTCGGGGCACACTGTCCAGCTCCCGCCGCATCCCGTCCAGGTCCCCTTTCCAGGCCATGACGTTGGCCATCTCGATCCTGGCTTCCGTAAGGTCCGGCCTGGCGGCGAGGAGTCTGCGGTATTCCGCTATGGCCTCGTCGTAACGTCTGGCGTAGCTCAGGACCCTGGCCAGCTCCAGCCTGGCGACCCACGCCGGTATATCACCGCTTTCGGGGATCACGGGCGCGGGTTTGCGGATGGTGGCGGCGGCTTGTCCCGGCCCGGCCGTTGCCTGGGCCGGAGAAGGGAAAACTCCGGAAACCGCGCACAACAGAAGGAGCGCGGCGGCTCGCGAAAGAAAGATGTTCATGGATGTTCTCCGAGCGCTGTTTTATATTCCACGGCCGACTCATGGTAACGGCCGCTCCAGAAAAGGGCGCGGGCCAGTTGTATCCTTGCCCCGCGGTTGAGGGGATCGTGTTTCAGATAGGCCCGGAAGGCGTCCGCCGCTTCCGGAAACCTGCCCGCGGCGATGCAGGCAAGCCCCAGGTCCTTCAGTACGCGGGGATTGGTGTCCGAGATCCCGCGAGCCGCGGCCAGGAAGGGTATCGCTCCCTCATAGTCCCGGTTCAACATGAGCCGCTCCCCTTTCCGGTACATGATCCATTCCCGGCGCAGGTGATGGTAGGAGGCCGCGGCAAGGATAGCCGAACATGCGAGCATCACGATGAAAACTGTTATCTGTCTCGATTTTATGGTCATTTTCACGGTTTCGCCGGAAAGCGCTTCATCATGCGCAGGACATTCCAGCCACCCTCCTCCGTGCCGTAGGACACCAGATCCATAACGGAGCGGATAATAAACAGGCCGAAACCCGATTCGGGCAGGTTCTCCAGGTCGTCGCGCTCCCGGACAGGCTCGGTCAGGGCGATGTTCCCCATGGAGCGCCCCTTGTCACCCACCGAGATCGTGATCCGGTCAGGGCCGAGGGAGACCTCTATCCGCACCTCATTCCCGGCCATCTCCCCATAGGCGTGCTTGACCGCGTTGGTCACGGCCTCCACGACGCACAGCTCCACCTGGCGCGCGTCGCAGGGCGCCAGAGGGGTATAGAGGCAGATGCCGCGCACCGCCAGGCCGGCCAGGAAGACATCTTCCAGCCTGCTGTCCAGCGTCAGGGTGATGCGGTTTTCAGCGGGCACCGGAAGCGCCATTGGCTGAGGCCCCCCCGGCTCTGTCCAGGGCTTCTTCTACGGAAGGAAAGATGTCAAACAGCTTGTTCATCCTCGTAATGCCGAAGAGGCTGTCCACATTGGGGGAGGGACGGCATACAAGGAGGCGGCCCTCTCTTCCCAGGCTTTTCAGTATTGAAACCAGCATGCCGAGTCCGGTGCTGTCGATAAAATCCACCTCGGCCAGGTCCAGGACGATCACAAGGTTCCCCGCGTTGATGAGGTCAACCATGGCGCCCTTGAAGGCCGCCGCGCTGGCTGAATCGATGCGCTTCGCCATGGGCCTGGCGACCAGGACGCCGTCGCGCTTTTCGGTGTTTATTTCCATATATCTCATCTCCCTGCATTTATTCAAAAAAAGCAATTACCACAGAGACACAGAGGATTTTTGTATAATTTTCAAGTCTTTAATCCAAAACAAAGATAATGCAATCGTCACCTTTATGGTGAGTCTGGCAGTTCATTATTTCGCTATTATATCTATGTGTCCTCTG
>CAYMFO010000064.1:0-14957 GCA_964389825.1 uncultured Geobacter sp. | reverse complement strand
ATTCACCTGACCGGTGATACCAGCTTGTTCCGCGGCTATTTGAATTTCTTTGCGTCTTCGCGTAATCAAATGCCGTTTCTGGGTATAAAGATATAACATTCGTTTTCCGGAATCCGGGCCTTTCAGTTTATCAATGGTTCCGATCCCGCCGCGGGGGCGCATTTTGTCCGTCCGCGGAAATTTTCACTTATCAAGCGCTTATTTCGACCTCTGTCGCAGACAGACCCACCGAAACCCGTATTGATACTGATGAAGATATCAGTATTGGTGCGGGTTTTTTTATGCCGTACATCACAACCACAGGAGAGGAGAGCATCATGGCAGTATGCAATTGCACGGGCGAACATGTCGATTCGTCGCAGGATGTACAACTGGCTGAATTGCTGGATCACTACCGCGGCTACCAGGGAGGATTGATCCCGGTGCTGCAGGGGGCGCAGGACATTTACGGATACCTGCCCGCGGAAGTACTGGAGAAGATAGCCAAGGAACTGAAGATACCGTTCAGTGAGGTCTTCGGAGTCGTAACGTTTTATGCGCAGTTTCACCTGAAGCCGCGCGGGCGGCACATCGTCCGCGTCTGTCTGGGAACGGCGTGCCACGTTCTTGGCGGGGCCCGGATCTTCGAGAGGCTGCAGGACCTTCTCGGGGTGGAGAACGGGGGGACCACGGAAGACCTTCGTTTTACGCTGGAGTCGGTGGCCTGTATCGGGGCGTGCGGCCTGGCGCCGTGCATCATGATCAACGATGAGACGCACGGCCGTCTGGTACCGGATGCGCTGGAAAAAATTCTCGAACAGTACAAGTAGGGGGAGAAGGGATGACAAACTTACAGAAATCACGCTCTTCCATGGAGGAGCAATATAAGGCGAAACTGACCCGTCCCCGGATTGTGGTCGGTCTGGGAACCTGCGGTATAGCGGCCGGCGGCAACAAGGTCATGGCGGCCATCCAGAAGGAAGTAGCGGAGCGGAAGCTGGACGTGGACGTGGATTTCACGAGCTGCATCGGCATGTGCTTCGCCGAACCGGTGGTTGAAATCAAACTGCCTGGTTCCGCCAGTGTAGTATACGGCGGGGTGTATCCCGATAACGTAAACAAGCTGATAGAAGGCCATCTGATCAACAAGACCCCGGTTTCCGACATGGCGGAGATCCAGATCGTGGGCGACGCGAAGCCATACGACGGGATTCCCGTCATGGAGAAGGCAGGCTACTACGCCAAGCAGGTGCGTTCCGTCACCGCGCGTCTGGGGAGGACCAACCCCGAGCTGATCGAAGACTACATCGCCACCGACGGGTATAAGGCTCTCGAGAAGGCCATCTCCATGGACCGTCTCGACATCATCAACGAAATCAAGAAATCCGGACTGCGCGGCCGCGGGGGCGGCGGTTTCCCCACCGGCACCAAATGGCAGTTCGTGCATGACGCGGTAGGCGACAAGAAATACATCGTCTGCAACGCCGACGAAGGCGACCCGGGCGCATTCATGGACCGAAGCGTCCTGGAAGGCGACCCTCACGCGGTTCTGGAAGGGATGATGATCGCCGGCTACGCCATCGGCGCCGACGAAGGTGTCATCTACTGCCGCGCGGAATATCCGCTGGCCATCAAACGCCTCAACCTGGCCATCGCCAAGGCCGAGGAAATGGGCCTCATGGGCGAGAACATCCTGAACAGCGGCTTCAACTTCACGGTACGCATCAAGGCGGGCGCGGGCGCGTTCGTGTGCGGCGAAGAGACCGCGCTGCTGAACTCCATCGAAGGACAGCGCGGCATGCCTCGCGTCCGTCCCCCGTTCCCGGCCCACAAGGGCCTGTGGCAGAAGCCGACGTGTCTCAACAACGTCGAGACCTTCGCCAACATCCCGAACATCATCCGCAAGGGCGGCGAGTGGTTCTCGGCCATGGGGACCGAGAAGAGCAAGGGGAGCAAGGTCTTCTGTCTCACCGGCAAGATCAACCACACCGGCCTGTGCGAAGTACCCATGGGCATCACGCTGCGCGAGGTACTCAACGACATCGCGGGCGGCGTCAAGAACGACCAGCAGTTCAAGGCGATCCAGAGCGGCGGTCCCTCGGGCGGCTGCCTCCCCGCCGCGCAGCTCGACCTGTCCGTCGACTATGAATCACTGACCCAGGCCGGGGCAATCATGGGCTCCGGCGGTCTGGTGTTCATGGACGAGACCAGCTGCATGCTGGACATCGCCAAGTACTTCCTCAACTTCACCCAGCTGGAGTCCTGCGGCAAATGCACTCCCTGCCGTGAAGGCACGAAGAGGATGCTGGAGACCATCATCCGCATCACCGAAGGGAAGGGCGTTCCAGAAGACATTCCCAACCTGGAGAGGCTGTGCCGGGTCATCAAGAGCGCCGCGCTGTGCGCCCTGGGCCAGACCGCTCCCAACCCCGTGCTGACCACGCTGAAATACTTCCGCGAGGAATACGAGGCGCACATCAACGACAAGAAGTGCCCCGCGGGCGTATGCTCCGCGTTGCTGACCTTCACGATTCTGAAGGACAAGTGCGTGGGCTGCGGCGTGTGCGTCAAGGCATGCCCGGTTCAGGCCATCAGCGGCGAGAAGAAGGCGGCCCATACCATCGACCCGGCCAAGTGCATCAAGTGCGGCGCCTGCGTCGCCAAGTGCAAGTTCGACGCTATCGTAAAGGCGTAAATCGTCGGGAAACAGAGCCGAAGGCTGCCTCGCATGCCGGTTTAATCCGTATTGCCCTGGGTCTTCAGCGTAAATTCATCTAAACCTTACAAAGGAGGTAATACCATTGTCTACAGTAACCCTTACAATTAATGGCAAGGAAGTTACCGTCCCAGCCGGCACAACTGTTCTGGATGCCGCTTTAGGGGCAGGTTTCTTTGTACCCACTTTTTGCCACGATCCCGCATATCCGGGATACGGCGGTTGCCGTATCTGTGTTGTCGAAATCAAGGGCGCCCGCAATCTGCCCGCTTCCTGTGTAACCGCGTGCGCCAACGGCATGGTTGTGGAAACCGACTCGCCTGCCGTAATGGAGGCCAGAAGGACCATTCTGGAGCTTATGCTGGCCAATCACCCGGTTGACTGCATGACCTGCGAAAAGAGCGGTAACTGCAAGCTCCAGGACTATGCATTCCGCTATGACGTCAAAGGGCCGACTTTTGCCGGTGAAAAGAAAAATTACGAGTTTGACAATTCCAATCCCTACATCGCCCGCGACATGAACAAGTGTATCCTGTGCGGCAGATGCGTCAGGACCTGCCAGGATGTGGAAGAGCGCGCCGTAATCAACTTCGCCTACCGCGGATTCAAGACCAAGGTCGTGCCGGCGCTTGACGCAAGTCTTGCCGACTCATCCTGCGTTTCTTGCGGGCGGTGTGTATCGGTCTGTCCCGTGGGGGCTCTGACTTACAGGTCCCTTTCGGGCAAGGCCCGCCTCTGGGAGGTGGAGAAGGAGCAGGTGACATGCGGCTGGTGTGAGGCCGGCTGTCTGTTCGACCTGGTGAAGAAGGACGGCAAGGTGATCGGCGTGGTCGCCAAGGCCGCCGGTGAGGGGAGACCTCTCTGCCTGAAGGGCAGACTGGGAATGGAGCTGCGCTATAACGATGAACCGCTGAAGCCGATGCTGAAGAAAGGCGACGAGTATGTTGAAGTCTCCTGGGTGGAAGCCCTCGGCCTGGATGATCTCGTCGGAAAGCTGAAATAGCGGCCATCCGAACTCCGGATGAACCATTGCCGGTTTCAATTTCCGGACTGAGAACAATTCATTGTCGCGGTAAATAACCAATCATTTCCCGCTTATTTGGCCGGAAAGGCGCGAGGGTCATTCACGCGTCTTTCCGGTTTTCTTTTGGAGCAATATTCCCGCCCGTTGAGGCCTTCCGCGCCGGTCCTCGTTTTCAATCCCCTTTTTGGTCAAGCCTCTTTGCCCTGTCATCGGGTATCTCCGTCATCAAACCTTTAAACCTGAAAAAAGCAATTACCACGGAGAACACAGAGGGCGGAGAGGGTTTTCGTATAACTATCAAGTAGTTACTCCAAAACAAAGACATTATGATCGTCATCTGCATGGTGGATCTGGTAGTTCATTTTTTCGCTTTTATCTCTCTGCGTTTTCCGTGACCTCTGTGGTTGAAATGCCGTTTTCAGGTCAAAAACGCATCCGATCACGCAAAGACGCGAAGACGCGAAGAAATTCGAACAGCGCCTGAACAAACTGGCTTCACTTGTCAGCTGGATAGCCGAAAAAATCCGGCGGCGATTTCCATCTATTAACTCTTATTCCGTAAAGTGAAATAGCCAGAAAGATATTAGTTTCAGACATAATAGACCGAAATATAAAAATTGATATAACGCAAATGACTTATACTGGCGTATTGAGACTGATTGGTTTGAAGCCTATGCCTTGAGAAGGTCCATGCTGTGAAGAAATGATGTATAAGAAAAGCCGTTATGTCGATAAAATATTATTAATTCGATAAAAAAGCGTTTGTTTTTTTGTTTTATTTATAGTAAAAGTAGCGACAAGCATAGACATGTATATGTGTTTGGGGGTCCGCGAGTGCTTAAAAGGGCCGCGGGCCTCCGTTTTTTAGTCAGCAAATAAATAAACCGCAATTCGTGATTTATGTCGGTATATAACGCGAGACTTGTTGTGTAGTGACTTCCCTAACGATCTTTCCAGTAATGTGGCAAATACATCATCTATATTGAAACTGTATCTACAATTGCTTTGCGATAGGAGTGCTTGCGGGATCGCGAGTCGCGCGGTCTCTCCGGGCGCCGGCTGCCGTTACGATTGGTAATGGTACGGTTGTGTTATGTTTTCCGCCGTTAATGCGGCTTTCCTCTATGGGCTGTACGGGCTCACGGCTCTGATTGGCGTGGCGTACATGGAAAGTATGGTTGGTTCTCTATGCATTGCGGCTGAATTGTTATGGCGGTAAGAAACTAAAACAAGGAAAGGAAAAAGGAATGGTTAAGGTTACGATTGATGGTAAACCGGTCGAAGTTCCAAAGGGGTCGATGCTTATCGACGCCGCCAGGGCCGCGGGTGTGTACGTGCCGACACTCTGCTACATGGAGCTTTACAAAGACATGTCGGGCGCCAACTCGTCGTGCAGGGTCTGTATGGTGGAGGTCGCCGGGAGGAAGAATCTCGCGCCCGCATGCTCCACGCCTGTTATGGACGGTATGGATGTGAAGACCGACACGGAGAGGGTAATCAATGCCCGGAAGGTTAATATTGAATTGCTTCTGTCGGACCATGCGCAGGATTGTCTGACCTGCGCCAAGGCCGGCAAATGTGAACTCCAGAACCTCTGCTATCTGTATGACATCAAGGAAACCCGCTTTCCCGGTCTGATGAACAGCTTCCCCATGGATGACTCCAACGAGTTCTACATCCGCGACAATAACAAATGCATACACTGTCGTCGCTGCGTGAATGTCTGTAACGCCAAACAGTGTACGGAGGCCATCGACTTCGCCAACCGCGGCTTCACTTCGCATCCCGCTGTCGCCTTTGAGGACCCGATTAGAGAGTCGGTATGCGTTTCGTGCGGTAACTGCGTTTCCGTTTGTCCTACGGGCGCTCTCATGCCGAAGTCCAAGGAGAAATATCGCACCTGGGAGGTGTCTAAGACCACAACTACCTGCTCTTACTGCGGCGTTGGTTGTCAGATCGACCTGCTGACAAAGGGCGGCAAGGTAGTCGGAGTCGAGCCCGTTGACGGAGCGGCCAACAACGGCCTGCTGTGCGTCAAAGGCAAGTTCGGCTATAACTTCATCAACCATCCGGACCGTCTCACCAAGCCTCTCATCAAGAAAGACGGCAAATTGGTGGAATCGACCTGGGATGAGGCCTACAGCCTGATCGTCGACAAGGTCACCAGGACGAAGAAAGAGTTTGGTGGGGACGCCCTTGCCGGTCTGACTTCAGCTCGTGTTACTAACGAAGAAAACTACCTCTTCCAGAAGATGATTCGCGCGGGGTTCGGTACCAACAATATCGATCACTGCGCCCGACTTTGACACTCCTCGACTGTTGCCGGTCTGGCAACTACGCTTGGCAGTGGCGCGATGACCAACAGCATCCCTGAAGTCGTTAACTCAGATGTTATTTTCATAAACGGTTCCAATACAACAGCCGGCCACCCGGTAATCGGCGCGAGAATTCGACAGGCGAAGCTAAAGGGCGCAAAGCTCATTGTCGCCGATCCGCGTGTGATTGATCTTTCGGGTGACGCCGATGTCTTCCTCCAGATCCTTCCAGGCACCAACGTAGCCCTCTACAACGCCATGATGAACGTAATTATCTCAGAGGGGCTGCAAAATTCAGCATATATCGAAGAGCGCACCGAGCAATATGAAGATTTGGTTAAGGCCGTCTCTTCATTTACCCCTGAAAAGGCAGCGGAAATCTGCGGCGTAAGCGCCGACGATATTCGCAAGGCGGCCCGTCTTTACGCAAAGGCGGACAAGGGCGCGATATTCTACACCATGGGTGTAACCCAGCACACCACGGGTACCGAGGGCGTAATGTCCCTTTCAAACCTTGCCCTGTTGTGCGGCAACATCGGCATTGAGTCTGGCGGCGTCAACCCGCTTCGCGGCCAGAACAACGTTCAGGGCGCATGCGACATGGGCGGTCTGCCCGGAGATCTCACCGGCTACCAGAAAGTGGTTAATCCCGAGGCCCTTGCGAAATTCGAAAAGGCCTGGGGCGTGAAGCTTTCCGACAAGCCCGGTCTTACCCTGTGCGACATAGTCCACAAGGCCGGCCATGGCGACATCAAGGTCCTCTACATCATGGGTGAAAACCCGATGATCTCCGACCCTGACCTGAACCACGTGGAAGAGGCCCTGAAAAAGGCCGAATTCCTGGTGGTCCAGGACATCTTCCTCACGGAGACGGCGGCGCTGGCGGATGTGGTGCTTCCGGCCGCTTCCTTCGCGGAGAAGGAAGGGACCTTCTCCAATACCGAGCGTCGCGTGCAGCGCGTGCGCAAGGCCATCGACCCTATCGGCGATTCCAAGGCGGACTGGGTCATTCTGATGGAGCTTCTCAACAGACTCGGCATCGATAAGAAGTACGCCAATCCGTCCGAAATCATGGAGGAGATTGCCTCCCTGACACCGTCATACGGCGGCATCACCTATGAGCGTCTGGATCAGCTGGGAAGCCTTCAGTGGCCTTGCCCGACCACTGATCACCCCGGAACCGTGTACCTGCACAAGGCGTCCATCGCCAGGGGCAAGGGCCTGTTCAAGGCGATCGAGTACAAGCCGAGCGCCGAGCTTCCGGACAAGGACTATCCCTATGTTCTTACCACCGGGCGCGTCCTCTACCACTACCACACCAGGACCATGACCGGGAAGGTGGACGGACTGAACGCCCTCAGCCCGGAATCCTTTATCGAGATCAATCCGGCAACGGCCAAGAACCTCGGCATCAAGGACGGCACCAAGGTCAGCGTTTCCTCCCGCAGGGGGGAACTGACAACGGTTGCCAAGCTGACCCGGACCATCAAGGAAGGCGTGCTGTTCATGCCGTTCCACTTCGCCGAGGGCGCCGCGAATATTCTGACCAATCCGGCCCTCGATCCTATTTCAAAAATACCCGAATACAAGGTCTGCGCGGTGAACATCGCCCCTTTTGACCGGGTCTCTGATTATACCTAGTCAGCGGGTATAACAGATTATAATGTTGTGTCCCGGCGCCTCTCTCCCCTCGTGGGGGGAGAGGCGCCGTTGTGTGCGGGGCGCTGGCTCATGCCGGGTTATTGATAATCCAAAGTTTATAGCGACTTTTAATCGCTTTACTGGATTTACGAAAGTTTTCGCCGGAATCTGTTTTTACTCTGCTTAAACTTTTGTTTTACAACCCCTGGGCGGGGCCGGGAGGATGCGGGGTTTGCGCGGGACCGTCCTTTTCAGGGCTTTCCAAAACATCCTGATCCCTTATCATAAGCGCTTCACGGCTCATGAAACATTCGCGCTGACATTAAAAATATCAAACATCGTTATTTTGTTCTTTTATTTTCGCACGGGATGAAGTATAGAAAGGTAAAATATTTTTTTAGGGGGAGTAACAATGAGTAACGAGAATCTTATGTCGAAACGGTGGGCAATCGCCGGCGCGGGGATCGTCATCATGACCCTGCTCGGCACCGTGTACGCGTGGTCGGTTTTCGTAAAACCGGTCATTGCCGCAACGGGTTGGGAGAAGACGGCAGTAGCGACAACCTTCATGATCATCATTGGTATGATCGGTCTTTCCGCCGCATTCGGCGGGATCCTGGTGGACAAGAAGGGTCCTAAGTTCGTGTGCACCATAGGGGTCATTCTCTATGGCATCGGAACCATTCTGGCGGCGCTTGCCATCAAGTCCGGCAACATCTGGTTCCTCTACCTGGGCTACGGTGTAATCGGCGGCGCGGGTAACGGCCTTGCGTACGTTGTTCCCATCGCTACGCTGATTCGCTGGTTCCCCGACAAACGCGGTCTCATCACCGGCATGTCCGTCATGGGTTTCGGCCTTGGCGCGTTTTTCATTGGAAAGATTGTTCCCGGTCTTATCAACAATGTGGGTGTTGTCAGCTCATTCATGATCCTTGGTGTTATCTACCTCATCGCAAACGCCATAGCCGCCGCGATTCTCAGCAATCCTCCCGCGGGCTGGCTTCCCGACGGATTTACTCCTTCGTCGTCTACCGTTTCCGCCGCTGACTCTTTCAGTTGGGCGGAAGCCAAGAAGACTCCCCAGTGGTACATGATCTGGGGCATGCTGTTTCTCAACGTGAGCGCGGGCATGGGCCTCCTCTCCAAGCTGTCCCCAATGGCCCAGGAAGTCATCAGCGTGGCCAAGGGCATCACCGATCCGGCCCAGTTGGCTATTGCCGGCGGCGCGGTACTGGCAACGGCATCCATATTCAACGGTCTCGGTCGTCTGTTCTGGGCAGCGGTATCCGACAAGATCGGCCGCAAGAATGTCTTCCTCACCATGTTCGCGACCCAGGCGGCCCTTTATTTCTACCTGCCGCAGGTATCTGACCCATTTATGTTCACCGTTATCGCATGCTATCTGCTCGCTTGCCTGGGCGGCGGCTTCGCGGTTCTCCCCGCATTCGCGGCTGACTCCTTCGGCCCCACCTACATCGGCAAGGTTTACGGTTTCGTCCTTACCGCATGGGGCGCGGCGGGTGTTGCCGGCGGACTGGCTTTCGCGAAGTTCGACAAGCAGCAGGCTCTCTATACAGCGGCCGCACTCCTGATCGCGGGTTTTGTGGTTACCTTCATGTTCCAGCGGCCCAAGCATGTGTCTCACTACAAGGATGCAGCGGCAGCGGCTGAATAGATTGACATAAGTAAAAGGATACTTTGGGAGAATATCCTGGTGGGGCCTTCACAAGAGGCCCCACTGTATTATCCGCCGCATGATTTTCAACGGTTGAAACCTTGCGGCTAAGCGGCAGGCCTGTTACCGCATAATTAAGCTTCCATCGTCTCCCGGATACCTTCCTCGCGTGAATTATTACTTCGGAAAGTAAACATCGCCACCCTGATTTGGGCGTATGGCGCGCCGTGCGCCGATTGGGCGAGGCACGCCTCGCCCCTACCATTGATATGTTTACTTGCCTTCGTAATACTTGAATCTACCATCAGACATGATGCGAATGAACTTACAGGCCGCATGGAAATGCATTTCTCTTGCAAGGCCATTTTTACCACCAAGGAGAGATTGAATATGATAGAAAGAAATGTTTTGACTGACTTCGCGGGCAAGGTATATGACCCCGTCATTGATCCCGCGACTTACGTCCATCCCCTTGCCGCTGTTATCGGCAACGTGACCCTTGGAAAAAACATCATGGTTTCACCATTTGCGTCGATTCGCGGAGATGAAGGCCAACCCCTGTTCGTGGGCGACGACTCGAACGTGCAGGACGGTGTTATTATCCACGCGCTGGAAACGGAGATGAACGGCGAACCTGTCGAGAAGAACCTCATGGAGGTTGACGGAAAGAAATATGCCGTCTATGTGGGGAAAAAGGTTTCCCTGGCTCACCAGGTACAGATCCATGGACCGGCGGTGGTCATGGATGAGACCTTTGTCGGCATGAAGGTACTCGTCTTCAAGTCCCGTGTCGGCGCCAGGTGCGTGATCGAGCCCGGATGCATAGTCATGGGTGTGAACATCCCCGATGGCCGTTATGTCCCGGCCGGATCGGTAATCCGCGCACAGCAGCAGGCGGACGAACTGCCCGTTATAACCGACGACTATCCGATGAAGAGCATGAACAAGGGTGTCGTGCATGTAAATACCGCCCTTGCGAAAGGTTACCTGGCGGCGGCCAAAAAGTAGATTTCATATCAATCCGGTTTGCTGATTGCGTTGAAGCTTAGACCCGGCCTGGTCGCGAAACCTGACCGGACCTGCTGACTTTATGTGGACATCCAGGGCGCCGGCGCCATGACACGGCGCCCCGGTTCCGACTGAGGTAATCCGTTATGAAGAAATTCGGAAGCGCGGTAATCCTGGCCGGCGGACTAAGCAGCCGGATGGGTTTTGACAAACAGTTTATGGAGATCGGTGATACGGTTCTGTCCCGGTTCCTTGCTTCCGTCTTGTCGGAGGAATTCGAAGATGTAATCATCGTAACCAATCGTCCCGAGTGCTACGAAAACGTCGGTCCCCGCATCGTCAGCGACATTATTCCCGGAAAGGGGCCCCTGAGCGGCATCCATTCCGGCCTCACCCACTCCGCTTCCGAATACGCCTACTTCCTGGCCTGTGACATGCCCAACCTGTCACTTCCATATGTCAGATATCTCAAATCACGGATGACCAGCGGTTCCTATGAAGCATGCGTCGCGCGCGCCGGGGAGTGGATAGAACCGTTTCACTCATTCTTTTCCAGGGACGCCATCAGTCGTATCGAGCGATATCTGGAACGGGACAGGAGGTCCGTTTATGATCTTCTCGGGGCCCTTGACACCCTTTATCTGAAGGAGGAAGAGATAGAGGAATTCAATCCCGGAGGACGTCTTTTCGCCAATCTCAATACCCGACAGGAGCTGGAAGCCTTTGTGGCCGAATTGCCTGAAGGAATTTTGTCCCACGCGGGGATCGGCGGACATCCCGGCCGGGAGCTCTTTGCCGCTTGCGGATAGGCGGGCTTTCCATTCTTACCGTTTATCCACACGCATCTTCCCATTTTCCGCTGGTATCCAACCCCGCCGCGCGCTTCAAGCGCCGGGCGATCCTTATATTCCGCGAGACATAAGTGACGGATTGCGGTTTTGTCATTCGTTTCCCCGCAAATACTTTTCCGGAGCGTTCCATGAAAATATCGCGAGCCATTGCGGGCGCACTGCTGGCCCTCTTTCTTCTCTCTGCTCATTCCTTTGCCTCAGGCCACTCTTTCCGATTGCTTTACATAAATGATTTCCACGGTTTCGCTGAACCCGGGCGGCCATACGGGGCCACGGTCCGTATGGGCGGCGCGGCGTGGCTGGCGGCAAAGGTATCGCTCCTGCGCAAGGAAAGGCCTTCATTGTTTCTTGCCGCTGGAGACGTGCTACAGGGTGACAACTGGACCAATCTATCCCAGGGGCAGGCGGCCATCCAGTTGCTGAATATAATGGGGCTTGACGCCCTCGTGGTTGGAAATCACGAGTTTGATTTTGGCGCCGGGATACTCGCAAAGAGGATTTCCGAGGCCCGCTTCCCGGTGCTGGGCGCGAATGTTGAGGGCCTTGATGCCCTGAAGCCGTATGTCATAAGGGAGGTAGGCGGAGTCAGGGTGGCGATTCTCGGTGTAGTGACCGAGGATACCCCATTTGCTACGCATCCGAAAAATGTCGCGGGGCTCACCTTCAGGCCGGTCGGCGAAACGGTTTCGCGCTATTTGCCGGAGCTGCGTTCGAAGGCGGATTTTATCGTCGTTCTCTCTCATCTCGGATATGCGGCGGACAGGGCCATTGCCGGGCGTACGCCGGGGATTGACGTGATCATCGGTGGACATTCCCATACCCGCGTGGATGTCCCTTCGCGGGTAGGAAATACCGTTGTCGTGCAGGCGTGGGAGCACGGGAAGGCCTTGGGCGTGCTTGACGTTACCCTTGAAGGACGAAATGTCAGCGCCATCGAAGGAAGGCTGGAGGAAATCCGTCCGGACCTGGGCGAGCCTGATCCCGCGGTTCTGTCTCTGGTCAGAAAGTACCGTGAAGAGGCGGATGCCGTCCTTGAGGGGCGCGCGGGGGAGACCGCTGTGGACCTGAACGGAGCTGATGTCAGAAGGCGCGAAACCAATCTGGGAAATCTGGTGGCGGACATCATGCGGGAGGTCTCAGGCGCCGACGCCGCGATAATCAATGGAGGAGGCATCCGGGCAAGCATCCCGAAGGGCCCGATACTTGTAAAGGATGTCTACACCGTTCTCCCTTTTGACAACTATATCGTCGCCATACGGGTCAGCGGAAAGGGTATCCGCCAGGCCTTGGAGCACGGTGTCTCCGGCGTTGAAACGGGCGCCGGAGCGTTTCCGC
The DNA here is from genome assembly GCA_964389825.1 of uncultured Geobacter sp. Taxonomy (GTDB): domain Bacteria; phylum Desulfobacterota; class Desulfuromonadia; order Geobacterales; family Geobacteraceae; genus RPRC01. The sequence goes on along the minus strand of CAYMFO010000064.1, from coordinate 2,413 downwards.
AGGTGTCGGGAATATCCTTCGCCTATGACGTCTCGGCCCCGCCGGGCTCGCGGGTCAGCGATATAAAGGTCGGCGGCAAACCGCTTGACCCTGGCATGGAATACACCGTCGCCACCAACGATTTTCTCGCCGCCGGGGGGGATGGGTACAAATCATTCGGCGCCGCGGTCAGATCGTCTCCGGACTTTGCGATAACAGGAGGCGCAATGACGGGCGAGAAGCTGGTTTTCAGCGACTCCGGCCGATGGTTGCGGGATGTTGTCATCCAGTGGCTGCGGGAACGGGCTGGAATAAAGCCCGAGGTGGAGAACCGGATCAGGGAGGCTCGATGATGAACGTGTATGTCAATGACGGGAAGTATGATCTCCTGCCGGGAATGACCGTGCGCCATGCCCTGGTCGCGGCGGGACTCCTGGAGCAGGTGGGGGAGGGGAAGAGCGTTTATGACCAGTGGGGCAATCAAATCGGACTTGACGGCGCACTGTCCGCGGGTGACAAAATCTACGTCAGATGACGCCGCGCGAAGAAACGGGATGATAAATGAATCTGAAGCAATTGGAAGTGTTCGTAGCGGTCGCTGAAACCGGAAGTTTTACCCAGGGAGCGGAAAAGTCCTATCTTACCCAATCCACTGTCAGTCAGCACATTTCCGCCCTGGAGTCCGAGTTCGGGATCAGGCTGCTGGACAGAACCGGCAAGGGTGTATACCTCACTGAGGGTGGCAGGATATTTTATGAGTACGCCCGCCGGATACTTGCGGGAACCGGAGAGATGACCACTGCAATCCAGCGCTTCAAGGGTCTTGAACAGGTGGATTTACGGATTGGCGCCAGTAATATTCCGGGAATATACATGATTCCCCGGTTTCTTTCCCATTTTCGCGAAATCCATCCGGGCGTGACCGTCACTGTCGTTCAGGGGGACAGTCACGAGATACTGGAAAGGCTGAAGGGAAATGAAATAGAGATGGGTTTCATCGGCGGAATCTACAGTGACGACTCGGTCGAATTTCACCATCTGGCCAGTGATGAAATCGTGCTGGTTGCAGACTCCCGCCACCCCTGGAAGGAGAAGGGCGAGATTTCCCCGGAAGAACTGGACGGCGCTTCTTTTGTATTCCGTGAGGAAGGCTCCGGGACCAGGAAATCGGTTGTCGAGGCCCTTGCGGGAGCCGGGATTAAATCCGGTTCACTGAATGTCACGGCCTGCCTGGGGAGCAATGAGGCGGTAAAACAGGCCGTATGCCACGGGGGCGGAGTAACCTTTCTGTCGGAGCTGTCCGTGAGGAAAGAATGCGACCGCGGTGAACTCTTCCGGGTCCCCGTGCGGGGAATTTCCATTATACGGCGTCTTTACTGCGCCTGCCGTCGTGGAAGGGAGCTTTCTCCCGCTGCCCGATCATTTCTGGACAACATCGCTCACTGGCTCGGAAATGGAGATTTGTCGGCAATCAACCCCTGAATACGGAAGCGGATGTTCCGGCCGAGCCTCTTTTGACGGTATCCTGTATCGAATAGTTCGATAGGTTATATTTACGGAATCAAAAGCTCTGGTTTTACTACGGGTAAATTCGATGAAAACCCTTTCAAAATTAACCATTTGTTATCGTCCAGGAGCGAATTCCCCCTTGCCGAATGTTATTTATTATGATATACAGCGGTCTGCGGTTTAAAAGTATATAACGGTTTTTTGAAGAACCCGCTTAATCATCCGTATGCGATGATGCCATTCTTTCCAGGCATCCAATCCTGAGCAATAATGCTTTCTGAATATCTTGAAGGCCCTGCTCGTAAAACCGCCTTTGAAAGCATCCGACCGGTCGGAGGGAATGTTTTTTTGCCTGCTTTTGATAACTATTTATCAAAACATCTTGACGCTGAATTTTTGATTATGCTATCTCAAAGGCAAAAGCCTCTTCGCGCATTATCATTTATATATGGTTATATAAATTTTTATATTTCGAGTCGAAATATAACCTGAAAATGGCAGTCTCACGCCAGTCTCACGCAAAGCCGCAAAGGACATGAAGGACAATCAAGAACTTGTCAGATGAGGCCATTCACCTGACCGGTGATACCAGCTTGTTCCGCGGCTATTTGAATTTCTTTGCGTCTTCGCGTAATCAAATGCCGTTTCTGGGTATAAAGATATAACATTCGTTTTCCGGAATCCGGGCCTTTCAGTTTATCAATGGTTCCGATCCCGCCGCGGGGGCGCATTTTGTCCGTCCGCGGAAATTTTCACTTATCAAGCGCTTATTTCGACCTCTGTCGCAGACAGACCCACCGAAACCCGTATTGATACTGATGAAGATATCAGTATTGGTGCGGGTTTTTTTATGCCGTACATCACAACCACAGGAGAGGAGAGCATCATGGCAGTATGCAATTGCACGGGCGAACATGTCGATTCG
>CAYMFO010000063.1:0-15385 GCA_964389825.1 uncultured Geobacter sp. | reverse complement strand
TTATATCTCTGTGTTCTCTGTGACCCTGTGGTTGAAATGCCGTTTTCAGGATGACGGATTTGGCCGGGCTGATTGAGCAAAACCGCGGGCATAGCAGGGCTACGTCGAGGATTTTGTGGTTGAGGCACGGGCAAAGATGGAATGAAGACGGGATGAGAGCCTGGAATGTTTATTTACGAACAAGCCCTAAGGCACTGACGCGACCCGCCGGCAACCCGGTCCACTGAGGGCGCTGCGCCCGGCGTTGCCGGCCTCGACCTGGATCCGGACGCCGATGCGCTCCTTGAGGGCCGGCACATGCGAAATGACACCGATCAGCTTTCCATCCCGCTGAAGACCTGAGAGCGTTTCCAGGGCGGTCTCAAGGGCATCTTCGTCAAGGGTCCCGAATCCTTCGTCGAGAAAAAGTGAATCCACTCGCACGTTGCGGCTCGCCATGTGAGAGAGGCCCAGGGCCAGGGCCAGGCTGACAATGAAACTTTCTCCGCCGGAGAGATTCTTGGTGGAGCGGATCTCCCCGGCCTGGTAGTTGTCGATAACGTTGAGCTCAATGGGTTCATCATTATCGCGGACCAGAATATAGCGGTCGCTCATTTTCTGAAGCTGGCGGTTGGCATGGGCTACCATCAGCTCAAAGGTGAGCCCCTGGGCGAAGTTGCGGAATTTTTTGCCGTCGGCGGAACCGATCAGATCGTGCAGGTTCTCCCACCGTGCGCATTCCTTTTTTTGCACCTCAACGGCATGTACCCGGTCCTGCTGGAGCCGCCGCTGGGCCATCTGCTGCTGAAGCCTCTGGTTAATCGCTCCTAGCTCCTTCTGTAGCTCACTCAACCGCGATGAAATGGATGCGCTCTCCTCTCCAAGCTGCTCAGGGGTCTTATCGGTCAATCCCTTCTCCCGCTCGTTCCTTAAAGCATCCGTCCTATCCTGACGACGGGTCCGGATTTCCGTTTCTTCCCGTTGCAGCCGGTCAACCATGCCTGACAGCTCGTCGAGGCGTTCCTTTGGCAGGCGGGCCCGCAGGAAATCCTCTTCGTCCGCGAAACCGGCTGCCATTATCCTCTGCCGCAAAACCGGTTCCAGTTCAGCAAGCCTCTCCGTGCGCCCGGCTATGGACGCGGATTTTTTCCGGATCTCCTCTTCCAGCCCGGCAAGCTCCGCCTGGAGGCGATTGTTCTCCCGCCATGCCGTATCACGGCGTTCCGCGGCCTCCCGCAACCCATGATTCAGGCGCTTTTCCTCACCGTCCGGATCGAGGGCGCCGAAAAGCTCCCGTCGCCGGCCGGCCATTTCGGTCCTGTGAGCGCACCTGCCCCGCAGAAGCTCCTCCCTTTCGGTGAGATTCCCATCCAGCTCAGCAACCAAGGCCCGCTGTTTCTTCAGTTCGCTCTCCAGACCGGAAATCTTTCTTTCAAGGAGCTCCTTTTCCAGCAACCTCTCTCCAAAGGCATTGCGTCTCCCGGTCAGCGAGGAAAGCGTCTCTTCGGCGTTTTCCGGGGAAAGCTCCCTGCATCCATAAGGCTCCACGGCGCGTTCCATCTCGGCCAGGGCCCGGTCGAGATCCTCCCGCAGCGCCGCATCCTCCAGCTCGAGACGGCTGCGTTCCTTTACGGCGCTTTCGAACCTGAGGGCGGCAGCCTGTCGGGCCTTATCCAGTCCGGCCACCTCTTCCCTGCTCTTGTCCCACGCCTCTTTCGCACGCCGCGCCTCCTCTTCCTTCCGTTCCACCGCGCCGATGACACTCCGGCACTCAGCCAGCGACTCGCCGCACGAGGCAAGGTGCGCCAGGATTTCGGATGACCGCGACACGCAATCCTCCCTCAATCCCAGCTCGCCAATAGCAGCGGCGCATAAGGATTTGTCGCGCTCCAGCTGTCCATGAGACTCCTTCAGGTCCCGTTGCGCCTGCTCCAGTTCTTTCTCGACGCCGGCCAGTTCGGCCTTGACGCCGGAGATCCGCTCTCCCGTTTCCTTTGACGCCCGGCGGGCCAGTTCCAGTTCCCTTTGCGCCTCATCAGGACGGGGAATGTTGCCCTCGGCATAGGGATGTTCCGTGGCGCCGCACAACGGACAAGGCGCGCCGTCCACAAGTTGCGACCGCTCCGCTTCCAGGTCGCGCACACGGTTCAGCAGCACGACTTTATCCTGTAACTGACGGACCATATCGTCACGGAGAACGGATTCCCCGGTCAAGGTCTCCAACTGGCGAAAAAGGTCAATACGACTGTTTTCAGCGGCGACCCGCCCCTGGTTCAGCAAATCAATCTTTCCGACGGTTTCTTCCATCCTTACAACCGTTTCGTAAAGGGTCTTCAACCGGTTCTCCCTGCTCGCCAGCGTTTCTGCCTGGCCGCGCCACGCCCGGATATCTTTCCCCCGCAACAGGGCTTCACACTCGGCGCGCACCGACGCGAGACGCTCCTCAGTGGTTGCAGCCGCCAGAACCGCTTCCCGCCAGGAGGTCTCCGCCCGCCGCTGAGCCTCCCCGGCGCCCTTGCAGGCCTCAATTTGCCTCTCCACCTGCCCGCGCCGCTCAGCGCCCTGTTTCCCGAGTGCCTTGAGCGCTTTCACCTGGTGTTCCATGCCGGCCAACGACTCCGCCAGTCCGGCGTCCGCCCGATGTTGCTCCAGAAAGGCCTCGACGTTTTTGAGGGCCGTGTCGGCGGCATGTATCTCATTATTATATTGCCCAATCGACGCCCGGCGCTCCTCGCCCTGCTTCCTGATTTTCCCGATCTCCAGATCGAGTCCCTTAATCTGGGAGATGACCTCGCCGAGCTTGACATCCAGCTCCCTGGCCCCGCGGATCAGTTCCGCCCCCCGCTCCTGCTCCGTGCGGCGGTTCTGTAGTTCCGCCTCCGCCTTTTCCAGAGCGCCGGCGGCAATCCGGAACGCGTCCAGGGCCTTGGGAAGGCGTTGGCGCGCAGCTGTCAACCCGGACTGTTCCGCCTCCCGCTGTTTCCGGATCCCGTCAACATTCACATAGTCGCCGTCGAGGGAGAGCGCCCTGTTGCCCTTGGCCAGCAGCCGGAATTCCGGGGCCGCCGCCTCCTTTTTTTCCGCGAAAGACCGCCAGGCCTTCTCGATCAGCGCCAGTTCATCTTCAAGAGCCGCAATCCGCTCCGCCCAGGCCTTCTGCTCAGAAACAGCGCGCGCCGTAACGGTCAGCTCTTTCTCCTGTCCCTCCTTTTCCGCCAGCTGGTCGCGCAGTCCCGCCTCTTCCTCCGGGGAGAGCATCTGCATCTTGCCAAGTTCGTCACGCATGGTTTCGAGCCTTTTCCGCTCTTCGGTGGTTCGCTCGTGGACCTTCATGGAAATACGGCTGTAGATTCCGGTGCCGGTGATCTGTTCCAGGATCGGAGCGCGCTTGTCGGGGGTCGCCTGGAGGAAGACGGCAAAACCTCCCTGCGCCAGCAGCATGGAGCGGGTGAAGCGCTCGAAGTCCATCCCGGTGACTTCCTCGACCCTGGCGACAACGGCCGTCAGTTTCGACTCGATGATATTTCCGCTTTCAGCTTCGGCTATCTCATGGCGGGGCGGCTGCAATTTGCCGTCAGCCCGCTTGCGGGCGCGGCGCTGGCTCCAGTGGCAGAGATACCGGCCTTGCGCCGTTTCGAATTCCACCTCGGCAAAACAGTCGCCCGTCTGCCGGGACATGATCTCGTTGCCGTTCTGGTTGATCCTGGCAAGCCGCGGGGTCTGGCCGTAGAGGGCAAGGCAGATTCCGTCGAGGATCGTGGTCTTCCCCGCGCCGGTCGGTCCGGTAATGGCGAAGATGCCGCTGGAGACGAATTCCGGGTGGGTGAAGTCGATGTCCCAATCCCCGGCCAGGGAATTCAGGTTCCTGAAACGAAGCCGCAGAATTCTCATGCTTCACCCCGCGCGTCATCCTCATGCAGGGCCGCCAGGGCCTCACGAAAGGCCGCGATCAATTCGCCCCGCTGTTCCAGTGGCGCCCCATGGGCCTCAAGGCAGCGCGCGAATACTTCATTTTCGTCCAGGTCATCCAGGGTCTCGCCCGTATCCATGCTGCTCAAGGCCCGCTCGACAAGGCGCATGTTCCTGGTCCGGAGAATCTCCAGTTGGGCGCCTTCGATCAACTCACCCAGTCTCTCCCGCAGGTCTCCCATGACCTCTTCACCTTCGTAAACAACCTCCAGCCAGACAGAAGCGTCTTCCTTTTTCATTGCCGTGATCCCCTCGACTATCCGGTTCCAGTCGCCTCGCACCGTGTCCAGCTTCTGAAAGCAGGGGACGGCTATCTCCTCCACTGAGACGCCTGTTTCATCCAGGTTCACGGCAAGCACGACCTTGCGCCCGCCGGCCTCACCAAAGCTCATGGGAATGGGCGCCCCGGAATAGCGGCGACGGTCTGAACCGGCAACCTTCTGGGCCGTATGCAGATGGCCGAGGGCGAGGTAGTCGAAGCAATCGGGAAACACCTCACCCCCCACCTGGCCGAGATTACCGACGTACAGCTCCCTGACTCCGTCACCGTCCATGACCTGGCCGCCGGCCGCGAAAAGGTGACCCATGGCAACGATGGGGATATTCTTTCCCAGAAGGTCCCGTTTGGCAGCGGCTGCTTCTCCCAGCATCCGGTAATGGTCACGGATGCCTTCCACCAGCTTGCGCCCCTTGTCGTCGAAGGTTTCACCGGCCTCGGCCCGCCGGATATCCCGGTCGCGCAGATAGGGGGCCGCGCAGACTATCAGCCCCGGCTCGCCGTCGGCGCCATGCAACACCACCAGTTCATCCTCCGCGACCTCGGCCATGCAGCCGACCACGTGAACGTTCAGATATCGAAGCGCCTCGCGAGGGGCGTTGAGAAGCGAGGGGGAATCATGGTTGCCCGCCGTCACCACAACGTGTCCGCAGCCCGCGCCGGCGCAGCGGCAGAGGAAGCGGTAGTAGAGCTCCAGAGCGCGATTGCCGGGCGTACCGTTGTCAAAGACATCGCCGGCGATGAGCAGCGCCTCGATTCCTTGCTCTCTGATGCAGCCCAGGAGCCAGTCCAGGAAGAGCTCGAATTCCTCATAGCGTTTGCGTCCATAGAGCGCGCGGCCGATATGCCAGTCTGATGTGTGGAGGATTTTCATGCGGAAACCTCTGTTGCTTTGTTCATTTATCCGGAAACGGCGGCTGGGGGAATCCGGGATTACAGGGCCGTGCCCTTGACGGGTACGAACAGACGGGACATATCCACACCTTCATGTTCAAGGAGTCTGATTTTTTTGCCGATGCCGCCGGCATAACCCGTCAGGTTCCCATTGGCCCCTACGACACGGTGACAGGGGATGATAATGGATATGGGATTATGGGCGACCGCCCCGCCGACGGCCTGGGCCGACATCCTCGCTCTGTTCATGCGCGCGGCCATCTCCTTGGCAATCTCGCCATAGGTTATGACCTCGCCGTAAGGAATCCCGCGCAGGATATCCCATACGGCCTTGCGGAAGGTTCCGCCCCGGGGCGCGAGAGGCAAACCTGAAATCGCCGGTTTCTTGCCCGCGAAATACAAGTCCAGCCATTCAATAATGGCGGCAAACAGCGGCAGATCAGGTTTTTCCGCTATCTCTTCGGCCACCGTCCCGGCAAAATATTTCTGCCCCTCCAGCCACAGACCAACAAGGCCGGCGCCATCGCCTACTAGGATAAGCGAGCCCAAAGGCGACGAATAATGTGTCGAATATAACACGTCTTCCTCCTTTCTAAAAATCCGGCTGTTTCCGGACATGCATGCAAGTCGTGAGCGTGAAATATTCCAGCTTGTGGATGTTCGGCGAAAACAAACAATGAAACAGCCGCGCCTGGTGATATTTCGGGGAGGATCAGCGCCAGATATCCGGCGGGTAAGGAACCGCGCTTTACCGTCATGGCTCAATGACCGTCGTCGGTTCGGGTGTAACCAGGCATGCCCCGACCCCATGACCTTCAACCACCACGACTTCGAATCGCACGTGATCGTAGCTGACCACGTCGCCCACGGCCGGGGGGCGCTCGAGAAGCATCAGGACCAGGCCGCTGACCGTGTCCACCTCCTCGTGTCCCAGGGTCGCGCCAAGGGCTTCCCCCACCTCTTCCAGGCGCACCGTGCCTGCCACCCACAATCGCCCCGTTGCGTCGCGGCTGATATCGGGCGCCTGCGAGGTCTCCTCTTCGATATCTCCCACCACCTCCTCAAACATGTCCTCCAGGGTGATGATGCCGGCGGTCCCGCCATGCTCGTCCATCACCACCACCATCTGGACGTGGTCCCGGCGCATGGTTGCCAGTACCAGGTCCAGTTCGGCCGTTTCCGGGAGGTAGGGGACCCGGCGGATGGCGTTTTCCTCCAGGGTCTTGCCGGCCAGCGTCAACCGCAGGATATCCTTGATATGAATCACGCCGATTATATGGTCCAGATCCCCACGGAACACAGGATACCGGGTGTGACGGGAAGCGCGGACCACGGCGTTAATCTGGTCCGGAGAGGCGTCCAGGGGAAGCCCGAGCACCCTGACGCGCGGCGCCATGATCTCCCCGGCGGTCAATTCGCCGAAATCAAAGAGCCCGCGCAGCACCTGGCTGGTTTCAGCGCGCAGCATTCCCCCCTGCTCGCTCTCCCGCACCAGGTATTCCAGCTCTTGCGGGGTGTGGAAATGGGTCGCCGAGAGCTCTCTCCGGATTCCCATGAGGCGCAGGATGAGGTTACCCATCGCGTTCAGCACGAGCACCAGGGGGTAGAGCAGGAATTGAATCCAACGGATGGGGGGTGTAATCCAGAGGGCCGTGCGTTCGGCCGAGAGGAGCGCCAGGGACTTGGGAACCATCTCTCCCAGCACGATGTGAAAATAGGTCAGGACGGTTATGGACAACGCGCTGGCGGCCCCGTGAGCCGCTATCCAGCGGGATCCACCCAGCGACTCCAGGCCCTTCGCCAGCCATTCCGCCAGGACGTGCTCCCCGTACATGCCGAGCCCGAGACTGGCGCCGGTGATGCCGAGCTGCGCGGTGGCGATGTAGCGGTCCTGGCGGCGCGGGTCACGGAGGATCCTGAGCACCAGCCGGGCAGTGCGGCGCCCCTGGGCCGCCAGACGCTCCATCCTGGCGCGGGGGACCCCCACCATGGCGAACTCCGCGGCTACGAACAGTCCGTTGATGATAATGAGAAACAGGATGATAAGAACGGGGATGAGGCTATCCATGTGAGCCCTCCTCCCCTGAAGCCGGGGCCGGGGTGGCAATGACCGATACCACCGCGTTATGGGCCATCCGCTCCACCTGTACCGTGACCCCGCCTATGGTGACCTGCTCTCCAGCTGCCGGGATATGCCCCAGGGCCTCGGTGACGTGACCGCCGACCGTGTCGGACTCCCCCTCCCAGCGGACTCCGAGCCACTCTTCTACGTCATCGAGGGACATGAGGCCCGGCAGCCGCGCGCGTCCGTCCGAAAGCCGCTCCGGCTGGGGCTGTTCCCCCCTTAATTCGTCTGAGACCTCCCCGAAAACCTCGGTCAGCACGTCCTCCAAGGTAACCAGCCCCTGAAATCCCCCGTATTCATCGATCACAATCGCAAGATGGCTGCGGCCTTCACGCAACAGGGCGAGGAGTCGATAGGCGGTCACGTTCTCGGGAACGTAAAGCGCCGGCCGCGCCACCTGTTCGAGAGAGGTTATGGCGCCGTGCTCCAGGTAATGAAGCACCAGGTCCTTGGTATGGAGGATACCCACGATATTGTCCGTTGAGCCGCGATAGACGGGCAAGCGCGTATGGAGTCCGTTCGCGACCTGGTCGAGCGCCTCCGCTATTGGTGTCTCAATCGCTATTGTTGTCACGTAACGCCGGGGTACCATGAGTTGACGGGCGTAACGGCCACCCAACTGAAGCGCCTCGTGCAGGCGTTGCTGCTCATCCGGTTCCAGCAGGCCGCCGTCCCGGCTCTGCACGAGTAAAAGATCGATCTCATCGGGAGAGTGGATGTGGCGGTGGCTGCCGTAGGGAACGCGGAGCAGTTTCAGGATAGCGATACCGCTGCCGTTGAGGATCGCAATGAACCAGGAAAAGGCGGTCCTGGACCACCGCATCGGCGCCACGGTCATGAGCGCCGTTCGAACGGGGAATTGCAGGGCCACCGATTTCGGAACCAGTTCCCCCAGAATAACCTGGAGTAAGGTTAGTCCGATCAGGACCACCATGGCCGAGGTGGATTGGGCCGCGACCGTCCGCATGCCGCCCCAGCGCTCGAACAGCGGCGCAAGCTCCAGCGCCAGGGTGGCCTGGCCATAGGCGCCCAGCACCAGGCTGGACAGAGTTATGCCGATCTGGCAGACAGCTACGTACCGGTCCAGCTCAGTGGCATTTTCAAGTGTAGGCAGGAGGCGCCGGGCATATTGATTTCCCTGCTCGGCCAGTTGATGGATGCGGCTGCGACGAACACTGACCGCCGCGAACTCCGCCGCGACGTACAGGGCGTTGACCGCGATGAGGAAGATGATGACCAGCCAGGTGAACAGTGTCATGGAAACACCTCATGCCTGGTCACAGGTTCTGGAGGAGGTTCGTCACCGGCGGGATTGCCGGCGACGGTGGGTCGTGAGTCGTTAAAATCTCTTGGTTGCAGGTTCATCGTAATGTTGTGGTCCCATAAAAAGTCATATTTACTGAAAGCCCAAATGATATAGGAGCATCGCGCGGACGTCAAAGAGTATTGTTTGCAATACCGCCCGCCACAATTATCCTGGGGAAGCTGCCGGAGAATGGAAAAATGGCAAGGCGACACGAAAAAAGTATCGAGGAAAGTATAACGGGGTGGAAGCTGTGAAGCAAAAATTTACCGATACCTTTCTCAGAAATCTGAAGCCCGAGGGAAACCGGGACAGGGACATCATCGAAGGTCATGGTTTCGGTGTCCGGGTACGTGCCGGCGGCAGCAGGGTCTTTTTCTACAAATACCGGTTCCGGGACAAGCTCCGCTTCATGAATCTCGGTACCTATCCGCGGATATCCCTTGCCTAGGCGCGACAGAAATACGGTAACGCCTACAGAATCCGCAATAACGGCCTCGACCCCATCGAGGTTGATGCCGAAGCGGCGCGGGCCGCGGTAAGGGAAAAAGAGGCAAAGCAACAGACGGACCTGACGGTGGCTGATCTGATCGACCGCTATATTGCCGAGAAGTACGCCAAGGTCCACAAGAAGAGCTGGCATAAAGACGAGCTGACCCTCGCCAAGGATGTGCTGCCTGCCTGGGGAAGCCGACCGGCAACGGAGATCACCAAGCTGGATGCCGCCAGATTGCTCCAGACCATCGTTGACCGCGGTCGGCCAGGCCAGGCGCAAAACGTTCTTGAAGCGACCCGCAAGATGTACAACTGGGCCATCGATCAGGGGATGCTGGAGACCACCCCCTTCCTGGGCGTCAAACGGCCGGCGCCGAAAAACAGGAAGGACCGCGCTCTGTCGGAAAAGGAGATCAGGACCTTCTGGCTGGAGCTCGCTGCGGCGGACATCTCGGATGCGGTCCGCCGGGCGCTCAGGCTGACCCTGGTGACCGGCCAGCGGCCCGGAGAGGTGATCGGCATGCATGTGGGCGAGATTACCGACCAATGGTGGACCATACCCGGGGAAAAGACCAAGAACGGGAAGGCCCACCGGGTCTACCTGACGGAACTTGCGCTGGCGCTCATCGGACCTCTTGAGGCGCCGGATCCCGATACCGGCGAAACCAAATCGACCGGGTTTATCTTCCCCTGTCCGCACAAGAAGAAGGAGAAGCCGATCCAGGAAGGGGCCGTGGGCTATGCGCTCAGACGGGGCTTCGAGGCAAAGAAGTTCTCCATTGCCGTCTTCACCCCCCATGACCTCCGGAGAACCGCAGTCACCCATCTTGCACGACTGAAGGTCCCCACAGAGTGGAGGGAGCGGATCGTTAACCACCTGCCGAAGGAGCTCGACGCTACCTACAACCTGTACGAGTACGACGAGGAGAAGGAGACCGCCTTGAAGAGGTGGGAGGCGGAGTTGCTGCGGATTCTCAAACAGGGCTGAAGAGCCTGTGGAAGTTGGATTGCACGACCGATTGTTGTCAATCCAATACTTTTTTCACGGCCTATAGATATGCGTTACACCGCCAGGATGATAAACGAACCCTGGAAGCAGAATCATCGCTCACAGAGCACGAACCGATACTGGATTCTACGTCCAGCGCCACTCTGATGGAATCCAGGTTGCGGTACCCTGTGTCTCCGCCGAACAGACAGGTTCAATGAAGGACTTCAACCTGGCAATGGCTTCGGCGACGGTCAGGGATGACTGCAGGCGGCTGCGGCGCAGGAACGTGTTCCATTGATCAGGTTTTTCCCTGTTCGTTGCAAACTCGTTTGAAAAAATCATATAACAGTCTTCGAGCCGGGTTGATCGCCGAGCAAAGGTTGCCGTGATCGCCTCCCGCAAGGTGTCAATGGAGAATGTCTCCCGTTCCGCCAGATGGAGAATGTCGTAGATGTCCTTCATGCAACTGGTGAGCAGATTCAAACTGGCCAGCGCCTCAAATTTCTCGGCAATAGCCGATTCCCGTGAATAGACCAACAGGTTCGGTCTCGGCTGGTCTTCCAGCAGCACCGGGAAATCCATATCCATCTGACCGGCGACAACCACGTCACCAAAGCCGATGTCCAGTTGCAGCACCTTTTTTGCCGCTGTCAGCCGTGCCTCCAGCTTTACCCGGACCCCTTCATAGTCGGCATCTTCCTTGATTCTCTCAACACTTACCGATTCGATGTTGAATCGTACGCCGTCAGCAAGCTCAATACGGGCAATTTCGGTAACAATGTCCCGTACCTCTTCCAAATCATTTGAGGTTGAACAACCGAGGAAGTCGATATCCCTGGTGGGACGCAACAGCGACATGTCATAGGCCAGAAACAGGAGCGCGCCCTTGAGGATGAGATGACGTCGAAAGCGAGAGAGCGACAGCCGATAGAGAAAACGTTCCTGCAGGTACTGGAGCAGCACCGCATCAAAATCGCGTCCGCTCTTTTTTGCCACGTTCAACAATCGGGCGCGAACGGACGCAGCGATATCTTTGACAGGTTCTTTTGCCATGCTATGCCACCAGCGCTTTCAGGTAGGGCATCATCACGGTCCGTGCCTGGCAGATGGCGGCATATTCCAGCAGCCGCGTGGTATTGGCGTCTTTCAGCTTCAGATATTGTTTCAGGGCTTCCATGGCCAGGTCTTCTCCCAGTTTGCGGCGGTAACGGAACATGTCGCAGATGGTCTTTTCTTTCCCATAGACCCTGATTTCACCTGCTGGTGTGTGGACATGTTCAATGGCAGGGGTGTAAAACCGTTCGCGAAAGAAAAAAGGCTTGATGGGCGGATAGAATATTCTGGGCGGCTTGCCCCCGTGGGGGATGGCGACGTACACTTCCGACGGGTTGAAAGTGGTCAGGCCGTGGTAATCGAGGGCGGAAAGCAGACAGATAACCCCGTCCGGTACGGCGCGGCAGACCTCCACCAGTCCGGCATATTCCCCTTCTTCGCCATCACCTGCCAGCCGGTATAGTCCCTGCTTGATCCGTTCGATACGTCCCTGGGCGATCAGGGCTGATATCTCGCGGGGCTGAAACCCGGCGGCACGCAGTTCTTTCATTCGGGCGTAGCCGCCACATGCTTTAAGATACTTCGTAATTCTGTCCATGTACCACTCGAATCATTTTTTCTGCCAATGTATGCTATTGGCAGAAAAGTTTCAACTACAACAGCAATCGGCATTGATTATTAACCGGCCGGAGACCTGGTAAGGGACAGAATCTGATTCGGGATAAAAGTGGCGGTTACCCCTGGAAAAAACCTGTATTACCTGCTATGTGGTAATGAATTCCCATCAAGGAGGCGGAGAATGGAGAAAATCAGTGGCGTGCTCCGGAAATTGACCCACGATGACCTGCGAGAATGGGCGGGCTCAAAGATCTTCAGTCGAGGCAAGTCCTACATCAGGAATGTGGACGGACTTTCCCGCATGGAAGACGGTACCCTGGCGGCCTGGGTGTCGGGGAGCGAAGAGTACGCCACTTCGGTCCGTGTCGATCCGGACGGCGGCATCGAGTATTTCTGCACCTGCCCCTATGACTGGGGGCCATGCAAGCATGCGGTGGCGTTGGTCTTGGCGGCGGCGGCGCAGGTGAAGCTGAAGAGGGATATCCCCCTGCTCAACGAAAATGACGGTCTGTTCCTGGCCCTATTCGACGATTCCGATGACGATTACGAAGACGATGATGAATATGAAGACGACGGCGAGTGGCCGGACGAGGATGAGGAGCCTGAGTACACTGAAAAAACCGCACCAGGTAAGGCGAAGGGAAAGGCCAAGATATTGAAGATACTCGAGGGTATGGACAAGGAAGCACTGGTATCCATGCTCATTGATCTGACGGGCCGCTATCCGGAGATCGGGCGTGGGATGTTGGAAAAGGAACAGCTGGCGACGGGGCAGGTTGACAAGATCGTAAGCTCGTTGCGTCGGGAGATCGGGAAACTCACCGCCGAGTCTGCCTGGTACAACCCGTGGAAGGGGGAGGGGAATATCCCCGATTATTCCCAGGTGCGGGACCGGTTGCGGTCTCTCCTCGCCACGGGTCATGCCGATGCAGTGCTCAAACTGGGTGAGGAACTCTGGAACAAGGGTCAGGAACAGGTGGAGCAGTCCAACGACGAAGGGGAAACTGCTACAGCCATTGCCGAATGCATGGAGGTGGTGCTCAGGGCTGTTCCGCAATCTTCCCTGACGCCGCCGGAGCAGCTGCTCTGGGTGATCGACCATATGCTGGCGGATGAGTATTCCCTGCTGGAATCAGGCGGTGAGATTCTGGAGAATAAGGCGTACACCAAGGAGCATTGGCGCCAGGTGGCGGATTCTCTTGATGCCCGATTGGAGTCATTCCCCAAAGCCACGTCAGCCGGATTTTCTCACAGGTACAGGCGGAGTGGGCTCATGAACATGCTGCTGGACGCCTATTCCCGGAGCGGCCGTGCGGAGATGATCATCCCGGTGCTGGAAAAGGAAGCGGATGCCTGCATGGAGTATGGGAAACTGGCGGACGCCCTGCTGGCGGCCGGGGAAAAGGAAAAAGCCCGCCAATGGCTCATCCGGGGTTTTGAACGCACCATTGCCGATGCGCCCGGCATTGCGGCCGGCCTGCAGGGGCGGCTGAGGGAAATGGCAGAAAAAGGGAAGAGACATGACCTGGCCGCGGCCTACCGTGCCCAGGATTTCTTTGAGAGCGCTTCCCGGAAGACGTATACCGACCTGAAAAAATCCGCGGAGAAGGCCAAGGTCTGGCCGCCGGTCAGGGAAAGCGTTTTCAGGTACCTTGAGACCGGCAAGCGTCCCGATGCGGATGACGGAGGGAAAAAGGCCGCTGCTTGGCCCCTGCCGGCGCCGGAGGTGATGCGGCCCCGGGATGCGAAGGAGCGGTACGGTCAACGATTCCCCGATCTGAATATGCTTATCGACATCGCCATCCTGGAAAAGCGTTTCGACGACGTGGTTGCTCTCTACCAGGAGCTGCGCAAGACCAAGCGCTGGAGCTGGGAGACGGACAAGGCCGTTGCCGTCGCCGTGGCGGAAACCCATCCCCAGACTGCCCTCGATATCTGGCGATTCATCGTGGACGGGTTAATCGCCCAGGTCAAGCCGAAGGCCTACGAAGAGGCAGCCGGTTATCTGCGACGCATGTACAAGGTCTATCAAACTACCAAGGGTCTTGCAGACTGGCAGAGCCTGCTCGGCGAACTTCGGAAGCAACACAAGGCCAAGCGGCGCCTGATGGAGGTGCTCGACGGCCTGTCAGGGAAGAAGATTACCGACTGAGGCAGGGTTGCTGTGTGCCGCAAACCATATGTCAATAATTTCACTAAGGATTTCAAACAACTGGCAAAACCCTTAGAAATCTGCTATGTTTTGACCGCTCTAATAAATGTTGTCGTCAAGCTCCGCATAATGATTTCCCACCCAAATAGGGCTGAGGTGTAATTCCTTAACCGGATTGTCGCTAAAAAGCCTCACGGAACCGGATTCATGAGCAACGAAGCCGATACCTGCAGGAAATACGTTCTGCCCAAGCTGGTTGATGCCGGTTGGGACACCGAGCCCCACCGGTTCAACGAGCAGGTGACCTTTACCGACGGCCGGATCGTTTTAGCAGGGGACAAGGTGAGGCGTAGGCCGCAGAAGAGGGCCGACTACCTCCTGCGCTATACCCGTGACTACCTGCTCGCGGTGGTCGAGGCTAAGCCCGACTACAAAACAGCTGGTGACGGACTGCAGCAGGCAAAGGAATACGCCGAGATTCTGGGACTCAAATTCGCTTATGCCACCAACGGCAGTGAGATTATTGAATTCGATTACCTTACCGGATGTGAGCGGCGGATCGACTCCTTTCCCACGCCCGCGGAACTCTGGCAACGTTTTCAGGCGGGCCAGTCCATAACCCCTGAGGCGTCCAAGCAACTCCTGGCGCCATACTACCACCACAGCGGCAAGAGCCCCCGCTACTACCAGGAAATCGCCATCAACCGGGCCGTGCAGGCGATCCTGCAGGGGACGAAACGGGTTCTCCTCACCATGGCGACCGGCACCGGCAAGACCGTGGTAGCTTTCCAGATCTGCTGGAAGCTCTGGAGCGCCCGCTGGAACGCCAACGGTGAACACCGCCGCCCCAAGATCCTCTACCTGGCCGACCGGAACATACTGGTGGACGACCCCAAGGACAAGATCTTCGCTCCCTTCGGTGATGCCCGCTGGAAGATCGAAAACGGCGAGGCCAACAAGAGCCGGGAGATGTACTTCGCCATCTATCAGTCTCTTGCCAAAGACGAGCGGCGGCCGGGGCTCTATAAAGAGTATCGGCCTGATTTTTTCGATCTGATCATCGTCGACGAATGTCACCGGGGTAGTGCCCGCGACGACAGTAACTGGCGGGAGATTCTGGAGTACTTCGCCCCGGCATTCCAACTGGGGATGACCGCCACGCCGCTCAGGGAGGACAACCGGGACACCTATCTCTACTTCGGCAATCCAATCTACCTGTACAGCCTTCGCCAGGGGATCGACGACGGTTTTCTCGCTCCCTACCGGGTGCACCGGGTCATTACCGATTACGATGCCGCCGGCTGGCGCCCCAGCAAGGGGGAAATTGACCGGTACGGCCGGGAAATACCTGACGAGGAGTATCAAACGAAGGATTTTGAACGGGTCGTCGCCCTGCGCGCCCGTACCGACGCCATTGCCCGCCACCTGACCGATTTCCTGAAAAAATATGATCGTTTCGCCAAGACTATCGTGTTCTGTGTGGACCAGGACCATGCCGACGAGATGCGTCGGGCGCTTAACAATCTTAA
>CAYMFO010000062.1:0-15861 GCA_964389825.1 uncultured Geobacter sp. | reverse complement strand
CTTTTTTGAATTATTTTACCTTAATAATTTGGTCACAAACGGGGATTGCTCCCTTATTACATGTATTTCCGATGGTTTTATCAGATATAAAAATGGCACAATCATTGCTATTGACACCATGTACACAATCTCCATATTTTGATCCGGGCGGGACCAAATCCCGCCCCCTTTTTAGTGTTATTTATGTCATCAACATGGCGCTGAACTGATTTATTGATGCAATATCAATCAATATCAGGGCGCCACTGGATGAAAATAAACAATGCTTATTGCAGAGGGAGACTATTCTATGTTTGAGCAGGAATACCGTAAAAAGCTTGTTTCGGCGCGGGAGGCCGCAAAGGTCGTAAAATCGGGAGATTGGCTCGATTACGGCATCTGTCTCGGCCATCCGGTGGCCACCGACAAGGCGTTGGCGGAGCGCGCCGGAGAACTGGAGGATGTGAAGGTCAGGGGAGGAATAACCATGTGGAAGCCGGCAATACTGGACGTCCCGGCGCCTGAGAAGAGTTTTACCTGGAATTCCTGGCACTGTACCGGAGTGGATCGGGGAATAATCGAAATGGGTTGCGGATACTACAGTCCCATGCGCTATTCGGAGCTGCCGAGGCTGTACCGTGAGAGCGTGGAGGGAGTGGATGTGGCCATGTTTCAGGCCGCTCCCATGGATGAACACGGATTTTTTAATTTCGGTCCCCAGGCATCCCACATGGCGGCCGTGTGCGAGCAGGCGAAACGGATCGTCGTGGAGGTGAACCGCAACATGCCCCGTTGCCTGGGCGGTTTCGAGGAGGGGATCCATATTTCCCGGGTGGATTACATCGTGGAAGGGGAGAATCCGGCCCTGGCGGAGCTGAAGGCGAATCCCCTTACGGAAGTGGATCGCCGGGTCGCGGGCCTGATAGTGGAGGAAATACCCAGCGGCGCCTGCCTGCAACTGGGTATCGGCGGCATGCCCAACGCCGTCGGAACCCTCATCGGCGAATCCGATCTGAAGGACCTGGGGGTGCATACGGAGATGTACGTGGATGCCTTCGTGGACCTGACCCTTCTCGGCAAGATAAACGGCTCGCGAAAAAACATCGACCGCTTCCGCCAGGTATTCGCCTTTGCCGCCGGGACGCGGAAGCTGTATGATTTTATCCATAACAATCCTGGGGTCCAGAGTTGTCCCGTTGACTATATCAATGATGTGAAGCGTATAGCCGCCATCGACAATTTCATATCCATAAATAATGCGGTAGAGGTTGACCTGTTCGGCCAGGTCTCCTCCGAGTCTTCCGGAACAAAGCAGATAAGCGGAACCGGCGGCCAACTGGACTTTGTTATGGGCGCGTATCTGTCCAAAGGGGGGAAGAGCTTTATCTGCCTTTCCTCCACCTATGGCGGGAACGGCGGCAGCATGTCCAGGATTGTTCCCACCCTGGCGCCGGGCAGCATCGTCACCGCCAGTCGCGCCTGCACGCAATGGGTGGTGACCGAATTCGGCAAGGTCAACCTGAAAGGGAAAAGCACTTGGCAGAGGGCGGAGGCGCTCATCTCCATCGCCCATCCGGATTTCCGTGATAATCTGATACGGGAGGCGGACGGGATGAAGATCTGGCGGAACAGCAACAGGCGGTGAGAGGGAGGAACGGCTTGAGGAATCAACGAGGGAGAACTACCGGAACCGGCTCTTCCCTGGTGAACAGAGCCGCGCGCAAGCAAGGAGGTATTCGAAGTGTCTGGAAAAATCAAAATCATGATCGAAGAAATCCTCAGGGAGCGTACCAGGGGAAACGAGATGCTGGTCAAAGCGGTCAATACGAAGCTGATGCTTAAGGGCATAAATCCCGTGAAATACGATGAGTTTTCCTTTGACGATCCCGTAATTATAGAAAAGCTTGAAAGAATGAAGAGCCACGTCGTCAGCGGCATCAAAAAGCCTCACATGAACATCAGGATCGCCGGTTCTGAAAAAGAGACGGTTGTTGACGCCGTGGCCGAACTGACAGATGCCCTTGCCTCCCATAACGCGAAAATGATTCTCTATTTCGCGTCAACCAGATATCCCCCGAAAGAGATCAGCGCCAGGATGAATTCCGCTTTTCCCGGGGCGGCTGTTTTCGGCTGTTCCACGGCAGGGGAGATCATGACGGGAAGGATGATGAAGGGGGCCATCGTGGCAATGGCGTTCGATAAAGAGTCTTTACCCAATTTCAAGGTCGAAGTGGTTCAGCATCTGAGCAGGAAGGTGGACGTGAATGACGCCTTCCGCTCCTTTGAGAGACATTTCGGAGAGGCGGCGGACGAGATGAAGCCGTCGAGTTATATCGGCATCGTTCTCGTGGATGGAATGTGCGGACTGGAGGAAAGGCTGATGGATGTCATCGGCGATAAAACCAATGTGCTGTTTCTGGGCGGTTCCGCCGCCGACGATCTGAAATTCCAGTCCTCCCATGTCTACGCCAATGGCAAGTCATACAGGGATGCGGCGGTGCTCGCGCTTCTCAGGCCGGCGGCGCCCTTCGACCTGGTGAAAACCCAGAGTGTGCGCGAGATGGGAACGGAGCTTGTGGTGACCAGGGCCAATGAGGATCACCGCGAGATCATGGAATTCAACAACCGGCCGGCCGCTACGGCCTACGCGGAGGCGCTGGGCGTGTCGGTCAACGAACTGGCGGCCTGTTTTCCCAGCCATCCCCTCGGTCTTGTCATTGATGGCGAACCCTATATCCGCAGCCCGACACAGATCGTGGGTGAAAGTGTGTTTTTTCATTGCAGTTCCGTTGAAGGGATGCCGCTCTCCCTGCTGGAACTGACGAACCTCATTGAAGACACGAAGAAAACCCTGGAAGAATCCCGCAAGCGGCTCGGCGGCGTCTCCGGGGTGATTGTTTTCAACTGCGCCCATCGCGCGCTGGAGCTTGAGTACAAGAACCTCACAGCGAAATACGGGGAGGTGTTCGCGGATATCCCCGTCATCGGTTTCAATTCCTACGGCGAGCAGTTCATCGGACATATGAACCAGACGGCCACCATGATTGTGTTCCGGTAGCGCGACCCCTTAAGGCTCAAAGCATGTTGATTATATCCACGATGTTTCTGACCAGTTGCCCGTGTCCTTCCCGGATATACAGGCCGAACTGGGCCACAAGGGAATAGGCGGCGGCGAACTGGGCGAGGGCGAATACCGCCACCGCGAACTGGCTGACGCACACGACTCCGATGCCGAATTGGGCGATGGTTATGATTCCGCAGCCGAATTGTCCGATGGCAATCACGCCCTTCGCCACCACAGGGACACGGTTGGGCCGATACTTGAAAGAGATGTGGAGCAGGGGAAGCCCCAGCAGGGCGGCCCTTGATTTGTATTCAAATCCCCACCCGTCCCATTTTTCCCTGGATGGAAACGGGGCGCCGCATTGCGGGCAGACCGGCGCCTGTTCGGAGACTGTATGGCGGCATTCTCGACATGGTTTCATGTTACCTCCGGAAAGAGGATGTTGGGGATTCGCATTGAAAGTTTACACCATTTTATATATTCACAACTGGTGAGTATGTGAAAAAATGATGAAAGAACCCGGACCTCTTTTTTGCGGTAACTATTCAGCACAAAAAACTGTTAATTAGGCGTTTATTGTATCTCAAGGTCATTGCCAAGAAAGCCCCAAACGCTCTGAACATCCTTTATCGTTTCCACATCATGCGGAAGTTCAACGAGGCGATCGGTATTGCCTTGTTTACCATGCCTTATTGTTTATGATGCCGACCCGGCATCGCTCAGATACTTCAACCCTCACTGCCGCAGTATTCTATTGAAGCCGACTCGGTTGAGGAAAAAGATGAAACTTCTTTTCTTAACCCGGTCGACCCGCAGTACGGGCACTCCACGGTTTCAGTCGTCGCCTTTTTCTCCAGTTTTTCAAATCGGCGGCCGCATCTCATGCATGAGTATTCGTAGATAGGCATAATTGACCTCCCAGACGTAATATACAAATATTCGAATATAATAATAAACCACTTGAATAATGTCAATGGCTCATATTTTTTCTCCCGATCAACTGCGTTCCCCTTAGCTCGTCCTTTCGAAAAGCGCCGGGGGTTTGACGAATAAGATAACCGGACTGAATCCGGTTTTTGCCTCTTTTTTTAAAAACATTTGAAAAAAGTACCCGGATAAATGATACTCCCTTCTGATAGTCCTACCCCAAGCAAAGGATGCCGAATATGAAAAAACACATCCGGTCCAGTCTGTGGTTTATTGCAATGGCCTGTTGCGTCGCGTTTCCGCCGCTGCCGGTTTTCGCGACAACGCCCGCACAGGTATTTGAAAAGGTGAAAGACACCGTTGTGTCGGTGAGAACCCTGGATGCCCATGGCAACGTAAAAAACGAGGGAAGCGGAGTGATTGTAGCCCCCGGCCGGATAGCGACAAGCTGCCAGGTCCTGGATGGGGGAACCGTGTATATGGCCGGCGGGAGCGGGCTGATGGCGCCGGCCGTTTTGTTCGCTGAAGACGGTGACAGGGGTATATGTCTCCTCACGGCCGGGAAGATTGGCGGACGGCCGGCTGTCTTGGGAAAGGCCGGGAAGCTGGGGACATGGAGCAACGTATATGCCGTTGGCGTTCCTCCCGGCTCTCCGCCTTCTTTTTCCGGGGGAGAGATCCTGAGGCAATGGGGAGGATTCACACAGACAACGGCTGTCATATCTTCCGGCATGGAGGGCGGGGGGCTGTTTGACGGCGAGGGCAGGCTTGTCGGTTTGCTGACCCTCTACAAGGAAGGCGAGCAGAGCTTCAACTTCGCCATGCCCGCCGAATGGATAGGGGAGGTGAAACCGGGACCCAATGCGGCCAGGGGAAGAATGGGAGAGGCGCAATGGCTTAAACACGCCATCTGTCTGGAAAAGGCCGGGGATTGGGACGGACTTTACGCCTGGGGAACCGAATGGTCAAAAGTGCTTCCCGCAAGCGCCTATGCCCATTATTTTCAGGGGATCGCCTCCCGCGGCCTGAAGAACTACAACGAGGCGGAGGAGGCCTTCTTTCGGGCTGTAGGTATGGAACCCGCGAACGCCACCTTCTGGTACAACCTGGGGGTCACTTACAACGCGCTCAAACGTCACCATGAGGCGGTTGACTCCTACCGTGAGGCCGTCCGCCTGGCGCCCGGAATGACAGAGGCGTTGATCAGCCTGGGGGTGACCTATTCCCTGACCGGCAATCCAGCCGCGGCCATGGATACCGCCCGTGAACTGCGGCGCGTTGACCCGTTCAACGCCGATATCCTTCTGAAGATGATCAATACCCGGCGATGAAGGAGAGAAGGGTTTCCGGCGGGGGAAACCTGAAAACGGTATCTGGAGATATCCCGAGTGGACGAAGGATACCTCAAACTGCCGCTATTGGGTTAATGCATCCAGTCCCGTTCCCCGGATCAGCGCAACCCGGTTGATACGGAAAGCATCCCGAAGGGGTTCCTGTCGTCAAAGCTCACCACCGGTATGCGGCCCGGCTGACCGGGATCCCCCTGCCACGTGGCCGTTCCCATTACCTTTCCGCCGCGACCCGCCTTGAAAACGATCCTGCCGCCACTTCCCATGCGGACCGTTACCCTCCTTTTTTCTCCCGGCGCGAGCCTGTTTGACGGGGAGAATGATTCCCCCTCGGTAAAGATGTGGGCGTTTTCCTTTGACTTATTAGTCAGTTCCGCCATTACGGAAGAGAGCCGGGCATTTCCGGATGACAGCGGAATCCTCCCCGCACTGACCTCCGATGATGAAGCGATCACCGGATAACCGTCCACGCGGGTGAAACCCCTGCCGCCGGACTGGCTGTTGTGCGCCCAGGTTGAAGGTTCGGAATCGATCACCGTATAGGCGCCAGCCGGGATGGTTATATTGGGATAGCAGATCCAGCTGGCGTTCCGCACGCCCCCCTGCCCGGGCAGGCCACTGGTCCGCCACGGCCCGTACATGGCGCCGTTGACGCCGCGCAGGGCTATCGTTCCGGGCTGTGAACCCCTGGAGTTGTTCCAGTGATAATTCTGGATAAGTGTGATGACGTGCGGGGTGGAGATGGATAACACCGTAGGTTTCGAGGGGTTGTTGTATACGCCGCTGATATTGCCGCTATCAAATATGACCTTGCCTTTCCCGCTTGGGACCGCGGCGGTCTGAACCGGAGCTGAAACGGTTTCCTTAACCGGAGTCTTCTTTAACGAGGCTTCCAGTTGCTTTACATAGGAGGTCAATACCGGGTCGGGCCATATGTTCAGACTCTCCTTATATTTGCCTATGGCCTCGGCATACCGGCCCTGGTTCCGCAATGTCCGGCCTTCGTTTCGCAACTGCTGAGCCCTGGCCGCCTTCGACTTTGTTTCGGCCTCCTTAGTCATCCGCGCTTCAATCTTTCGTATATAATCTTCCAGTTGGGAGTCAGGGTTGCAGCGCAGAGATTCCCGGTACCGGGACACGGCTTCAGCGTACTGCTTCCGGGCAACCAATGTATCCCCCTGCCGGCGCAGTTCGTCGCAGGCCTGTTTTGCCGCGGCCTGCCTTTTGAGCGCGTCCACCAGCTTCTGAACATACGCTTCGCGCTCGTGGTTTCCCGGCGCGCATGCCAGATTATCCTTGAACCTCCCAACCGCTTCCGCATGTTTTCCCGCATGATACAGGGCCGTTCCCTCGGTCCACTTCGCCTCGCATTTGAGCGCGGCATCCTGCTTTTGCGCCTTGGCGCGCCGCAGTTCCCCTAGCTTCCATTTCAGCTTGTTCCAGTGGATCTCCATGTCGCCGTTTCGCGGCCGGATCTTCAGCGCCTCTTCCGCCGCTCCGATCCCCCTCTGGATGGTTGCCTCGTCCAGCGCTTTATCGGTCATGGCAAGCCCGGCGGCAAAGGCGTAAAGTTCCTTGAAGCGCTTGTCCTTGGCCGCGGCGTCCTCCCGCAGCTTGTAATACCTGGCGTAGTCGGGATCGGAGATGTCCCCGTTTTCCTTTATCGCCCTCAGACCCTCGGTATACTGGGTTACCGCGGGCTCGAAGTTATGGGCGCGATAGTAGCCGTCGCCGTTGTTGAAAAATGATTGGGCATAGGCCTTCGCATGAAGGATCTTCTGCTTCTTCTCCATGGCCGCGGCAAGGTCGGCAAGCTGTTTCCGGCGCGTATCGGTCTGATTGAAATACACCTGCCGGTTTTTCAGTTCCCTTGCGATGGCGCCGAGACTGTTGGCGTCCGCGGGGCGGCCCTTGGTGAAATCCGCCCTGGCGTTTTCGTAGTACTGCATGGCGCCCCTTCGTTCGGCGAGCCTGCCGTTCACCATCTGAAGCGAAGAGGAGTACTGCCTCTGGTCCGCCGGGGAAAGCTCATGGGCAAGCACTCTTTTGAGATGGGTTTCCGCCGTCTCCCATTCCTGGGCCTTGAAGAGCCTGGTCCATTCGTCCATACTCTTGCGGGAGAAATCGTTGTACCAGGCAAGACCCTGATTGAACCCTGTGTTTACGCTTTTCCACACCGGGTTTTCCGAAGACTGCCCGGCGGCCAGGGGGCGGAGGATGTCTTGCAGTTCCAGCATGGCG
This sequence comes from uncultured Geobacter sp., assembly GCA_964389825.1. Classification (GTDB taxonomy): domain Bacteria; phylum Desulfobacterota; class Desulfuromonadia; order Geobacterales; family Geobacteraceae; genus RPRC01. Next base: position 8,301 of record CAYMFO010000062.1, on the reverse strand, counting down.
CGGTGGGCGGACCAGACCTTTTTCCGCGCAATAAACTCATCGAACTCTTTCGCCTTTGCCTCGATGCGGGGCCATTGGGCCGCATATGCGTTGGCGTCGGACAGTTTCCTTTTCGCGTCGCCGTCCGCGGGATTAATCTCCACGGCCTGGTCCAGTCTCTTGATGGCCGCCTTGTAATCCGCTTTGTGCAGGGCGTTCCAGCCATCCTTCTTCAGGGCGGCGGACAGTTCGTTGAATGCGGGAGTGACGATGCCGGTGTCGCGTTTTTTCGCCTCCTTGCCCAGGTAAAAGGCGTCGTCCAGCCGGTTTCCCTTCAGCGCCTTGCGTATGGATGTCTCAACGGCTTTGGTGTTGGAGGCCCTTGCCTTTTCCAGAATGGGTTTGACGTCGGCATCCGTGGGGTTCTTGACATTGTGGACGCTCCCGTAGCAGTTCCTGGCATGCTTGTCGCCGGTTGGCACGGGCGTGCACCAGCCGCTCAGGGGACCCCAGCAGGTGCATCCTCCGGCGCAATCACCCAGCTTGCTGTAGTATCCGCCCAGCATTCCCCCGCAGGCCATGCACAGGCAGTTGAGGAGATCGTCTTCCTTGCTGGATGTCTGGGATTGTTTCTTTTCCTTTTCGCAGTTTTCGATAATGGCGTTCATGCCCGCGCGCAGTTTCTCCAGTTCGCTTTTCGCCTGGGCCACGGTTACCGTTTCCAGGCGGGTGTCCAGGTCGTGGATACGGTCTTCCAGGTCGCTGATACGCTTCATGACGTCATTGGAATGGGACGGGTCTTTCTTCAGGCGTTGCAGTTCGGCGGCGGCCTTGTCCCGTTCGGCGCGATATTGGCCCGCCATGCCGCGATCGTCGTAGGAGAGACGGGGGATGCGGATGTCCGCCACCGGGAAGCGCACGTCCTGGCCCATGTATTTATCATAGGAGTCGTTCGCCTTGGTGTTGGCGTCCCGCGCGGCGTTCGCCCGAGCCCTGAACCGCGCCAGGTCCGGGTTTATAGCGATGAAGACTTCACGTTTCTTGTCATTCTCCCGGATTCTCGCCCACAGCGCATCCATGCGCGGGTTATTCGCGGTCAGGCCCCCGAGGCCCGTAGAGGTCAGGGAACTCATTTCATAGAGAATCGCCTCACGCTCTTTGGCGATGGACTGATAGCCGATGTTGTTTTCGAGCTGGTCGCGCAGCGCCTTTTCCGAGAGCTGCATGGCGGTGAGCTTAGCTTTCAGGTCATCTTCCATGGATTTCCGCCTGGCGCTATCCTTGGGGGCGATCTCGGAATCGTAGTGACGGTTGAACTCTCCGATTATGGTATTGATTTCCTTTGCGTCTCCTTCCTTGTCGCATGGGCCGCCCTGTTTTTTCATGAGATCGGCGTTGCGTTTGTATGCGCCGGCGAAATAGGCTTGCAGGGTCTTCGTGTAGGCGGACATTTCCCGTTCCGCTTTCGAGGTGAGAAACGCCCTGCTCAGCATGGTTTCGTCGTTGGCATGCGACATCTCGTGGGCCAGGGAGCCGGAGAGCTGGGTAATGGCGGCAAAATCGACGGTTCCAGCCGGGTTGACGGAGGCAAGGAGGGAGTTCTCCGGGATATAGATGGCGCCGGTGGGGGACCAGTAATAGGGGTCGGCGTCGGTCATGTCCAGGCCGATGCTGTTGAGCATGCTTTTCGACGCTACCATGATATGGCCGCTGGCGTACCATTTCCTGATCCGGCCCGCAAGCTCCGGATTGCCGCTTTTTTCATGAAAGGTTATGACTGCTTCAATCGCCTTTTTCAGACGTTCATCATCGCTGATCATGGCGGTTTTCGCTGCATTGGCGATGATGCAGAGGCCGATAGAGAGGGAGAAGGCGCATATAAAGATCTTTATGACTCTTCTGAATTTCATAACTCCTCCATGCGGATAATTTTCCGGAAATGGCCGGTGGCGCCCGGTCAACGGGTTTATTGCCGGGTGGCAATCAGTCTGGTTGGTTCTCACATGAGAATCGTTCTTGTGTTTACGTTTTCGTTGGCTATTATTGCAGGCAAAGGAAAGTATAGATGATTTTCCGGGTTCCACGGTATGGAAAATGGATTTAAGATGGAGATTCCATTATCCGCTACCTTACAGCCGGACAAAGGAGTCAGACATGGCTAAGAAAATAGTGATAATCGGCGCGGGACCGGGCGGTCTGACCGCCGGCATGATCCTGGCCGGCAAGGGCTACGAGGTCGAGATCTTCGAGAAGGCGTCCTGCGTCGGCGGCAGGAACGCTCCCATCCGGCTGGACGGTTATACCTTTGATACCGGTCCCACTTTTCTCATGATGAATTATATCCTTGAGGAGGTGTTCTCCCTGGCCGGACGGGATGTGAACGATTATCTGGATCAGGTGAAGCTTGATCCCATGTATCGTCTGGTTTTCAATGACATGGAGATATCTCCTTCCAGCGACCATGAGAAGATGGAAAGGGAGATCGCCAGGGTGTTTCCCGGCAACGAGTCGGGTTACAGGAGATTCCTGGAAAAGGAAAAGGTGCGATACGACGCCATGTTTCCCTGCCTCAAGGCTGATTACTCATCTTTCCGGTCTCTCTTTTCATCCAACCTGATCAAGGCCCTGCCTCACCTTTCCCTGGGAAAATCCATAATCCAGAGCCTGGGGGATTATTTCACCCCGGAAAAGCTCAAGCTTTCATTCACATTCCAGTCCAAATATCTGGGCATGTCCGCATGGGAATGCCCGGCCGCCTTTTCCATTATCCCCTTTGTCGAGCACTCCTTCGGCATCTATCACGTGATTGGCGGCCTGAATGTCATCTCCCGCGCCATGGGCGCCGTTTTCGAGGAGCATGGCGGCCGGTTGCGGCTCAATACGCCGGTGGAAAGGATCCTCATAGAGAACGGGACGGCAAGGGGGGTGGTCCTGGCCAATGGTGAAGAGGTCCGCGGCGACGAGGTGATCATCAACGCGGATTTCGCGTATGCCATGGCGAACCTGGCGGGCAATGCGGTGCCCAAATATTCCAGGAAGAAACTGGATTCCATGGACTACTCGTGTTCAACCTTCATGCTCTACCTGGGGATCGACAAGCTCTACGACATACCCCACCACAACGTGTTTTTCGCGGAGAAATACCGGGAGAACATCGAGAACATCTTTCACAGGGGACTCCTTTCCGACGAGATGTCGTTTTACGTGCAGAATGCCTCCATAACCGACCCGACCCTGGCGCCCGGCGGCCATTCAACCATCTATGTCCTGGTTCCGGTCCCGAACCTCTCCTTCCCGGTCCCGTGGGAGAGGGAAAAGGAAGCCTACGCGGAAAAGATCCTGGACGCCCTGGAGTCGCGGGCCGGGTTCAAGGGCCTGCGTTCCCGCGTGAAGGCCATGAAGATCATCGCTCCCGACGACTGGCGGGACAGTTATCACGTCTACAGGGGCGCCACCTTCAACCTCGCCCACACCCTGGGCCAGATGCTCTATTTCAGGCCTCACAATGAGTTCGAAGGGCTGCGTAACTGCTACCTGGTGGGCGGCGGCACCCATCCGGGGAGCGGCCTCCCCACCATATACGAATCCGGAAGGATATCGGCCCGGATGATAATGGATAAACACGCGGCGGCGAAGGGATGAGAGACCTGGCGAGATACCTGTCCCTGGCAGCGGTTTTCATGATAACTCTTCCGCTCATGCCTTCACCTCTTTGGGCGAATGAAGGGCGAGGCGCGCTTATCGTTGAGATAACGGGATTCAGGGATTCGGAGGGCCGTGCGGGTGTGCTCCTCTTCGCGGGTGAAAAGGGGTTTCCCGATGATCCCGGCCCGGCCGAGGCAAAGGTCTTCTCACCCATAGACCACAAAAGATGCCGGGTCGTGCTGAAGGATATTCCTTACGGGACATATGCGGTCAGCGTATTCCACGACGAGGACGGTGACGGAAAACCGCGCAAGAGTTTCTTCGGCATACCCCTTGAGGGGGTGGGCGTCTCCCGCAACCCGCCCATGAGGTTCGGGCCGCCCGGATTCAACGAATCCAGCTTTACCCTGGATACCCCTGAACGTGAGGTGAACATCATTATCAGATATCTGAAAGGTCAAAAAGGACGCGGGAGATGACGACGGTGGATATTAAGAATCACTATTTGGGAGTCCTTTCCGGCCATGGCCGCGGCAATGTCTTGCCGTGGATTGCGTCTGCCATTTTTTTGTTATGCTTCACCGCGTTGCCGGCCCATTCACAAGCGATCGATTATGAGGACGTGGTGGAGGCCCAGGTAAACGTCCCTTATGTGGCGCAGTTCGGTTTCGGTTCCTACGATGTGGGAGGGCTTTCGACCAACACCTTCCGCATCCCGCTGGGGCACACCTTTTCCCTGGGGGACGGGAACGATTCCGTGCGCCTGAAATTTACCGGATACCTGGGTTACAGCTATGCGGACTTCGAGACAAGCTGGCGCGGCTGGAAGCTCACGGCCTCCCAGGACTATGTGTTCATCATGCCCCACTTTGAGCTCCAGCTACCTCTGGCGCCTGGCTGGACCATAAAGCCCTATGCCTCCGTGGGCGCGGGGTGCGCCTTCAACGGGTGGGTAAAGCTTGAAGGGTGGGGCAGGCAGTCCACCCGGGATACCTACGACTTTCTTTATTCAGCGGGTGTAGCCAGCCTTTTCGAGAAGCCACTTGGCGGATTTACGGCGGGTTTCGGAACCAGGCTGGGATGGGCGGAAGAGGTTCCTCTCGGCGCTGGAGGAGGGCAGGGGTACGCCACCTTCCAGACCGGCCTGGAGATCCGCCATCCAATAGGGATCACTCTGGCCGGCCGGCGCCTTGAACTGGCCGGCTCGTTCATCTATTACTATTTCTTCCCCGCCGCGGAATTCAGCATGGCCCATGAGCGACCGCTGGAGGTCTCCAACCAGTATGAGTTTGGAACTACCATCGGCTTTGCCGGGGGGACGGATCTGTGGATCTTTGATAATCCCCGTATCGGCGCCAGTTACCGTTTCGGTGACGGGCTGACCGGCTTCAGGGTGAATCTGGGATTTCCCTTCTGAGCGGGGATGAGGGCGCCGTGTTGTTGATCCTGAAGAACGGCATTCAGACACCTGGAGTAATCCGGATAATGCCTTTAAAGAAGAGGTTGGTATGACCAAAGAATTAAAAGTCCTGCTGCTGGAAGATGTTCCCAACGATGCGGACCTGATAAAGCGTGAAATTGAAAGGGCGGGGCTTTCCTCGAAGATTCGCCGGGTGGATACAGCCCATGAATTTCTCTATTCCCTTACGGAATCATGGCCTGATGTGATTCTTTCCGGTTACCGTGTTTCCGGAATTTCCGGCCTGGAGGCCCTTTCCCTGGCAAAGGAGCATTCGCCGGCAATTCCCTTTATATTTGTAACCAGCGCCCTCAGCGAGGAGATCGTTGTAGAGTGCATGAAGGGAGGCGCATGGGATTACATCCTGAAAGATCATATGATCCGTCTTGGCCCCGCCATCGTGTCGGCCCTGGAAAAGAAAAGACTGCTTGAAGAGAAGCACATAGCCGAATCGGCCCTCGCAAAGAGCAAAGACTTCTATCTCAAGATTCTGGACATTTCTCCCGCGTTGGTCTGGCGTTCGGACCCGGAAGGCCGCATCGCGTTTTTCAATAGAAACTGGCTCTTGTTTACAGGGAAAAAAATGTCACAGCTCCTGGATGAACGCTGGCTGGAAAGCATTCATCCTTCCGATATCGGAGACGTGAAAACCACGATGCTGCAAATGCTACGGTCGAGAACGGCTTTTGAAATAGAATTCCGGATGCGGCGGGATGATGGTGAATACCGGTGGATACAGAATTTCGTCCGGCCTTTTTCAGATGACCAGGGAGACTTTTCCGGGTGCATTGGATATTGTTTCGATATAACAGATCGTTATGAGACCGAAAAAGTCTTACAAAAACTGTCGCGCGCCGTTGAGCAGAGCAAGACCGCCATTATTATAACCGGCATCGATGGCGGGATTGAATACGCAAACAGCAGTTATGTCACCATGACGGGATACCGGCTGGATGAGATAATCGGAAGAAATCCCAAAAAAGAGCTGGGCATGGATTTTCTGCCGGATATCTTTGATGAAGCGCCCGAAAAAACGGGATTCAGGGGGGAATGGCGGGGAGAGGTGAGAAGCCGCAGGGAAAATGGTGAAACATACTGGGGATTCGTAACCGTTTCGCCCATCTCGGACAGCGATGACGAGGTGACCCACTACCTGGTGGAGGCTGAGGACATCACATTACGCAAGCAGGCTGAAATCGCCCTGGAAGAGAGCCGGATGGAACTTTCCAGAAAACACGAAGAACTGCGGCATTTGTTCGGGCAGGTGGCCCGCTCGAAACAGGATTGGGAAAGCACCTTTGACTGCATCGGGGACATCCTCATCCTTGCCGATTCCCACGGCAGGATCAAGCGCTGCAACGCCGCTCTGCGGGAAGTCACTTACCTGGCTTACAATCAGATAGTCGGTAAATCCCTGCGTGATTTTCTGAGTCTTCACGGCCTGAATCTTCCGGAAGACATCTCATCGGACCATGAGGTCTTTCACAAGGAGAGCGGCAGGTGGTTCGTCTGCAGGTCCTATCCCTTTACAAACAACGAATCCCTGGAACCATCCGGTTTTGTACTGTTGATACACGACAACACCGAACAGAAGCGGATGCGTGAGGAACTGGAAAGGGCGTACATGGATTTGAAGGCGACCCAGGCCACAATTCTTCATCAGGAAAAGATGGCCAGTATCGGCCAACTGGCGGCCGGGGTCGCCCATGAAATTAATAACCCCATGGGATTCATATCCTCCAACCTGGGCACTCTCGGCAAATACATGGATAAGCTCTCCACCTTTACCGGCCACGTTATTGAGACGCTCCAGTCCTCCGATGATTACGAGCTGAAACAAGGTATTGAAGAAAAGAAAAAGGCCCTGAAGATTGATTACGTGATGAACGACGGCGCGGAGCTGATAAAGGAATCCCTGGAGGGGGCGGAGCGGGTAAGGACCATTGTCCAGAACCTCAAGAGCTTTTCACGGGTTGATGAAACCGAATGCAAGCCGGCGGATATCAACGAATGCCTGGAGAGCACCATAAACATCGTCTGGAATGAACTGAAGTACAAAGTGAACCTGGTCAGGGAACTGGGAGAGATCCCGATGACCAGATGTTACCCGCAACAGATCAATCAGGTGTTCATGAACCTGCTGGTCAACGCCTCTCATGCCATAGAGAAACGTGGCGAGATAAGGGTCAAGACCTGGCATGACAATTCTAATATCTATGCTTCCGTTTCAGACACCGGCTGCGGGATACCTGAATCCGTCCAGAATCGCATCTTCGAGCCCTTCTTTACCACCAAGGAGGTGGGAAAGGGCACCGGGCTCGGGCTGAGCATAACCTACGACATCATGCAAAAGCATAACGGCGATATTTCTGTCGAATCGAAACCGGGCGAAGGCACTACGATGACAATCCGGCTTCCTATCGTATGAGGAAGATAATATGGATGAACAAATAAGAATTCTGTGTGTTGATGACGAGGTAAATGTTCTGCGTTCCATCGAAAGGATCTTTCTGGACGATGATTACGAGGTCATAAAAGCCTCTTCCGGTTCCGAGGGGCTTGAGATACTTCAGAAGGTGTCTCCCATCCAGATCGTAATCGCCGATTACCGCATGCCGGAGATGTCCGGGGTCGAATTCCTTCGGGAAGTGCACGATCGCTGGCCCGATACGGTGCGCATCGTCCTTTCCGGATACGCCGACGCATCCACCATAGTCGAGGCGATCAATGAGGGACGTATCTACAAGTTCATACCCAAGCCGTGGAACTCCCAGGAACTGAAGGTTACCATCGAAAATGCCCTGGAAAGATATTTTCTCAATACCAGGAACAAGGAATTGACCCTGGAGCTGCGGCGGAAGAATGAGGAGTTGAACAGGATAAACTCCGATCTTGAAAAGGCGGTAGCGGAAAAGACCGCTGAAATAATGCTGCACAACAGGATTCTCCGTCAGGCGCAGACGATCCTGCGCAATCTGCCCATAGGCGTTGTCGCCGTGAACGAAGACGGCGTCGTCATCCAATGCAACCGCGAGGCTGAACGAATTCTGTCGTGCCCGGACATTGAATGTCCAGGCACGTTTCTGCGGGATATAATGCCGCTGGAACTGGATGATCCGCCGGCAGGGGCGGGAGATGCGGCGGACGATATCTTGAAATATGAGTAACTACTCAGCTTCCATCGAGCGTTCAAGTGACAGCACTCGATAGAAGTTTAT
>CAYMFO010000061.1:0-16675 GCA_964389825.1 uncultured Geobacter sp. | reverse complement strand
AGACCCCCGCCGGACGTCGCGCGGTAATGGAATTGCTCAAGTCCTTCGAACTGCGTCAGGCCCGCGGGATACTGAAGAATGGTGGAAAACCAGTGGATTTGTCATTCCTGTGGGAAGGTCTTGGTCTGAACACGGAAGATGCCTGAAAACGGACCGCCCAGCCTTCCCTGCCGGAATAATTACCTGCATCCAGCTCCGACCCGTGTTTTCGGATTCACACAATTTCCCGGAAATTTTTAGAGATTTATGCGAAGGTCCGCCGGGTTCGCTTCGGTGAGCCCGGCAGATGGGGGCGTAGATCTGCCGGCGCTCTCCGCGAAGCCGTATTGCATGGCGGCGTTCATTTTTGACGCAGTCACGTATTTACCGTTTGCGCTCCCCCCTGTGAACGGTTGTATGAGGTATATATTCAATGAAAAAATGGAAAAAGAGACTTGCGGCGGGCATTACGGACCCCGAGGAGCTTGCCGGATATTTTTCATTCGATCCCGCGCCGCTGAAAGCGGTAGCTGAAAAATATCCCATGCGTATCTCTCCGCATTATCTGGGGCTGATACATGAGGCGGGGGACCCCATCTGGCGGCAGTGCGTGCCTGATATCCGCGAACTGGCGAGCGACGGGCTGGAACTCGACCCCCTTCATGAAGAAGAGTTAAGTCCGGCGCCCGGTCTCATCCACCGTTACCCGGACAGGGTCATTCTACTGGCTGGTACGGTCTGCGCCGTTTATTGCCGTTTTTGCATGAGGAAAAGAACCATAGGCTGCCCGTCCGGAAAAGGCGGGCCGCAGAGGCTGGATGAGGCGCTCCGCTACATTGAGGAACACCCGGCCATTCGTGACGTCATCCTTTCGGGTGGGGACCCGCTGCTCCTTTCGGATGACGAGCTTGAAGAGATTCTCCGGAGGCTGAAAAAGATCCCCCATGTGGAAATCATCCGCATCGGGACAAGGGTCCCCGTGACCCTTCCGGAGAGGATAACTCGTGGCTTGTGCCGCATGCTGAAGAAGTTTCATCCCCTGTACGTCAATACTCACTTCAACCATCCACTGGAAATAACATCCGAAGCGGCGGATGCCTGCGCGATGCTCGCGGATGCGGGAATCCCCCTGGGAAACCAGACGGTATTGCTGAAAGGGGTGAATGACGATGCGGGGACGATGAAGCGGCTTATGCAGAGGCTCCTTATGGTCAGGGTACGTCCTTATTACATTCACCACATGGATCTTGTCCGGGGCGGAGGTCACTTTCGAACTGATGTTAAAAAGGGTATGTCGATAATGGAAGGCCTGCGCGGGCACACTTCAGGGATGGCTGTTCCTTATTATGTGATCGACGCGCCGGGAGGGAAGGGTAAGGTGCCGATCCTTCCGGACCCCGCCCGTTTTGAAGGGGATCGTCTGTTACTGAGGAACTATCTTGGTGAGGAAATGCTCTACCCGGGGGCGCCGGAACTGGAAATCACAGCTCCTCGGGAGTAAAAGCCACTACCTGGTCGATCACGTCCGCGCCTTGCAGAAGCATCACCAGCCGGTCGACGCCGAAGGCGATACCGGCTGATGGCGGCATATCCGCCAGTTCCCGGAGAAATTTTTCCGGCAGGGCATAGACCGGCTTTGCACATGCCTCCCGGTAGCGCTGTTCATCCATGAACCGGGAGCGCTGCTCTTCCGTGTCCACCAGTTCCGAAAAGGCGTTGGCAAGCTCGATTCCACCGATATAGAGTTCGAAACGCTCCGCCAATCCTTCGTCTTCCGGCTTCAGTCTGGCCAGGGAAGCACGACTGGCCGGATAATCAATCAGAAAGGTGGGTCTTTTCCACCCGATCATCGGCTCGATGGAACAGACCATGATTTCATCGAACAGATCCCGTTCGAGCGCTTCCTCGGCGGTCATACCCCCGAAGCGGGTGAACGCCTCGCGCACGGTCAGTCTTTCCCACGGACCTTCCAGGTCAATGACGCTTCCCTTCCATTTCAGGCCGTCTTCCTTGCCGACAGTCCGCGCCGCGCGGCGCACCAGTCCTTCGCAGTCATCCATCAAGGCCGAGTAGTCGGCGTTGGCCCGATACCACTCGAGCATGGTGAATTCAGGGAGGTGCAGAGAACCCCGTTCCCCGTCCCGCCAGCAGTGGCATATCTGATAGATACGTTCAAAGCCGGCGGAAAGGAGACGTTTCATGCATATTTCCGGAGAAGGGTGCAGGACCCAGGCGCCGGAAGGCATGACATCGATATGTGATTCGGGGATGGGAACGGGGATTCGCCGTGGAGTGTCGACCTCCAGAAAGTCTCCGCTTTCGAAAAAGCCCCGAAGGGCACCGATTATCCGCGCCCTTGCCTTGAGGGAGCGGATCCTGTCCGGGTGAAGGCGCCTGCCGCTCAAGGGTCTACCCCTTTACTCTCGTGGAATACTCGCCGGTGCGTGTGTCTATGGTGATTAGCTCTCCCTCCTCGATGAATGGAGGAACCCTCAGAACATAACCGGTTTCAACGGTTGCGGGCTTTGAATCGCTGCCGGTCGTGTCCCCCTTGATCCACGGATCGGTCTTTACCACGCGCAGGTTCACGAAATTGGGGGTGGTCACGCCGATGGGTTTTTCCTGGAACATGAGAACATCCACTTCCAGATTGTCGATGAGGAAATTCTTCGCTTCACCGATGCCGTCTTCGGTTATCGTAATCTGTTCGTAGCTCTGGTTATCCATGAAGCAGTAATTATCGCCTTCCTTGTACAGATACTGCATGGTTCTTTCTTCCAGGTGGGCGGGTTCGAAGGATTCACCGGAGCGATAGGTCCTGTCCAGGGTTGTTCCGTTTATCATGTTCTTCATCTTGGTGCGGTACAGGGCCTGCCCTTTGCCAGGTTTCGAAAACTCGAAAAAGGTGACGATGTATGGATCGCCGTCGATGGTGATTTTGAGACCCTTTCTCAGATCAGCTACAGTGTACATGTGAATTATTCCTTTTCCATGGTTTTGGACGAAAGCGCGCCTTAAAGTAAGCGATCTGCTCCGTCTGTTCTGATATCATGAATATTCCCCTGAGCGCCGCTTTCTTAAGGGGAAATACCCTGCCTCAAGCGGTTTTCGATGGATTATGCTGGACTCGGGATGGCTGAAGAGGGCGTTCAAGGGGCGGTGGAACGGGATGAGAGTCCCGTTTCGGCCTGTTTCAGCGCAAGTTCGCCGGAGATATTATCGCGCCGCATCAGTTTATAGCACATGCCTTGGCTCGGACCGGGAGTGCGGGAGTATCCAGCGTGGCTTAAGAACCGGATGGTTTGGGAATGGCGGTGAATAAAAGGCGTACTGGACGGGGTTATTTGGAGCGATAGGTAATGCGTCCACGTGACAGATCGTACGGGGAGAGTTCGACGGTAACCTTGTCTCCGGGTAATATTTTAATGAAAAACTTGCGCATCTTGCCGGAAATATGGGCAAGAACAATATGGTCGTTTTCAAGCTTGACGCGGAACATGGCGTTGGGAAGCGGTTCTACCACCGTTCCTTCCACCTCTATGGCTTCTTCTTTTTTCATGGAAACTCCTTGGGATTGCATGATGCGGTCGATAATCTCAGAGTGCGAAACATCACAGTTTATAGTCGGATTTATCAAAAAATGCAAGGTGATTTACCTTTGCGGAGAAAGTTGGGATCATTCTTGCCAGGCAGGGTGGCTCTGGTACTCTGGTTAATGTTGGTCGAGTCCGGGAAGAAAGCAAAGGGGGATTAGCCATGCAATGCAACGACAGCGTATTCCAGCGAGCGAAGCAGGTCTTTACTCCGGCCCTCCATTTTTACTATCCCTTTTCCGTTGAGAGCGGCGAGGGCACTTATGTGTACACCGACGACGGCCGGCGTCTTCTGGATTTCTCTTCAGGTCTGGCCGTGCTGAACATTGGGCACAACCATCCGAGGGTCGTCGATGCGGCCCGCGCGCGTCTGGAAAGCCTCGCGCACACCGGGGGCGTCTACCTGAATGAAACAACGGTCGCGGCGGCGGAAAAGATTGTTTCAATCATGCCGGGAGGGCTCGATCGCCTTTTTTTCAGCAACTCCGGGGCGGAAGCCGTTGACGGGGCGTTGAAGCTTGCCAGATATGTCACCGGAAGACAGGGGATCATCTCCTTTACCGGCGCCTTTCACGGCCGGACCTTCGGCGCGCTATCCGTAACTACAAGTTCAGCGGCATACCGGAAGGGGTACCACCCCCTGCTCCCGTCCGTATATCAGACTTCTTATCCATACTGCTTCCGCTGTCCTTACCGGCAAGACCCGGCTTCCTGCGGACGCCTCTGCCTCTCGGAGCTTGAAACAATCATAACGCGCCGGATTCCAGCGGATGAAATCGCCGCCGTGATTATCGAGCCGGTGCTGGGCGAGGGGGGATATGTCCCGGCGCCGCCATTCTTCCTTGCCGCCCTGCGCGTGTTGTGCGACCGGCACGGTATCCTTCTCGTCTTCGACGAGGTCCAGTCAGGCATGGGGAGGGCGGGGCGCTGGTTTGCCTGCGAGCATTACGGGGTTTCTCCGGACATCATGACAATCGCGAAGGGGATAGCTTCCGGTTATCCCCTTTCAGCGGTTGTGGCGAAAAAGGAAATAATGGAACAGTGGCCTTCGGGCGCCCACGGTACGACGTTCGGAGGCAACCCGGTTTCCTGCGCCGCTTCCATGGCCACCATCGACGTGATAAGGGAAGAAGGTCTTCTGGTCCGCTCGTCCGAACTCGGCGCGGAAATCCTGGAAAGGCTTCGCCGTCTCGCGGATTCATATCCTCTGCTGGGTGACGTGCGCGGCTACGGCTACATGATCGGCATAGAGTTTTCAGGGACCGACGGCGGCCCGAACGGGGCCGCGTGCCGGAAGGTCATGGATGCCTGCCTTGAGAGGGGTCTTGTCCTGATAGGGTGCGGGCTTGAACGCAATATAATCCGCTTCATCCCTCCGCTTAATGTGTCAAGAGAGGAGCTGGAAACGGCGCTGAGTATCCTGGAAGAGGCGATACGGGGGCTGCAATGAGACGGGAAAGGGTTCTCATAATGGGGGCCGCCGGTCGTGATTTCCATAATTTCAATGTTTCGTTCCGTGATGATCCGCGAGTCCGGGTGGTCGCCTTCACGGCGGCTCAGATCCCGTTCATCACGGACAGGCGCTATCCCCCATCCCTTTCGGGAAGGCTCTACCCGCGCGGCATACCCATCTATGACGAGTCCGGGTTAGCGGAACTGATGGGGCGATTGCGGGTTGATCGTGTGGTCTTTTCCTACAGCGATATTTCCCATAAAGAGGTGATGCACAGGGCTTCTCTGGTCCTGGCGCACGGCGCTGATTTCACCCTTCTCGGCCCTGCTTCCACCATGCTGAAGAGCCGCAAGCCGGTTATTTCCGTCTGCGCGGTGCGCACCGGTTGCGGCAAGAGCGGGGTAACCCGATACCTGTGCGACATAATCCGGCGAGAGAACCTGAATCCCGTGGTTGTTCGCCATCCAATGCCCTACGGCAGACTGGCGGATCAGGTGTCGCAGCGTTTCGCGTCTGTCGACGACCTGACGCGCTACCGCTGCACCATCGAGGAGAGGGAGGAATACGAGCCCCTGCTTATGGCCGGCGCGGTGGTGTACGCGGGCGTCGATTACGGCATTATTCTGCGTCGCGCGGAGGCGGAGGCAGACGTGCTGTTGTGGGACGGCGGCAACAACGATTTCCCCTTTTTTGTCCCTGATCTGGAAATCACACTAGTGGATCCCCTCCGGCCGGGCCATGAAACGGAATACTTTCCCGGAGAGGTGAATCTGAGACGGGCAGGGGTGGTTATAATCAACAAGAGCAATGCCGTGGAGCTTCGGGAGTGTGACCGGATGGAAGAGGCCATCCGTGTGGTCAACGGTAAGTGCGTCATCATCAGGACGATGTCGGATATTTCGGTTGCCGAATCGGCCAGGATCTCCGGCAGGCGCGTTCTTGTGATCGAGGATGGCCCATCCCTCACCCATGGCGGGATGCCGTTCGGGGCCGGATACATGGCCGCGCTGCGCTTCGGCGCGTCCGAGATCGTTGATCCTCGCCCCGCCGCGACAGGTTCAATCGCCGAGGCCTACCGCCGCTACCCTCACATCGGCCGGGCTCTCCCGGCACTGGGATACAGCGCGGAACAGATGCGGGAGCTTCACGGTACAGTAGAATGCACGCCCTGCGACCTCGTGATTTCAGCGACTCCGATGGATTTGCGTGGCCTGATCCACATCTCAAAGCCGCTTTTGCGCGTCTTTTACGATATCCGCGAGGAAGCGGAGGAACCCCTGAAAAAATATTTGTTGCAATTTCTCGGCGAACAGGTCCATTAATCATACCTTTCATAATCCCTTGAAAGGATGCTTTTCCCCGATGGAAACCCTCGTTGATAATATTGAATTGCCCAACGGCCTTTGTGTAACCGTGTCGGACTCTACCCGCCGTTATTATGAGGATTACCACCTTGTCAGGCTCAGGTTTGTCTGCCTCGTGCCCCTTCAGGCCGAATACTTCGATTCCCCTGAGACCTTCGCTGAGGCGAAAAGGCTTCTGGGCGATGCCGCCGTCTATTCCCGTACGTGTGAGAAAATAGGGGTCCCCTTTTCCCATATCGAGGTGGCCAGGGACCGTATGGTCTCGGACTTTATGAAAAACGCTCTTCCTTATTTTTCCCATGAAACCTTTCCCCGCAAGCTTGTGCTTTCCGAACTGGCCAAGGCCAGGGAAAATGCCGTCCGCTCTCGGATATGAGGGGGCTTGAGTGGAGATATTAATCGAAAAGCTGGCTTTCGGCGGGGCGGGCCTCGGCCGTGTGGACGGGAAGGTCTGCTTTGTGCCCTTTACCGCGCCGGGCGACCTGGCGAGGGTACGGGTAACCAGGAGCAGGAAATCGTATCAGGAAGGAGAACTCCTGGAACTGGTCAGGCCGGCGGGCGCCAGGACGGCGCCTCCGTGCGGCGCCTTCGGGCAGTGCGGGGGGTGCTGCTGGCAGCATCTGCCTTATGATGTCCAGGTGAAAGCGAAGCAGGATATTTTCGCGGAAACCCTTGGGAGAATCGCGCGGGTTGAGCCGGACGTGTTCCTGCCGATGATTCCCGCTCCATCGCCGTTGGGCTATCGTTCGCGGGTACAGTTCAAGGTCCGGAGCGCAGAGGATGGATTCCACTGCGGATTCTATCGCCGAGGCTCTCATTTTGTAATCGACATCCCCGGTGGATGCCTGATAGCCGATGACAGGGTGAACCTGCTGTATGAGTCGCTCCTGCCCGTTCTCGGGGCTTTTCCGGATCCGGCGCGGCTTCCCCAGATAGATGTCGCCGTTGGTGATAACGGCGGCGCTCTCCTCCTTTTCCACTACATAGGCGAAGCGATCCATGAGGTTTCTGAGTGGCTGAAAAAAACCATTCCCGGCCGTATGCCGGCAACGGGCGTCTTTCTTCAGACGGAGCGCAAGGTTTCGATGCGCAAGGTCTGGGGCGACGAACGGGTGACCTATTCAATTCCGTCCAATCTGTATCCGGAACTTCCGGAAATCCGGCTTTCCTTCCGTTGCGGAGGTTTTTCCCAGGTTAACTACCGCCAGAATCTCGCTCTGATTGCGACCGCCCTTGAATGGGCAGACCTCAAGGGGACGGAAAAAGTCCTTGATCTGTTTTGTGGAAATGGAAACTTTTCCCTGCCCATCTCCCGCTTCTGCGGAGAAGTAACCGGTATCGAAGACTTCCGGCAATCCATTGAAGACGCAGTCTATAACGCGCGGCAAAATCACATCTCCAATACCCGATTTTCGTGCGCCCCGGCGGAGAAGGCCCTCCGGTGTATGGCAGACGCGGGAGAGCGCTTTGATCTCGTGATCCTGGACCCCCCTCGAACCGGCGCTTTTGAATCCGTAAGGATCATCGCGGAAATATCGCCGGAGAAAATACTTTATGTGTCATGCGATCCGGCGACCCTGGCGCGTGATATCGCGGAACTCCGCAAGAGAGGGTATCAGGTGGCCGCTGTCCGCGCCGTAGACATGTTTCCCCATACCCATCACATCGAAAGTATAACCCTCCTTCGCAAAACTTGAATATTTTGGGAGAGATATTTGCAGGTCCAAACCAGCCCCCGGGGTGCGGGAAAGGGACGGATGAACATCGGGGGGGCGTAAAGTTGTATATTGTAAAACTCCGTTTGAACTGTAGATGTTATAACACTTGGCGTGTCAAGTCAGCCTGGCGGGGATATTTCAATAAAGAGTGTATCAATTTATTCCGGAACCTGATCAATTTTGATGAAATTCAATCCCGTCCCAAGGTTCCCATGCCTGATGCGGAGAGTTTTTGTTTGCCGCCGATAACATGAAATGTCAGCACATTTGGTGACACAAGATATATGGAGGAGAAAAGATGAACAAATCTGAGCTTATTGAAGCCCTCGCCGAAAGGAAAGACCTTTCTTTCAAAAAATCGGAAGAGATAATCAATACCATTTTCGAGTCCATGTCAGACGCTCTGCATGCGGGTGAGAGGATCGAAATCCGCGGATTCGGCAGCTTCGTAATCAAGCACTACAAGCCCTACGTGGGACGTAACCCGAAAACGGGTGAAGCCATCACCGTCAAGCCCAAAAGACTTCCCTTCTTCAAGGTCGGTAAAGAACTTAAGGAAAAGGTTGACAAGTAGGTTATCTTTCCACTCTCAAACCCCCGATTTATCAGAGTAAGCAATTTCGTCCGGGAGGGGTTTGCCATGCGCATGGCAAACCGCTTTTATGTGGAATGTGATGCCCGGATACAAGAACGTCCACGAATCCGTCCCCTGATGACAATTATTTTCCGATTCTGATGATATTCCGGAGTATCAAGACATGCTCCTTTTAAAACTGGTCGAGGCTCTGGGTGGTCTGGGGCTGTTCGTTCTTGGTATGAAGACCATGGCTGACGGCTTGCAGAGGCTGTCCGGAGGAGGGGTCCGCCGGTGTATCGAGGTAATTACCGGAAACCGGATTTCCGCCGCCCTTGCCGGTGGTTCGCTTTCAATACTTCTCCAGTCCAGCGGCGCCGCCTCCATACTCATCATAGGCTTCGTGAACGCAGGCCTGCTCTCGCTCTACCAGGCATTGGCGATGCTGATTGGAACCGGGATCGGCACAACCATAGCGGTTCAATTCTTTGCCTTCAAAATAACATTCCTGGCCCTTCCTTCCATTTTCCTTGGTGTATTCCTCCGGTTTTTCACCAGAAGACGCAGGCTCGCCTTTCTGGGAGAGGTGCTTCTCGGTTTCGGCCTCCTGTTTTTCGGCCTTGAGGTCATGGAGACCCGATTTTCCGCGCTGGCAGGGAATTCCGTTTTCCGGGATTTTCACACCGTGCTGGTAAACCTGCGTCTCGCCGGTGTTGTCTCCGGCGCTCTCCTGACATTTCTCGTGCAATCCGGGAGCGCCGCCCTGGGGGTTGTCATAGCCCTGGCGGCCAGCGGGTCCATCGGTTTCGAGCAGGCGGCGGCCATGACACTGGGCGAGGTAATCGGAACAGCGGCTCTTGCGGGAATCGGCGCTATCGGCGGGACACCGGCGGCACGGCGAACCGTTCTCTTCTATAGCATTATTTCAGTGGTATCCGCTGGAGTCGCCCTCCTTCTCTTCCCCCTGTTTTTACGCCTGGTTGCCATGGTAACACCCGGTGACACCTCATTCATTGCGGTGCGGGGATACGGGCAAGCAACGGTGAGACTGATACCCGTGGCGAGTGCTGATGTGGCGCGGGCCATAGCCAACAGTCACACGGTGTTCAGCGTCCTGAGCGCGCTTCTTTTTCTCCCTACAATCGGATTCCTTGCCCGAACAGCTGCCAGGGCGTTGCCCAAGGCAAGCAGCGATACCGATATGGACCCCCATGCCCGCTATCTGGACTTCAGGGTCATTGATACTCCCTCTCTTGCTTTTGTGCAGGCGGGACGCGAGTTGAAGCGAATGGCTAAGGTCGCCAATTCCATGGTGGGTGATTCCGTGCGGCAGTTTTCCGGTTTTGACGCAAGGACTGAATCGCGCATCAGGCAGCGGGAGAACCTTCTTGATGTCCTGCAGAAAGACCTTTCCTCGTTCCTGGTGGCCCTGGCCCGTGAACCACTTTCTCCGGAGGCCGCGGCAGAGGTGCCCGTGCTGCTGGACAACGTGAATGATTTGGAGGGGATCGGGGACAACTGTGAAGTAATACTTGAATGTTTACGGCGTAAAAAGGAAGAAAACGTATATTTTTCCGAGACTGCCATGGAAGAGATAGCTTCCCTTGCAATGGGGGCTGAGAGGCTTATGGTCGCGGCCTTGGACTGCCTTGACCATGAAGAGCGCCCCGATCTGGATGGAAATCACGTGTTAAAGGAAGAGCTGCGCCGCACGGCGGAAATCCTGAAGGGAAACCATCTGGAAAGGCTGAGCACTGGCGAGTGCTCGGTGATCGCGGGACTCCTTTTCATGGATATTATTGCCGCGTTCGTCCGCATAGGTGAAACAGCCTTCGCGATTATGGAAGCAAGGAGAAACCTTATTGATGGAAAAGCCTCTGGCCTCGATTGATCTCGGCACCAACAGCGTCCGCCTCCTGATAGGCAGAGTAGCGGATGGACGGCGAATAGTACCCATCATCGTAAAAAAGCGGATAACCCGGCTGGGAGGAGGGTTCTCACGGAAAAGCGGTCTGTCAGCGGAGGCCCGTTCCAGGACAATGGAGGCGCTCCTTGATTTTGCCGGTGAAATTGCGCGACACGGGGTGGAGGATGTCCGCGCCGTGGCAACCAGCGCGGTTCGTGATGCCGTCAACGGAGCGGATTTCATGGAGGAAGTTTATCGAACGACCGGAATCTTTCCGAGGGTGATAGACGGCGGGGAAGAGGCGCTTCTGAATCTTCAGGGGGTATCTGCCGGTCTGGAGATGAAAGGATGGGTGTTCATCTTCGATATCGGCGGCGGAAGCACTGAATATACCATTGCCCACGGTTGCGAGCCCTGTTTTACGCGTAGTCTCCCCATGGGGGTCGTCAGGCTGACCGAGGGAAAGGGTGATACGGCATCCATGGAAGAAAAGATTGACAGGGAATTGCTGAACCTTCGAAACGAGATAAAGGCGTCGGGACATGGTGAAACCCTTTCCCGGGCTACGCTGGTTGGGACGGCGGGTACGCCGGTAACCCTGGCCGCCATTGACAGGGAGTTGTCGGATTTCGACTACAGTAAGGTCCATGGACATGTTCTTGCCCTGGAATCCATCCGGAGTATCGGACGGAAGCTCATTCCCCTTACTCCGGAACAGCGTTTGGCCTTTCCTGGATTGGAAAAGGGGAGGGAGGACCTGGTTGCCGCCGGGATTCTTGTCACTCTCAGGACCATGGAGCTCTTCGGTTTCCATAATATGGTCGTGTGTGATACCGGCCTTCTTGAGGGACTCCTGCTTGATGGCGGGGGGGCTGAATTTTGACGCGCGGAGGCATTCCGGCGGCGTTGTCTGAGACAGTTAGCTGTTGACATCAAACCTTGTTTGTCTGTATATTTCTCGGCGATTTCGGGAAGAAATTCCCGTATTTTTTTGTTTCAGGAGGCACTTTCCACATGAAAGAAATCCTTTCCGGAAACGAAGCCATTGCCCGTGGCGCATATGAAGCAGGCGTCAGGGTGGCTACGGCATATCCGGGTACGCCTTCCACGGAAATTCTGGAAAACATGACACGCTTCAAGGATATCGACGCCTCCTGGTCGCCAAATGAGAAAGTGGCTCTGGAGGTCGCCATCGGGTCGTCCTTTGCCGGCGCACGAACGCTGGTGGCCATGAAGCATGTGGGTGTCAACGTCGCCGCCGACCCCCTGTTTACCCTCTCCTACACAGGCATCAGGGGCGGTCTGGTTCTTGTGACCGCCGACGACCCGGAGATGCATTCCTCCCAGAATGAGCAGGACAACCGTAACTACGCTAGATTTGCCAAGGTTCCCATGCTTGAACCGGCGGACTCCCATGAATGCAAGGAGTTCACGCGTATTGCGCTGGAGCTGTCCGAGGAGTATGACACACCGGTGATGCTGCGCACTACAACCCGCATCTCCCACAGTAAATCCATAGTCAGCCTGGAAAATCCGGTTGAAGGACTTCCCGCGCCCGCCCTTGTCTCCAACGCCGCCAAGCAGGTTATGTTGCCCGGCAATGCCAGGGTTCGCCATCCCCTGGTAGAGGAAAGAATGACGAGGCTTGCGGAAAAGGCCGGCGCCATGCCTCTGAACCGCATGGAATTGCGCGATACGGGCATTGGCGTCATTACTTCCGGCGCATGCTACCAGTATGTGCGCGAGGTCTTCCCCTCCTTTTCAACACTCAAACTTGGACTTGTAAATCCTTTGCCCATCTCACTTATCCGGGATTTTGCGGCAAAGGTCGACCGCTTGTTCGTGGTGGAAGAGCTGGACCCATTTATCGAGGACCAGGTGAAGGCCATGGGGATTTCCGTGAAGGGCAAGGATTTCATTCCTCTTTGCGGCGAGCTGTCTCCGGGGAGGATAAAGAGCGCCTTCTCCGCCATCGGTATCGGGAGTGAAAATACCTTGCCGCGAGGGGAAGAGGCTTCCAGCGGAACACTTCCCGGACGTCCGCCGAACATGTGTCCCGGATGCCCGCACCGCGGGGTCTTTTATACCTTGAACAGGTTGAACGCTTACGTTACCGGGGATATTGGCTGTTATACGCTCGGCTTCCTCCCCCCCCTTTCCGCTATGGAGACTTGCGTCTGCATGGGCGCTTCCATCGGTAATGCCACCGGCACGGTAAAGGTGGTATCCGAAGAGGAGAAAAAAAGGGTGGTGGCGGTCATCGGTGATTCCACGTTTTTCCACAGCGGGATCACCGGGCTCATGGACATGGTTTACAACAATGCTGATTCCACCGTGATCATCCTTGACAACCGCATAACCGCAATGACCGGACGTCAGGACAATCCCGCGTCAGGCTACACACTGATGAACGAACCCTCCCACAAGGTGGACATCCCACTCCTGTGCAATGCGTTGGGGGTGAAGCATGTCCGAGTAGTGAATCCCTACGACCTGGATGAAACGGGAAAGGCCCTCAGGGAGGAGATGAATCGGCCCGAGACCTCCGTGATCATAACCAACAAACCCTGCGTCCTTATCAAGCGGGAAGGGGTCTTTCAGAGGGGCCCCGTGTGCAGGGTGGATTCCGCCAGATGCACCTCCTGCCGGGCCTGCCTCGGCCTGGGTTGCCCGGCCATACAATGGCTGCCTCATGAGGGTAGAAAAGGCGCTCCCCTGATTGACCCCAATCTCTGTACCGGATGTGATGTCTGCCGCCAGTTGTGCAAGTTCGACGCCATAGGGAGGACCAAGTGAGCGAAAAGGTTAAGAATCTTCTTCTTGTTGGTGTCGGCGGGCAGGGCATCCTGCTGGCCTCGGAGATCCTTTCCGAGACCTTCATGCTGGCTGGGTATGACGTCAAGAAGAGCGAGATACACGGCATGTCCCAGCGCGGTGGAAGTGTTGTTTCCCACGTGCGGTACGGCCGGGAGGTTTTTTCCCCGATTGTTCCGGAAGGGGAGGGTGACCTTCTGTTCGGCTTTGAACTGATGGAAACATGCCGCTGCCTTCCGCTCCTGAAGCCAGGCGCTACGGTGGTGGCCAATGACTTGCGGATTCCTCCACCTTCGGTTCTGACGGGCCGGGAATCATACCCTGAAGGTATCGCGGAACGCATCAGTGAACGGTTTCCGGATTTTATTCTCATTGATGGTGAAAAACTGGCATCAGACGCGGGAAACCGGCGAGCCGCCAACACCGTGCTCCTTGGAGCGGTTTCCAGGCGGCTGGATATCGCGGAAGATTACTGGCTGCGGGCGCTTGAAAAAATGGTTCCCATGAAGACCCTGGAGATCAACCGTAAGGCCTTTCTCCTGGGAAGGGAATTTTATTGAACCTGTTTCTTTATAAAGCAGCGAGGTGATATGAGATGTATTACAACGAGGAATTTGAAACCCTGCCGCGCCCCGCTCTTGAGGCACTCCAACTGAAAAGACTTAAGGCTATGCTTGAAAAAGTATATGCCAATGTCCCTTTTTACCGGGAGTCGCTCACCAATGCAGGCATAAAACCCGCTGACGTCCGCTCCCTTAATGACCTCAGGCGGCTCCCATTTACCCTCAAGCAGGATATGAGAGACTCCTATCCTTATGGACTGTTTGCCGCGCCCATGGACGATATCGTTCGAATCCACGCTTCCTCCGGAACCACGGGCAAACCTACGGTAGTTGGCTACACCAGAAAGGATATAGATCTCTGGTCTGAGCTTATGGCCCGTTCATTTGCGGCGGCGGGCGTACATAAGGGTGATATTATTCACAATTCTTATGGATATGGTCTTTTTACGGGTGGGCTCGGCGCCCATTACGGGGCGGAAAGGCTCGGGGCGTCGGTCATACCAATGTCAGGGGGGAACACTAAGCGGCAGATCCTGATCATGAAGGATTTTGGTTCAACGGTGCTTACCTGTACCCCTTCTTATTCCCTCTACCTGGCTGAATCAGCAGTCGAGGAGGGTGTAGACTTCCGCTCGCTCAAGCTGCGTGTCGGAATCTTCGGCGCGGAGCCATGGTCCGAGTCCATGAGAATGGAGATTGAAGAAAAACTAAACATCTGCGCCATCGATATCTACGGCCTTTCCGAGATCATGGGGCCGGGGGTGGCCATCGAGTGCCTTGAGGAGAAGTGCGGCCTGCATATCTGGGAAGATCATTTTATTCCCGAGATAATCAATCCCGATACAGGCGAACCCGTACCGGAAGGTGAAAAGGGTGAACTGGTCATTACTACCATCTCCAAGGAAGGAATCCCGCTCCTTCGATATCGTACACGAGACATCACCAGCATCACTTATGAACCCTGCAAGTGCGGGAGAACACACGCGCGCATTGCTCGTATGAGCGGCCGCAGCGACGATATGCTCATTATCCGAGGCGTTAATGTGTTCCCGTCGCAGATCGAGTCTATCCTCATGAGAATTGAGGGTGTGGAACCCCACTACCTTCTCATCGTGGATCGTAAGGAAAACCTGGACATTCTCGAGGTTCAGGTCGAGGTGGACGAGCGGATATTCTCCGATGAGATAAAGCAGCTCCAGGGCCTTGCCCACAACATTGAGAAGGAGATCAAGGATCTGCTGGGGGTAAGCTGCAAGGTGCGCCTGGTGGAGCCAAAAACCATTGCCCGGAGCGAAGGAAAGGCGAAAAGGGTGCTGGACAGACGTCCGAGCTGACGCTCCCATTTCATTCCTGCGCAATTAATCAATTATCTTCCTGAACAGTTACGAGGAGGTTCCAATGAAAGTCGAACAGATCTCCATCTTTATAGAAAACAAATCGGGGCGCCTTGCCGAGGTTACCGCGATTCTGGGAGAGGCGGGGGTCAATATACGCGCCCTCTCTCTTGCGGATACGAGTGATTTCGGAATCCTGCGCCTTATTGTGAATGATCGGGAAACCGCAAAACAGGTCCTGAAAGAGAAGGGCTTCACCGTAAGCAAGACCGAGGTCGTCGCCATTGAGGTGCCTGACAGGCCGGGCGGGCTTTCGGAGATCCTCAGGGCTCTCGACAGCGCGTCGATAAATGTTGAATATATGTATGCCTTTGTGGAACGCTGCGGTGAAAACGCGGTAATAATATTCCGCTTTGACGAGACGGAAAAAGCAATCCGTACTCTTACGGAAAAAGGTTTCAATGTGCTGGAAGGTGAGCGATTGTATCGCATGTGACCGCTTGCCCGCTGCGCTATTTCATCTTTTTTATTGAATTGGAGGTTCTATGGGAAGTTTCAGGTCGTACCTGTTCACGGTACTGTGTGTGTTCGTATGCGCGTCCGCCGCGTCAGCGGCGCCAACCATCCGGATCGGCGGTCTGTTCGCTGTTTCCGGTCCCGCGGCGTTTCTTGGAGAGCCGGAAAGAAACACCCTGGAAATGCTGGTCAGTGAAACCAATGCGAAAGGCGGTGTGAACGGCGCCAAGGTTGAACTATTTATCTATGACACCCAGGGAGACGCGACAAAGGCCGTACAACTGGCTACAAAACTGATCAGAAACGACAAGGTCGTGGCGATCATCGGACCGAGCACTACAGGGGAATCCCTTGCCGTGATACCTATTGCGGAAAAGGAGCGGATTCCTCTTATTTCGTGCGCGGCAGGTATCAAGATAACGAAACCGGTCAAGAAATGGGTTTTCAAGACTCCAGCCAATGATCATGTCGCCGCGGAAAAAATATTCAACTACGCATCCAGACTGGGTCAGAAAAGAATCGCCTTGATGACGGTTTCCGATTCATATGGCGCATCAGGTCGAGAGCAACTGAAGTCCCTTGCGGCCAAAAAAGGTTTTATCATCGTCGCTGACGAGGTTTTTTCTCCCAAAGATACCGATATGACCCCGCAACTGACCAAGATCCGCGCCGCGAAACCGGATGCTATCGTCTGCTGGGGGACCAATCCGGGACCGGCCGTGGTCACTCGCAATATCAAGCAGCTCGGCATAAAGACCCCCCTGTACCAGAGTCATGGGGTTGCCTCTAAAAAGTTCATAGAACTCGCTGGAGCGGCTGCCGCCGAGGGTGTTGCGTTACCTGCCGGAAAACTCGCTGTAT
>CAYMFO010000060.1:13900-16701 GCA_964389825.1 uncultured Geobacter sp. | reverse complement strand
CTGAAGCTCAGGGAAGAGGGTATCTCCGCCGACGTGATGATCCATGAATGCGATGTCACCTATTCCCTCCCGGTGCGCGGGGACTGGGAGGCGCTGGGGCGGTTCGCCGATGATGGCGGGTATGCCGGGTTCCTTGCCGGTTTCCGGGAACGGGGCAGGGGAAAGGTGAGGGTGGAGGTCCGTGTAATGGCCGGCCGCCGGACGGCGGTGCGCTTCAGCGGCAGCTATGCGGTCATCGCCACGTCATAGTTCCCTGTCCTCTCCCTGTATTCCCTACGCTGCCTCTCCAGCCTTTGCTTTCACGGGCTTTTTCCCCATTGTCTCCTCTACGAAAAGACTTGCCGCCAGCGCCGCCAGCGCGCTTATGAACAGGGCCAGGAACGCGTGCCGGTAACCTTCCGTGGTGAACGCCGCCCCGGTCTTGCCGTAGCGTTCGAGGATGGCGCCCAGCAGGGGCTGCATGACGGCCCCCCCGGCGAAGGGAAACAGGTTCAGCAGCCCTATGCAGGTCCCGGCGATGCGCGAGGGAAACAGCTCCCTGGCGCAGGCGAAGCCGATCACCGCGATGGCGCTGGCGAAAACGCCGAAACCGAAACAGATTACGCCCAGGAGGACGGGGGTGAGCCTGTCAACGGCAAAGGCCAGCAGGGCGGTAATGGTCAGCATCGCCAGGCTTGCGAGCACCAGGGCCGGTTTGCGCCTCTTCAGCACCCGGCTGGACAGGTAGCCCAGGGCCGGGCTTCCGATGATCATCCCCACGGCCACCAGGGAGAGGAGCGCTCCCGCCCCGCTCTTCGTCATTCCATATATCTGCATCAGGTACGGACCTCCCCAGAGACCCGCGAATGAGGTGAAGATGCCGTACTTGAAGAAAAACCAGATGGCAAGCGGCCAGAATGCGGGGCGGGTCAGCACCATCCGCACACCCTCGGCCAGTCTGATGGGCTGATCAGATGAAGTGGCATGTTCGGCCGGAGACGGCCATCCCATGTCGGACGGCCTGTCCCTGACGACCTTCCAGACAAGGGCCGCCAGAAGCCCGGTCAGGATACCCACCAGCACGAACGACATCCGCCACCCCAGCCTGGAGCTGAGCATGGCCAGGGGCGTCGCGGCCGTAAGGGAACCCACCCCGCCCATGGCCATGAGGATACCGGTCATGGATACGAATTCCCTGATGCTGAACCACTCGGCCAGGATCTTCAGGGTGCAGACGAACAGGGTCGAGACCCCCAGGCCCACCAGGAGCCGCCCCGCTACGGCCCCGGCCGGGGTGGGCGTCAGCCCCAGCAGAATGGACCCGGCGCACGCGGCGCAGAGGAAGAGGGTGATGGTCTTGCGTGGTCCCCAGGTGTCGGAGAGGAGACCCGTGGGGAGCTGCATCAGCGCATATGGATAGAAATAAGCGGAACTGAGAAAACCGATGAGCGCCCCGCTTGCATGGAGGTCGTTCATCATGTCCGTGGCCACTACCGCCGGACAGAGTCTGTGGAAAAAAACCAGCATGTAGCCGAAGGCAAGGCTCCAGAATATGAACTGGCGGTATCGAAGCGTGGCGCGGAGATCCTTGGCGGTCATTATACCTCCGGTTATTTATCGTTCGGATTGGGCGGCCGTGGCCGGCTTTCGTTCCCTTTGGACGATTTCTGCCGCCTCATTTGCGGCGCGACCATTCAAGCATGAAGGGAATCAAAACGCACGTGGAAAATGACGGGGTATCCGGGGCGAAAAAAGGGGCGCGGATGCGCCCAACCGCCGAAAAGGAGGATTTCCGGCCGGAAGTTTCATGGGAAGGGGATGAGGCGCGGGCTTTTCAGCTCCTCATCAGAAGAAATAGGCCCAACGGACGCCGAAGGTATTGGTCCCTGGTCCGCTTTTCACGGAGAAGTCGTCGCGGTAGGACAGGAGCAACTGGTTGTTGCTTCCGATCATGAAAAACATCGTGACCCCAAGTCCGTGATTGCTCTGGGTGTTGTTTTGCCTGACATCGTCGATCTTCGTTTCTCCACCATAGGCGTAGTAGTAATCCAGGGCGACTGCCCATTGCTTGGTGATGTCGTAGCTCAGGTGGGCCTCGGCCTGCAGCGCCGCATCCTGTTTCAGTTTGCCGTCCCCCATGTATTTGTCGTTGTCCATGTAGAATTCACCGCCCAGTATCAGGTCCAGGTAGGCCTTCTCCCCGAGTCCTTTCACGATACCCACCTCAGGTTTTACCACCCACCGGTTTCCCCCGGGGCTTGCCAGCCGGTTTCGGTTGTACTGGCCCACGGGCAGGGTGAGCCATGGGGTGAATCCGATCCAGAACTTGTTTTTCGGGTCGTTCACGAACCAGAAGGTAGCGAGCACAATGGGGTCGCCAAAGCCGGTGGTGGAAAACTCGTGATTGTTGTTCATGGATTCATACGTCCCGCTCAGGCTGATATCCATGAACGGCACGATGAACTGCGGGTCGATGGTGAACCCTCCGTCACCCAGCAACGCCTTGCCCGCATTCAGGTAATAGACATACCTGAGCATCCCGACGTTAACGGTCTGGTTGTAATCGTCACCCAGTTTTGTTCCGTCATTGTAAAGCTTGTTGGCGCTGACGTGGTTGAAGTAGGCGCAGAAGAGGGAGGTTCCGGGCGGAAGCGGAATATAGTCTCGCGCGTAGGCCGCGGCCAGGGAGACATCGGGCCTGGCCAGAAGCAGGCACGCGACAGCCATGATGATCAGCTTTTTCATAGATCTTCCTCCGTCATTTCATGAGAGCGCAAGGGCATTAAGATGATAAACCGTCTTCGGTTTCAGCCGGCCCGGGG
>CAYMFO010000060.1:9607-13800 GCA_964389825.1 uncultured Geobacter sp. | reverse complement strand
ATCATGTCCTTGACCGTGGTTACACGGGGGTTGGTGGGCGTGCAGACTTCCTTCATGGCCCACTCCGCCATCATCGGGATATCCTCTTCCTTCATTCCCAGCTCTCTGAGACCGGAGGGGATGCCGATGTCCGCCGACAGGGTCCGGATGGCGTCGATGGCTGTTAGGGCCGCGTCTCTGACGGTCATTCCGGAGATGTCCTCGCCCATGGCGGCGGCCACGTCCGCGAAGCGCTCCATGCAGGCGTTCATGTTGAATTCGCATACCAGCGGCAGGAAAATGGCGTTGCAGACGCCATGGGGCAGCCCGATAAAGCTGCCGGGCTGATGGGCGAGGGAATGGGCGATACCGAGACCCGCGCTGGAGAAGGCCTCTCCCGCCAGGTATTCGGCGTAGGCCATGCCTGTGCGCGCCTCCATGTCATTTCCGTTGGCCACCGCCTTGGGCAGGTATCTGGCGATAAACTCGATGGCCTTCAGCGCCAGGGCGTCGGCCTTCGGGTTGTGACCCAGGGAGACGTAGGCCTCCACTGCGTGGGTAAGGGCATCCATGCCGGTGGCGGCGGTAAGCGCGGGCGGCATTCCGACCATGAGTTCCGGATCATCTATGGCCACATTTGCCGAGACGTTGATGCTCCAGACAACCATTTTGACGTGGTTTTCGGTGTTGGTGATGACCGCGGCGGGGGTTACTTCGCTGCCGGTCCCGGCGGTGGTGTTGATGGCTACAAGGAACGGCATCGGTTTGGTGACGGTGTCCATGCCTTTGTAATCATGGATCCGGCCGCCTCCCGCAACCACTATGCCGATGCCCTTGCCGCAGTCATGGGAGCTGCCGCCGCCGAGGGATACGATGGAGTCGCAGCCGTTTTCCTTGTAAACCTTGACCCCGCTTTCCACATTCTTGTCGGTGGGGTTCGGCTCGGCGCCCGGGTAGATAACCGCCTGCAGCCCAGCATCCTCGATGTATTTCTTGATGGTGTCGGCGATACCTATCTTCGCCAGGCCCTGGTCGGTGACGATCAGGGCCTTTTTAACCCCGTAGGTCTTCATGTACTCACCGACGGATTTGGAGGCGCCGCACCCTATGAGGGAGATGGGGGGCATGAGAAACCGTACTGCTCCTAAAGGCATTGACATGTTTTCCTCCTTGCGAGAATCGGTTTTTCCCGAATCCGGGATACAGTTGGACGAACATCCCCTTTCGCGACTGGTTTATTCACGATTTCCAGCCGGAGTTCGCCGATGGCCTTTCATTAATAAGCAGGGAACGTGCCCGAAGCATCCTCTGAGTGTAATTAGCTGTTAATATTAGTCAAAGCCGAGGACGGCGCTGTTCATGCCGGTAAGGCGCTGTAAAATAATTTGCGTGGAAAGAGGCGGGATATGCGGCTGGAGACGCATCAGTAAAGGATTTGCCGCTGGTGTGGCGATTTACACACCTGTGCGCCGGCGCACAGGTGTTTTAATTAAAAGTGGTCACGCCATTTTTTTCAGCCGCTTGTTGAGGGCTGTCCTGCTGATTCCCAGGAGGGAGGCGGCGGCGCCCTGGTTTCCCTTTGACAGCCTCAGGGCCTCGCTGACAAGAAACGCCTCTGCTTCCTTGAGGGTAGGGAATCTCGCGGATAGCTGAAGTAGAGAGGAGGCTCCTCTCATGGCCGGCGGCCCGGATGCCGGGGGCTTGCCTTCACCCCGGCCGATGGCCTCCCTGAAACCGGACAGGGACAGGACGCCTGAGGTGTGGCGCGCCACGGCGTCGAACACCATTGCCTCCAGTTCGCGGACATTGCCCGGAAACGCATAGACGGAAAGGAGAGAGAATAGCTGGGAAGGGGGACTGGGACGCTTCTTGCCAAAGCTCTGGGCCGCCTTGCGCAGAAAGTGTTCCACAAGGAGAGGAATATCTTCCCGTCGTTCCCGTAAGGGGGGGAGGACAACGTTGTGGGCGCAGAGGCGGTAGTAGAGGTCAGCGCGGAAGCGCCTGGAGGCCACTGCCTCGCGCAGATCACGGTTGGTGGAGACGATGATCCTGGCGGCGCTTTTCCTGGGCGTATCGGCGCCCAGGGGATAATACTCCCCTTCCTGGAGCAGGCGGAGGAGCTTAATCTGAGCGCTTTCCGTCAGGTCTCCGATCTCGTCCAGGAAGAGGGCGCCGCCGGCGGCGGAATCAATCAGGCCCCGCCGCGCCTCTCCGGCGCCGGTGAAGGCCCCCTTGCGGTGGCCAAACAGGGTGTCCGTGAAGACCATATCGTCCAGGCCGGCCACGTTCACCGGAACGAACCTGCCTTGCGCCCCGCTGAGATGGTGGATCGCGCGGGATATAAGCTCCTTGCCGGTTCCGGTTTCTCCGGTGACCAGCACGGGCCGCCGGGAGGCCGCGATCATATCGCAGTACTGGAAGACAGCCAGCATCTTCCCGCTTGCCCCCACGATGGATGCAAAGGCTTCCGGATAATTGAGGCGGCTGGAAAGCAGACGATGCTCCAGGACGGCCATCCGGCTTTCCAGGGGATAAATCTCCAGCGCTCCGGTGACGTCGGGGATGAATCCCATGTTTTCCACCGGCTTCACCAGGCAGTCTGAGGCCTCCCGTTTCGCGGGGTTCACGGAGGTTTCCGGATTGCGGGCCTCGTCTTTATGTCGCTGGAAGATGCGCTGGAAATGATCCTGTCGTCCCTGTTGCGCTCCTTGCCCCGGTTTCCGCGAGGATATGTCGCGCACCGAGGCAAGGGCGCGGACAGCACCGTCAAGCAATATTTGCCTTATATTTACTTCAACCCGGAACAGCCGCCCGTCCCTGGCTCGCGCAATCCATTGGAAAAGCTGGCTTTCGCCCATGGCCGCCTTCCTGATATAGCCGAGGGCGAAGCTCTGGGTATAGGGGATGCGTCCGGAGCTGAAATCCTCCACTTCCAGTCGAATGGCCTCTTCCCTGCCGCAGCCATACATCTCGCACATCTTGCGGTTTACGTCGATGATGGCCCCGGTATCGGCATCAAGAAGGAAGATGGCATCGTTTGCGGCGGCCATGATATCCCGGTAATCGGATTCAGGTGTCTGTATGGCGGCCATTGCCCCATTCGTCCGTCCCGTCATCTGGGTTGTCATCGGAGATTCCTTTCGCGGTTACCTGAAGAAGGCGGGACCGGCCGGGCCGCCTCCCCCTCCCGTTCTGATGATCTTGCGCCTCAGTCCCTCTGCCAGTCCACCCGCACGAACTTTTCTCCTTCGCTCCACTTGAAATGGAGTTCCCCCTTGTGGGCGCGGAAGATATCCCTGCCCAGTTTCTGGGCCAGCTTGTCCTCGGTGGTGGAAACGGAAAGCTCGTTACCATCCCGTCTGATTTCCATGATCCGTCCGAGGGGATTCTTCGCCCTGGATTTCTCCTCGATATTCTTGATGAGCTCCAGGATCTCTTCTTCATGTTTTTCCATATAACCGCCGTTGAAAGTGACAATTCCGCCAGGTACGTTATCCCGCATTCTCTGGCATGCCGGGCAGAGAATAACTCCGGCGTCGGGGTCTTTCCGTATCTGTTCCAGTTCGGCCTCATCCATTATCCAGCGTTTCCGCCGGTAGATAACGCCGCACTTCCCGCACCATGAAACCTCCATTCCCTCTTTAGGCAGATACACATCATCGCTGCGCGCCGCTCTCCGTCCTTTTTCCTCAACTCCCGACCTGTGGGAAAGCCGTGTCATGGTCATCCTCCTTTCGTGCCGGTAATGGTGATCTGCTTACTGAATTATAGCAGTGATGGGTGAATAGGGAACTAAAGGCGAGTGATAAGTGATGAGTGATGAGTGAAAGGTGAAAAGTAAAAAGTAAAAGGTGAAAAGTGAAAGGTGAAAGGTGAAAAGTAAAAGGTGAAAGGTTATAGGTAATGGGTAAGGGGTAAGGGGTAAGGGGTAAGGGGTAAAAGGGCGGGAAGGCGGGCGTGGGTCATGCAATGGTTCATTTTCCGGTTTTCCAGATCAACGCCAGCCTTTTCGTTCCATAGGCGACGGCAGCTAACCGCCTGGCCGACTTCATCCAGCCCCTCCGGGACGAAATCCGCCGAAGCAAATTCATCACCCATCACCCATCACCCATCACCTATCACCCATCACCTATCACCCATCACCCATCACCCATCACCCATCACCCATCACCTATCACCCATCACCTATCACCCATCACCTATCACCTTTCACC
>CAYMFO010000060.1:3708-9507 GCA_964389825.1 uncultured Geobacter sp. | reverse complement strand
ATCACCCATCACCTATCACCCATCACCTATCACCCATCACCTATCACCTTTCACCTTTCACTATCAATTAAAAGCACCGCCCGAGCCGGGGCGCCGCATGCGCCGGGGATACGCAGGGGAAGGCAGATGAGCTCGAACACGCCGGAGGGGGCATCCGACAGGTCGAGCCCTTCCAGTATGACGACCCCTTTTTCCAGCAGGGCGCGGTGGACGCTGCCGTCCCCTTCCGCCTTTTCGATGGACAGGTAGTCGATGCCCACCAGGCGGACTCCGGAGCTGGCGAGATAGGCGGCGCCTTCCACGCTCAGTCCCGTGTACTCCGTCTGGAAACCGGGCCGCTTCCAGAGCATGGAATTGTCGGTCTTCAACAGGAGGCGCTGTTCCCCTCGCAGCGGGAGGCCCTCGAGTTCTCTCACGCCAATCTCCCTGACGCCCCGCAGGTCCGCCACGAGGACCCTCCCCATGAGAAGGGACAGGGGGATGTCGTCCAGGGTCCCTCCTCCCCTCAACTGGTGGCACGGGGCGTCCAGGTGGGTTCCCGAGTGATCGCCCATGGAGATCGCGGAAACGGTTGCCCCGTCTCCCTTTTCCAGAAGAAGGGCCGGTTCGATGACTACCCGCGGATCGCCGGGATAGACGGCTAGACCATGGGTAAGAGGGACGGAGATATCAAGTATGTACATGGTTGCCTCACATTGTCTGGTTTAAATTAAAATTCAATCATTCCTTGACTTGCTCATGTCTTTGCCGCTATAAAGACGGGGTGAACGTCTTGACGGAACCTGGCGCAACGGATGGAAAGGACTGATGAAACAGCCGAAGGATGACCACTACTGGATGGGGCTTGCGCTCCGCGAGGCACGGAAGGCGGAGGCGCGGGGAGAGGTCCCCATCGGCGCCGTCATCGTGCGGGCCGGCGCGGTGATCGGCCGGGGTTACAACCTTCGTGAAGGCAGCAAGGATCCCACCTCCCATGCGGAGATGAGGGCCATTCGTTCCGCCGCCAGGAAGTCGGGCGCCTGGAGGATCCTCGACGCCACCCTGTATGTGACCCTTGAGCCATGCCCCATGTGCATGGGCGCGATCATCCTCGCAAGGCTTGAAAGGGTGGTATTCGGCTGCCGTGACCCGAAGGCGGGCGCGGCGGGCTCCATCTATGACCTTTCCGATGACCCGAGGCTTAACCATCGCGTCGAACTTGCGGCAGGTGTCAGGGAGGAAGAATGCTCGTCCATCCTGAGTTCTTTTTTCGCGAGGCTTCGCGAGCAACGGAAGCAGGCCGGGATGCCCGGAGATGAAGGGCGGCAATGTCCGGAGTCGCACTAATTTTACTCAAGTATTCCGTTGTCTCCACCGAAAAGTAATAGAAAAGATACGGAAACATGAAAAGAGCGGATAACATGACGGAAAAAGATTACAAGGAATTACTCCGGGAAGGAATGGACGCCCTCAGGTCGGGACGGACCGATATTGCGCTTCAGCCTCTCGAGAAAGCCAATGAACAGGTTGACAGCCCGGAGATACAGTCTCATCTGGCTTTTTGCATCGCAAAGGAGCGGCGGGATTATCAACGGGCCGAATATCTCTGCGAGTCGGCCATCTCCGAAGATCCCGGCAGTTCGGTCCACTACCTGAACCTGGGGAGGATACTCCTCCTTGCGGGCAGGAAACGGGACGCCATCAGGGTGTTCCGTGACGGACTCCTGCATGAAAACAATCCCTCCATCAAGGATGAGCTGAAAAGGCTCGGAACCAGAAGATATCCCATCATTTCTTCCCTTCCCCGCGAGCACGGCGTCAACAGGGTCCTCGGCAAGCTCCTGTACAGATTCAGGTCCAGGTAGGGGCGGCAAAGTTGGTCTGAAGATGAGAGGAAAGCGGTATATCTTTTCCCCTCACCCCTGCCCCTCTCCCGGAGGGCGAGGGAAGATACGAACCCTCTCCCTGTGGTGGCCGAAGACCTGGCGGGGTTTGGAGGAACAGCAAGTCGTTGTCCGCGGAGCATCTTGCAAATCTCAAAGAAGTCCCCTCTCCCCTGGTGGGAGAGGGCCAGGGAGAGGGGGAAAGTTGCCGAAATATCATATGTTTCCCTTTTTCCCCTCCCCCCAACCCCATCAAGGGGAGGAGGAGTATTTTTCAACACTTTTGCATGAGTCTCCGCGGTTAAACTATTCTGAATAGTTACGTTCCGAGTCCCTTAAAACAGATCCTCCGTTTCAATCCCGAAGGCGCGGCAGACCTCCAGAAACTCCGGGTCGGGATTCGCGCTGACGTGGATGATCTCCCCAGCGCCTCCCTCGAACGCCATGGATCGGCAGTGAAGCATCAGCCGCGGCGCTTTTTCCCCTCCATAGGTGGAATCTCCCACAATGGGGAGTTTCAAAAACGACAGATGCACCCGCACCTGATGGGTCCTTCCCGTCAGCGGGCGGCCTTCCACCAGGGCGACCCCTCTTTCAGCCCGCAGTACCCGGAATTCCGTCCCGGCCTCTTTCCCCGGCGTCGCCACCCCATAGCGGGCCGGGGCGATCTTGGCGATGGGCTCGTCCACAACCCACTCCCCTGACCCCGGTTCGCCTGATACGAGGGCAAGGTAGCGCTTTTTCACCAGGCCTTCCTTCAGGAGCGCCGACAGGCGGGCGGCAGTGGCGCGGTTTTTCGGGAAGAGCATCACCCCGGAGGTCCCCCGATCCAGGCGATGCACGATGCGAACCGGCTCATCTATGCCCTTTTCCTTCATATACACGCCGACCGCATGTTCGACCGTTCCTTTCAACTGGTATGGTGTCCGCTGGGAACTGAAGCCCTCGGGTTTCCGGATGGCCATCAGGTCGCTGTCCTCGTAGACGATGTCCTCGCCGGTAAACACCAGGTCCTGAAAACGCCCCGGCTCCATGACTCCCAGGGTGATACGGTCTCCCTCGCGGACCTGGCGCGAGGCAACCCGCGACATGGTCTCGTTGACGGCGCAACCTCCCAGGTCGATGATACGGCGGATTCGGGTCCTGGACAGCTCGGGGAAGAGGATGGCGGCTGCTTCATCAAGCCTGAGTCCCGCGTGATCGGGGCCTGCCGTTTGTTTCAGTATCATCTAGTACACTCCTTTTGGCTCAAATTCGGTTTCCGACCGGCGGCCCGGCACATGCTAAACCCTTTTCCTGAAAGGTTCAAGAAAAGCGGCCGTTTTTGTGCCTTGCCCCGAAGCGTCTCTTGTGCTATATAAATCTCTCGTTTTACATGGGAATCTTTATTGAGAATATACGCGGACGTTTCCCGCTGGATACTTCGTGTCTCGCCTTTCTTTCCGCCGCGATTCAGGCTGCCCGTTTCTCCATGCCGGTACGTTGGGGATGTTTTTTTGCCCCGATGACGGGAAAACCCTCTTTTTTCCAGATAAATCCTCCGACCCGACTCCAGACGGAGATATAATTGAATTTATTAAATAAAACTCCCGGAATATTGACGTCCCTTTTCCCTTTGTGCTACACAGATTCCTCTGTTGCCGGGTCTTTACCCGTTTAGCGGGCTTTTTTGCAGCTTTGTCCGGTTAAGTTTTTGCATCATGCGATAATCCCCCTCATCCGCCCCTGCGGGGCACCTTCTCCCCAAGGGAGAAGGGACATTTTTTAAACCCTCTCCCAGCGGGAGAGGGTGGCCGAAGGCCGGGTGAGGGGTTAATCCGGGATTTTAGCCATTGATGCAATTAGCTAACCGGACATTGCTGGGTTTTTTGCATTTATCCAATTTAAGTCAGTCTATGGTTTTTTGAGGTTTGTCATGCCGCGATTAATAGCCACCTTTTTCTGCTCTTTTACCGCCTTGCTGATGTTTTCCTTCATGTCGGCCCCATCTTTTGCCATAACGCCTGAAGAGGCCAAAGCTTTGGTATCTAAGGAGACAGCGGCGCCTGCCAGTACGAATACCGATGCCCAAAAGGGTTCAGGCGGTTTTGTTGCCCTGCCGGGGATGCCCCCTGCAAGCCCTCCTGATAAACCGGTCGAAATAATTGAAAAAACAGTTGTCAAGCCTTTAGATGCGGTTCCGGAAGAGCCTGCTAAAGCGAACCCGCCCCAGGGAAAATCCGAAATTGAAAAATCAATGTCGGATTCCCAACCCGACGACGCCGTATTCAAGCCATTGCCCTTTACCAAGGGAGACCTTACGCAGTTTGGCTACAATTTCTTCCGTCCCGATGCAACGGGATTCCCTCCTCTGACCGATGTCCCGGTCGGTGATGACTACCTGGTCGGGCCGGGTGACGTCATAAACCTGCAACTGTGGGGCAGCGCAACCGGTTCATACAACCTGGAGGTGAGCCGTAGTGGTGAGGTGTATCTTCCGCGTGGCGGAGCGGTCCGTGTTTGGGGGGTGCCTTTCAGCCGCCTTCAGGAACTCTTCCGCTCTCACCTGTCCAAGGAGCTCAAGGACTTCCAGTTGAACGTGAATATGGGCAAACTGCGCATGATGAAAATCTACGTCGTGGGGGAGGTCGTGTCTCCAGGCGGATACAATGTAAGCTCTCTTTCTACGGTCCTAAACGCTCTCAGCGCCGCCGGAGGGCCGACCAAGAACGGCAGCTTGCGAACCATAACCGTTCGCAGACAGGGAAGACCCCCCGTTGAAGTTGACCTTTATCATTTTTTTCTAAAGGGCGACAAAAGTTGTGATGTGCGACTGCTTCCTGGAGATACCATCTACGTGCCGGTTATCCGCAGGGTCGCCGGTATCGCCGGG
This sequence comes from uncultured Geobacter sp., assembly GCA_964389825.1. Lineage (GTDB taxonomy): Bacteria > Desulfobacterota > Desulfuromonadia > Geobacterales > Geobacteraceae > RPRC01. The sequence goes on along the minus strand of CAYMFO010000060.1, from coordinate 4,773 downwards.
AATGTGCGTCGTCCGGCCATATTCGAGCTCCGTCATGAAAATACCCTGACCGAGCTGCTGGCCCTGGCGGGCGGGATAAACCCCACCGGCTCGCTGCAGCGTATCCAGGTGGTCAGGGTCAAGGCCCACGACAAAAAACTGGTGAGCGATTTCAACGTGGACCCCCACGGTTCGACAAAGAAATTTCTGGACATAACAGGCGCCATACCCATTGATAATTTTGATCTGGTTCGCGTTTTCCAGATCGATACCACTTTGAGGGAACAGGTGCGCCTTGAGGGGTATATCCTGCGTCCCGGCGATCATGCTCTGAAAAAGGGAATGCATGTGAAGGACCTTTTCAGCAAGGATGATATCCTTCCGGAGACATACAAGGATGTGGCGGTTATTACCAGGCTACTCCCTCCAGACTACCATCCTGAAAGGTTTTCCATCAATTTGGGAAAAGCCTTGGAGGGGGACCCGGAGCACAACGTGAAATTAATGGAATTCGACCGATTGCGCGTCTTTTCCCGCTGGGAGATGGAAGTAAAACCGGTCGTTCATATAAACGGTGACGTGCAGAAACCGGGTGAATACCGGCTGTTGAACAACATGCGTCTGCGCGACCTCATATACGACGCTGGCAACGTGAAAAATACCGCCTATCTGGACAACGTCGAGATAAGCAGGCTCTCCATCTCGGGAACCGAGGTCACGTCCCGGCCCATCAACGTGAACCTGAAGGAGGCCCTGTCGGGGAATCCGGAGCACAACATCCTGCTGGAACCCTACGACACGGTCCAGGTCCGCCGCATCCCCAACTGGGTCGAGGAGACGGACCGTTACGTCACCCTCTCCGGAGAGGTGATGTTTCCGGGAACCTATCCCATATTCAAGGGCGAGCGCCTCAGCTCCGTTCTCGCCAGGGCCGGCGGCTATACCCCCAAGGCGTATCTCTACGGCGCCAAGTTCACCCGGGCGCCGGTCCGCCAGTTGCAGCAGCAGCGCATGGACGAATTCATCACCCGGACGGAGCAGGACGTGGCCTCCAAGATGCAGGAGCTGGCCTCAACGGCCGCTTCC
>CAYMFO010000060.1:1242-3608 GCA_964389825.1 uncultured Geobacter sp. | reverse complement strand
GGAAGCGCGGAAGAGGGCGAGATATACCTCGTCAAGGCGAACGGTTCGGTTACCAGCCGCCAGCAGTCGTCATTCGGCATCCACTGGGACGCGGAGGGGAAGAAATGGTCATTCGGAGGCTTCTACTCCATGCAGCCCCAGCCGGGTGACACCATAGTGGTGCCCAAGCAGCTGGAAAAGACCGCGTGGCTCCGGACCATCAAGGACATCACCACCATCATCTCCCAGATCGCCCTTACCGCGGGCACCATATTCATCGGGTTGAAATAAAGGAGCCGGAGTCCGTATGACCAACAACGCCAACACCGAGTCCATCCCCCAGCCCCAGGAAGGAGGAGAGGAAATAAATCTTCTCGAACTCCTTCTCGTGGTGGTGAAGCGCAAGAGGATGATAATCCGCTTCACCATGGCCGCCGCCCTCCTGTCGATCGTTTATTCTCTTCTGCTGCACAATATCTATACCTCCAAGGCCCTCATATACCCTTCTCAGGATGACAAGGGACTGGCGAGCGCCATGATGGCTCAACTGGGCGGTCTGGCCAGCCTCGCGGGCGGTTCACTGGGCGGCAAGACGGTTGAGGACCTCTATGTCACCATGCTCAAGAGCGAGGCGGTCAAAGACCCCGTTATCGACAAGCTCGGTCTCATGAAACGTTTCGAGATGGACTATCGGGCAGATATGTACAGAAAGCTGGATGCCGATGTCAGTGTCTCTGTAGGAAAGAAAGATGGTGTCATCACCATAAGCGCAAGCGATCGAGACCCCAGGTGGGCCGCGGCCCTGGCGGACACCTACGTCCGGGAGCTGGGCAATCTGGCCATACGCCTCAACATTACCGGCGCCGGCCAGAACCGTCTTTTCCTGGAAAATCGCCTTGGCGGGGCAAAGGCGGACCTGGTGCGGGCCGAGGATGCCCTGAAGGTCTTCCAGAGCAAAAACAAGGCCCTGGATGTCCCGGAGCAGGCAAAGGCCACCATAGGCGGAGTCGCCCAGCTTCAGGCCCAGCTGGCGCTTCAGGAGGTGCAGCTTGCCACCCTGCGCCGCCAGTTTACCGACAATAGCCAGGAGGTCAAAAACGCCCGCACCTCCATCGAGAATCTGAAGGCCCAGATAGAGCGGATGGAAGGAGAGGGTGGAGGTTCCCTGCCATACATCGGCTCCGTGCCGGACCTGGGCCGGGACTATATCCGGTTGATGCGGGAATTCAAGATACAGGAGTCCATCGTCGAACTCCTGACAAAACAGTACGAGCTGGCGAAGATCAACGAAACCAAGGATATAAGCCCCTTCCAGGTGATTCAGTCCGCCAAGATTCCGGAAAAAAAGAGCAAACCCAAGCGTTCCCTGATAGTGATCCTCGCCACCTTCACGGCCTTTTTCCTCAGCGTGTTCTATGCCTTTGTCCGTGAATACGCGGACAAGATGCCCGAGGAGGACAAGGGGCGGTGGCGTCAGATCATTGAGATGTCGGGGGCGAGCCGCCTGGCGGAAAGACTGGCGCCGAGGTGGGAACATTTCAAAAGCCGTATGCGGAAGAGAGGCAAAAAGTCATGAAAAAGGCCCTTGTCACCGGCATTACGGGCCAGGACGGATCCTATCTGACGGAACTCCTCCTGGACAAGGGATACGAGGTGCACGGCATCATCCGCCGTTCTTCCTCTTTCAATACCGGCAGGATAAACCACATATACCGGGACCCCCACGAGCCGGGCGTCCGCATGTTCCTCCACTACGGCGACCTGAACGACGCCAGCTCCCTTAACAAGGTGCTGCGGGACGTGAGGCCCGACGAGATATACAACCTGGGCGCCCAGAGCCATGTCAAGGTCTCCTTTGATATCCCCGAATACACCGGAGAGGTGGACGCCCTGGGCGCGGTGCGCATCCTCGAGGGAATCCGCGAGACAGGACTGGAGACGAGATTCTACCAGGCCTCCTCCTCTGAACTCTACGGCAGGGTCCTGGAAACTCCCCAGCGCGAGACCACCCCGTTCCACCCACGCTCCCCATACGCCTGCGCCAAGGCCTACGCCTATTACATCACCGTCAACTACCGTGAGAGCTACGGGATATTCGCCTGCAACGGCATCCTCTTCAACCACGAATCACCCCGCAGGGGGGAGACCTTCGTCACGCGCAAGATCACCCGCGCCGCCGCCAGGATCAAGCTGGGTTTGCAGCCCCGCCTCTACCTGGGCAACCTGGACGCCCGGCGCGACTGGGGTTTCGCCGGGGACTATGTGGAGGCCATGTGGCTCATGCTCCAGCAACCGGAACCGGACGATTATGTGGTGGCGACCGGTGAAACCCGCTCCGTGCGGGAATTCGCGGAAAAGGTCTTCGCCCGTCTCGACATGCCCATAGA
>CAYMFO010000060.1:0-1142 GCA_964389825.1 uncultured Geobacter sp. | reverse complement strand
AGTGATAAGTGATGAGTGATTGGTAAAGGCTTGAAAGTCTTGGGGGGTGCTTGGTGACCGTTTTGCGGGGGCATAAGGATTTGGAAGCCTGGAAGAAAGGCATGACACTTGTGACCACTGTTTACAAAGTTACGCGGGATTTTCCAAAAGAAGAGATGTATGGAATCACAAATCAAATGAGAAGGGCCGCCGTTTCTATCCCATCAAACATCGCCGAAGGGGCGTCAAGAGGATTTCATAAAGAATTCGCCCAGTTTCTTCATATTGCCCTCGGATCGTTGTCGGAGTTGGAAACGCAGATTCTGATCGCTGGAAACCTTCAGTACCTGTCGAATGTGGAGCAACTGACCACCGAAACGGAAATGCTGAGAAAATTATTGAACGGCTTGATTTATTCGCTTAAAAAGCGTTCCTGATAAAATTCAAGCATTTAACCTGAAAAAGGCAGTCTCACGCAAAGCCGCAAAGGACGCGAAGTAAAATCCAAGTTGTGGTCCGTTATAGAACAATTGTGAATAGTTACAAAAGATTTTACTTATTACTAATTACTCATCACTAGTCACGCTTTTATTAAACAAAGGAATTACCAAATTGATCCGAAAAATATCAATAACCGGCCTCGGCTACGTAGGCCTCCCCGTCGCCGTCGCCTTCGGCATGGTGGGCCGTGTGATAGGTTTTGACCGGAACCGTGAACGAATCCGGGAGCTTTGCGCGGGACATGACCGCACCGGCGAGGTTTCCCCCGGCGAACTGGCCTCTGCTGATATTCTTTTTACCGACTCCGTGGAAGACCTTCGCGGGGCGGACTTCCACATCGTTGCGGTGCCGACGCCCGTGGACGACGCCAACCGGCCCGACCTTTCTCTCCTTCTCCTGGCATCGGAGACGGTGGGCAGGGCGCTCAAGAAGGGTGATATCGTGGTGTATGAATCCACGGTATACCCCGGCGTCACCGAAGAGGAGTGCGTACCGGCGCTGGAGCGGGTCTCAGGACTCACCTTCGGCAGGGACTTCACCGTCGGCTACAGCCCGGAGAGGATCAATCCCGGTGACAGGGAGCATACTTTCACGAAGATCAAAAAGGTTGTGTCCGGATCAGACCCGGATACCCTGGAGATCGTCGCCTCCGTCTACGAGTC
>CAYMFO010000059.1:0-16897 GCA_964389825.1 uncultured Geobacter sp. | reverse complement strand
TGACCCTGTGGTTGAAATGCCATTTTCAGGTTTAATCTTTTGTATTATTTTGCCGAATATATATCTATCAGGGTGATTCCCGATGCTTCATGGGGATAATCATCCAGCGGGACGGTGTCAGGGAACGGCGCTTTTCATGGGAAGCGCCTGTTCAGTCCATCGGCCCGGCGGAGAGGGGTATTCATGGGTAGTGAGAAAGTCGCGCAACGGCAGGCAAGGATACTTATCGCGGACGACAGTCCGGCCAACCTGCAACTGTTGTCCAGGATACTTATCGAGAACGGTTATCGCGTCCGGGAGGCGTCCGACGGCGCCGCCGCTTTGCGTCTGGCGCGCTCCGAGTCGCCGGATATGATCATGCTGGATGTAATGATGCCTCTTCTGGACGGCTTCGAGACATGCCGTTTTCTGAAGTCCGGCGCGGATACCAGGGACATTCCCGTTGTCTTCATGACGTCACTTGCCGAGACCAGCGACAAGATCAAGGGCTTCCGGATGGGGGCGGCCGATTATATTACAAAGCCGTTCCAGGTGGAGGAGATCCTCGCCAGGGTAAAGACCCTCCTTGCCTTGCACGCCATGCGGAGGCGACTTGAAGCGAGAAACACCCAGCTTGAAAGGGCCAATGAAGAACTGGCCAGCGTCAATTCCGCGCTGTCCAGGGAAATCACCGAGCGCAAGCTGGCGGAAGAGGCATTGATTCAATACCGGGAAAGGCTGGAAGTCCTGGTGAAGGAACGCACGCAGGAACTGGGCAGGGCAAACGCCAGCCTGAAGGCCGAAATCATCGAGCGCGAGCACGCGGAGGAGCAGGTTCGCGCCTCGCTCCGGGAGAAGGAGATCCTTCTCAAGGAGATCCACCACCGGGTCAAGAATAATCTGCAGATCATCTCCACGCTCCTGGACCTCCAGAGCGAGCACATTGAAGACGAACGTTCCCTGCGCTATTTCAGGGACAGCCAGGATCGGATCAGATCCATGGCCCTTGTTCATGAAAAGCTCTATCAGACCAGGGATTTCATATCCATAAATTTCGGGGAGTATCTGGCGAATCTGGCCAGGTATCTGTTCAACTCCTATATTGCGGACCCGGATAGAATCTCCCTGAGACTTGATGTGGCGCCCGCGACCCTGGAGATTGATCAGGCATTACCATTCGGCCTGATTGTCAGCGAACTGGTTTCCAATTCCATGAAATACGCCTTTCCCGACGGCCGGAGGGGAGAGATAGCGGTCCGGCTCAGGGTGGAAGGTGATGCCGGTATTGAACTCATGGTGAGGGATGACGGCGTCGGCTTGCCGCCGGGGCTCGATTTCAGGAATACCGATTCCCTTGGGCTGCAGCTGGTTACCATGCTGGTGAGGCAGATACGGGGCGAGATCGAACCAGGAAATGAAGGGGGTACCTCTTTTACCATCAGATGCCGCTGTTGCGGCCGTTAATGAATCCGGGAGACAGGCGGCCGCGAAGAGAGAGCGTCGGAGAGAGGGTTTACATAATGAACTTAGATGTAATAATTAATACAATCACTTAACACCCGCTTCTCAGGGGGACGAAAGCCCCTCTGATTTTTTCATCAGCCGATGAAACCGTAACTCGGGGGGTACGGTATGGATAACAATACTTCCTCTGATTCCGCCGCCAGAATCCTGGTTGTCGAGGATGAGCTGATAATCGCGAAGGGGATTCAGAAGCGCTTGCAGGCTTTGGGCTATTGCGTGGCGGGCTCGGCTTCGTCCGGCGAGGAGGCGGTGGAAAAGGCCCTGCGACTCCTGCCGGACCTGGTGCTGATGGACATCAATCTTCAGGGCTCGATGGACGGGGTAACCGCGGCTGAGCTGATACGAACGAAGGTGGATATTCCGGTAATCTTTCTTACGGCATACGCGGATGCCGATACCCTGGAAAGGGCCAAGGTGACCGAGCCGTTCGGCTACATCGTCAAGCCTTTTCAGGACATCACGCTGCAATCCTCCATCGAGATGGCCCTGTACAAGCACCGGATGGAGACCAGGCTGCGAAGCAGTGAGCAATGGCTTTCCACAATCCTGAGGAGCATCGCCGACGGGGTTATCGCTACCGACGGCGAGGGTGTTGTCACGTTTATGAACCCCGTTGCCGAGGAGCTGACGGGCTGGGACCTGGCGTCGGCCCTGTCCCGGCCCCTGGATGAGGTGTTCCGGGTCAGGTGCGAGGGTTGCGAAGAGACGCTGACGGATCTGGCCGGGGGATGCGGGGGTAAAGTCGGTCTGCCCGCTTTTTCGGGCGACCTTGTACTTCTTTCCCGGAACGGCGGGGAGATTCCCATCGAGGCCACGGGAACCGCGCTCTCGGCGATTCATGGCGCAAGCGCCGGCGTGGCGCTGGTGCTTCGGGACATTACCGAACGGGTCAGGTTTGAAGAGGCCCTGCGCCGCTCGGAAAAGAGTCTTGCCGTAAAGAACCAGATTGCGAATATCTTTCTGACCATTTCCGATGAGGACATGTATGGCGAGGTCCTGAACCTGATTCTGAAGACCATGGAGAGCAGTTACGGATTCTTCGGATATCTGGATGAAAACCGCTCGTTCGTGGTGCCCTCCCTTACAATGGATGTCTGGGAGGAATGCCGGGTCGAGGGAAAGACCATGGTCTTTCCCGAGGCGGAATGGACGGGGCTGTGGGGAAGGGCGCTGAGAGAGCGCGTCTCTTTCACCTCTAACGGGCCTTTCACCGTTCCGGAAGGGCACGTGAAACTGACGTCATTTTTGACCGTACCCATAGTATACAGGCAGGAGAGCATCGGGCTCCTTGCCGTGGCAAACAAGGAGGGCGGTTTCTCAGAGGAGGATACGGAGTCTCTGGAGTCCCTCTCTTTACGCATCGCCCCGATTCTCCATGCCCGTCTGCAAAGGGATCGCGAGGAAAAGGAGCGCAACAGGGCAGAGGATGAACTCAGGAAATCGGCGCGGTTTCTCAGGGCGGTTTTCGACGCCATACCCGACCTTTTTTCGATTATCGACCGGGACCATCGCATTGTCCTTTCCAACTATCACGGCGGGTTCGACTATGTGCCCGAGGATAGCCGGGACTGTTTTCCCTTCTGTTACAAGGCCTATTACGGACGGGACGAGATCTGCGAGCCTTGTCACGCCGTAGAAGTCTTCAATACGGGAAAAGCTGTGCGGAGTGAGAAGTATAATCCGCGCGTCGGGTATATGGAGATCCGGTCCTTCCCCATCTTCGACGATGATGGAGAGGTGGTTCTGGTCGCGGAACATGTGCATGATATCACCCAGCGCAAAATGGCCAAGGAGGCCCTGGAGGCTGAAAAGGAAAGGTTGGCCGTTACGCTCCGGTCCATCGGGGACGGTGTCATAACCACCGATATGTCGGGCAAGGTCGTCCTCCTCAACAAGGTCGCCGAAGATCTGACCGGCTGGCGCCAGGAGGAGGCGCGGGGAAGGGCGCTGCCGGAAGTCTTCCGCATCATCAATGAAAAGACCCGCCTTTCCTGTCCGGATCCCGTGGCGAGGGTACTGGCCAGCGGACTCATCGTCGAGCTTTGCAACCATACGATTCTCGTTTCGAAGGAAGGGAAGGAACGTATCATCGCGGACAGCGCCGCTCCCATCAAGGATCGGGAGAGCCGGATCGTTGGCGCGGTTCTGGTATTTCGCGACACCACGGAAAAACGGAAGATGGAAGAGGAACTTCTGAAATCCCAGAAGCTGGAGTCCATAGGCGTTCTGGCCGGCGGGATTGCCCATGATTTCAATAATCTGCTTACGGCGATCCTGGGAAATATTTCTTTGTCGAAGATGTATGTGCCCCCCGGGGAAAAGGTTTACCAGAAACTTGAAGAGGCGGAAAAGGCGTCCCTTCGCGCGAGGGACCTGACGCAGCAGCTCCTTACCTTTTCCAGGGGCGGCGCGCCGGTCAGGAAAACGGCCGCGGTAACGGATATAATACGTGATTCGGTTGCCTTTACCCTGAGCGGGTCAAGGGCCACCTACCGGTTTTCCATCGCTGACGATATCTGGCCGGTAGAGGTGGACGAGGGTCAAATGAGCCAGGTAATCAATAACCTGATTCTCAACGCGGACCAGGCAATGCCTTCCGGCGGGATCATCGAGGTAGGATGCTCTAACCTGCGCATAGACACCGACACCATCCTGCCCCTTAAAGAGGGCCGCTATGTGGTGATCACCATCAAAGACCAGGGAATCGGGATCTCCCTGGAGGCGCTGCCGCGCATCTTCGATCCTTACTTCAGCACCAAGAAGGACGGCAAGGGGCTGGGCCTCGCCACGGTCTATTCCATAGTAAGGAACCATGACGGCCATATTACCGTCAATTCCGCGCCGGGAGAGGGCACGACCTTTACCATATATCTCCCGGCCTCTATTGAAAGCGCCGTTGATTCCCGCGCCGAGGAGGCGGAAGAGCATACCGGCAGGGGAACCGTCCTGGTCATGGACGACGAGGAAAACATCCGCGACGTGGCCGGCGAGATGCTGAAGTTCATAGGTTATGACGTGAAGTTCGCCGTTGACGGCGCGGAGGCGGTGGACCTGTATCGGAGCTCCAGGGAGGCCGGAGAGCCTTTCACCGCGGTCATCATGGACCTGACCATACCGGGCGGCATGGGAGGGAAAGAGGCGGTCATGATGCTGCGCGATATCGACCCTGATGTCCGGGTGATCGTCTCCAGCGGATACTCAAACGACCCGATTATGGCCGATTACCGGAAATACGGTTTCCGGGGGATTATCACCAAACCGTACAAACTGGCGGACCTGAAAAAGATGCTGGCGCAGGTGACCGTCTGAGCCGGGAGCCCCGGTCCCGGTTTTCCCCTTTCAAACCCCTTGCAACCGTGTTATTTTTCCCCCATGTCATGGAAAATCGAGGAAAAATACCGGCGGATTCTGGAAGGGGAAGAGGGTACGGTCATAAAGAACCGGGGAGGCAGGCTTTCCGTCTGCCTCGTCTATGCGAATCGCTATGCGACCGCCATGAGCAACCTGGGATTCCAGGTGGTATACTCCCTTTTCAACGGGTTTGCGGACGTGGTATGCGAGAGGGCGTTTCTGCCTGACGCAGCCGAGATGAAGGAGTATGAAAAAACCGGCCTTCCCCTCATGTCCCTGGAATCAAGAATCCCCGTCCCGGATTTCGACGTTGTAGCCTTTTCCGTTTCCTTCGAAAATGATTATCTGAATCTTCCCGCCATCTTCACCTTGTCCCGCATTCCACCATTCGCCCGTGACAGGGGGGCGTCCTCCCCCCTCGTAATCGCCGGAGGCGCGGCCCTTTTCCTGAATCCCGAGCCGATCGCCGACCTGGTGGATATCATCTGCGTCGGAGAAGCGGAGGCCATTCTGCCCGCATTCATGGAGGCGCTGCGCGGGGATCAGGGTCATGATCGGAGTGAATTGCTGTCCCGCGCCTCCCGTGTGCCCGGGCTCTATGTGCCCTCCCTGTATACGGTCTCCCATGACGGACGGCGCGTAACGGCCATATCAGCGAGCCGCGGCGCGCCGGACAGGGTTGCCAGGACATGGGACGGAGACCCGCAAAGCCCCGTCGCCTCCTCCAGGCTTTTCACCAAGGATACGGAATTCGCCGACATGTACCTCATGGAGGTCTCCCGAGGTTGTCCCCGAGAATGCCGCTTCTGCGCCGCGGCTTTCATCTATCAGCCATACCGTCCCAGGCCCTTTGAGATGCTCAGGGAAGAGGCGGAAAAGGGGCTTCTACTGAAGGAGAAGCTGGGCCTGGTAGGCGCCGCGGTCTCCGACCATCGGAACCTGGGGGAGCTGTGCCGCTTCATTGCGGCCCGGGGGGGGAAGGTTTCCGTGTCGTCTCTACGCATTGACGCCTTGGACCAAGACCTGCTGGACATACTCAATGCCGGGGGACACAAGACCGTCTCCCTTGCCCCGGAGGGAGGTTCCCAGCGGCTCAGGGACCTGATCAGGAAAGGAATAAACGAGGATCAGATCCTGCGGGCCTGCGACATCCTCATCGGCGGGGGCATTCTTAATCTGAAGCTGTACTTCATCATCGGTCTTCCCACGGAAACCATGGCCGATCTGGAGGAGATGCTGGCTCTGGTGGTGAAGATCCGGGACAGGGTTATCGCCGCGGCCAGGAAAAACCGGCGCCTTGGCGCCATCTTCCTTTCGGTGAATCCGTTCATCCCCAAGCCGTTTACGCCGTTCCAGTGGCGTGGGATGGAGCCGGCTTCATCCCTGGAAAAGAAGTATGCGTATCTGCGGCGCGCCTTTGGGAAGATGTCTAACGTGAGGATTCATCTGGAAAGCATACGTGAATCATACCTTCAGGCGCTTCTTTCCCGCGGAGACCGGAGGCTTGCCGCTCTTTTGGTGAAGGCCGCCGCGTCAGGAGGCCTCAAGCGGGCCGCGAAGGAGTTGTCAATCGATACCGATTTCCTGGTATATCGAGAGATACCCCTCGATGAGGTCCTTCCGTGGGATATCATCGACAGCGGTGACAGGGAGCGCCTGGTCATGGAGTATCAACGGGCTTTCGGGGCCTAGCCGGACTGATTTCCCGAACTGGCGGACATGCGCCGGGTCTTGCTGAAAGCCGCTGAATTAATGAGGAAAAATGCCAGGTCTCGCCGATAATTGTCGCCCGCATCTTTGCCTTTACAAAAAAAGCCGCCCTTTGCTACTATTACCGCTCCAATGATTATCAGCCGTCTTGAAATCCACGGTTTCAAATCCTTTGCCGATAAGGTGTCTCTTGATTTCCGCAAGGGAATTACCGGTGTTGTGGGACCCAACGGTTGCGGGAAGTCGAATATCGTAGATGCGATCCGTTGGGTAATGGGGGAGCAGTCCGCCAAGACCCTGCGGGGCAAGAGCATGGAAGACACCATTTTCGGCGGAAGCGAGACCCGAAAACCGCTGGGAATGACGGAGGTCTCCCTGGCTTTTTCCACCGAAGACGGCCGCATTCCGGCGAAATATCTGAACTTCAGCGAGATTCAGGTCACCCGGAGACTCTATCGGGACGGAGAGAGTGAGTATCTCCTGAACGGGACACAATGCCGTCTGATGGATATCGCCGAACTGTTCATGGACACCGGCGCGGGCGCCAAGGCCTACTCGATTATCGAGCAGGGAAAGATCGGGATGATCCTCAGTTCCCGCCCCGAGGAGCGCCGACTGATCATCGAGGAGGCGGCGGGGGTTACGAAGTTCAAGGCGCGCAAGCATGCGGCCCTGAAGAAGATCGAGGCCACCAGGCAGAATCTCCTGAGGATCGGAGACATTATCGCGGAGCTGCGCAGGCAGTTGAACTCTCTCCAGCGCCAGGCGAAGAAAGCGGAGAAGTTCCGGGAATACCGTGAGGAACTGAAGGGGATCGAGCAGTTGTTCCTGGTGCGCGGCTATCTCTCGCTCGATCGGGAGCGGGGATTGGTCGGCGCTGAACTGGACGGGCTGCGGAACCGTTGCCAGGATATGACCCTTCAGGTTGAGCGAAATGCCCTGGAACTGGAAGAAAAAAAGGCCGGACTCCTGGAGGAAGAGAAGAGGCTTAACGGGATACAGGAGGAAAGCTTCCGTATTCGCGGGGAGATTTCATCCGTTGAAAACAGGGTCTCATTTGAACGCAAGGAACTGGCTGCGCTGGGAGAGCGGATAGAGCGGTTTTCCCGGGAGTACGACCTGTCGGGTGTCAGGACGTCCGAGGCAGAGGACGAATTGAGGAGGATGGAGCGGCAGGCGGAGGACTTTCTGCTGGAACTGGCCGGAGAGGAGGAGGGTCTCGGCAGGGCGCGGGAGTGTCTGGATAGACTGCTGGAAGAGGAAAAGATTATTGCCCGTCGACTGGACGAGGCCCGGAGGGAGCTTTTTGGCGTTATGTCGGAGGTTTCCCGCTATTCCAACCAGCACGCGGCCGCCGCCAGGAGGCTCACGTACCTTGCGGAGCAGTCGGAGCGGAACCGGCGTGAAGCTGTCGGCCTTCAGGAGAAGAAGAGCGAAGCGGCAGCGGGGGTAAACTCCCTGGAAGCGGCCCAGGCCGAACTGACGGCGCGCAAGGGTGAGGCCGAAAAGGAGCTGGCCGATCTCAGGGAGCGGGATATGCGCCTGCGCAAGTCCCTTGAAGAGGCGGAGCGGGTCTATCACCTGGAACGGGACCGCCTGGCCAGGGCGTCATCCCTGCTCCACTCATTGCGGGAACTTGAGGCGCAGTTCGAGGGCTATGGCAGCGGTGTCCGATCCCTTTTTCTCGATCCCGGTTTCCGGGGGCGGCTGAAAGGGGTTGTCGCGGATTTCCTGGATGTGGAGGAGGAGTACGAGGTTGCTCTGGAAGCCGCTCTTTCTGAAAGGCTTCAGTATGTGGTATGCGACAGTCTGGCCGATGCCCGGGACGCCGTATCATTTCTTCGCCGGAATTCGGGTGGACGATGCAGCCTCATGGCGCGGGAACTTTGTTCGTCCCCCGTTTCCCGGGAGACTCCGGAAGCGGCGGTCCGGTTTCTTGACAGGATACAGATCTCAGAGGAGGATCGCCCTCTGGCGGAAAGCCTTCTGGGAAGCGTCTTTCTCGCTGATACCCTGGACCTGGCCCTGGAGATGGGTGAACGCTATCCACACATGGCCTTTGTCACCAGGGATGGTGAAATGGTGAGCTCCGGGGGGATCCTGCATGGCGGTTCCATTGAGGCGGCCCGGCAGGGCCTGGTTCACAAGAAACGCAGGATAAAGGAGTTGTCCGCGGAGGTGGCGGAGCTGACGGCTCGGGTCAAGCACACGGAGGCCGAACGGGAACGCCTTCGTATGGAGGCCGGGGCCGTCGAGGAATTTCTGAAAAACTCGCGTCAGGAGCTCCATGGTCTAGAGATCCGGATGGTGAACGTGGGCAAGGACCTGCAGCGGGCACGGGAGGAGCTTCGTAGGATCGATGAACGTCTTGCCGTGAGGGAACTGGAGGACGAACAACTTTCAGAAGAGCGGGATTCTCTGGAGAGGGAGATGGAAACCGCGGCCCGCGAGCGGAGCGACCGGGAGTCCGGAAGGGAAAGAGTGGAGGCCGAACTGGCGGAATTGCAACATTCGCTGGATTTGGGAAAGCAGAATATCGCCGAAGCGCGAGAGGGCGTGACCGTCCGAAAGGTGAGATCCGCGTCACTTAGGGAAAAACGGGAGGCTTCTTTGCTGACCGCGAAGAGGGTTGAGGAGGGGATTCGCGAGCAGCATGGGAGGCGCGCCCATCTGGAGTCGGAACTGGAGATAGCGGCAAGAGAGCGCGACAGGCTCAGCGTCTCCATCGCCGCTGGTGAAAAAGGACTGAAGGACCTTCTGGACGGGCAATTGCTGGTGGAAGAGCGCTGCGCCGCCGCCCGGAGCCGTTATGAAGCGGAAGCGGTTCTTGTGACCGAGGGTGAATCCCGGTTGAAGGAGCTGCGTTCCGACGGAGAGGGCCTGTCGCGTAAAGTCGGCGAGCTGAATCTGAGGCTTGCCGAGATAACCATGAAGCTGCAAAACCTTGAGGAAACCGCGCTGGAAAGGTATCGTCTCCCCATTGCCGATCTGATTCCCGTATATGCCGGGCGTGATGATGATGAGGACGCCAGCCGCCGTCGTCAGACGGAGCTTGTGAACCTGATCGACGGAATCGGCGAGGTCAACCTCACTGCAATCGAGGAATACCAGGAACTTGAGGAGCGTTTCCAGTTTCTTTCCGCGCAAAAGGCGGACCTGGAGGAGTCTCTCCATGGCCTGCGTCAGGCAATCCAGCGGATAAACCGCACGACCCGAAAGCGGTTTCTTGATACCTTTCTCCAGGTTAACGAAAAGTTCCGGGAGGTATTTCCCCGCCTGTTCTGCGGAGGGCGGGCCGAAATGAAGCTGACAAATGAAGAGGACCTTCTGGAAACCGGTATCGACATCATCATCCAGCCTCCCGGAAAAAGGCTGCAGAACGTCAACCTCCTTTCCGGAGGAGAAAAGGCATTGACGGCCGTGGCCCTCATGTTCGCCATTTTTCTGATAAAACCGGCGCCTTTCTGTCTTCTGGATGAGGTCGATGCGCCTCTGGACGAGGCGAATATCGGCAGATTCAACGAAATGGTGCGGGAGATGAGCGCGTTTTCGCAATTTATCATCATAACCCACAACAAGGCAACCATGACCAACTCGGATATCCTTTACGGAGTCACCATGGAAGAGCCTGGTGTTTCGAAGCTTGTTTCCGTCAGGCTTTCGTAAGGAGCTAAAGTGCCGTTTAAAACCATATTGCAGGAGCTTGTCCAATCGATCCCGGGCGCTGTCGGCGCGATTCTCACTGACTGGGAAGGAGAGGCCGTAGAGCAGTATTCCCTGAGCGGCGATGAATTCGCCATAAAGATCATCGGCGCTCACCAGAATATTATTTTGAGCCGCATACGTGATATCCGGCATAAAATGCCTTCGCAGTCGGTTCGGGATGTGATAATAACAACAGACCGGCAGCATGTAATTCTGGGGGCGATCGGTGATGAGTATGCCTTGGTGATGGTTCTTGAGCGGATCGCCCTCGCGGGCAGGGCACGCATCGGCGTCCAGTCGGCTGTCAGGTTGCTGGAAAAGGAGATTTACTGAATGCCGGAAGAGAAGAAAGGTTTTTTCAGGAGCCTGGTCGGCAAGATCACCGGCGCCGACTCCGACTCGCCGAAGGATACACCGCCGGAGCCCGTGGAAAAAGATACCGGTCCCGGTTTTTTCGAGAGGCTGAAGAAAGGGCTCCTGAAGACCCATGAAGGCATCGTGGGACGTCTTGATGCCCTTCTGCTGGGCAAGAAGAAGATAGACGCGGATACCCTGGAGGGCCTGGAGGAGATCCTGATCTCCGCGGATGTGGGCATGGCTACCACCGTCGAACTTGTCCAGTCACTTGAGCAGCGGCTGAAGAGGAACGAGCTTCAGGACGGAGAAGCCCTGAAAGATGCGTTGAGAGAAGAGCTTCTGGTCCGGTTGAGGAAGAATTTCGCAACTCTGGACATGGGCGCCGCTGCCCCTTTTGTAATCATGGTCATCGGCGTGAACGGTGTGGGAAAGACGACCACCATCGGCAAGCTGGCCTGCAAATTCACCTCGGAGGGTAAAAAGGTGTTGCTGGTGGCGGGCGATACGTTCCGGGCGGCCGCCGTGGAGCAATTGGAGATATGGGCTGAGCGGGTCGGGGTTGAGGTGGTGCGTCACAAGCAAGGCGCGGATCCCGCCGCCGTGGTTTTTGACGGATGCCGGGCCGCCGTTGCCAGGGGGGTGGACGTGTTGATTGTCGATACCGCGGGCAGGCTCCATACCCAGGTCAACCTGATGGAAGAGCTTAAAAAGATGAGGCGCGTCATGGGACGGGAGATGCCGGGCGCCCCCCATGAGACCCTCCTTGTCCTTGATGCCGCTACAGGACAGAACGCCGTCTCCCAGGCGAAGATTTTCAAGGAAGCGGTGGATGTGACCGGAATCGCCCTGACCAAACTGGACGGGACCGCCAAAGGCGGTATCGTCGCCGCCATCAGCAGCGAGTTCAAGATTCCGGTTCGATATATTGGCGTTGGAGAAGGCGTGGACGACCTGCGGGAGTTTGATCCCGAGCAGTTCGTCCAGGCTCTTTTCTAATATAATCTTGACTTTTGACGGGCGATACTCTACTATTTTCGCCACATTAAGGACGGTTTATGGATACGGAACTTTTTGACATACTGGAAAATCGGATTGAAGGTCTGCTGCGGGATTTTGATGCTCTGAAGCAGGAAAACATGCAGCTCAGGGATGAAAATCAGTCTCTGTTACGGGAGAGGGAAGGTTTCAAATCCCGTATCGACTCCATTCTGAAGAAACTGGAAGGAATCTGAACCTTTGAATTCTTTGCACCGTGTGAAGGTGTTGGGAAGGGAAGTACAGGTCAGAAGCACGGCGGCGCCTGAACAGGTTCGCGAAGTAGAAGCGCTGGTAAACGATTCCATTGACGAGTTGCGGGATTCAATGAATACGCATGATTCCCAGCTCGTAGCCATTCTCGCTTTGCTGAATCTGGGGGAGAGCTTTATTCTCCAGGCCCGGGAGACCGCCAGGGTGGAGCTTCTTGTTCGGGAGCGGGTTTCCTGTCTTATTAACCGGATAGAAGAAGCTGTAAAGGGTCGATAGCGGGATAATGTCCCTTCATCGGGATTTTTTGGATATACATGAATTTATAGTTGTTTTCCGGTCACGGGTTGGAAGATGGCACCTCACGGCGGATGACCTTTGATTCTGGTTTTCCACCGTTTTGCTGATAAGATTTCCTCTCATCATGTCCTGTTGAAAGGTAAAGATTCGCGCCAATAAAATCATTATATAAGAATCTGTCGGCCGGCTGGCCGGGACTCGTCAGCAATCCGCGCTTCATCCATCCCTTGCCTTTTTTTCCTGAGAACATTATTCACCTGTTTCCTTCAGTTCAGCCAGATCACCTTTGCGGCTTTTTCACCGGAGAGCATGTTAGATGCCGAAAAGAAGCATCAGACGTAAAATGCTCGCGCATCGAAGATCTCTATCCGAGGATGAGTTCCGTCACGCGAGCCTTTCTATCCAGCGGTTGTTTCTGGAGACGCCGGAGTATCTTGGCGCCCGCGGAATAGTTGTATATTCCCCGATCCACAAAGAAGTGGATACGGAAATGATAATACATGAGGCCCTCGCGTGCGGCAAAAGAGTCGCTTTGCCGGCCGTTGTTCATCATGGACTCGTCTTCCGGGAGGTGTCGGAGATATCTTCTCTGAAAAGAGGGGCATTCGGCATCATGGAGCCCGCTGGGAGCAGCAGACTGTTTGAATTGGCGGAAGTGGATATTTTTGTCCTGCCCGGCATTGCTTTTGATCTCACGGGACACCGGGTGGGGTATGGGAAGGGTTATTACGACAAGACTCTCCACCGCATTGAAGGTCAAGGCAGGCTCATAGGGCTTTGCCATGACTTCCAGCTGGTGGACAGGATCGCTGGAGAGCCCCATGATGTCAAAATGGATTTGATTATTTCAGAGAAGAGGATCATTAGAACGGGGCACACTTAAATCCATGTCCGGCTGGCCGAGGCTTGACCGCATCATATAGTGTTTGGCGGAATGCTCTGGTCGAAGGTCATGCGGGCATGGATTGTTTATAGAAAAGGAGGAAAGACCAAGTGAGACTTGAATACGCGTTACTACTCATGCTCGCCGCATCGGGCGTCGGCTTTTTCATTGGAAATCTTCTTAGGAAAAAGCTATCGGAATCAATGGTTTCCAAGGCGGAGGATGCGGCTGCAAGGATTCTTGAGGATGCGAAACGTCAGGCTGAAACCTTATTGAAGGAAGCATCATTGCAGGCGAAGGATGCCGTGTATCAGGCAAAAGCGGAATTCGAGAGGGAGTCGAAGGACAAGCGCCGTGACCTGCAGGCACTTGAGAAGAGGATCCAGCAGAAAGAGGAAAACCTTGACAAAAAGGTGCTCATCTTTGATCAGCGGGATGCTGACCTTTTCAAGAAAGAACAGAACCTGAACTCCAGGGAACAGGCCATCACCCAGAAAGATGAAAATCTGAATCATCTTATAGAGGAACAGCGGAGAACCCTGGAGAAGATTTCCGGACTCACATCCGAAGAGGCAAAGAGAGTTCTGATGGAGAATCTGGAGAACGAAGCCAAGCTGGATGCCGCAAAGCGAATAAAAGCCATAGAAGAAGAGGCCAGGGAGACCGCTGACAAAAAATCCAAGGAAATACTCTCTCTTGCCATACAGAGGTATGCCGGCGAATATGTAGCGGAGAAGACGGTCTCTGTGGTGGCCCTTCCGTCAGATGAGATGAAGGGGCGTATTATCGGGCGAGAAGGTCGTAATATCAGGGCGCTTGAAGCCGCGACCGGTATAGATCTTATCATTGATGACACCCCGGAGGCGGTCATTCTTTCCGGATTCAATCCTATAAGGCGTGAAATCGCCAAATTATCCCTGGAAAAGCTGATTGTGGACGGCCGCATTCATCCTGGAAGGATCGAGGAAGTGGTTGCCAAGTCTACGGAAGAGGTCGAGCAGGCAACCAAGGAGGCTGGTGAACAGGCGGCGTTTGATCTGGGGGTCTATGGCATTCACCCTGAAGTATTAAAACTCCTGGGACGCCTGCGCTATCGGACTTCCTACAGTCAGAACGTATACCAGCATTCTCTTGAAGTCGCCTTCCTCTGCGGGATCATGGCCGAGGAATTGGGCGTCAATGTAAAGCAGGCAAAACGCGCGGGGCTTCTCCATGACCTTGGAAAGGCGGTTGACCATGAGGTTGAAGGATCACACGCCGTAATAGGCGCGGACCTGGCCCGGAAGTATGGTGAATCTCCCAAGATAGTGCATGCTATCATGGCGCATCACGAAGATGAAAAGCCGGCCACCGTGCTTGCGGTGCTGGTGCAGGCCGCGGATGCGCTGTCCGGCGCCCGGCCGGGCGCTCGCCGAGAGATGATGGAAACATACGTAAAGCGCCTGGAAGACCTTGAAAAGATTGCCACATCCTTCCGTGGAGTTACGAATTCCTTTGCTATCCAGGCCGGCCGGGAAATAAGGGTCATGGTATCCAGTGAAGAAGTCAACGACGAGAGAGCCGTGGTCCTTGCCAAGGATATCGCGAAGAAGATTGAGGCGGAAATGACCTATCCTGGACAAATCAAGGTCCATGTCATCAGGGAAACCAGAGCGGTAGAGTATGCCCGTTAAGATCCTTTTTATCTCCGATATTGTTGGAAAACCCGGCCGCCAGGCGATCTCCCGGGAACTGCATAGACTGGTGGACCGTCATGCCGTGGATATTGTCATTGCCAATGGAGAAAATGCCGCGGGTGGTTTCGGATTGACGGAGGAAATTGCCAAAGAGCTCTATGGGCTGGGGGTTCATCTTCTGACCAGCGGGAATCATATCTGGGATAAAAAGGATTCTCTCGACTTTATAAAACGAGAGGAAAAGCTCGTACGTCCCGCCAATTATCCGGCGGGAGCCGCCGGAAGGGGGAGTGCCATAATTCAATCCGCTTCCGGTGTCAGGGTCGCGGTACTGAACCTGGAAGGCAGGGTGTTCATGAGCAACCTTGACTGCCCGTTCCGCACCGCTGACCTGGAGGTTTCCGCTCTGAAGGAAATAACTCCAGTTGTAGTAGTGGACTTTCACGCGGAGGCTACTTCGGAAAAGGTGGCCCTGGGTTGGTATCTGGACGGGCGGGTGAGCGCTGTTCTGGGAACCCATACCCATGTCCAGACCGCCGACGAGCGGGTGTTGCCGGGTGGAACGGCGTATATCACCGATGTGGGAATGACTGGAAGCTTTGACTCCGTCATTGGAATACGCAAGGAACTGGCCGTTGAAAAATTTTTGACGCAATTGCCTGTCAGATTCGAGGTTGCGAAAAAGGATGTTCGCCTGAACTGCGTGGTATTGGAAATAGATGAAACTACCGGAAAGGCCTTGGGTATAGAGCGGATTTCAATCGCCTGTAACTGAGGAGTGTGTATGGCATGTCGGTTGCTGAACAATTGGAAATAATTCGCCGGGGGGCGGTAGAAATTCTTCTTGAGAAAGAACTGGTCGAAAAACTGGAAAAATCCGAAAAAACCGGCGTTCCTTTAAGGGTCAAGGCCGGTTTTGACCCTACTGCTCCGGATTTGCATTTGGGGCACACGGTCCTGTTGCAAAAGCTTAGAAACTTTCAGCAATTGGGGCATGAGGTGTTTTTTTTGATCGGTGATTTTACCGGCATGATAGGCGACCCCACTGGTAAGAGTGAGACCAGAAAGGCGTTGACTCGCGAGGATGTCCTGAAAAACGCGGAAACATATAAAGAACAAGTATTTAAGGTTCTGGACCCGGAAAAAACCAGGGTGGTTTTTAATTCGGAATGGCTTTCTCCTCTAAAGGCAACGGACCTGATCGGTTTGGCGGCGAAATATACCGTGGCGCGGATGCTTGAAAGGGAGGACTTTCATAACAGGTTTACCAATCAGATGCCCATCAGTATACATGAATTTCTTTATCCATTAATCCAGGGATACGATTCGGTTGCCCTTAAAGCGGATATCGAACTTGGAGGAACTGACCAGAAGTTTAATCTTCTTGTGGGGCGTGAGCTACAGCGTGAGTGGGGGCAGACTCCGCAGACCGTGATTACCATGCCGCTTCTGGAAGGACTGGATGGCGTCAACAAAATGTCCAAGTCCCTGGGGAACTATATCGGTATTAACGATTCCCCGGACGAAATATTTGGAAAAATAATGTCCATCTCGGACACTCTGATGATCAGGTACTATGAGTTGCTCAGTGATTTGCCTCTTTCCAGGCTGAGAAAGATCAGTGAAGAAATAAAGATCGGCGAACTTCATCCCATGGAAGTAAAGAAAGACCTGGCTCGAGAGATCGTAACCCGGTACCATGGGGCCGCCGCCGCGCTCAGGGCGGAAGAGGATTTCGTCAGGCGTTTCCGCGACAACCAGATTCCAGATAATATGGATACCCGAGAGATTCATACGGAGGATGACAGTATTCTCCTGTGTAAAGCCCTTGCCGAAGCGGGGCTTGTCAAGTCTAACAGCGAAGGGCGTCGGGCGATTCAGCAGGGAGGTGTCAAGGTTGATGGTGAACGTGTGTCTGACGATGCGCGGGAACTTGATTGTCCGGGTGAATATATTCTGCAGGTGGGGAAGCGACGTTTTGCGTGCGTAAAACTGGGTAAAATCTAATGCAAAACCCGTTGACCGGCGGCGCCGAATTTGTTATAAGTTCATTCCTTTCGAGGCTGCCTGAATCGAGTTCCTGATTTCCGGCCGGGCAATCCGAAAAAAATAAAAAAAAGTACTTGACGAAGCAGGTAAGTTTGAGTATGATGCAAAGTCTGTCGCG
>CAYMFO010000058.1:3719-17272 GCA_964389825.1 uncultured Geobacter sp. | reverse complement strand
CCAACTGCTCCATCGCGCCGCGCAGCATCTTCGCCCGCAAGAACTACTTCTACCCCGACCTTCCCAAGGGGTACCAGATCAGCCAGTACGAGCTTCCCATCTGCGTCGGCGGCCACCTGGACATCGAGGTGGACGGCGAGACGAAACGCATCGGAATCACCCGCATCCACATGGAGGAGGACGCGGGCAAGCTGGTGCACATGGACACCATGGAGGCGGGAGAAAAGTCGTACGTGGACCTGAACCGGGCCTGCACGCCGCTTCTGGAGGTGGTCTCCGAGCCTGACCTCAGGAGCGCCGACGAGGCTGTGGCCTATCTCAAGAAGCTGCACCAGATCGTGATGTATCTCGGCATCTGCGACGGCAACATGGAGGAGGGAAGCTTCCGCTGCGACGCCAACGTCTCCCTCATGCCGGTGGGCTCAACGGAATTCGGCACCCGCGCCGAACTGAAGAACATCAATTCCTTCCGCTTCGTCAAGCAGGCCATCGAGTACGAGATCGAACGCCAGGCCGACATCCTGGACGACGGGGGCGCGGTGGTCCAGGAGACGCGCCTGTTCGACCCGGCTACCGGGACCACCCGTTCCATGCGGAGCAAGGAAGAGGCCCATGACTACCGCTATTTCCCGGACCCGGATCTGGTGCCGCTGGTGCTTTCCGACGAATTGATCGCGGAAATCCGCGGTACCCTGCCGGAACTGCCGGACGCCAAACGCCGGCGCTACACCACTGAGCTGGGGCTCCCCGACCTGGACGCCGAGGTGCTCTCCTCTTCCCGGGACATCGCCGGCTACTTCGACGACTGCGTGGCCCTCTATCCCCAGGCCAAGCCGGTTTCCAACTGGGTGATGGGCGAGGTCATGCGGGCGCTCAAAGAGGACAACCGGGAGATCGCCGAGTGTCCGGTGACACCGGGGCTCCTGACGGAGATGCTGAAGCTGGTGGAAAAGGGGACCATCTCCGGAAAGATCGCCAAGACCGTGTTCGACGAGATGTACAGGACCGGCAAGGAACCGGCAAAGATCGTCGAGGAGAAGGGGCTCGTGCAGGTCTCCGACAGCGGGGCAATCGAAAAGATCATCGATGAGGTCCTGGCGGCCAGCCAGGACAAGGTGGATGAGTACCGGGGCGGCAAGGATAAGCTGTTCGGCTTCTTCGTGGGACAGGTGATGAAGGCCAGCAAGGGGAAGGCCAATCCGGCCCTGGTGAACGAGATGCTGCTGGAGAAGCTGCGGGGATAATAGAATCCGGGACCGGCTTTCAAGAAAAGTAAAAACCGGACAAACCGTGAATAAGGGCTCTCACCCGGACGTTGCCGTCGGAATGAGAGCCTTTTTTCGCGAAGGATTTTGATGCAAGAGCAACAAGACTCCATCCCCGCAACCCGGTCCATTGCCGGCGCCTCGCCTGTCAACCGCCCAGGATTCCTTCCGCGGCCCTGATGCCGCTGGCCCAGGCGCCGGTAATCCCCCTGGATGTTCCGGCCCCGTCGCCCACCATGTAGACGTTTTCGCTGACCCGGAAACCGGAGTCCAGAAAGGCGGGCTTGTTGCCGTACATCTTGATCTCCGGGTAGTACATGATGGTGCTCGGGTGCAGGATGCCGGGGATGATGGTGTCCAGCTTCTTCATGGCCGCCCACAGGTGGCGCATCACCTTCGCCGGAACCGCCAGCCCCAGATCTCCGGCCGTGACCGGGCAACTGGGCTGGAATGAATAGAGATCCTCATTGAAGGTCTCGGCCGTGGAGCGTTTACCCATGCGGAAATCACCTACCCTCTGCATGAGCGGCTTTCCCCCGCCGATCTCGTTGGCCAGCCTGCCCAGGAACACCCCCATCTGCTGACCGCTTCTCACCGGGTCTTTCAGGCCGATGGTCTTGAGCAGGGCGAAATTCACCAGGTTGTTTCCCTTGCGCTTATCGGAATAGGCGTGGCCGTTTACGAGCTTGAAACCCTGGTAGCGCTCCAGCGCCACCCTGGCGTGGCCCGAGTTGGTGCAGAAGGTGCGCACCCCGTTGGGAAAGAGGAACTTCGGGTCGTAATAGTCCCTGACAATGGGGTAGTTGTCCAGGGTGGTCTCCAAGCGTATCCCCACATCCACCTCGTTGTCCACATATGCGATCCCCATCTTTTCCATTATCTGTTGCAGAAAGCCGAATCCCTTCCGGCCGGGCGCCACGATAACCTTTCCGGCCCGCAGGGTCTCCTCTCCTTCCACGACAACCCCGGCCCCCCTGTCGTCGTCAAAGACGTCGGTCACCTCCCGCTGAAGGGCGAAGTTCACACCCATCCCTTTCAGCTCGCCCAGAAGCCCGGCTATCAGATCGCGGCTCCGGTCCGTGCCCACATGGGCCTGGCGGATGTCCAGCAGGGTAACGCCGATCCGTTCCGCGCGGCGGCGGTAAACCTCCAGGTTATGCCTTTCCTTGATGACCGGCCGCAGTCGTTCCTCCACCAGGGGCAAAAGCCTGTCCGCCTCTTCCTTGCTCCAGTAGCGGGTCGAGAAGCCGATGGGAAAGGTGTAATTCTGCTTGCAATCGTTGAGGAGGCCGCCGGAGCAGACAGTCTCCCGGTCTATCATCAGTATGGAAAGCGAGGGCGAAGCGGCGGCGAGGGAAAAGGCCGCGCCCAGCCCGGCGGGGCCGGTTCCGACGATGATGATGTCGTGGTCTCTGGTATGCATGAGAAAGCTCCTTGTTTACCGTTTCAGGCAAAAAAAGAGCGCGGCTCCGGAGGGAGGAGACCGCGCGAAAGGTATGTATGGCTTTGCCGCTGTTGATTCTTTTTGTCTGTAAAGGGGTGTTTTGCTGTTTTTCCCTCTTTGATTCTCTTATCGTCAATTTCTGTTTTTACTTTACACATTTTTTTACTGAAAAACTTGATCCGGATCACAAAAATCAGGAAAAAAGGCTCGGGTATTTTCATTCGCCTCACTCTGAATCCGGATCGACCTCCCGTACCTCGCCGAACCTGGTTAAAGGCTCGTCGAATTTTTTCCCGTTACCCACCACCACCAGGATCATTTCTTCGGGCCGGAGGTATTTTCGGGCCGCCCGCAGCACGTCTTCCTTGGTCACCGCGGCGATTTTTTTCCTGAAATCCTCAAGGAAGCCCTCAGGATAGCCGTAGAACTCCAGGCGGGCGCGCTGGTTCGCCACTGAGGCGGCGTTGGTGAAGGCGAAGATGAAGGAGTTTATGATGGATTCCTTGGCAAGGGCCAGTTCGGTGTCTTCCACGCGCCTTAGCGTCATCCCCTTGATGATCTCGCCCATGAGGGTGATGGCGCGGGCCGTGCTCTCCGACTTGGTTTCGGTCTCCGCCTCGAAGGTCCCGGGAAAGCGGCGGCCCGCCTGAAAGGAACTGTCAACATTATAGGCGAGCCCTTCCCGGGTGCGGATGATTCTCATCAGGCGTGAACTGAAGCCGTTGCCGCCCAGGATCCCGTTCATGACGGTGACGGCATGCAGATCCGGATTGTTCTTGTCGATGCCGAGATGCCCCATGCGGATGACCGACTGGTCGATGTCCTTCCTGACCAGCAGCACGGCCGGCTTGCCGCCTGGCGCGGGAGTGGGGATCTCCGCCGGGGCGGCCCCTTCTCCCTTCCATGCGCCAAAGGCCTTTTCCAGTTTTTCCAGCATCTCTTTCCCGTTGAAGTCGCCGGCTACCGCAAGTATGACGTTTCCCGGGTGAAAGAAGCGCCTGTGGAAGGCCAGCAGGTCATCCCTGGTAATGGCGCTCACCGATTTCACCGTGGATATGCGGCCGAGGGGATGGCCCTTGTAGATGGCCCTGGCCAGCTCCCTGTCCGCCAATTCCCGGGGATCGTCATTGCGGCGGCGGATGGCCTCGATTACCTGGTTTTTGACCTGGTTCACCCGGTCTTCCCGGAAAGCCGGGGAGATCATCACCTGTGCGTACAGCTCCAGGGTGCGATCCAGATTCTTCGTCAGGGAGCTCAGGGAAACCCCTCCGGAGTCGGCGCCGATGCCCGATTCGATGGCTGAGGCCATGAACTCCAGTTCTTCATCGAATGCCTCGGGAGTGGTCGAAGAGGTCCCGCCTCCGCGCAGCGCGGCGCCGGTGATGCCGGCAAGACCGGCCTTTCCGTCCGGATCGTAGATACCGCCGGTGCGGATGTAGGCCTGAACCGTTACCAGCGGAAGATCGTGGTCTTCCAGCAAATGGACGACCATCCCGTTGCGCAGCACGGCCCGCTCCACTTCCGGTATGCGGAACTGAAGGGGCTGGAAGGTCATGGTCCGCGGGTCCGGCGGCGGTGCGCCGTGGGCCTGCCAGGACGGCGCGAGGGAGAGGATGATGGTTGTCAGAAAAACAAATCGTCGGATGAATCTCATTTTGCCGCCTCCCTTTTCCTGATGGTCGCCACGGTACGGTTCTCCCTTACCAGGTACTTGCGGGCCGTCTCGATGACGTCGGCCGGGGTAAGTTTCTCCACCTGGCGGCGGTGTTCGGTCATATAGCGCCAGGTTCCGGCTATCGCCTCATATTCGGTCAGCCGGCGCGCCAGCCCGTCATTGGAGCCCATCGCCATGACCTCGCCCGCCTCCAGGTTGTTCATTATCCGCCGCATCTCCCGCTCAGCGGCGGGTTCGGTTTTGAGCCGTTCCAGTTCAGCATGGATGGCCTCCTCCACCTCCCGGACGGTATGGGGGGCGCGGGGGGTAGCAGCGATGATGAACAGGTTCGGATAGCGGCTGCCCGGAGATGAAAAGGCCGAGACATCCGTTGCCAGCTGTGTCTCCACCACCAGTTTCCGGTACAGCCTGGAGGTCCTGCCGTCGGCAAGGAGCATTGTAATGATATCGAAGACATAATCGTCTTTATCCGGCAGTGTCGGCTTGTGAAAGCCTATCATCAATTGAGGTTCGGAGTCTTCAACGACCTCGATGCGCCGTTCCCCCGGCTGACGCGGTTCTTCAACGGCTACGGGAGGAACGGGAACGCCCGGGGGAAGACCGCCGAAATATTTTTCCACCATGGCTATGGTCTTATCCGCGTCCATGTCCCCCACTATCGCCACCACGGCGTTGGCCGGGGCGTAGAAGTTGCGCAGGAATGCCACGGCCTTGGCGCGGGAAAGGTTTTCGATGTCGGACATCCAGCCGATGATGGGCTGGCCGTAGGGGTGCGCGCTGTAGGCCGTGGCGAAAAAGGATTCCCACAGTTTTCCTTCCGGGCTCGCGTCGTAGCTTCGGCGCCGCTCTTCCATCACCACGCTGCGCTCTGTATAGAACTCGCGGAGAACCGCGTTGCGCAGGCGGTCCGATTCGATGGCGGCCCACAGCTCCAGCTTGTTGGACGGAAGGCTGACCATGTAGGCGGTGGTGTCTTTGGAGGTAAAGGCGTTGAAGTTGACCCCGCCGTTTCTGGAATAGATCTCCGACAATTCGTTTTTCACCGAATACCCGGCCGCCTCGCCTTCCAGCGCGGCAAGCTGGCTGGAGAGTTTCTCGATCCGTTTCGGGTCCGCCGCGCGACGCTTCAGTTTTTCCGTCATCAGGGACTGGGCCGTGGACTCTATTCTGTCCAGAATGGGTTTCTCGGCTTTATAATCGGTGGTTCCCAGGGTTTTAGTGCCCTTGAACAGCATGTGTTCCAGGAGATGGGCGATACCCCGCTCGTCGCTCCTTTCATCCACGCTTCCCACCTTGAACCGTATCCACGCGGAGACGGTGGGCGATGTCCGGCGTTCCACCATGAGCAGTTTCATGCCGTTTTTAAGGGTGTGTTCCCTTACCTTCTCCTCCAGACCGGCGCCGGCGGCGGAGGCGACGGAAAGGAGGAGGCACGGGAGAATGAGAAAAAACCCGCGGGTTATCTTCATGTTTGGCCTCTTTTAAAAAGCTGGTATTTTACTCCGGAATGACGACTACTATAAACAACCGCTTCCGGCGCGTCAACAGCGGCCGGCTGAGGGCCTCTTTTGCCCTTTGCCTTTTTCTTCGTATGGTATACTCTGTTGCGGATAAATCCCGCGGCTTCCCGGCCGCGTCAATCAATCCCTGAACGGCGGCCGGCCCCTTTGCGGCAGCATGGCTTCAGCCGCCGGGCGCGGAAAATTCCCCCTTGCATGGAGGTTGTCGATGAAGCGCATCGCTCTGGTATTATTTATCTGTCTCCTCTGGTCCGGTCTCGCCGCGGCTGCTTCTCCGTCATACGAGGCCCTGGCCAAGCTCCCCGTTATCCGTTTCGGCGAGAAGGTTCCCGGCGGCGACCACATACTCCTCTTTCCCGCCGGACAGCCGGTCACCTTCTCGGTTTTCATCTCGGGAAGCCTGTTCGAGGCGCCCGTGAACGCCGACCTTACGGTGAAGCCCGTGCGCGACATCATGATCTACCGGGAATGGGCGAGCCTGGACGGCATGGTCTGGCTTCCCAGAGGGGATCTCATCAGGAGCGACGTACAGGCTAATATCCCTGGTTACAATCATCCCTATCCGGGTGAGTTGAAGGTGAAAATGGATCTGTCCAGGAGGTAGGGAGGCGGACAGGCGGATAACATACCACGAACCAGAAAGGGGAACGCCATGAAGAATCCGTTGATTATTGTCTTTACCGGGATGTTTCTGATGGTCTCAATGACCGCTTTCGCCGAAGGAGAATGCGACAAATACACCAACTCCTACGACAAGACATACTGCTTCAGCAAATTGCTCGTGGAATCGGACAGGGAATTGAATGAGGTGTACAGGCAATTAAAAACCAGGCTCAGGCCCGGCCTGAAGATGAAACTCACCGAAATCCAGAGAGAATGGATGAACCACCGCGACGCCGCCTGCCAGGCAAGGCCTGGAACCATCCTCGTAAACTGCAACTATTACGTGAACAAGGAAAGAACGGAGTACCTGAGAGACCGCCTCCGTGAATGCAGAACCGGCAACTGCCGCGATGAAATGATCTCGAGAAAGAGCTGGTAACAAACGTGTTCATGCGCGCTCTGAGGGGCTTCTGCTGCGCCTTGTTCATCTGGCCACTGCCGGTATATGGATTCGACCTGGTTCTGGACCCCGGCCATTCTCCCAAATCCCCCGGCGCGGTCAGTTGCGACGGGACGCCGGAATACCGTTACAATAACGCCCTTGTTGCTCATATTGCGGCATCAATGGCCAATCTTCCGGATGTGCGGGTGACCCGGACCAGGGGTAATAACGACGAGATCTCCCTTAAGGAACGCGTCAGGGATACAGCCGGAAAAGACCTCTTCATCTCCGTCCACCACGATTCGGTCCAGCCCCGGTTTCTGAATGGACAGGGGCGAAATGGGGGAAGGTGTTCCCATAAGGCAAGCGGGTTTTCTCTCTTTGTTTCGCGAAAGAACCCCTTTTTCAGGGAGTCCCTGGCCGCAGCGACCAAACTTGGACGGCGCCTCCTGGACCAGGGACTGCGTCCCACGTTGCATCATTCCGAACCCATCGCCGGTGAAAACCGCCTGCTGCTGGACGGGAAACTGGGCATTTACGCCTACGACGAACTGACGGTCCTCAAGGAGGCCCAGTCTCCGGCAATACTGTTGGAGGCCGGGGTAATCGTCAATCCCGTAGACGAGCAGAACATCAGGAGAAAAGAATTCAAGGAAATCGTGGCCCGCGCCATCAAAGCGGTCGCCGGCGTGAACGGCGACTCTCGCGGCCATGAAAAGAAGAGGCAAACCACCGTGGAAATGGGAGGGCGAGCCATGGAAGGTAAGAAGCGCGGGAGCGATGATGAATGGAGACGCGTACTGACACCGGAGCAGTTCCAGGTTACGCGGAAGAAGGGCACTGAAAGGCCCTTTGCCAATGCCTTCTGGAACAACCACGAAAAGGGCGTATACCTTTGTGTCTGCTGCGGCCTGGAGCTGTTCGCCTCGGACGCGAAGTATGATTCGGGCACCGGCTGGCCCAGCTTTTTCCGGCCCATCGCCCCGGAAAACATCAGGACCGAGGACGACGACAGCCTGCCGGTCCGACGCACCGAGGTCCTGTGCAGCCGCTGCGACGCCCATCTGGGCCACGTCTTCCCCGACGGACCCCGCCCCACCGGCCTTCGCTACTGCGTCAATTCGGCCTCCCTGAGGTTTGAAAGAGCGAAACCTTAGCAATCGGAGCTGTTTTTCCCCTGGATTTTATACCACACGTTCATGCTTTCCAGTCTGCCGCCGATGTTGGTGTTGTTGGTGAGAGTGCCGGCGAAAAGATAGCCGTTCCGGGCAAAGGTGATATTCATGCTGTAGGAACAGGCCCTGGCGATGGTAAACAGCGAACGGACGCCGTTGACGCTGACGGCGTTTTCCATAAACCGGAGCAGGTGAAGGGCAAGGCCTTTCCCCCGGTAGTCATGCCGGGTCGCGAAGTCGGTCATCTCCGCTGAGGCGGAATCGAAATCGATCTCGGCCGAAGAGAGCGCGGCTAAGCGGCCGCCGTTCCAGATGCCGAAAAATCTCGTAGAATCCTTCATCGCGGCCCGAATGAAATCGGGGTCGTGGATGGGAAAAGGATAACTTGCGAAGATCCCGCTGTATAACTCCGCCATCTCTTCCACATGTCCTTCCCCGGTGCTTCCGATTGTGAAACCCTTGGGCGGACGGGACGGGACGGTGTGGGCGGACTTTTCTTTCGATGCCTTCAGAACATCACTTACAAGAGTTTCCTCCCGTTCCCGTGACCTTGCTTCGCTGAAATATTTACCCATGAAACATGCGTCATCCACTCCAGCGTAGAAACCGGGAATCCTGGCCTCCAACTCGTATCCGCCGGATAGAAAAGAGTCACACGCCCAAGAGGGGATCTTCGCGAATATTTTCGAGTAGCCTCTGGAGCATGCCAGATCATCAAGAGCCGCGACAATCATATCTCCGTCATGGGAGTGCAACTTCATCAGGTATGCCCTGTCATTGAATTTCCCGTGATGAACGAGGGAGCGGCCGATTTTTTCAAATGAATCACGCATTTTCCCTCCTTTTCATCCGTTCGTTGTCTTCAGGAGTGAGGGATATGGTGTCGTCATTATCCGACAGCAGCCGCATGATGCCGGTCGGTTCGTATTCCTCGGCGCCTTCCAGATTCAGGTGGAGCTTGCAGTCCTCGCAGTTTCGATCGCAGAATACGGGCTCATAGCAGTCAGGTTCCTGATAGGTGGTTATCACTCCTTCATAATTGCGCAACACCACCTTGTTTGTCGCCAGGGTGATCAGGTAATTGGGCATCACCGGTATCTTGCCGCCTCCGCCCGGCGCGTCGATCACATAGGTGGGGACCGCGAAGCCGCTGGTGTGGCCTATGAGACTCTCCATGATTTCCATTCCCTTCCCTACGGTAGTCCTGAAATGCGACAGGCCTTCAGAGAGGTCACACTGGTAGAGATAGTAGGGCCTCACCCTGTTTTCCACCAGCTTCTGCACGAGTGACTTTATGATCAGCGGGCAGTCATTGACCCCGGCCAGGAGCACGGTCTGGTTGCCGAGGGGGATTCCAGCGTTTGCCAGTTTCGCCAGCGCCTCCTTTGCGGACGGCGTAAGTTCACGGGGATGGTTGAAATGGGTATTGAGCCAGAGGGGGTGGTGCCTTTTCAGCATGGCGACCAGTTCGTCCGTTATGCGATACGGAAGCACGACCGGCATTCTCGTCCCTATTCTGACCACCTGGACATGGGGAATTTTACTCAATTCCGTTAGAATCCAGTCAAGATAATCATCAGGGAGCATCAGCGGGTCCCCGCCGGAGAGAAGCACGTCCCTGACCACCGGGGTCTGGCGGATGTAGTCCAGGCCCTTCATGATCTCTTCCCGTCCGGGAATAGAGTCCCTGTCTCCAACCTTGCGTTTGCGGGTGCAGTGGCGGCAGTACATGGCGCAGACATTGCTGATGTGAAAAAGGACCCTGTCCGGATAGCGGTGGGTTACCCCCGGCGCGGGACTGTCAGCATCTTCGTGGAGCGGGTCCGCATGGTCGCACTGGCTGATGACAAGTTCAGATGGAGAAGGAAATGCCTGGCGGAAAACCGGATCGTTTGCGTAGTTGTTTTTGTCAATGAGGGAGAGATAGTAGGGTGTTATGGACAGAGGGAATTTCAGGAGAGTTTCATGCAACTCATTTCTTTCTTTTTTAGAGAATCTGATTCCTGTCAGATTTTCAAACGTACTGATATCCTTGATCGAATGACTGACTTGCCATTTCCAGTCTCTCCAGCTTGACACATTGACCCTGTTGCTTATCTTGCCTGCTATTTCTTTCTGCTCATTGGTATATATACCCATTCAATCTCCTTTCATCATGGAATAACGCAAGCATAAAAAATACCAACGCTGTGTTTACCATAGCCATTTTTATGTCATATGTCAAATCTGGCACGGTTTCGTTATCCCTGATCTGTCTTGAGGCGGATTCTTTCAGTTGAAATAAGCTAATATTATCGCGATGTTAAGGGTGAACGATTTCTACCCCAAACTCCACCCTCCAACGGCCCATTCGGCGAAAAAATCATCGGCCTACGCCGTCCGCGTCGAAAAGAACGGTTCCCTCGGCAAAGGCGAGAGCCGCCGCGACGGAATCGCGGAGAAAATCCCTTTCCGCCGTGATGGATTTTTTACCTTTACCTTGTTATCAAGAATCGATATAGATCGATACCGTGGAACAACCGACGCTGTTTTGACCTCGCGGGAGTCCACGCCGCGCAAAAAATCCGCCGGAGGCCGCCATCAAAGAGTATTCCCGCCTCAAAACCTATCTGTACGCCTACCGGTGGACCTACCTGGGAGGCTCGCTCCTCCTCGTCTTCGCCAACGGCTTCGCGCTGCTCATCCCATGGCTTTTGAAGCGGGCGGTGGAAAGTCTCCAGTTCCCGGACGGGGCGGCCCATTCCGCCGGCTACTTCGGCCTCCTCATCATCATCGCAGCCGTCGCCCACGGCGTGGTGAGGATATTCTCCCGCACCACCCTGCTCCATGCCGGCCGCCGCATCGAATACCGCATGCGGGAAGACCTGTACGCGGCCCTGGTATCCCTCGACCTCCCCTTTTTCTCCAGGGAAAGGACCGGAGATCTCCTCTCGCGCTTTTCCAACGACCTGACCAACGTGAGGATGCTTCTCGGCTTCGGGGTTCTCAATGTCATAAATACTCTGATTATCTATGTCTCCGCCCTCTTTCTGATGGGGAGCATCGACCCTTTCCTAACCTTCTGCTCGATACTGCCGTACCCCCTGATGATCCTCCTGGTGAAGCAGGTGAGCCGCCGCATATTCCATCATTCGAAGCGGGCCCAGGAAGAGCTTGCCGCCCTCAGTTCCCATGCCGAAGAGAGCTTTGCCGCCTCCGTGGTGGTGAAGACTTACCGCCGAGAGGCCTCGCGCATCGAGGCATTCCGGGAAATGGCGGGACGCTACCTGTACAGCGGCATGAAGATGGCCAATCTGCGGGGGATCGTGATCCCCTTCATGGCCTCCATGAGCGGCCTGGGAACCCTGATTGTCCTCTTCGCGGGCGGGAAAAGGGTCATCAGCGGCCTCCTGACCCTAGGCGACTTCGTCGCGTTTACCGGCTACCTGGCAATGCTCATCTGGCCCACCGTGGCGCTGGGATGGATCCTGAACATGCTGCAGAGGGGCGCCGCCTCCATGGGACGGCTGAACGCCGTGTTCGAGGCGCGGGCAACCGTCCGTGATCCCCTTTCGCCCCTCTTGCCGGAAAAGGTCCGGGGCGCGCTGGATTTCAGAAACCTCTCCTTCGGCTATGATGGAGGACCTTTGCTGAAGGATATCTCGCTGCGCGTCGGGGCGGGGATGAAGCTGGGCGTCGTGGGCCCCGTGGGGAGCGGCAAGACCACCCTTGTCCGCCTGATTGCAAGGCTCTATCCGGTCGCGGACGGCATGATCTTTCTCGACGGGACAGACATCAACCGCATCCCTCTCAGGGCGCTGCGGGACGCCATAGGCTTCGTGCCCCAGGACGGTTTTCTCTTTTCCCGGACTATCAGTGAGAATATCGGCTACGGCAGGGAAGGCGCCCTGGGTGAAGAAATTCTGGAGGCGTCGAGGCTGTCGCGGCTGGACGGGGATGTGAAGGGCTTTCCCCGGGGCTACGAGACCCTGGTGGGGGAGCGCGGGGTGACCCTTTCCGGCGGTCAGAGGCAGCGGACCGCCATTGCGCGGGCCCTGTTGAAGGACCCGGCGATCCTGATCCTGGACGACCCGCTGTCGGCCGTGGACGCCCGTACCGAGGAGGAGATTCTGGGCGCCCTGGACCGCTTTTACGGCGGCCGTACCGTGATCATCGTCTCCCACCGTCTCTCCGCGCTGAGGGGGTGCGACCTGATCATAGTCATGGATGAAGGGCGCATCGCGGAGCAGGGGACCCATGAACAACTCCTCGCCATGGACGGCCGCTATGCGTCCATCCACAGGGAGCAGAATCTGAGGGAAGAGATCGAACGTTACTGAACCGGAGCGGACCCGCGAGGTTCTCAAAAACCCGGCGGGTCCGGAGAAATCGGAATAATCCATTATGCATTTCGGCGGCATCTACGAAGACGAAATTCTGGGCAAGGCTTATGACAGGAGACTCCTGGGGCGTTTTCTGGGCTATCTCCGCCCCTACCGGTGGCTGGTGGCGTGGAGCCTCCTTCTCCTCCCCCTTATCACCGCGGCGAAGCTCGCCCAGCCCTGGATACTGAAGGTCGCCATTGACAGTCACATCACGGCCGGCAGGATGGAGGGGCTGCCCGCCCTCTCTCTCGGCTATTTCGCCCTTATCCTGGCGGACGGCCTGCTGACGTACCTGGAGATATATCTCCTCCAGTACCTGGGCCAGAGGGTGATGTTCGACCTGCGCGTGGAGCTGTTCGGCCACATCCAGCGCCGCTCCGCTTCCTTTTTCGACAAGACCGCCACCGGCGGGCTGGTTACCAGGGTCACCAGCGACGTGGAGGCCCTGGGCGAGATGTTCACCGCCGGCATCATCACCATTGTCGGTGACATCCTCGTCCTGGCGGGCATCATCGGGGTCATGCTCTGGATGAACCTGAAGCTTTCCCTGGTCACCTTCAGCGTCCTGCCGATCCTCCTCTACATCGTCTTCACCTTCCGCACGCGGATGCGTACCGCCTTTCGCGAGGTCCGGGCGCGGCTGTCCAACCTGAACTCGTTCCTGGCCGAGAGCATCGGAGGCATGACGGTGGTTCAGCTCTTCAACCGCCAGAGGACCGAACAGCGGGAATTCACCCGCCTCAACGCCGCCTACCGGGACGCCAACCTGCCGGTGATCACCTGGGACGCGGCCCTGTTCGCGGCGGTGGAGGCCCTGTCGTCCGTGGCCGTCGGTCTCATCATCTGGTATGGGGGAGGCGAGATTGTGGCCGGGACCCTGACCTTCGGCGCGCTGGTGGCCTTCATCCAGTACATCGAGAAATTCTTCTTGCCCATCCGGGACCTTTCCGCGAAGTATTCCATCATGCAGGGGGCCATGGCGGCCCTGGAGAGGATCTTCGGCCTGCTGGATGTGGAGGCCCCCTCTCCCCAGCCCTCTCCCACAAGGGGAGAGGGTGATATTGC
>CAYMFO010000058.1:0-3619 GCA_964389825.1 uncultured Geobacter sp. | reverse complement strand
GAGAGGGTGATATTGCCTTCCCCCCTCCCTTGATGGGAGGGGGATGGGGGGAGGGTGAGAGCTCCCCCATCGAGACCATTGAATTCCGCGACGTCTGGTTCGCCTACAACGGCGAAGACTTCGTCCTGAAGGGGCTGGACCTGACCATCCGGCGGGGCGAGAAGGTTGCCCTGGTGGGGGAGACTGGCGGCGGCAAGACCACCGTTACCCGTCTTCTCTCCCGGCTTTACGAGACGGGCAGGGGAGAAATAACCATTAACGGCGCCGACATTCGCTCTATCCCCCTGACCGAACTCCGGTCACGCATCGGCGTGGTCCTTCAGGAACCGTTCCTGTTTACCGGAACCGTCGGCTACAATATCTCGCTGGGTGATGAGGCGGCGACCGCCGGAATGGAGGCCGCCGCGAAGCTGGTGGGCGCGGACCGCTTCATCAGGAATCTGCCGGGCGGTTTCAATGAGGAGGTGCGCGAGCGGGGGGTCAACTTCTCGGCGGGAGAGCGGCAGCTCATCTCCTTTGCCCGGGCCGTGGCCTTCGACCCCGAGATCCTGGTCCTGGACGAGGCCACGGCCAGCGTTGATACCGCCAGTGAACGTCTCATCCAGGAGGGGCTCAGGGGCCTGCTGGCCGGGCGTACCTCCCTGGTGGTGGCCCACCGGCTCTCCACGGTGCGGGACGCTGACCGGATAGCTGTCATACACAAGGGGGAGAAGGCGGAAGAAGGAAGCCATGACGAGCTCATGGCGCGCAAGGGTTTATACTACAGGCTGTATCAGTTGCAGTTCAGGGATTGAGGGAGAGGCGGCAGGGACGCGAAAAGGGCTTGCCCGCGGTTTCCCGTGCGAGCAAGCCCTTTTCGCGTATCACTTGTCCTTACTGTAAATCGAAGCCGGACCTATACTTCCGGGGTGTCCCGGTTCCGGAGAGGAATTCCTAGCCGTTGAAGGCCTCGAAGGCCTCGAGATAGTTCCGGATGACCCTGTTTCCTTCGCCGTCTATCTCCAGGAACTCGATTCCGGCGCTGAAACAGTTGTTGTCGCTCATCTCCGAATGTTTCACCTGACCCTTGATATCCACCAGGTCTTCTTCCAGGCCGATGGTGACCCGGATGATGCGGCCGGGCTCAAAGGGGATGTGCGTCTCCAGGAGGATTCCCTTTTCGCTGATATTGAGGGTCCTGCCCATGGCCCGCGTCACGATCTCCCCATTGTCGTCCAGGAGCACGTATTCCAGCAGGTTCAGAGAATCCAGTCTTACATAGCGGCGATGGCTCTTGTTCATCCTTTCCCCCGTATCTCAATCAGAAAATAATTTCAAAGAAAATAAATGCCGGCGGCGGTCAAGGTGTTCCATTTTCGGAAAGCAATGGTCCGGCCCGCCTTTTGATGTATACCACACTTTTCCCGCCCCGTCACCATATGTAATCCCCGGCTGTCTCTCTTTTGTTCCGTCCCGACAGCACATGGAATACCCGGAGTTTTTTCAGTTTCAGCGGGGAAAGGGCGCCAAGGGGGATGTACACGACCTTCTTGCCGAGACGCGCGGCAATCTGCCGGAAACAGCTCCTGGGCGGCCGCGCCGCCACATAGACCACATGTTTTTCAAGGGAATAATCCAGGGCAGCCAGCAGCAGCGTCTCCGCCTTGCTCCGGGCAAAGGAATAGTCCCCGTCCCGCCACACGTCATACATCCGGCGGGGAGGGTAGGAGAGGAGGAAGCCTCCGTATTCGCAGCGGCAGATGCCCGGCCCCACCACGTTGCCCTCCGGCCTGGTAGCGTACAGGGCCATGTCCGATTCCTGGTCATGTTCCCCCAGCCATGTCATGAGATACGGGTACCTCTCCCTGCCCTTATCCTCGTCGAAGATGACCACCACGCTTCCCACTCCTCCATGGACGCGCAGGTTCTCCCTCACGTAGATCCTCCCTTCGTGGAGATGGCGCAGGGTCTCACGCATGTCGACTCCGTCCATCAGGGACGAGGAGAAAGGCGCCACGCGGCTCTGTTCCTCCGAGAGCCGCCTGGCCCCCTTTTGCTTGAGGAAGCGGCCGTAATCCTCGATGATCAGGTCTTCGGGCGGCCAGGAGCAGATGGCGGGATCGTCGAATCCCTTCAGCCATTCGCCGGGATGCTTCTCCCTCTTCCGCTGGAGATACCTGAGGTGGGAGAGCCCCTTGCGGGACCGGCGGGCCTTTGGACGGAAACGGATGCGCAGACAGCCGTCGGCCACATCCTCGGGTCTGAGGCGGATGGTGGGAAGGTCCGCCGTCTCTTTCTGCCATGGATAGAAACCCGCCAGGCGCCAGAAGGCGTAGGCGAAGTTGTCGTCCACGCACCCCCGGGCCGAGGCCAGCATCTGGTAGAGGTCAGGAAGCAGCCTCCCCGTTGTCAGGGCGTAGTTGCGGGAGAAGCGGAAAAAGGCGCGTTTCTGCCAGAGATGAACAGTGTCACCGGTCTCCTGGCGGTAATGGCGGGACGCCTCCCGGAACAGGCGCAGCATGGCGCGCTGCCGGTCCGGGCCTTCTCCCGCGCGTCCCGAGTGATGGGCGCTTCTCAGTACGGATTCGTAGAGTATCCGTTCTTCCGGAACGTCCTTCCGGCCCCCGTCAATCAGTTCGAAGAGATGAAAACTCTTGCGCAGGGACCCCTGTTCCGTTACCGGTTCCGGCGGCAGCGGGCCGCGGCGCATCTCGTACAGGGCGGAGAGGAAAGGATATTCCCCGAGGATCTCGGGGCAGGAATCGGGATGGAGGTTGAAGAGGGCGATCCCCTCCCGCTTTACCCGCTCCAGGGGCGCGGCCTGGGGGTGGCCGAAGAAATCCTTCACCCGTTCCAGGTGGGCCATGCCGCACACGAACAGGATCCGTTCATGTCGGCTTGCCAGTTCCCGAAGGCGAAAGGCCATGCCCCGCTCCCTCAGAAGGTCTTCCCCGCAAGGCCCTTCGCCGCCGCGGGCATTCAGGTACTCCCGGTAGTAGGCGCCGAGACCGATGCGTTGCACGGCGTAGGAATCGGGAAAATGCTCTTCATGGCGCGGATACTCCTCCAGGTCCACGTCCACGCAGGCGATGGGTATCTCCCGCTCCAGGGCCAGACGCGCCGCCTCCACCAGGGGGTCCGCGGGTTCCATGAGGAGATGGACCGTCCGGTATCGTTCATTGCCCTGCTTCCCGGAGAGGCGGACCTCGTAGCGAAGGACCGATACCTGGGGAAGGCGGCCGATGCCCCGCAGGAAATGATCCCGCAGGGTATGGGGGAGCTCGACGGCCACACAGTCGGGCCTCACCGTATCCATCGCCCGGCGCGCCAGGGAGGCGAATTCCATCTTGTAATGGAGGACCGGCAGGGCGTGGATCGGGCCGAATTGTTCGAGGTGGAGTTTGCCGGGCATGGGCGTTTGAGTGACCTTTTTTCCGGATTAAGAAGATTTTTTACGGATGGAGCTTGTTCATTCTTCAGGAAAGAATAAACCTAAAAAAAGCAATTACCACAGAGGGCACTGAGGTTTTTCGTATAACTATCAAGTATTTACTCCAAAACAAAGATATTGCGATCGTTACCTCGATGGTGAGTCTGGTAGTTCATTTTTTCGCTTTTATATCTCTGTGTTCTCTGTGAC
>CAYMFO010000057.1:0-17322 GCA_964389825.1 uncultured Geobacter sp. | reverse complement strand
CGCCTTCTCCCTTGGGGAGAAGGGACATTTTTGAAACCCTCGCCCTGCGGGAGAGGGTGGCCGAAGGCCGGGTGAGGGGTTAAGCCGGGATTTTAGCGATTGCTGCAATTAGCTAACCGGACATTGCTGGGTTTTTCCTGTTACTTGTGAAGAATCCCTTTTATCGCGCCCAGAAGGTCCGCGGGAAGGACAAAGGTCTTTGTGTTCTGGGAAGACGCCAGCTTCTGCATTGAGCCGACATAGCGATCTCCCAGAAGGAACATCGCGGGCAGCTCCTTGTCTCCCACGGCCCTGGCGATACTCTCAATGGCCTTGGAAGATGCCTCGGCCAGGGTAACCTGGGCTTCGGCCTCTTTTCTCGCCGCTTCCAGTTTCCCTTCAGCGTCCAGGATTACGGCGGCCTTGCGCCCTTCCGCTTCGAGAATCGCGGCGCGTTTCGTCCTTTCCGCCGAAGCCTGTTGCTCCATTGCATTCTGCATGGACGCGGAAGGCTTGATGTCCTGGATCTCCACCGATTTAACGGATACGCCCCAATCGACCACATCTCCGGAGATTATCTCCCGGAGACGTGCCTTGATGGTGTCGCGGGAGGAGAGGGCTACGTCCAGTTCCATTTCGCCAATGATGGCCCTGAGTGTTGTCATGATCAGGTTCTGGATGGCGTATTCGAAGTTGGATATGCCGTAGACGGCAAGGACCGGGTCGATGACCTTGATGAAGGCGATGGCGTTACAGACGATAACCGCGTTGTCCTTGGTGATTGCCTCCTGTGCGCCGATTTCCAGCGGCATGTCCTTTGTCGAGATACGGTAGGCGACGGTGTCGATGTAGGGGATGATGAAATTAAGGCCTGGTTTCAACGTTACATGGTACTTGCCGAGACGCTGGACCACGTATTCATAGCCCTGCGGGACGATTCTGACCCCCATCATGATGGTGGCCGCTACCGCCACTGAAAGGATAATGAAAATCACGACGCCTGCCATAATACCTCCTTTAAAGACCAGTTCATGTAATTGAATCAACCCTTCTTGAGGACCAGTTTGTCACCCGCGATGTCGATGATGATTCCTCGATCACCAACCTGAAGATGTTCGTCCGAGATGTAAGACCATTCATCCGAGCCGAGAACCGCAATGGGAAAGCGGATAACACCCCCTGGAAAAGTGCCTTCGCTGACCTTGACGATGACGCCGGCCTTTCCTACGATGGCGTCCTTGCTCTGCCCTGACAGGGTCTTTGTCTGCTGTCGGAAGAATCTGAACCAGAAATAGGTGAACGCGCCGGACAGGACCGCCCATAGCGCAAGCTGAACGGTGAGAGATTCCGTGCCCACTATGAAGGATACAATCCCTACTACGATTGCCGCAAGGCCGAACCAGATAATGGTGAAAGAAGGAACGATAAGTTCCAGAGCGGTAATGGCTATGCCGGCCGCGATCCAAATCCAGGGTTTCACTCAGAATCCTCCACAATACTTTTCTAATCAGGGGAAGCGCGAAATAGACGGATATCAGTTTGCCTTACCGGCCGTTCGCTGTCAAATGGATTGTTTTTCATCTTCCTTTTATGCCGATGCCGTCACGCCGGTCAGGGGAGGAAAGAGTTTTACAAAGCCGGAAGGATATGTTACCTCCTTGATCGTCAACCAATTTGTATGATAGTGGTTGACAATACGCTGTTTCGTCGGAGGCGCCCTATGGGTTCGTTTGCCAGGGAGTTGGATAATCTGCGTGAAAGGGGGCTGTACCGGTGGATGCGCAGCGCCAGGGATGCGAGGAAAACCATCGCGCATATTGACGGCAAGGATGTCTTGCTTCTCTGTTCCAACAATTATCTGGGTCTGGCGGACCATCCCCTGTTGAAGGAGGCGGCCATCCTGGCCATTAACAGGTATGGCGTCGGAACAGGCGCTTCACGCCTCGTTTCCGGGACCACGGATCTCCACTGCCAGCTGGAGGAGCGAATCGCCGGTTTCAAGGGGACTCGGCGGGCCCTTGTTTTCAACTCGGGTTACGCCGCAAATACAGGCATAATCCCTGCCCTGGTGGGAAGAGGCGATACCGTGTTCTGTGACCGCCTGAATCATGCATCCATTGTGGATGGATGTCTCCTGTCACGCGCCCGCCTGGAGCGGTATCCCCATAATGATATGTCCGTATTGCGGCGACTCCTGGAGGAGAAGAGAGGGAAGGGGCGAGCGCTTATTATTTCGGACGGTGTCTTCAGCATGG
Source organism: uncultured Geobacter sp. (assembly GCA_964389825.1). Taxonomy (GTDB): domain Bacteria; phylum Desulfobacterota; class Desulfuromonadia; order Geobacterales; family Geobacteraceae; genus RPRC01. The sequence goes on along the minus strand of CAYMFO010000057.1, from coordinate 15,088 downwards.
ACGGAGATCTGGCCCCTCTTCGCGAACTGGTTGCGCTGAAGCGGGAGTTCGACGTCCTTCTCATGATTGACGATGCCCACGGTGCCGGAGTCCTTGGCCGGACAGGGAGAGGGACGGCGGAGCATCTCGATGTCCAGGCGGACATCGATATCCATATGGGGACACTGGGAAAGGCCTTTGGGTCCTTTGGCGCATATGCGGCCGCTTCGCAAGAGATAATCGACTATCTTGTCAACCGGGCGCGGAGTTTCATTTTCTCCACCTCCCTGCCGCCTTCGCAGATGGCTGCATCCCTTGCCGCCCTGGACATTATAGAATCAACGGAAGGGGAGGCGCTGCGCCAGAGGCTGGCGATCCTTTCGGAATTTTTCAGGAACGGACTGCGAGCCGCCGGGTTCAATACGCTGAAGAGTGAAACCCAGATAGTTCCGGTTGTGACAGGGGACCCGGAAAAGACCATGCGATTTTCCGCGGAGCTCTTTGAGGCGGGGGTCTATGTCCAGGGGATCCGCCCTCCCACCGTGCCCATGGGGGGGAGTCGTCTGAGATGCGCTCTCATGGCCTGCCATGAGCGTAAAGAGCTGGAAAAGGTTCTGGAGCTTATGGAGAACGCGGGCAAGCGACTGGGGATAATATGAAAGGACGGGGCGGGCCGCTTTGCGACTCTTCCAAGGGAGACCCGGTTATGCCTTTTTTCACGGCAAACGATGGCGTAAACATCCATTACGCTGATCACGGCGCCGGAAGACCTCTGGTCTTTATTCACGGGTGGTCTTTCTGTGGGGCCGTGTGGACGCGGCAGGTCGACTGTTTTTCCGGCCGTTACCGGTGTGTTGTCCCGGATCTGCGTGGACACGGTGATTCCGCCGCGCCTTCATCGGGTTATGATATCCGCGACCTGGCCGGGGACGTGTCGGCTCTCCTGTCCTTTCTGGAACTCCGTGAAGTTGTCCTGGTGGGCTGGTCGATGGGGGTTCTCGTGGCGCTTTCCGCCCATGCGGTGGTAAAAGAAAGGCTTGCCGGGATGGTCTTCATTTCCGGTACACCCAGGTTTACCGCAACCGATGATTTTCCCTGCGCCCTTCCCGCCGGGGAGTGCAGGGGGCTTGCTCTCCGTTTCAGGAGAAACCGGGAGAAGACACTAGCTGATTTCAGGCGAATGATGTTTTCGCCTCTTGAATTGTCTGAACGGTTTCCTGAGTCGATGGAACTGAATGGTTTGCTTGGCAAGTCTCCGGATACCAGTGGGGCGCTTCATTCTCTGGATGCGCTGGCGACAGCCGATCTCAGGTCCGTGCTTCCCGGAATAACCGTTCCGGCGCTGCTTGTTCACGGCGCCATGGATTGCATCTGTCTCCCTGACGCCTCCAGGCACATGGCGGATGTTATCCCGCGCTCGGCCCTCTGTGTTCTGGATGACGCGGGCCACGCCCCTTTGATCTCCAGGCGCGTGGAAGTGAACAGCGTAATCGATGATTTTCTGGAAGGTGTGTATGGCTCTGATTGACAGGCGCGCGGTGAGGCGGGCATTTGACAGTAAAGCGGTATTCTATGAGGAAACGGTTGTTGTTCAGAAGCGGGTAAGGGAAAGGATTCTTAGCCAGTTAACGGAAATGGACGACGGAGACGAGCCGCGACGAATTCTCGATGTGGGCGCGGGCACGGGGATGCTGCTTCGCGCCTTGCGCGGTATCTATCCTGAAGCGTTCCTTGCGGGCATAGACCTGGCGCCGGGAATGGGGAGGACAGCCATGGAAACTATAGGAGTCGGCGACGGGAGGCTTTTTGTCGAGGGCGACGCCGAGCGTCTTCCGTTTGCGGATTGCTCCTTCGACCTGGTTATTTCAACCTCCGCGTTTCAGTGGTTGAACTCTCTTAAACCCGCGTTTTGCGAAGCGATGCGGGTCCTGTCGTCCGGAGGAGCGTTCCGTTTCGCCCTGTTTGGCCGCGATACTCTTCATGAGTTAAGGACTTCGTACAGGAGAGCGACTTGTATTTCGGCGCGTGACGGTTGGGACATAACCCACAGGTTTTTCTCCCTTAATAATGTGGAGGCCGCGCTGAAACATGCGGGATTCAGTCAATGCCGGGTCGAGAAAGATACCGAAAAAGAGTTTCATCCGGATGTCTCCTCCCTGCTGCGTTCCCTGCGTCGCATAGGGGCTGGAAACGCTTCGCGCAAGGGAGATCGCGGGCTAGCGGGAAAAAGGGTCATGAAGGAGATGATGGAGATATATCAGAGAGAATTCGGGTGCGATCAGGGGATTCCGGCTACCTATGACGTTGTGTATGCCGTGGGGATCAAGGGTTAGGCGCTCGGCAAGCGCCTGAAAAACGTAAGGCCGTACCAATGGTGATACGGCCTTGCGTGGAGAGTCAGTTTTGATGAAACATGCCTATTTGGCTTCCGGCGCGGCGGCCTCCGCCGGAGCGGCTTCCGCTTTAGCCTTGGCTTTAGCTTTGGCTTTGGCCTTCCTGGCTTTTTTCTTGATCGCTTTTTTCTTTACCGCTTTTTCCACATCCTGCTTATCGATCGCGGCTTCCTGCTGTTCAGCTGCTTCCGCTTCCTTGGCCTTCTGAAGCTCTCTGTACTGCGTCGCGGTGTCCGCGCCCTTTGTGGTGTCGGTAATCACATCCTCTTTCACGACTTTACCGTCAGGGGTCGTCACGGTTGTCTTGACGGTAGCGCCCTGGGTGGGAAACTTCTCTTCGGCCACGACGGCGCCGGCGAATGCAACGACGGCGAGAGCAACAACGGTGGTGGATACTGTCTTCTTCATGGTGTCCTCCTCTTGATAAAATTAAAACCTTGCCGCGAATACCTGCCAGGTCGGGAAAAACTTTAGCATCAAATGGTGAGAATAATAGCACCAGAAAAAAAAATTGCAAGGCGCTTTTGGTATTAGCGAAACCTGTTGACTTTACCCGGTCGTTCCGGATAATGGGCACATCGGAATCACAATTGAATATAAATTTGATATACGATACTACTCAACCATCCGCGAGGATGGGGCGGAAAGCCTCAAGGGTCTCAAGAAGACAGCCGGGTTGCCGAAATATCAGCGGATATTTTGCCCCGGTTTTTTATTTTCCAGGATATCAGGGGGAAAGAGATGTTTATAGAGGACTCTTCTCTGCAGTTCGTTGAAGCCGACGCGCAGGATGTGATTGCCATATACCGATCCGCTACCGATGTAACCATCAGCATAGGCGGGAAGCGGAACCAGTCTTGTGAGGCCTTTGTCTGTGTGGTGCAGGAAGGGGCATTGGCCACCGCGTACGTGGCGTTTTCCTTCCAGAAAGACAAGAGTTTCATGATCTTTACCCCCAGAAGTAGCCCGGAAGACAAAAGTGAGTCAGATAATGTCGTGCGGGAAGCCCTGTATTTTGTCAAGGAACTCGGATTTGATATGCAGAACGTGAACCTCAACTACAGCAAGGCGCTGAGGGAGGTGGTGCTTAACGACCTGCGGGTTGTCCGTTCCGCCGGCGCCTCGAAAAAGGCCGTACACAAGAAATCAGGTCTGGAAAAAGTCCCGAAACAATCAGGTGTGACCGCGAAGAAGGATGCCGGCGCGGATACTCCCGTCAGTGAAAAGACGGCAAGTTTCGATCCTCTGGAGGCAAAGGCGTCTGAAGCCGGGAAGAACACTGGCAAGGGCGCCTTGCGGGAAAAGGGGGACGATCGGGAAGCCCGGCCCGTAAAAGGCATGCCCTCCAAGCAGGAAATCGCGGATATGAGGGCGGCAAAGGAACAATTGCATGCCGAAAAGGTAAAGACGGAAAAGGACGCATCAGAAGAAATGGCGGCCCTTCGTGCGGAGATAGAAGGGATTACGAAAGAAATTGAGTCCATCAATGCCGCGAAGTCCGCCGGGACAGCGTCCGCCCGGGAGGAGCTGGAGCGACTTGTTCAGGCCAGAACTGATCTGAAGGTGGCCGCGGCCGATGAATCCTCGTCTCTTTCCTCCGAGATCGAAGGCTTGAAAAAGGAAATAAACGCGGCGCGGGAAGCCTTCTCAAAGAATAATGTTTCTTTGAAAGGCGAGATTGAGAGTCTTTCCTCCGAGAAGGCTGAAGCTGAAAAGAACTCCGAGGCGGAACTGGCCGCGTTGAGGTCGGAGCGGAATCGAATTGCCGAAGAGAAAAGGGCGATCCGGGAGAGGAATGACAGTGAAATAGCACTTTTGAAAGCCGAGCTGGAAACCCTTTCATCTCCTGAACCTACCCCGGAGGAACTGGTAGGGCTGAAGGCGGAGGTTGAGAGGATTGCATCCGAGAAGTCGGATGCCCAGAAGAAACAGGCGGCGGAATTGTCCGATCTGCGCATGCGGATCGCCTCGCTTCAGGAAGAGAAGAAGCGGGAAAAAGAAGATAGCGACCGGGAATTGACGACCCTCAGGGGAGAGATACAGCTTCTCCAGGATGAACGGGAGGTCCTTTTCAAGGAGACGGGCAAAGAGCTGGAGTCCACGAAAGCCGAACTGGAAAAGCTGCGCGAGGAAGTAAAGACCGCTGGCCATGCTTCATCTTCCGAACTCTCCTCACTCCGGGCGGAAAAGGAACGTTTGCTGCTGGAAATGTCCCGAATGGAAGATTCATCCTCAAACGATATCCAGCAACTCCGGGACGAAATAGCGCACCTCTCAGCGGAAAAGGGGGCGGCCGAGGACTCCCTCTCAGACGTTCTTTCCGAATTGCGCCGTGACGTGGAACGTCTTACCTCAGAACTCGATATGGCCAGGGTGGAAGGGGAGAAAGAGCGTTCCGTGTTAGAGGACGAGATTCGTTGTCTTCGAGAAGAGCTTGCCGGTAATGAGGAATCCTCTAAGCCGCAAATCAGCCAGCTGAGTTCGGAAAAGGAACGTCTCTCCGCCCAAGTCGTCGCGGATAGAGAAGCGGCGGAATCACTGTTGTCCAAGCTGGCCAAAGAGGTTGACACTCTCCGCCAGGAGGCCTTGACCTTCGCTGAAAACGCTGAAGAGGAAGTGTCCTCGCTTAAATCCGAAATCCAGCGGATGTCGGCGGAGCAGAAGGCGGTAGTGGAAAAGAATGCCTTGGAACTGGCTGCGCTGGAAGAAGAGAAACGCCGTTTAGCAAAGGAGAAGAGTGAGGCCGGGTCCCTTGCCGCGGAGCAACTGGAGGCCGCGCGGAACGTTGCGGTGAAACTCTCGGAGGAGATAGCGGAACTGGAAGCGGCTCACGCGGATACGCTTTCGAGACTGAAGGCGGATTCCGAGCGGATGATTGAAGAAAAAGAGACCCTTGAGCGAAAGGCGGCGCAAGCCGTTTCCTCGGCCAGGGAAAAAATCGAACAACTCGCCTCCGAGCTGCTCTACAGCGGGAATGCGATTATGGAGACTATTTCTTCGACCCATTCCGCGATTCTGGGGAGATGGGGCCTTTCGCCTGAGAACGGGTTGTCGGCGTTTTCTTCCGGACGGACGCATGAAGATAAACCGGACATTTTCGTGCCCCTGGTGAAAACGGATGAGCTGGATCTGGGTGAGGAGGATTTTGCCGACCTGAAGATTATGGACCTGTTGGAAGATGTGGGTAATGAGCCGCCGGAAAGGCCCGCGACCCATGGAACGCCGACCTTTCTTGCATCGCCGGCCCGGTCGGAAGACGCTGATACTGGAAAAATGGAGATGGGAGCGCTCGCCGGGGATGAGGCGCGCGCCCGCGAAGACAATGGTGAAGATTCAGGAAAGAGCCAAGAAATCGTTGGGTTATCGATGGACGCCATTGAATCACTTGACGCCGAATCTTCCATGATTGACGTATCCGCGGCCGATTACGGAGGCCGCCCCGCGCCGGCGGGACGGAATGAGGAACATGAACAGGAATCCTCTGACCCCTTTGCTTTTCTGGGCCTTGAGGAGACAGACGCTGAATCGGGATTCGGCCCGGTTGATGGAACGGTGGGTTCTTCGGGGCCCCCGGTCAGATTCACCATAAATAAATCCCTTGAGTCCATCGAGTACGGGGCGCCTCAAGACATCCTGGAGATGCACAAATCTCTCAACAGGACGCGTGTCTCCATGGAAGACCACACCACCGCAACCTGCGATGCGTATATGTGCGTGGTGCTCAAGGAGGGGAGGTATTCCGTATATATTGCATTCTTCCTCGTGGACAGCGGGGGGATCATGGTATTCACCCCTGATGTGGCGCAGGACTCAACGGATTCTTATCAGAAGATCCTCAGGGATGGCATGGAGTTCGTGGAGATTGTCGGTTTTATGATGGACACGGTCGATTTAGGAAAGAGTGATGCGCAAAGGCGCAAGGCGCTGGCTAAGATACCCGTTCTTCGCGGGGTTTCCTGATAAACCTTCAGTGGTGGAACCTGGATGGCGCCTCAGGAATCGGGAGAGGATTCCAGTATCTCAATAATGCGGATGGCCAGCGGGTTGACGACACTGTAGTGGACCTTGACGCCATCACGCTTTCCTTCAATGATTCCTTTGTTCTTCAGCAGGGCAAGATGCTGGGAGACCGTGGCCTGCGGCAGGCCGAGACATTCCCAGATGTGCTTCACGTTGCACTCCCTTGAGCAAAGCCCGGCCACTATTTTCAATCTTATGGGATGACCCAGTACCTTGCATATCTCGGCCTCGTTATCATAATCCCTGCTCTTGTCAAATTTCATATTTTCAATCCTCCCGGAACAAATAACCTGGTATCGGTAGTTGAGTCTATCCTTCGTTCTCTTCGGATGCGCTTCTTCCGCCGCTCTGGACTCATCTGGTCAAGAGAGGCAACGAATCAGGTCAGAACGTTCTTTTCGGAGGAATCCAGCTACCGTGCTTGATATTAATTCATATATATCTATATTTTATGCAAGACGTTTTGTCAACCTGGAAAGCTGGCGGATATGTGTGTAGCGCAAAATATATGGACCATCCATTCCGGTTTCAATGGAACAACTCATTGCTGAAATGGCAGGCCGCGAAGTGACCTGGGGATTTTTCCTCCAGATGGGGGACGCGCCGGTCGCATTCACCGGGCCGGGCATGGGGACAGCGCGGGTGAAAGGGGCAGCCGGGGGGTGGGGAGAGAGGGCTGGGGATGTCTCCCTTCAGGACAATCCGTCTTTTCCCCGAGACTTTTTCGACATTGGGGACCGCGGAGAGAAGGGCTTCCGTGTAGGGATGCATGAAGCCGTCGAAAACATCCCCGGTCTTTCCCATTTCCACGATCGAACCCAGGTACATGATGGCGATTCGTTCGCACACATGCCGGAGCACTGAAAGATCGTGGGCGATTACGAGAAAGGAGAGGGAATATTCGTTCTTCAGTTCCTGGAGTAGATTGATGATCTGCGCCTGGATGGACAGATCGAGGGCGGAAACCGGCTCATCGGCGATAACCAGGCTTGGCGAGACCGCCAGCGCCCTGGCAATCCCGATGCGTTGTCTCTGGCCTCCGGAAAATTCATGGGGATATCGGGTGAACATTTCCGCGGATAGTCCGACCCTTTCCATCAGGGTGACAACCCGTTCACGACGTCCTTTAGGGGTTGAAAGCCCGTGGATGCGCATCGGTTCTTCGATAATGTCACCGATTCGCATCCTTGGGTTCAGGGAGGAATAGGGATCCTGGAAGATCATCTGAACCGATTTGCGGAAGTCCGGAAGCTCCTTTGCGGAAAAACCGGAGAATTCCTTTCCCCGGAACAGTATTTCACCTTGGTCGGGACGCAACAATCCCATAAGGAGTTTCCCCAGGGTTGATTTGCCGCTGCCCGATTCACCGGCCAGACCAAGCGTTTCGCCGTCGCGCAGGCTGAGTGATACCCCATTCACCGCCCTCAGGGCGGCCGGCCTGACAAAAGGGCCGGTTTTCACGAAAAAATCCTTCCTGAGATTCCTTGTTTCGATAAGAGGTGTATTCATGCGAATTTCCAGCAACTTACGCTATGGTCTTTTTCCACTTCGCGCGAAGGGGGCGGGTCTGTCGCGCATCTCGATTCCGCGTATGGACAGCGATCGCGGAAATCACATCCCGTAACCGTCGAAGCCGGTTTGGGAACGTTGCCGGGGATAACCGGCAATGGTCTTCCAGGCCGGGCATTCTGGGGAAGAGAGGCGAGCAGGCCCTTTGTGTACGGATGACAGGGATTTTTCAGAATATCCCGGGTGGAGCAGGTCTCTACGATCCGTCCCGCGTACATGATGGCGGTCCGGCTGGAACGCTCGGCTACGATCCCGAGATCGTGGGTGATAAGTAGCAGGCCCATGCCGAATTCCGCCTGAAGATCGTCGATCAGTTCCAGGATTTGAGCCTGAATCGTCACGTCAAGGGCGGTGGTGGGTTCGTCCGCTATCAGAAGCTTCGGTTTGCAGGAGAGGGCCATGGCGATCATTATGCGCTGCCGCATGCCGCCGCTCAATTGATGAGGGTAATCGTCATATCGTGACGCCGGGGAGGGGATACCGACGCAACGCAGGATCTCGACGGTTTCTTCGCGCGCGTCACGGGCGCTGAGGCCGCGGTGAAGCCGTAACCCCTCCGCTATCTGGTCTCCGATTCTGAAGACCGGATTGAGGGATGTCATCGGTTCCTGGAAGATCATGGAAATCCGGTTGCCGCGGATGCGGCGCATCTGTTCACCCGGAAGTTTAAGCAGATCCTGTCCTTCAAAGAGGATTTCCCCTGAGGTTATGATTCCGGGGGGTGGAACCAGCCTCATTATGGAAAAGGCCGTCATGCTTTTGCCGCATCCCGATTCACCGACAAGGGAGAGGGTCTCCTTTTCGTTGATGTACAGATACAGGGAGTCAACGGCCCGAACGGTTCCTTCCGGTGATGGAAATCGGGTTGAGAGTCCGGTTATCTTGAGCAACGTCGACAAGGTAATGCTCCCCGTGGAAATACAATAACAAAAGTGGCAAGTGCGGCGGTAGTGCTAGTCTATAGCACGATTTCCCTGTTGCGGCAAATCATTTGCCTGCTCTAAGTGCTTGACAAGGGAAGCGCCTCTCCCTATGATACCCGCTTCCTCCGCGGAGCCGCTAGGTATCGGAGGAGACCGTTAACCGATCCGACAAAATCATTGACTTAGAATATATTTTTTGTTTTTATCAGAAAGTTTTGGAAGCCTGGATGTCTACGGTGAGATTATTTCCGGCATTGCTTCTTTTTGCCCTGCTTCTCGCGCCTTTGGCCGAAGCCGCGCCTGCTGGAACAGGATCCATCCGGGTGGCCATCATAAAGGGCGCTGAAAAGATCAGGGTTGAGGGTTACGGCCTGGCCGTCACCGATGGAAGGGGCGTCCGGCTGGATGTGTCTTTTCCGGCTGTTATCAGACGAGAAAGGGGCGGGTTGTCTGTTGGAAAGATACTGACCCACAGGCTTACGCTTTCATCACCAGGCGTAATTCGCATAAATCGCAAGGGCTATCGGGGAATAATCGAGGTTGCCTCCACTTCCAGGGGGCTCCTGGTCATAGACGAATTACCCGTAGAAGATTATCTCGTCGGCCTCATAAACTGTGAAATCTCCTCTCAATGGCCAATGGAAGCGGTAAAGGCCCAGGCCGTAGTCTCCAGGACCTTTGCCCTCTACCAGAAGGAAGTGAGAAAAAACTCCCTCTACCATCTGGAGTCCAGTGTGAACGACCAGGTGTATGACGGGAGTGATATTGAGGACAGCCTCGCGGCCCATGCGGTTGAAGAGACGCGGGGAGAGGTGCTTACCTTCGCGGGCGCCATTATACAGGCCTTTTTTCACTCCAGTTGCGGCGGGCATACGGAGGATTCGGAATATGTCTGGTCGGTAAGCCATCCCTACCTGCGCGGTGTCGTGTGCGCCAACTGTTCCGCTACCCCGTCAGTGCTCTGGGAACAGACCATCGGCCGGGGAAAGCTGGAATCCCTGCTGAAGCGGAGGGGGTATGCCGTATCAGGCCTCCGGGTGATACGCCCGGTTTCCCGCAACCGGAGCGGAAGGATTGTCTCCCTGGAGCTGGTATCCGATTTTGGCGTCCTGACCATTCCCGCCGTGAAGTTTCGCGCCATTGTCGGATACGGCGTCATTCGAAGCACCGATTTCGAGGTAACCTCGGTTGACGATAATTTCGTATTTATCGGGGTCGGCTACGGACATGGTGTCGGCATGTGCCAATGGGGCGCCAAACAAAGGGCCGAAGAGGGTTTAAGTTATCGGGATATCCTGTCCTACTATTATCCGGGAACCCGCCTTGAAAGATATCACACCGACTAGCCGATGCGTTTCAGTGAATTCAATTATTTCCTGCCGCCGGATCTGATAGCCCAGACACCTGCCGACAGAAGGGAAACATCGCGCCTGATGGTTCTGGACAGGCGGAAAAGGTCCCTGGATGAAACCGTGTTTTCCCGTATCGGGGAGCTGTTTCTGCCCGGAGATCTCCTTGTCCTGAATAACACCAGGGTCATTCCGGCCAGGCTGTTCGGGACCAAAGAGACCGGCGGACGCATCGAGGTGTTTCTGGTGAGGAGGTTGCCGGGCGCCGGGCAGGTGTGGACATGCCTCCTCAGGGTATCGAAGAAGCCGGCGCCCGGTTCCCTGCTTCGTCTGCCCGCGGGAATGACCGCGCGGGTTATGGGGAAAGACGGCGAGGACACCTGGACGCTTTCGTTCTCTCCGGATGAAGGCTTTGACGCGTGGCTGGAGGAGCAGGGAAATCTACCTCTTCCACCCTATATCCGCAGAGCGGTTGAGCCTTCCGACCGCGCGCGCTATCAGACGGTGTTCGCCAGGGAGCCGGGGGCGGTCGCGGCGCCTACGGCCGGGCTTCATTTTACCGATGAGCTCCTTGCGGGACTTGAGGCGCGGGGAGTAGAGGTAGCTCCCCTTACCCTGCATGTCGGTCTCGGGACCTTTCTTCCGGTGCGGGTTGAAGATGTCGGTCAGCATCGAATGCACCGCGAGCATTACTTCATCCCGGAGGAGACGGCCGCGGCCGTCGCGGAAAGAAAGAAGGGCAAGGGGCGCGTCGTAGCCCTCGGCACAACCACGACCAGGGCACTTGAACACTCCGCCCGCGGAGACGGGAGTGTGCGTCCGGGAGAGGGCGAGGCCGACATCTTCATCTACCCGGGCTACCGTTTCAGGATAGTGGACGCCCTCATCACGAATTTTCATCTCCCATGCTCGACCCTGTTGCTTCTCGTCGCGGCGTTCGCGGGCAAGGAGTTTCTTTTCGAGGCCTACAATGAGGCCGTGCGCGGGAAATTTCGTTTTTTCAGCTATGGCGACGCCATGTTTATTTCATGAAGCCCTGGCGACTCGGGCCGGCGCGTGGGAAGTTTAATCTCATCAGGGGATGGTTGGCGGATTTTGACGGACTCGTTGCGGTTATTTGAATATCGTCTGGAAAAGAAAGATTCCTCGTGCGCGGCGCGTCTCGGGTCTCTGGCCACATGCCATGGCGTGATACCAACCCCCATATTCATGCCGGTGGGCACCCAGGCCACGGTAAAGGCGATGACCCCTGATGAACTCTGGGAGGTCAAGGCCAGGATTATCCTCGCCAACACCTATCACCTCTACATCAGGCCGGGTCATGAGCTTATCGGCCGCATGGGAGGCCTGCACGGATTCATGGGGTGGTCAGGCCCGATCCTCACGGACAGCGGCGGGTTTCAGGTGTTCAGCCTCGGAGAGTTGTGCAGGATCAAGGAAGAAGGGGTCACCTTCCGCTCCCATCTTGACGGTTCCTCCCACTTCATCTCCCCCGAGGTCTCCATGGATATCCAGGAGGCTCTGGGCGCCGACATTATCATGTGTTTTGATGAATGTCCTCCAGCCACGGCTGATTACGACTATGTGCGGAAATCCATGGAGATGACCTCACGCTGGGCGGTGCGTTGCAGGGAGTCCCGGCGCCGGAAGGATCAGGCCCTTTTCGGCATCGTGCAGGGGGGGCGGTTTCCGGACCTTCGGGCTCGAAGCGCCCGGGACCTGCGGGAGATCGGTTTTGACGGGTATGCGTTGGGAGGGCTTTCCGTGGGCGAGGAAAAGGAGGTAATGTACGGGGTCATGGAGACCTGCGAACCCCTTCTCCCCGAAGACCGGCCACGCTATATCATGGGAATCGGAACCCCCGAGGACCTGATAGAGGGGATTTACCGGGGCTACGACATGTTCGATTGCGTTATGCCCACGAGAAACGCCCGTAACGGGATGCTCTTCACATCCGGCGGAAGTCTGAATATCAAGAACGCACGGTACGCGGAGGATCGGGGGCCCATTGATCCGGAGTGCGGTTGCTATGTGTGCCGCAACTATTCCAGGGCGTATCTTCGGCACCTGTACCGGGCCGGCGAGATACTCTCTTCCAGGTTCAATACCTACCACAATCTTTACTATTATCTGAACCTGATGGCAGAGGCCCGCGACGCCATAGCGGAGGGGCGTTTCGCCCGCTTCCGTGAAGAGTTCTACGCAAAAAGAGCCGTATCAGTCTGATTCGCGACAATCGCTCTCAGTTATCGCCGGCAGGCGCCCGGCGGTGAAAGAAACCCGCAATCAAGATCAAAATCTTCAGGAGGTTTTTCATGATCGACGTAGCATACGCAATGGGCACTCCCCCGGGTGGCGGCGCCTCCGGCGTCGGAGCTTTTTCCAGTTTCATACCCCTTATTTTCATGTTCGCCATCTTCTATTTTCTGCTCATCCGGCCCCAGCAGAAAAAGGCGAAGGAACACAAGACGCTTCTGGAATCTCTCCAGAAAGGTGATCAGATCGTCACGGCAGGGGGTATCCACGGCAAGGTTACCGCGATAGATGACGGTGTTGTAGTCATTGAAGTGGCGACCGGAGTGAATATCCGCATCAACAAGGGTTTTATCTCCACGGTAGCGAAAAAGAAAGACTGAAGTGGCGTGCATTACCGTAAGTGATTATTCCTGAAAGGAGTTTCCCATATGCCCAAAGGACTTACCTGGCGCATAAGCCTGATCCTGATTTTTCTCATTCTCTCAGTGGTGTATCTCACACCCACACTGATGCCGAAGCTCCCTTCCTGGTGGGAAGGGTCAATCTTCCCCAAGGACAAGATTCATCTCGGCCTTGACCTGCAGGGTGGCATTCACCTGGTGCTGGAGGTGGAGACCCAGAAGGCGGTGGAGGGTCAACTGGATATCATCGCCACTGACCTGGAGGATACCCTCAACGGGAAAAACATCCGCTTCAAAAACGTATCACGGCTGGGTGGCGACCGGATCTCCGTGACGCTTTATGACAAGGGAACGGTGGAAACGGTCCAGAAACTCCTCAAGGACAAGTACTCCCGGCTTGAGCTCCAGGCCCCCTTTGAAGAGGGGGGATACCAGAATCTCCAGTTGCGCATGGCCGAGGCGGAGATCAAGAGCGTCAAGGACAAGTCGGTTCAGCAGGCCCTGGAGACCATCCGCAACAGGATTGACCAGTTCGGCGTTTCGGAGCCGGTAATCCAACGGGAAGGAATCAGTAATATCGTCGTGCAGCTGCCCGGTGTCAAGGACCCCAAGAGGGCCATTGAACTTATCGGCAAGACCGCGCGTCTGGAGTTCAAGCTGGTGGACGAAGGCGTTGATCCGACCACGGCAACCCCTGGGAGTCTCCCTGAGGAGGATGAGCTTCTGATGGAGAAGAGGACGGACCCGGACACCGGCGCCGTGAGCGAGATACCCTATGTCCTGAAAAAGAAGACCATGATCACTGGCGACCTTCTCACGGACGCCCAGGTGCGCATCGATTCGCAGTTCAATCAGCCTTACGTGGCCATCGAGTTCAACTCGGTCGGCGCCAAGCTCTTTGACCAGGTTACGGCCGCCAACGTGGGCAAGCGGTTCGCCATCGTGCTGGACAATAATGTCTATTCAGCGCCAGTAATCCGGGAGAGGATCTCAGGGGGGAGCGCCCAGATATCCGGTTCCTTCACCGAGAAGGAGGCCAGCGACCTGGCCATCGTGCTGCGGGCAGGCGCCCTTCCCGCGCCGGTGAAGATCATCCAGAACCTGACGGTCGGTCCCTCCCTGGGACAGGACTCCATCCACAAGGGACTGATAGCAGGACTGGTGGGCGTCTTGCTGGTGATCATCTTCATGGCCATCTATTACAAGCTCTCGGGAATGGTGGCCAACATGGGGATGGTGCTCAACCTCGTCTATCTCATGGGCGCCCTGGCGGCCCTCGGGGCCACCCTGACCCTGCCGGGAATCGCCGCCATCGTCCTTCTCGTGGGCATGTCCGTGGACGCCAACGTCCTCATCTTCGAGAGGATCCGCGAGGAGCTGCGCCTGGGGAAAACGCCGAAGGCGGCCCTGGACGCGGGATACGACAAGGCCTTCCTGACCATCATGGACTCGCACGTTACCACACTGATCACCGCGGCCGTGCTCTTCCAGTTCGGCACCGGACCGGTGAAGGGGTTTGCCGTTTCCCTGAGCCTCGGTGTCATCATCAACCTGTTCACCGCCCTCATCGGCACCAAGGTGGTGTTCGATTACTTCCTCGGCAGAGGCCGGGCGAAAAAAATAAGCATATAGGCTGACGGGGGATTTCATGGAAATTATCGGAAAAACGAAGATTGATTTTATCGGCAAGAGGAAGATATCCTTTATCATTTCGGCGGTCATCGCCCTTCTGGGATTCGTCGCCATCGCCCAGATTGTCTCGGGGACGGCCAACCTGGGGACGGACTTCACCGGCGGAACCGTTCTTCAGCTGAAATTCGAGAACAGGGTCGATATCCAGGCGGCCCGCCATGCCTTGTCGAAGAACGGCATTCCGGCGGACCTGCAGGAGATCAGCGACGGCAACAAGCTCCTTATCAAGGTCGGCAAGACCAGCCTCGCCCTGGGAAAAGTGGCCGGCGCGGTGGAGGAGGTCTTCCGTAAGGAATTCACCGCCAACAAGTTTACTGTGGAGAGTTCATCCGAGATCGGTCCTTCCGTCGGGGACAAGCTGCGCAAGGACACCCTTATAGCGGTCCTCATCTCCATCGTCGGCATCATTATTTACATTGCCTGGCGGTTTGATTTCAAATTCGGGGTGGCGGCCGCCATAGCGACTTTCCACGATGTGCTTGCCATATTCGCCATCTTTTTTCTCC
>CAYMFO010000056.1:0-17382 GCA_964389825.1 uncultured Geobacter sp. | reverse complement strand
TGGTTAAGGAACTCGGCAAAATGATACCGTAACTTCGGGAGAAGGTATGCCCTCAACAGGTGAAGCGATTCGCACGTGGAGCCGAAGGGGGTCGCAGAGAAATGGCGGTAGCGACTGTTTACTAAAAACATAGGACTCTGCAAAGTCGAAAGACGACGTATAGGGTCTGACGCCTGCCCGGTGCCGGAAGGTTAAGGGGATTTGTTAGCGCAAGCGAAGCATTGAACCGAAGCCCCGGTAAACGGCGGCCGTAACTATAACGGTCCTAAGGTAGCGAAATTCCTTGTCGGGTAAGTTCCGACCTGCACGAATGGCGTAACGATTTCCGCGCTGTCTCAACCAGTGGCTCAGCGAAATTGAAATCTCGGTGAAGATGCCGAGTACCCGCGGCAAGACGGAAAGACCCCGTGAACCTTTACTACAGCTTGACAGTGACATTCGGAATAGTTTGTGTAGGATAGGTGGGAGACTATGAAGCTGGTACGCCAGTATCGGTGGAGTTACCCTTGAAATACCACCCTGGTTGTTTTGGGTGTCTAACCCAGGCCCGTCATCCGGGTCGGGGACACTGTCTGGTGGGTAGTTTGACTGGGGCGGTCGCCTCCCAAAGAGTAACGGAGGCGCGCGAAGGTTCCCTCAGGCTGATTGGAAACCAGCCGTAGAGTGTAAAGGCAGAAGGGAGCCTGACTGTGAGAGAGACATCTCGAGCAGGGACGAAAGTAGGTCTTAGTGATCCGGCGGTTCTGAATGGAAGGGCCGTCGCTCAACGGATAAAAGGTACTCCGGGGATAACAGGCTTATCTCCCCCAAGAGTTCACATCGACGGGGAGGTTTGGCACCTCGATGTCGGCTCATCGCATCCTGGGGCTGAAGTAGGTCCCAAGGGTTTGGCTGTTCGCCAATTAAAGCGGTACGCGAGCTGGGTTTAAAACGTCGTGAGACAGTTTGGTCCCTATCTGCCGTGGGCGCAGGATACTTGAGAAGAGCTGTCCTTAGTACGAGAGGACCGGGATGGACGTACCTCTGGTGTTCCAGTTGTTCCGCCAGGAGCATTCGCTGGGTAGCTATGTACGGAAAGGATAACCGCTGAAAGCATCTAAGCGGGAAGCCTCCTTCAAGATAAGGTATCCCTGGGTGTAACAACCCCTGAAGGCCCGTTGTAGACCACAACGTTGATAGGCCGGGTGTGTAAGCACGGCAACGTGTTCAGCTTACCGGTACTAATCGGCCGTGAGGCTTGACCATAATACTGAATTATGGGGGTGGTAACCCCACCCCCACCATATACCCAACTACAAATCACACATGCAATTGAAGAGAATCTTTGTCGGACCTGTCGGACCTGGTCAGACGAGTCGGACCTGTCAGACAGGTCGGACAAAAGAGTTTATCGAATTCTCGGTGGCAATGCCGAGGGGGTCACACCCGTTCCCATCCCGAACACGGAAGTTAAGCCCCTCAGGGCCGATGGTACTGCACGGGCAGCTGTGTGGGAGAGTAGGTCGCCGCCGGGAACCTAATACAAAAGCCCCGCTTCTTTTATCTTGAAGCGGGGCTTTTGTGCGTCTGGACGAGATACCCTTTACGAAAACATTCTTTCCACTCAATTGCATCTACTATTGCCGGAAAGAAGGATTCTTTCCTCAAGTTCTTCCTTATAATACCCGAATATGAATAATGGATGACTGGATGTCTACGTTTTACAAATTGCAGGCAATCATAGATGGAGATTTTCAATGCATGACAGGGTAACGGCCACCACAAATACGACGGCTGGCTTTTCAAGGAGAGAATTTGAAAGCAGCGCCTTTCCCAGCTGTCATGGAAAGTCCTCCATCGTTTTCACGCTGTTTCTTTTTGTCGCACTGGCCTTCTTTTCAACCGATGCTCGGGCTGAAGACAGAAAAAACATCCTTCTTCTCAATTCATATCACCAGGGGTTTGCATGGACTGATGATATAACCCGGGGAATTATTACAGCGCTGAAGCCGGTGAGAGGAGAAACCAGGATTTACATAGAATACATGAATACGAAGTGGGTCAAGCACGATCGCTACTTCGAAGAGTTTTCCCGGTTGTTGCGGATGAAGTATTCCAATACCCGTTTCGATCTGATTCTATGTTCTGACACGGATGCCTTCGAATTTCTGGTTGATCGTCGTGACGATCTGTTTGGTCGTGTGCCCACCGTTTTTTGCGGGGTCAATAACTTCAGGCCGGAAGATTTGAGAGGCAGAGGGTTCTATACCGGGGTAAGCGAAACCGCTGATCCACGGGAGACCATTGAGCTTGCTCTCAAGCTCTTTCCCCGGACAAAGCGGTTTATGGTTATTAATGACTCAGGAATCGCCGGGAAAAAGGTCAGGGAAGAAATCGACGGGTTGTTGCCCATGTACCATGGAAAGGTGGAGTTCATCTTTGAGGACAGGATCGACCTGGAGGATATAGTCCGGGATGTTTCCGCCCTTTCCGGTGACAGCCTGGTTCTCTACACCTTTTTTTACGGGGATCCGGCCTCAAAATACTACGAAAATACCGAGTGTATTTCCAGGATTTCCAAGAGTTCAAAGGTCCCTGTCTTTGGCGCATGGGATTTCAATCTTGGCCACGGGATCCTTGGTGGAAGACTTATCAGTGGCTATGACCAGGGAATGACAGCGGGGACCATGGGACTGCGCATCCTCAGGGGAGAGCCGGTTGAAAGACTCCCGGTTGTCTACGAAACACCTCTGCGTTTCATGTTCGACTACCGCCAGATGCAAAGGTTCAACCTTGAAGTAAGTAATCTGCCGGAGGGCAGCGTTGTACTCAATGAGCCTGATCCCTTCCACAAGGTCAGGAAGGAAGTTGTCTGGGTAACCTTTGCGTCCATTGCGGGACTTGGTTTTCTCGTTTTCATCCTTGTGTTGAACATCAACAGGAGACGAAAGGCGGAAAGGCTGCTGAAGATTTCCCACGATGAGCTGGAAAAAAGGGTTGAAGAGAGGACCCGTGATCTTTCGGGACTCAACCAGCGGATATCAGAGGTGAACCGCAGGTTGGCGGAGATGAACGAAGAACTGTCCGAAGACATAAAAAGACGTCTCCGGGCTGAAGATGAGCTGGACAGATCCCGAAGGATCCTCAACAAGATATTGGAGGCCAATCCCGATGTCCTCATCGTATTTGACGGAGAGATGAGGACGGTTCACTCTAACTGCGGCGGTGTGCCGGAGGAGATGGCCAAGGAGATAGGGCTTAGGCGAGGAGAGGCGCCCGGGACGCTTTGCGCAGCGCCGGGGATAATCTCCGATTCATCCACGGTTATGGACGTGTTCAGGACCGGAAAGCCGTTTCATGCGGAAAGATTCACTGAGCGGACAGGCTGTCTGGAGGTTCGCGCCGTTCCCGTTTTTGACGATAACGGGGAGGTCTTCATGGTGGCCGTGCATATCCGGGATGTCACCGCCCGAAAGAAGATGGAGCAGGAGATTCTCAAAGCCCAGAAGCTGGAATCCCTGGGGGTGCTTGCCGGAGGCATCGCGCACGACTTCAATAATCTTCTCACCGGCATCATGGGAAACATTTCCCTGGCGAAAATGTACGCGGAACCCGATTCAAAGGCCTATGTGAGGCTGGATGAGGCGGAAAAGGGATGCGATCGGGCATCCGCCCTTACCAAGCAACTCCTTACCTTTTCCAAGGGGGGCGCGCCCGTCAGGAGGTCTACGTCCATTTCCAAGGTTCTGAAGGACTCCGCCGGATTCATGCTCAGGGGGGCGGGAATAAGGGTCGGCTTTTCCCTGCCGGACAATCTGTGGAATGTGGATATCGATGAGGGCCAGATGAGCCAGGTTGCCGGCAATCTTTTCCGAAATGCCGATGAGGCCATGTCCGACGGCGGCGCCATCAGCGTAACCGCTGAAAATATAGAGGTGAGCGAGTCCGATTCACTTCCCCTGGTACAGGGCCGATACATCCGTGTCTCCATCAGCGATGAGGGGAGCGGAATCACAAAGGAAGACCTGCCATTCATCTTCGACCCGTACTTTACCACCAAGGAAAAAGGGAGCGGCCTCGGACTCGCCACGGTCTACTCCATCATGAAACAGCATCAGGGTCATCTTTCCGTTGAAACCGCGGCGGGCGCTGGGACGGTCTTCCATCTCTATCTGCCCGCTTCCTTTCAGCCGGCCGATGTGGGGGAGAGCCGAGAGGAGAGCCGGGCGCCCGGCCCCTCGCCGAAAAGGCTTCTTGTGATGGATGATGAAGAGATGATAAGGGAGATAGCGAGGGAGATATTGACTCATCTTGGCCATGACGTTGATGTCTGTCGAGACGGTGAATCGGCCCTGGCCCTTTACCGGGATGCGCGGCGGCAGGGGAGACCATACTCCGCCGTTATCATGGACCTGACCATTCCGGGACGCATGGGGGGCAGGGACCTGATGACGGAGATCCTGAAAATAGACCCGCGCGCCAAAGGAATAGTTTCTTCCGGTTACAGCGACGACCCGATCCTGGCGTCTTTCCGTGATTACGGTTTTTGCGCGTATGTGGCAAAGCCGTATACGCCCGCCGAGTTGAAAGAGGCGCTGCTGATGCTGGATTGAAGGCGGCCTCTTGAGATATTCTCACCCTGTTTCCCGCTATTCGAAAAAGTCCTTCGCCAGTCTGCTCTCACCCGCGCCGCATACCGTCTGAAAACCTGTCCGATACGCCTCTTTTTCCCTTATGATATTTTATGTTTTAATGTTATATAATGTTGAATCAAAAGGCGCCCCTTTTCGTTTCCCATCCTTATCTGCTTTTTCCGCGAACCTTCCGCGGTCCAAAATGATACGGCGTCGTTTCCGATTCTTTTCTTCCGACTCTCCAGCTCATGGATAATAGCTGACGGATTATGGACAATATCAGTCACAAGGCGAATATGCGGGCAAAATTCCGTGTCGGAGCGGTGTTCCTGTTCCTGATCCTCCTTGTCGCATGGGTCGGGAAAAGCATGACCGGCGCCGAGCTCCAACTGACCGAAGAAGAAAAAAAATGGATCAGAGATAATCCGGAGATTCGCGTCGCGCCGGACCCGGATTTCTATCCGGTGGAGTATTTTGACGTAAACGGGCGTTACAGAGGGATTTCCGCTGACTACCTGGCACTGCTTGAAAAAAGGCTGGGGGTACATTTCCGAATCGTCCGTCTGAAAAACTGGGATGAAATAATCCGCCAGGTCAGAAGCGGTTCCATAGACATGCTCTGCGCGGTCACAAAGACCGCCCGGCGTGAGGAATATCTGCTTTTCACAAGAGACTACCTTGAAATACCCGCCGTTATTATCGCTCCAAAGACAACCGGAAAACCGCTTTCTCTGCGCCTGCTGAAGGGTAGCGCTGTCTCGGTTGTCTCCAACTACCCGTCGCGGGAATATATTGCCCGTGAATATCCGGGTGTGAAGCTGGACATTGTTCCTGATACACGGACGGGGTTGCGCAGGGTATCCTTCGGAGAATCCGCGGCCTATGTGGAGAACCTTCTGACAGCCACTTCGTACCTGAACAGGGAGGGTATTACAAACCTTCGTATTGCCGGTGACGCCGGTTTCTTCTATCGGGAGTCCTTCGCTTGCCGAAATGACTTGCCGGAGCTGAACCGGATCCTTGAAAAGGGGCTTGCGGCAATCAGCGCATCCGAAAAGGATATTATCTACAGGAAATGGGTTCCCTTGGAGTCCCAGGTATTCTTTCTCCGTCGGAATGTCCTTTACGGAATCCTGTTTTTCGCGGGGGCGGCTCTCCTTGTGTTTCTGGTAATCCTCCTCTGGAACCGCTCCCTGGCGCGTCAGGTCAACCAGCGAACCGCCGATTTGCGGAACGAACTGGCTGAGCGCAGGCGGGTCGAAGAATCCCTCCGAATGAGCGAGGAGAGATTTCGTATCCTTGCCGACACATCGCCGTCCGCAATCTTTGTCTATCAGGGAGAAAAGATAGTGTACGTCAATCCCGCGGCTGTCAGTCTCTTCGGATATCCGGAAGAGGAATGGCTTGGCATGGATTTCTGGCGGATTACCCATGAAAGCTGCATGGAAAAGGTAATCAATTATGGCATGTCCCGTCAGAGTGGTGGTAAGGCCCCAAAGCAATATGAGGCGAAATTTATAACCAGGGACGGAGAAGAGAAATGGGCGCTCATTTCCGCGGGACTCATCCAGTACAATGGAGCGCCCGCTGGGATTGCCACGGTCGTTGACATCAGTGAACGAAAGCGTATGGAAGATGAGCTGCGGCTTGCCCGGGAAGAACTGGAACACAGGGTCCGGGAGAGAACCGGCGAATTGTCCCTGGCCCTGCGCTCGCTCGGGGAAAGCGAAAAGAGATATCGCAGGATTCTGGATACGTCCATGGAAGGGATCTGGACCATGGACCGGGATTTCCGCATCGACTTTTTGAACCCGCGGATGGCCGGAATGCTTGGTTACGGGGTGAATGAAATATTGGGGAAAGGTATTGACTGCTTTCTGTTCGCGGAAGATATGGAAGATCATCGGAAGCAGTTGCATCTGAGACAGAGAGGGGTTGGGTCCCGCTATGAGAGAAGATTCCGCGCCAAAGGCGGGCGGATCCTGTGGACTCTTGTTAACGCAACTCCCCTATTGGATGATGAAGGTTTTTTTTGCGGTTCATTTGCGATGGTCTCCGACATTACCGGCTTGAAGGAAGCGGAGGAATCCCTGCGGAAGGCGCACTCCGAGATGGAGGGAAAGGTCAGGGAAAGGACGGAACAACTGGAAGGACTGGCGGCGGAGATATCCCTGGCCGAGGAGAGGGAACGCCGTCGCATCGCGGGCGAACTGCATGATCAGGTCGGGCAGACACTTGCGCTGATCAAGATCAAGCTTGATATGCTGTCTCATTCTCCTTTGCCGGGGCCGATGGAGGAATGCCTTGCCGGGATGACGGAACATATGGACGGCGCCATTCAGGAGATACGCTCACTCACCTTTCAGTTGTGTCCCCCCCTCCTTTATGATGTCGGCCTGGAGGCCGCGTTGGAATGGCTGTGCGAGGAGTTCGAGAGCAGGTATGGAATAATGGTGGAATTCCGTGGCCGCGGTCAGGAAATGGAGAACGAGGAAGTGGCGGGCGCCCTGTATTGGATGGCCCGAGAACTCCTGGTCAATGTGGTGAAGCATGCGCAGGCCGAAAGGGTGACGCTGACCTATGGAGTGCATTCCGGCCGCGTGGTTATTACCGTAGAGGATGACGGCGTTGGATTCGATGTCTCTCGAACTGACTGGAAAAAAGGCGAAAAGCACGGTTTCGGACTTTTCAGTATATCTAACCGCATCAACCATCTGGGTGGAGAGTGCGGCATTGATTCTTCCCTTAACCAGGGAACCCGCGTTACCTTGAGCCTGCCGGGTTGTTCCCGTGAAAAATCCGTATCGGAAGGGGCATTGTCATGATAATCAAGGTTTTGCTCGTCGATGACCACAAGATTGTCCGCGATGGCCTCAAGGCTCTTCTGGAGCGGGAAAATGATATCAGGGTGCTCGCCGAGGCGGATAACGGCCGCATGGCCGTACAACTGGCGAAGGAGTTTGTTCCCGATGTGGTGGTTATGGACCTGGGAATGCCGGAGATGAACGGTTTCGAGGCCACCAGGCGGCTCTCTGTTGAGTTGCCTTCAACCAGGGTCATCGCCTTGTCAATGCACTCCGCGCGAAGGTTTATCTCGGAAGCGCTGGCCGCCGGCGCCATGGGATACCTTCTCAAGGATTGCGCGGCCAAGGAACTGGTTCGCGCGATTCACGTCGTCGCCGGTGGAGAAACCTATCTCAGCCCGGCCGTGGCGAGTGTTGTCGTCAAGGACTACGTGAAGTCATCTCCAGTCTCCGGGGATTCGTCCGGCAATCTCACCGCCCGCGAGCGGGAGGTGCTTCAGCTCATCGCCGAAGGGCGGAATACCAAAGAAATCGCTTTCATCCTCAATCTCAGCGCCAAGACGGTGGAAGCGCACCGCGCGCATATAATGTGCAAACTCGATCTGCAGTCCATTGCCGCCCTTACCCGTTATGCCATCCGTGAAGGTCTGACCCCCCTGGAATGACGACGTCGCGAAGGCATATTGAATTGCCGTACAGCGTTTCTTCATTCCTTGTCAGGTATTCCCTTAGCCTATTATAGGCAATTCCCAATTTGATTTTTTCAATTTTGATCCATACTTGCGCCGGGCAAAAGGAGCGCGACCAGGAGGTGGTCCGTGAACAGGAATGTGGCGTTAAGTATAACGGCGGCCTATGTTTTCATGTCATTGACATGGGCCTGTATCAGTAAATTAGTGTTGCCGCTTTTTGTCTCGACACCCGGGGATATAGTCATGTGGGCGGCAATCGAGGGAGTGGTCTTTATCGCCGCCACGGCGCCGCTGCTTTATCTGGTGATACGCTATTTCGTGAATCGAAGCTGCAACCGCTGTGGTTTCGTCATGGATTCGGTGAACGACGCCATTATCATTCATGCCGCGGACAGCGGCGATATCCTCCAGGTAAACAGCAGGGCGTGTGAAATGTTCGGATTGACCAGAGACGAGTTTACGGGAAGTTACCCAAACGTCTCCAATATCGCCGGCGGCGCCCATGGGGAGGTCGATGCCCGTGAATGGATTGCCCGGATAACCGCCGGAGAATTGAACGGTTTTTCGTGGGAAGCGATCCACAGTGACGGTCACGGATTCTGGGTGGAGGTCAGCCTTAGACGGGTAATCATAAACGGCGCCGAAAGGCTCATTTCCGTAGTGCGGGATATAACCGAAAGCAAGCGGGCCGAAATATCCATGAAGCAACTGAATCGGACCCTCGGAATGCTTCTCCGGTGCAATGAGGTCCTGGTCCGCGCCGAAAATGAGACGGAACTGCTGAATGATATATGCGGAATCATCGTCGAAGACGGAGGCTACCGCAATGCATGGGTCGGGTTCACCGTCAACGACAGCGCGGGCAGCGTCAGGCCCGTCGCATTTGCCGGGTTGTCTCCTGATTCTCCCGAGATAACCGGTATAAGCTATCAGGAAGGGGAAAGGGGGCGGGGACCTGTTGGAACGGCAATCAGAACAGGGGTCTCCTGCATTGTGAGGGACGCCCTGACCGATGTCCGCTATCGGCCATGGCGTGACGCCGCCTCCGCCGGGGGATACGCGTCGGTCCTGTCGGTTCCGCTACTTTCTTCAGACACTCCGCTGGGCGCTCTCACCGTCGCCGCTCCCGCCACTCGCGGCTTTGATGATGATGAGGTACGGCTTCTGGAACACCTTGCCCGCGAACTGGTGTATGGAATAATGTCCCTGATGGCGGTGGCGGAACAGAAACGGATGAAAGAGGAACTGGTCAAGAGCGGGCGGAATCTCGCTGAAGCCCAGAGGATCGCTCATATGGGCAGTTGGGAATATGACCTTGAGACCGATCAGGAGCGCCGCTCGGAAGAGTTTTACCGTATCCTGGGTATCCCGGTCCAGAGAAACAAATGCGCCGATGACTCCATGTTCAGCTACATCCACCCTGATGACCGGGAAGCGGTGCTGGAAAGGCTTACCGAGACTCTGGAGGGAGGAAATCCCTACGATGTGGAATACCGCATCATCAGGCCTGATGGAGAGGAAAGGTTTCTTCACGCAAAGGGGCGCCTCCAGAAAAACAGCAAGGGGAAAGGCGTCGTTTTCATTGGAACGGCGCTGGATATCACGGAGCGCAAGCGCTCGGAAAACCTCCTTCGGGAAAGCGAGTTGCGCTACCGCTCGCTGGTTGAGACGACAACGGACTGGATATGGGAGATTGACGAGCATTTCGCTTTTGTCTACTCAAGCCCTAAGGCCCGGGATCTGCTGGGATGCGAGGCCCTGGAAATCATCGGCAAGACCCCCCTTGATATCTTTCCCAGGGAAACCCTTCTTCGCCGAAAACAGGCGTTTCTGGATATGTTCCGCAATCGCGGGCCTTTTTCCGGGCTTGAACTTGAGACCTTCAGGGGGGATACCCTCGTTACCATTGAAACCAGCGGCGTGCCGGTTTTCAACGGGCAGGGGAAATTCATGGGTTACCGGGGCATCAGCCGTGACGTGACGGAACGGAAAAAGCTCGAACAGAAGTACCTCCAGGCGCAGAAAATGGAGGCCGTCGGCCAACTTGCCGGTGGAATAGCCCATGATTTCAATAATATTCTGACTGCTATCATTGGTTTCCAGCACCTGCTGATGAAGCGCATCGAGGATGACAAGTCCATGTACTTCGCCTTGCAGGTGTCGCATCTGGCGGAGAAAGCGGGCAATCTGACACGGGATCTTCTGGCCTTCAGCAGAAAACAGTCAATAAATCCGATAGTCGTGGATACGAATGACATCATTCGAAAGCTTTCCAGGATTCTGCCCCGTCTCATTGGTGAAGATGTGGAATATCGTCCGGTACTGCATCAGGAAAAACTACCGGTCATGGCCGTATCCGACCGCATCGAGCAGGTTCTGATGAATCTGGCGACCAATGCCAGGGATGCGATGCCTGGCGGGGGATTTCTTACCATCAGGACGGAGATTGTCAGCCTGGAAAATGATTTTCCGCTGATGAGCTCCCGGAACGTGCCCGGTCCGTATGTCCTGATATCTGTATCTGATAGCGGAACAGGGATGGATGAGCACACCAGGCGGAAGGTGTTCGAGCCGTTTTTCACCACCAAGGAGGTGGGCAAGGGGACCGGGCTCGGTCTGTCCACGGCCTATGGCATTATCCAGCAGCACGATGGTTTTATTGATGTCTACAGCGAGCCGGGAGAGGGAACGACATTCCGCATATACCTGCCCCTGGCGGGAGCGGAAGAGGATTCGGAAGGGGAAAAACGCCTTCTTCACCCGGCGCCCGGCGGAGGGGAAACCATTCTGCTGGTGGAAGATGAATCCGAAGTGCGCGAGATGGCGTGTTCCCTCCTTAGCGACAAGGGTTATCGGGTGTTGACGGCGGTGGATGGTGAAGACGCCCTGGTCAAGTACGTGTCCCATGAACAGCATATTGATTTATTGATCATCGATGTAATAATGCCTAAAAGGAACGGCAGGGAGCTTTACGACATCATAAGGAAGGCAAAACCGGAAGTGAAGACCCTTTTTATAAGTGGCTATACCTCCGATATTGTCGAGCGTAAGGGAATTCCCGATACATGCCGTCTTTTATCAAAGCCTTTTTCCCCCACTGATTTCCTCATGGAGGTAAGAACCGTCCTCGACGGTCCTTCGGCGCGGTTTCTTAATGGGTATGAACCCTGAACAGCCCCCCGGTTGAGCGCGCTTCTCCCGATGGCCGCGGTTGCCGGCCGGATTGGCAAGCGTTTATCCACAGGTGAACAATGAATTACATCATGACAGGAATGGAAGGCGGACCGGAAACCGATCTCCGGGAAAGATTGCAACTGCTGGACCGGATCAGGGAGGCGCAGGCATCCTATATCGTTACCGGTGACCCGAGGACTACCTTCGGCTGCCTCCTGGATGCGCTTGTATCCCTGACCGGCAGCGAGTTCGGTTTTCTGGATGAAGTAATGGTGGATCAGGACGGCTCTTTATACAAGCTGAGCCTGGCCCTTTCCAATATCTCCTGGAACGCTGAATCGGAGAAACTCTACGAGAGGCTGAAGGAAAGGCGCCTCGAGTTCCGCAACCTGAAGAACCTGGCGGGCATTCCGGCCCTTACCGGCCAGCCTCTGATCGCCAACGATGCGCCGAACGATGAAAGATGCGGCGGGCTCCCCTACGGCCACCCCCGTATCCTGACCTTCATGGGTCTGCCGATACGTTTCGGAGATCAGGTGGTGGGGGTGGCGGGAGTCGCCAACCGGGCCGGCGGCTATGACGAAAAGACCGCCCGGTTTCTCGAACCTTTTCTCTCTTCATGCGGGAGCATGATCCATGCGTCGCGCCGGCGGGCCCAGGCGAGGGAGGCCGTCGATTCCCTTCGAGAAAACGAAGCCCATCTGCGCGAGGCCCAATCCATCGCCCGCATGGGGCGTTGGGAGCTGGACCTGGATACCGGGCGCCTGACCTGGTCGGGCGGAATATTCGAACAGCATGAAGAATGCCGGATCTCCTCTCCCGAAAGCTATGATGATCTGCTGGAGCATATCCATCCGGACGACCGTGAAATGGTTGACCGGATCTGCCGCGAGTCCTTTGCCGGAGGCGTCGACTTCGAACTGGAACACCGGCTGATGATGCCCGACGGTGGGGTTAAATGGGTCAGCGCCATAGGGCATACAGGGTCCGGCGGCGCTGGCGGTTCCGGCCGTTTCATCGGAACGATCCAGGATATCACCCACCGGAAACGGGAGGAAGAGGACCTGAAGGCCTCCCTGGCTGAAAAGGATGTGCTGCTGAGGGAGGTCCATCACCGGGTGAAGAACAACCTGGCTTCCATCATCTCTCTGCTGGAGTTACAGAAGGAAGGGATCAGCGACGAGTCCGCGCTGGCATCCCTGCGGGAACTTTCCAACAGGATCATGTCCATGGCGCTGGTGCATACGAGACTTTACCGGTCCGGAAACCTGGCCTGCATCGGTTTGCGGGAGTATCTGGGTGAGCTGGCGTCCCACCTGGTGGTTTCCTACAGTGCGGGGTGCGGCATAAGGTGCGCCGTCGAGGCGGAAGGGGTTGAGATGGGGATCGGGCTGGCCATCCCCGTTGGCCTGATCATCAACGAACTCGTCACCAACTCAATAAAGCACGCCTTTCCCGCGGGAAAACCCGGGCCGGAGGCGGATCAATGTGAGATAATGATCTCCGCGCGCAAGGATGGGGACATGTATATCCTCACGGTCGCGGACAACGGCGTCGGTTTGCCTTCCGGCCTGGACTGGAGAAACTGCGATTCCCTGGGGTTGAGCCTCGTGATGATGCTGGGTGAATCACAGCTCGGGGGAGAGGTCAGCCTTGACCGCTCACGGGGGGCATGCTTCAGCATCAGGTTCAGCGAAACAGGGAAGGCCTCCGCTAAGACACGCTGATTTATCCTGAAAACGGCACTTCAACCACAGAGAACACGGAGATATAAAAGCGAAAAAATGAACTACCAGACTCACCATGGAGGTGACGATCGTAATATCTTTGTTTTGGAGTAACTATCTGATAGTTACACGAAAACCCTCCGTGCCCCCTGTGTTCTCCGTGGCAATTGCTTTTTTTAGGTCTATTTCAGCGGCGCCGCGAGAAACCAGGATGCGCGAATGCCAGCGCCGGACAATTGATTTTCCGGCCCGCTTACGATCGTTTCCCAATACCTCACCCCATTTCCCCTCACCCGGCCTTCGGCCACCCTCTCCCACAGGGAGAGGGTTAGTTTTTTCCCTCGCCCTGTGGGAGAGGGGCAGGGGTGAGGGGAAAAAGCGCCGACTTGACTGCAAATCATGATATTCGGCGTGGGGGATTTTCATCCGCAATTTTATAATGTGCTGAAGTTATCTCCATTTCACAAAGCTTTTTTCATCCTCATCATGCCCGGTAACCTCTGTTAAGGATTTCCGGCCACCGGCATTTTTGTGAAGTATCTCCCGCCCTGAAGCATTTCTTTCAAGTTTTTTATTTTACATCCGATAGACTATACAGGGCACTGGAACCATCTGGTCCCTTTCATTTGCCGTAAGGATTCAAGGAGAGGTTCAGGGGAGATTGGCATGGAGTTCGAACGGGAAACCCCGAAGAGCGAGAGGATACCGAGCGAGATAAAGCTCTACAGCGAAAGAGAGAAGGTCCGCGACGTGGACGAGCCCATGGAGAAGATGGTGATCTTCCGCGTTGCCGGTGAGCTTTATGCTTTTCCGGGAAGGAATGTCATGGAGATCCTTCCCGCTATGGAGATCAGTCCGATTCCCGGCATGCCCCCATGCATTCCCGGCCTCATTACCGTGCGCAGGCTGATTATCGAAGCGCCGGAAGACATCATCAGCTCGGGTCCCATCCAGGAAACCAGCGAGATCAGCCGAAACCTCACGGCCATGGCGGCGCAATTGAGCGGAATGATGAAAAAGTTTACCTGTCCGGAGGAGGGGATGGCCTCTCATTCCGTTTATGAGGCGGATCAGACCGCCGGGGTGGTGTAATGGTGGGCGCCGGTTCATGCAAGGCGCCCGTCAGGGTGCTGGTGGTAGACGACAGTCCGGTGGCGAGAAGGGTGATCATCTCTCACCTGCGACGAGACAGGGGTATTGCCGTTATCGGCGAGGCGGAAAACGGGCTTGAGGCATTGAAAAAGGTCCTGGAACTAAAGCCGGACCTGGTGACCATTGATATACAGATGCCGATGATGAGCGGTCTGGTGGCCATCGAGCGGATAATGGAGCTGTCGCCGCTACCCATACTGGTGCTTACCGCCCTGGAGGATGCGGAGACGGCCTTTTCCGCCTTGGCCAAGGGGGCGCTGGAGGTGGTTGAGAAACCTCGTCTCGAATCTCCCTCATCCTTTCTGGCGGCGAAAATCAAGGCGCTCGCGGGGGTCAAGGTTGCATCTCCCGTGCGGACAAAGGAGAAGGCCGCGGAGGCATGGGCAAATGGAACGGTAAAACCGGCGCGCCCCGCCGTTTCACCGGGGGTGGTGGCTATCGCCTCATCGACGGGGGGGGCCAGGGCGCTCTCGGTGATCCTTTCTTCACTACCGGCGGATCTGGGTGCCCCGGTTCTGGTGGCCCAGCACATGTCCGAAGGCTTCACCGAAGGGATGGTGCAGTGGCTCAACGCCAATTCCCGCCTCGAGGTCCGCACCGCTATCGACGGCGATGCCGTAACGCCGGGCATGGTCCATATAGCGCCGTCGGAGCGCAACATGAGCATAACCCGGACGGGCCGGATTCGTCTTTCGGAGCGGAGACCCGAGGATATCTACCGGCCGTGCTGCGACCTGCTCCTGGAATCGGTGGCGCGGGTCTACGGTTCCTCCTCCATCGGCGTCATTCTGACCGGCATGGGCGATGACGGTGTGCGCGGCATTGCCTGTATCCGGGAAGCGGGAGGTTTTACCATCGCCCAGGACGAGAACTCTTCGGTTGTCTTCGGAATGGCGCGGGCCGCCATCGAGAGGGGTTTCGTCTCCATGATTCTTCCCCTGGACGGGATTGCCGCCGAACTGGTCAAGAGGCTTGGCGGACATTGCCCGCCTTCCGTCGGCCCTGTGTGAGACCCGCCGGGTTTTCGAAACCCGGCGGGTCTCCGCCTTTGAAGATTACGCCTATGGAATCCTGTAACCATGCAGCATCTGGGAAACCGCGGCTGCGAATGCGGCGTCCGTTCTCACCGGCATGCCGGTGGAGATGGCTTTGCCGGAGGTAAATATGACAGAGGAAGACCAGCCGTCATTGAACGCCAGGTCCGTGGCATAGAAGGCGACGGAGTACTCTCCGGCGGCCAGTGGCGTCTCGGCGAGGGTTATGGGGGAGGCGAGGGTAAATGGGGTTCCGAACTCTATATCTATTGTCTTGTTCTCGACGTCATACACCTGGAAGCCGGGGGCGATCCGGTCCCCCGCCTTCAGGGGAATCAGCGTTCTGGCGGCCATGTAGTCCTTGATGTCCAGGCCGGGCCAGACCCCGTCGATATTCATCGCCCCGGTTTTCTTGTCACGGGTCACGATGAGGAGCGCCGCTTCGTTGTTCAGCAGGACCGGGATGCTGAGGGTTTCGCCGGTGTCTCCCGGAACCTCCACGTACGCGGATACGGTAACGCCGTTCAGGGAGAGCCACTTGCCGGTCCACTCCATGGTTGCCACATCGTCGGCGCTTGTCTCGACCGGAGTCAGGCCGAGCATGACGATGTTGCCCGAGGCGTCGGTTCTCGAGATAAACGCGGAGACGCTTTCGATGTCGTCCCCGGCCACTGTAGCGGAGAACCGATTCCCGGTTTTTGTCTCCCTGGAGAAGACCGGAGGGGAGACGTCCTGTGTCCCTATCTCCACATGTCTGGCGATCATGTTTTTGTAGGAATCTACAAACAGCAGGGACTGGTAGGACTTGTTGTAGCTTTCACTCTTTATGGAACCGGTGGGGAAATAGATGGTGAGTCCGTATGCCTTGGGCCGCAGGGTGTGTACCTTATAGACAACCGCCTTTTCCATGGCCGCCAGCAGGTTTTCCGTTTCCTTCGGGGCGTACGGTTTCATGTTCAGCGCCATGTCCTTCAGGTCCACCATGTCGCAGAATCTTCTGGAGATGCGTGAGGTGGCGAAATCGTAGGAGAGCGAGCGGGCGTACGCCACTTCAACCCATCCATCCCGCCCCCTTGACAGGTTTTCCTTTATCTTGTCGGAAAAGGCCTTCAGGGCGGTGTCGAAGGTGGGTGTGAGCAGTTCCAGATTTATTACGGAAAAGGTGATGGCCGCCTTGCCGTTGTAGTTGAAATCGATCTTTTCCTTGAAGGAATCGGCTATGACCTTGCCCAGCGAAGCGCCGTCGGTTTTCCCGGGATTGGTGGTCATGTAGCGAAGTATAGCGGTATAGTCCCACCCCTCTCCCGGCTCCAGTTCTTCGGAGGCCGCCAGGTAGCGGGCGTATTCCCTGATGTTGAAGGCGGTCTCGGTGTTGGCCATGAGGCAGGCGTCGAAACCGACCAGTTCCAGTTTTTTCCCTGTCCTGGCGTAGGCGCCGGCCAGGGCGGTCCTCAGCTTGGGGAGTGTCAGGGTATCGCCTTCGTGAACCTCGTCGGAACCGAATCCTCCGATTGCGCCGCCGCCGTGGTCCCAAAGCACCAGAACATATCTATCGGCCTTATAGGCGTTCATCCCCCAGACGATAAAATCCTTGAGGGTCTCGGGGTCTCCCATGCTTATCGCGCCCCGGTCGTCCAGGGTACGGACGGCGCCCTTGAGCACCTCGTGTCTCTTCACGGTCTTCCAGCCGTCTTTGTCGGCGCCGCCGGTGGTCAGTATCACCTTCACGTTGTCGGAAGAGCCTATGGCCTTCATTTCTTCGATATTCTCCGTGCCCAGGTCGCCGTCGCTCTCCAGATCCGAACCGACCATGTACACCAGAACCGTGGTCTTGCCTGTCGGCGGCTGATCGGATGACCCTCCACCGCAGCCGTACAGTAACGGCATAACGAGAATTAACAACACTGACGCAATGCAACGAACGCTTCTCATAGTAAAACCTCCTCTGTTACTGAAATGCCGATAAACGGCTCATTGAACCTAAAAAAAGCAATTACCACGGAGAACACAGAGGGAATAGAGGGTTTTCGTATAACTATCAAGTAGTTACTCCAAAACAAAGATATTAAGATCGTCACCTCTATGGCGCGTCTAGTAGTTCATTTTTTCGCTTTTATATCTCTGTGTTCTTTGTGACCTCTGGTACGCCAGGCCAAGCCTGGCTGATCTATCTGACTGAAAAGTGT
>CAYMFO010000055.1:0-17548 GCA_964389825.1 uncultured Geobacter sp. | reverse complement strand
CAGTCAGATAGATCAGCCAGGCTTGGCCTGGCGTACCAGAGAACACAGAGATATAGAAGCGGAAAAAATGAACTGCCAGATTCACCATAGAGGCGCCGATCGTAATATCTTTGTTTTGGAGTAACTACTTGACAGTTATACGAAAACCCTCCGGGCCCTCTGTGTTCTCCGTGGTAATTGCTTTTTTAGGTTATTGTTTTGGCGCTCTAACAGGCATGGAGACATCTGCATTTCCCGATCTTTCTTGGAATGCAGACCCTGAAACTCTCCCGGAGCGAATGGATATCCACCTCCCTGCCGTACAGGGCGAAGAGATTTTCACTGGTAATCACCTTGTCCGGCGGTCCGTCCCCGATTATCATTCCATCCTTCAGCATCACCACCCGGTCCGCCACCCACAGGGCATGGTCCGGAAAGTGGGTGGACTTTATGAAGGTAAACCCTTCGTCGCACAGGTCGATGAGCCCTTCCAGCAGCTTGATCTGGTTACCGTAATCCAGGCCGTTGGCCGGTTCGTCCATGATGAAGGTATGCGCCCCCTGGGTCATGGCCCGGGCGATGAGGGTGAGCTGGCGTTCGCCGCCGCTGATGCGGGTATAGGGCCTGTCCCGCAGGTGGAGGATGGAGAGCTTGTCCAGAGCGGCCTCGGCTATCTCCATATCTTTATCGGAAAAGCGGGAGAAAAAGTTCTTGTGCGGAATCCTCCCCATGAGGACCACGTCGATTACGCTGTAGGCAAAAGAGGCCCGGTGTATCTGGGGCACATAGGCGATGCTCCGCGCCAGGGCCATCCGGTGAAGAGAGGATATGGCCCGCCCCTCGAACAGCACCCGCCCCTTGTCCAGGGGATAGAGGCCGAGAAGGCTCTTCAGAAGGGTGGTCTTCCCGCTGCCGTTGGGCCCCAGAAGCGAGATTATCTCGCCCCTGCTCACCGACAGAGAGACGTCCCGCAGGACCGGATTTTCGGGGAATCCAAAGGAGATGTTTTCAGCGACAAGCAACATTGATTATGCCCATCCTTTCCGTGCGTTTTTCAGCACCAGTATGAAAAAGGGGATTCCCATGAGGGAGGTGACGATGCCGAGAGGAATCTCCACGGTAAACAGAAGGCGCGCGACATCATCCACGGCGATGAGGTAGATGGCCCCGATAAGGGCGGAGACAGGCAGGAGAATCCTGTTGTCCGGCCCGACCAGCATGCGCGCCATGTGGGGGATGATAAGGCCGACCCAGCCGATGAGGCCTCCGATGACCACGGTCAGGGCGCTGATGAGGGTGGCGAAGAAGATAAGGGCAATGCGGATGCGGGTAACGTTGATGCCCAGGGACTTCGCTTCGTCGTCCCCCATGCTCAGTATATTCAGGAACCGGGAGAAGAGGATAAGGAACAGAATCCCGCCGCATATGGGAAAGGACACATACATTACGGTCTTGCCGTCCGCCAGGGAGAGGCCTCCCATGAGCCAGTAGACGATGGCGGGCAGCTGGTTGTAGGGATCTGCGACGTATTTGACGATGGACAGGAGCGAGGTGAACAGGGCGCCGCTGATAATACCGCCCAGGATGAGCATCAGCAGCCGGTCTCCATGGTAGAGCCTGGCGATTCCGATGGCGATGAAGACCGCCAGAAAGCCGCAGACAAAGGCGCCCGATTGAACGGCAAACCAGCTGTTGGAGACGATCATCCCCAGCGCGGCGCCAAAGGAGGCCCCGGCCAGAACGCCCAGGAGCCCGGGAGAAACGAGCGGATTGATGAACATGGCCTGAAAGGCGGCGCCGGACACGGAAAGGGCGGAACCGATGAGGGCGGCGGCAATGATGCGGGGGAGGCGTATGTCCAGCAGGATGTTGGAATAGAGAGCGTATTTGCCCTCATCCATCGAACCCGCCCCGGCGGCGGTCGCCAGGTATTGAAATATCTCCCCGAGGCTGATTTCGTATTTTCCCAGGGTCAGGGAAAACAGGATGATGAAGACAAGAATAAAAACCAGGCAGGGTATCCAGATATCCTTTTTCACTACGGAAGATTCTCCTTAAAAATTAAGATGTTACGTCATAACAAAACAGGCCGGCGGAGCATGACACTCGCCGGCCTGTTTCAACCGAAGTGTTCACTCCTTTCCAAATACGGGAGGCGACGCTGTTTCCGGCGGCGCCCGCAGCCCGATGCCCATAGCGCCATGCCTTAGGGTCAGCGGGTCGGAGAGACGGATATATGTTTCTTCTTATGAGCGGTTATTTTATTTATCTATTATGATCTTTTTCCTCTTGAGGTCTTCATCGGTCGGCGCCCCTGATCCTTTTCCATGGACCCGACGGGTTTCAATCAGCGCCTCTACTTGTCCCACCAGAGAATCGCCCAGACGATCTTTCGGGGATAAGCCATCATCCATGCCCCATCCGCGTAAACAAGATTATCCTCCAGGTATGCCCGCAGAATATCCCCTTCCTCGCGGGATGAAACCTCCAGCTTGGACCCCAGATGCGAGAATGCGTCCTCGGGGCTTTCATAGGAGTTACGCTCCAGGTAGCTGATGAAGTTGACGTTGGCGTGAATTCCCATCCTGTAAAGAAGATTATACAGATATATATAATCCGGTCCCGGATTCAGATTCCTCCCCAGCGCGCGGTAGATGCGGCGGTCGTGGGGACCATCGCCGACAATGGTGGATATGTAGACCCGTTTCCGGGCGGCCCTGTCCAATTTGGTAAGCGCGCTCTCGAAGTCCTCGGTAATGAGAGATCGGGAAGCCAGGGCCACGTCATACTCTTCGATTCCAAGGGCGTTCCAGTCATCCTCCCATGCGCCCTGAACCGTCTCGATATTGGATATTCCCGATCCGGAGGAGCGCTCCCTAAGCAGCGCGAGCATGTTTCCCGAGATATCCATCGCCGTTATTTTCTTTACCCGTCCCGCCAGGGGAATCGCCAGCGTACCCGCGGCGCACCCCACGTCGAGAAGCGTCCAGTGAGGCTTTACCTCCAGCAGCCGCAGAAACTTTTCCGAATAGTCGCTCTTTGACGAGTTCCTGGCAAAGGCGGGCGCCCGCATGTCCCAATATGCGGTGGCGCCGCTGGGAGAGGATTTCCGTTTTCTCTTTTCCCAGCAGATCCGGTTCCAGTCAATTTCACGGATATCAGGCAGCCCGCGGAGTTCCTCGCCGGCCGGATCATTTTCTTGGTTTTGCATCTCCCTGCCTTCGGGGACTCCGTGCAAGTAGCTGACTTGTTTCATGCTTCCTCTCCATAACGCTTTTGTCGATTCCCAATAAAAAAACCCGCTGCGATACATATAAGTAAGTATCAATGCGGGTTCCGTTGGGCCTGCCCTGTCGGCAGGGGACGAAGTGGTCGCCTGATTCGCATGGTTTTCATCCGCTTATTCCGTTTTGAGAGCGAACAAAAAACGGCCGACGGAAACAAACACCCGCCGGCCGTGAAATGCCGCTGTGTTCACTCCTTTCCAAACAGGGGAGGCGACGCTGTTTCCGGCGGCGCCCATGCCCGGCCCCCGTAGCAATTGCCGTAGGGAAGACGGGTCGGAGCAAATCGAATTACTGATTGATTGAACGTTGCGTTATATATCAATCTATATTACGTAAAGTCAAGCTTTTTTTACAACCGTACCCGTCCAATCCGGAAAATGGGGCGCAACGCGCGCGAAATGGGAGGTTCAGGCAATATTCTCCTTTAATTTCAAAGAATAATTTGCTATTCATACGTTGGATATCCGCAACGGGAGGAGAAATGGAAAAGCAGGAATTGATTACCAAGACAAAAGACGCCCTGACACCTTTCGAAACGGAAAACATACTCCAATTCATACAGAACCTGAGTCTCAAGGGTGTCATGGAGAACCCATGGCTGATAGGGGGTTTTCTGATCATTTTCTTTTACGCCGTCATCAAGCGCTCCAAATTCGTGCTCCTGGCCCTTTTTTCCGTCATCTCCCTGATGCTTCTCGTCCGTTTCACCTTTCCACCCGCCGGTGAAGAGTTTAATCTCTCATCGACCCTCCCTTTCATCTGCGGAGGGCTGGTCATCGGCGGCGTACTCATCTATTTCAATTTCGTCAAGACAGAATGAAGGTAACGTGCAAAAAACCGGTTTTACCACCACCATCCCCCTGGAAATAGTTATAGCAGCGGGAAGAACCCCTGTTGATCTGAACAATGTCTTCATCACCGGCGGCAGGAGCATGGAGCTGATTGAATCGGCGGAGGCGGAAGGATTTCCCAGGAATACGTGCAGCTGGATCAAGGGGATATACGCCGCGGCCCTGGAAAACGACATCCATGAGATTGTAGCGGTCACCGAAGGTGATTGCAGCAACACCCGCGCACTCATGGAAGTGCTTTCCCTCAAGGACATCAGGACCCTTCCCTTTGCCTATCCCCATGACCGATGCGCGGCCGCCCTTCGCGGGGAGATGGAGAGGCTGATGGCCTCCCTGGAAACCGGATGGGACGACGTCAACCGTGCAGGTCTGCGCCTGGAAGGCATCAGGCAAAAGATTCGCGAGATTGATCGCCTGACCTGGGAAGAAAACCTGGTTTCAGGTGAGGAAAACCATCTGTTCCAGGTCTCCTCGTCGGACATGAACGGAGACCCGGACACATTCGAGGCGCAGATCGACGGATTTCTTGAGGAAGCGCAACGGCGCACTCCGTTCGGAGAGGGCCTGCGCCTGGCCTACATCGGCGTGCCTCCCATCATCGACGGCCTCTATCCATTCCTTGAATCGCATGGGGCGAGGGTCGTATTCAACGAGACCCAGCGGCAGTTCACCATGCCCTACGGCATCGACGACCTGGTGGAGAGATACCGGGCTTACACCTACCCCTACGACATCTTTTTCCGCCTGGCCGATATGGAGCGTGAACTGACTAAACGGAGGGTGGACGGCGTAATCCACTACGTACAGTCCTTCTGCTTCCGGCAGATTGAGGACATCATAGTGCGAAAAAGGATTTCCCTTCCCGTATTGACCCTGGAAGGGGATAAACCTGGACCTCTGGACGCCCGTTCACGGATCCGCATTGAAAGCTTCCTGGAGATGCTTGGAGGCAGGGCGTGAGGATCGGAATAGATCTGGGGAGCCGCAAGGTAAAATTCGCCCTGGCGGATCAAGAGCAAGTCACGCGCCTGGGCGATTTCGACACCCTTTCCTTCTACAAGCGCTTCGGCAGGATGCGCGATGATGAACTCAGCTTCGACCTGGTCGGTTCCGGCCTTTTCTCCGCGGATGAGCTGAATGCCTCATCCATCGTAGCCACCGGCTACGGACGCAATACCCTGAACCTTGCCGGCGCGAGGGTCGTTTCCGAGATTCGCGCCCACGTGGCAGGCGCCGTTTTCCAGACCGGCCTGCGGAATTTCACCCTCCTGGACATGGGTGGCCAGGATACGAAAGTGGCCCTTGTGCGTGACGGGACCCTCCAGGATTTCGTCATGAACGACAAGTGCGCCGCAAGCAGCGGCCGCT
This sequence comes from uncultured Geobacter sp., assembly GCA_964389825.1. Lineage (GTDB taxonomy): Bacteria > Desulfobacterota > Desulfuromonadia > Geobacterales > Geobacteraceae > RPRC01. The sequence continues at coordinate 12,063 of CAYMFO010000055.1, read as the reverse complement.
ACCTGGAAAACATGGCGGTCATACTGGAGGTGGACCTGGACGAGCTTTCCCGCCACTGGGAGAATCCCGTGCGGCTTGACGCCACCTGCGGAATCTTCGGGGAGTCGGAGCTTATCGGCCAGATCCTCCGGGGCTACTCCGTTGAACGTCTCTGCGCCGGGGTGAACCGGACGCTGGTAAAAAGGGTGATTCCCATGCTGAGGCGCTTCCCGTCGGAACTGATCGTGCTGACCGGCGGCGTGGCCCACAACAGCGCCATGCTCAGGCTTCTGGAAGGCGAGGGCTTCACTGTTTCCGTTCCGGAACATCCCCAGCACAACGGCGCCATCGGATGCGCGATTATGAAATGACCTACCGGAGCGGCCATGAAGATTTCCCACAAGGACTGGATATTCCTCGGTCTGGCCTGCGCCGTTCTTCTCGTGGTGTTCCTCATCTCCGGCAGGGAAACGACCAGGAAGGTTCCAGTGGACGAAAATCACCAAGCCGTATACCGGGCCATCAGTTCCCCCGGAGGCAAGGCCGAAGCGGAGCGGAAATGCGGTGACTGCCACAATCCGGCAAGGGTTCCCCTTCCGGAAAACCATCCCCCGGGCGACCATTGTCTTTTATGTCACAAGCTGATACGGACGGGGCCGTGAGCGTCCTGAATCTCACACGTGAACTGGAGATCGTGGTCACGGACATCGTTGACCGCGTGGACGAACTGGGCCACATAGACCCTTCACGGGTTCTCATCTGCGTTGCGTCAACCAGAGGCGCCGGCATCCACGGAACCTTCGCCAGGATACACCCCCTCCGCTTCCAGGGAGGAGAGGGCTCCATACAGGTAAGACGTGGAGGAAAAACCCGCACCCTCACCATGCCTCAAGTAACCCGAAAGGGAATGGAGATGCTCTACGTAATCTACTTTCTCGCGCCCCGTTTCTTCAATCTTCCTCAGCGGGAAAAACTGATTACCATATTCCATGAGCTTTACCATATCTCTCCCTATTTTGACGGGGATATCCGCCGCTTTCCAGGCAGGAATTACGCCCACGGCTCTTCCAGAAAACGCTACAATACGGCAATGGCGGGACTTGTGGATTCGTACCTGCGGATGCGCGACGCCGCCCTGCCCGATTTTCTCAACCTGGACATGACCGGGCTCCGTCAGCGTTACCGGACCATTGTGGGGAGAAGATTTGCCACGCCCAGGATTCAGATACGGGAATGAGATGAACGCATGAGGGCTGAAGATGACCATTCTCAAGATAAGCGATGAAGGAGCGCTCCCTTTGCCGGGGGATATCCTGGAAGCCCTTGGTCTCGAGCCGGGCGATGAGCTCATCATTGAAATCCATGACGGCAAGGGAATCATCTCCCCCGCCCCGCCACGCCCGACCCTCGCCGGCGTCCAATGCGCACGCTACTCCATCAACCGGAAGAATCTGGAGACCTCCATACGCTTCATCAGAGGGGTCGGCCCCAAGATGGCCGATCTGCTCGCTAAAAAGGGGATAACCACGGTCGAGGACGCCCTCTATCTTCTCCCCAATCGCTATGAGGATCGCCGGCGCCTCCTTGCCATCGCCGAGCTGCGGCCGGGACGGACCGAGGTCTTTTCAGGCGAAGTGCGAAGCGCCGAAGCCGTTGAAGGCAGGGGCGGAAGACGCATTTTCGAGGCCTTGGTGGGTGACGAAAGCGGCGTGGTAACGATGAAATGGTTCAATTTCAACACGCGGTACATGAAGGCAACCTGGAAGACCGGCAAGAGGGGTATTTTCGCGGGAGAGGTCGTCCAGTTCGGTTCATGCCGGGAGATTCACCACCCGGAAGCGGATTGGCTCGACAACGGCGCGGACCTGGCCGCAATCATAGCCGCCGACCCCGTCAATTTCGGGCGCACCGTGCCGGTCTACCCCCTGACCGAGGGACTGCGGCAGAAGGCCCTGCGCAAGATCCTCAAAGGCATTGTCGACACATTCGCCGATTCGGCGGACAGCCCGCTTCCCGGGGAGGTCCGGGATCGGCGTTCACTGCTGCCCCTGGCCGACGCCCTCCGGGAGGTCCACTTTCCGTGCCATGACGCCGACATCTCCCGACTGAACGATCGCGCGACACAGGCGCACCGGACCCTGGCCTTTGACGAGTTTTTTTTCCTGCAACTGGGCCTTGCCCTGAAACGCAGCGGCGCCTCCATTGAAGAAGGCATCCCTTTCCGGGTCACCCACAAATTCACCCGTCCCCTGCTGAAGACCCTCCCCTTTTCCCTGACCGCGGCGCAGAAAAGGGTTCTCACCGAGATCAAGGAGGACATGACCTCCAGCCACCCCATGCACCGGCTCGTGCAGGGGGACGTGGGGAGCGGCAAGACCATCGTAGCGCTCCTGGCTGCCCTGCTGGCCGTGGAAAATGACTGCCAGACAGCCATCATGACACCCACGGAGATCCTGGCGGAACAGCACTATCTGAATATCCGCCGCTCCTGCGAACATCTGGGGATTCCGGTGACACTCCTCACCTCCGGACTGACCGCCAGGAAAAGGGCCGCGACCCTGAAGGCAATAGCGTCGGGCGACGTAAAGATCGTCATAGGGACCCATGCGGTCATCCAGGAAAAGGTTGAATTCCAGCGTCTCGGCCTGGGCATCATCGACGAGCAGCATCGCTTCGGAGTCCTGCAGCGCGGATTTCTCAAGAAAAAGGGCCGCAATCCCCATATCCTCGTGATGACGGCGACCCCCATCCCCCGGACCCTGGCCATGACCGTCTATGGAGACCTTTCCCTTTCGGTAATCGACGAGATCCCGCCGGGAAGGAGTCCGGTGGAAACAAGGGTCTGCCCGGAGGCCCGCCGTTCTTCCGTATACAGGATGGTGCGGGAGGAGGTGCGCTGCGGAGGACAGGCATACATAATCTATCCTCTCGTGGAAGAATCCGAAAAGTCGGAACTGAAGGCGGCGGTTTCCATGGCGGAACATCTCTCCGCCGACATCTTCCCGGAGCTGCGTCTCGGCCTCCTCCACGGACGAATGAAGCCGGATGAGAAGGAATCGGTGATGCGTTCCTTTACGGCAGGCGAAACCGACATCCTTGTGGCAACCACGGTAATAGAAGTAGGAATAGACGTGCCCAATGCCACGATAATGGTGGTTGAGCATGCCGAACGTTTCGGACTTTCACAGCTTCATCAGTTGAGAGGACGGGTCGGCAGGGGAAGCGGCAGGTCGCGCTGTATCCTTCTGACCGGAGAAAGGCAGTCCGCCGAGGCGGAACGGAGGCTGCGGGTCATGGAAAAGACCACGGACGGATTCCGCATCGCCGAGGAAGACCTGGAACTGCGCGGACCCGGCGACTTTCTGGGCACACGCCAGGCGGGGCTGCCCGATTTCCGCGCGGCCAGCATCCTTCGCGACGGACGGATACTGGAAGAGGCCCGCGCTGAGGCCTTTGCAATCGTGGAGCGGGATCCGGGTCTGTCGTCAAAAGAGAATGCCCTGCTGCGGGAAGAGCTGCTGAGGCGATGGGGGGGTAGGCTGGAGCTTGCGGGGATTGCCTGAGAGAGAAAAACAAGACAGCTGATTCAGAAAAAGAAAAACCCGCCTGCGAAAACAGGCGGGTTTTTCGAATCTGATGAAACAGCCGGTTAGGTTGTTACATCTTCTTCACGTTGGCGGCTTGGAGCCCCTTGGGGCCGCTGACCACGTCAAAGGTTACCTGCTCGCCTTCAGCGAGGGTCTTGAAGCCGTCGGCCGAGATGGCGGAGAAATGTACGAATACGTCTTCGCCATTCTCCTGCTCGATGAAACCGAACCCCTTTGCATCGTTGAACCATTTAACTTTACCCTGAGCCATTTTCCTACCTCCTTTCTTGCTTCCGGAACTTCAGTCCCGAAATTTCACGGAACGCCTCATCTAAGTTTCCGGAGTCTTGAGGCAGAAAAACACAGGGGTTATTACCTCTTGGCCGTGCTTTCTCTACTCAGCGATAACTTCCGAAACTTACTTAGGCTATGAGATAGCAAGGAGGAGGAAGGTTGTCAAGAATTTTTTCTTGTGCGGGAATAATCTTTTCAAAAAATTTTAGAATGTGTTTATCCGCCTGATAAACGCCAGCAGAAGCCCGTAGTGGCGATGGTTGAAACGCAACGAAATTCTGTGGAGTTTCAGGAGATCCGGCTCATCGGATTCCTCGGGAAGCGCGCGGCAGGAACAGATGCGCGTTCCCGGCATGCGCATTTCCGGAAATTCATCCTCGAGGCTTTTCAGGTTCTCCACGCTCAACTCCCTGGTAAGGCGGAGTACCAGGTTTCCGTTGATAAACCGCAGAGAGTGATAATTGCGGTAGAAATCCTCGATGACCCTTATGGCCTCATCTTCGTTCGGGGTGATGGTGAAGATGGAAAAGTCCTCCCCGGATATGAAACCCTTTCCCAGAAGGCACTCCTTCACGAATTCCAGCCAGTTCTTCCAGTATCCATCCTCGTCGTCCACCAGCACCAGGGGCTTCGGAGAAGTCTTTCCGGTCTGTATGAGGGTAAACACCTCCATGGCCTCGTCCAGCGTGCCGAAACCGCCGGGAAACACCGCGATGGCATCGGTCTCCTTGACGAATGCGACCTTGCGCGTGAAGAAATATTTATAGGTCACGAGACGGGGATTCGCCTGCATGACGTAGTTGGGCGCCTGCTCAAAGGGGAGCCTTATGTTTACCGCGAAGGAGTTTTCGGCCCCGGCGCCTTCATTACCGGCCTCCATGATGCCGCCCCCTCCGCCGGTGATGATCATGTATCCTCTTTCGGCCAGCTCCGCGCTGAATTCTACGCACTTCCGGAACATGGGATCGTCCCGGTCAGTCCTGGCCGAGCCGAAAATGGTCACCTTTTTCCTCCGCCGCGACGGGGCGAAGACCTTGTTTGTATAGCGCATCTCCTTCATGGTGTTGCGCAGCAGCTTCAGGTCGGCCGGATAGTCGCTTTCCTGGCCGGCCTTGAGTACCGTGATAAACATTTCCCGAATATAATCCGGATAATTTATGTCACCCGCCCGCTCTATGATCCTGTCGATCAGTTCGTCGATTTCGCCGTTGTCCCGGGTAAATGAAAGTTCCATGACGTCGTGGATTCTCCTTTGAAAAATGGAGCCGATTATAGCATTTAGATGGTACGCTTACAAACGGGAAGGCTGATTTTCATTATTTAAATTGCTTTCTCGGGGCGATTTGTTTAAATTGTGCCTTTAGTTACAACTGCTTCGGAGTTTTCCGCGGAACCTGGAGCCGGAAGCTCATGTTTCGCATGAGACGTCCCATGGGACGCCGGACGGAAAACCGATTGAGGAAAGGAATCAAACTGATGGGTAAGACAACAGCGGAAAAGATTTTTGCCGGCCATCTCGTAGATGAGCCGTTTCCGGGCGCCAAGGTTCTCAGGCTTGACGTGGTGATGTGCCATGAAATCACAACCCCTATCGCCATCGCCGACCTGGTTTCAAGGGGAAAGGACCGGGTCTTCGATACGGCGAAGATAAAGGCGGTCATCGATCACGTAACGCCCAGCAAGGACAGCAAGACCGCCACCCAGGCTAAAATCCTCCGGGACTGGGCGCGGCGCCATAATATCCCCGATTTTTTCGATGTCGGGGCCAACGGCGTCTGTCATGCGCTCTTTCCGGAAAAGGGTTTCATACGCCCCGGTTACACCATCATCATGGGTGACTCGCACACATGCACCCATGGCGCCTTCGGCGCTTTCGCGGCCGGGGTGGGAACCACGGATCTGGAGGTGGGAATACTGAAGGGGGTATGCGCATTCAGGGCGCCTGAAACAATCCGTATCAACCTGAACGGAACCCTCCCGAGAGGGGTGTACGCCAAGGATGTGATTCTCTATATAATCGGCCAGCTGGGGGTAAACGGCGCCACCGACCGCGTCATGGAATTTCGAGGCCCGGTGGTGGACGCCATGTCCATGGAGTCTCGCATGACCCTCACCAACATGGCCATCGAGGCCGGCGGCACGTCGGGTATCTGCATGCCGGATCGTGTTACGGTGGACTACCTCTGGCCCTTCATCCAGGGTGACTTTCCCTCGAAAGAGGCCGCGGTGGACAAATACCGCAAATGGTGGTCCGATGAGGACGCCGTCTACGACAAGACCTACGATTTCGATCTCTCCGGGCTGGAACCCATGGTGACCTTCGGCTATAAACCCGACCAGGTCAGGACGGTCACTGAGATGGCCGGAACCCCCATTGATCAGGTCTACCTGGGCTCCTGCACCAACGGCCGCCTGGAAGACCTTCGTATCGCGGCGCAAATGCTCAAGGGGAGAAAGATAGCCCCGACCGTGCGCGCGATCCTCTCGCCCGCCACTCCCAAGGTATTCCAGGACGCGCTGAAAGAAGGCCTCATCGAGATATTCATGGAAGCGGGCTTCTGCGTTACAAACCCCACTTGCGGCGCCTGCCTCGGGATGAGCGCGGGCGTCCTGGCTGAAGGCGAGGTCTGCGCGGCCACCACCAACCGCAACTTCCAGGGGCGGATGGGCAAGGGAGGGATGGTACATCTCCTGTCTCCCGCCTCCAGCGCGGCCGCCGCAATCGAAGGCAGGATAGCGGATCCCAGGAAGTACCTCCCCTGAAACCGGCCATTTTTACGCCCCATCGGGAAAACTATTCAGAACAGGAGATTGATGTATGAAAACCTTTGGCGGTCCCGTACTCTTTCTAGACCGTGACGACATAAACACCGACGAGATTATTCCGGCGCGCTACCTTACGGAAATCACCAAGCAGGACCTCAAACCCTATATCCTGGAAGACCTGAAACTTCCGGGATTCGACCCGGCCGGAGAGGTTACGCGGCGGGCGAGGGTAATCGTTACCAGGGCCAATTTCGGATGCGGCTCGTCCCGCGAGCACGCGCCCTGGGTCCTGGAGGTAAACGGGATCACGGTAGTGGTGGCGGAGTCTTTCGCCCGCATATTCCGTCAGAACATGTTCAATTGCGGCATGACCGCGGTCGAACTCCCCAAGGCGGCCATCGATGCAATCTTTTCCTTTCAGGGATGCGCCGACGCCGCCATCTCCCTGGACCTTGCAAGTCAGTCCCTGACCATCAGCGGAGGGGGAAAGGAAGAGACCTTTACCTTCGAAATGGCGCCGTTCGACAAGGCCCTGGTGATGGCCGGCGGATGGGTTGATTACGCGGACGGGAAATACTGAGTTATTGAATCCGTCGCCAACGCCGCAAACAGGCTCCGCGCGCTGACGGAGAGATGTGCGGCGTCGCTTTTATGGGGACCGCCGCCGGAAATCCCTCGAAATGCCACGTTCATATCTACCGCGCCGGGGTTCGGGAATGAGTTCATGCACGCAAAAGCCATTATCCTAGATTCGGCGGTTGGAGGCATCCTTCGTTCGCTCCGATTGTCATCTTTCGGCTGCTCTAAGCTCATTTCGCTACAGCCGATAGACTCACCCTTCGGGTTCGGACAGTATCGGCTGTGGCCGCTCCATTTCGCAAAGAGCAGCAGCGAAATACGACAAAGTCGCTCTCTACGGATACCTCCAACTGCCGTTTTTGGGATTATTCTCATATTCCTGATACTTCTTACCCTCTCCGCGCCATCGCGGGCCGGGGAGAACCCTCCCCCGCCGGAAGAAGGCGCCATTATCACCTTCTGGCCGTTTTTCGATTACCGCGAGAGCCCACGGGAAGGGTTCAGCAATCTCTCCATCCTGGGTCCCCTGTTCAAGCTTCAGAAGAAGGGGGGCGAGACGGATACGGCCCTGCGTCCCTTTTTCTACCGCTCGGAGAGTGATGATTCGTCACGAAGCGACTATCTTTATCCCGTCGCTTCCGCGAAATCGGACAATGACGGCGAATTCCTGCAGGTTCTGAAGCTCTATCAGAAAAGGACGCCCTCCCCGGGCGAGGTGGAACGGCGGGGGACCATGCTGTTCCCCTTTTATATTTCCGGAACGTCGGAAAAACACGGTCCCTACACCTCGGTCTTTCCCTTCTATGGCGATATCTACGAGCGCTTCTGGAGGGACGAATACCACTTTGTCATGTTCCCCCTCTACGGACGGACCGTTAAGAAAGGAACCGAGACCAGGAACTATCTCTACCCCTTTTTCTCCCTCATATCGGGTGAAAAGGAGAGCGGCTTTCACTTCTGGCCGCTGTACGGGGAGTCTCAAAAGGAAGGCGTATACCGCAAACGGTTCGCGCTGTGGCCGGTCTTTTTCCAGGAAGAAACCGCCCTCGACACCGACGCTCCGCAAAGCAGGTTCTACCTCTTTCCCTTCTATACCTCCGCGGAATCACGAAAGCGCTCCGAACGCCACTACCTGTGGCCGTTCTTCGGCTATGTCTCGGATCGGGAAAAGAAGCTGGAAGAGCGCCATTACTTCTGGCCCTTCGTCTCCACCATACGGAGCGAATCCAGACACATGGACCGCTATCTCCCCTTCTTCAGCGAGGACCGGCGGAAGGAACGGGTCAAGCGCTGGTACCTGTGGCCCCTCTACAGCCATGAGAAGTTGACCACCGGCAAGTTTCTTCAGGAACGCGACCGGGTCCTTTTCTTTCTCTATTCGGACAACCGGGAAACCTGGACCGCGGACGGATCGGAACGGAGGCGGACGATGGTCTGGCCCCTGCTCACGTACAGGAAGGACGAGAGGCGGGTGAAAACGGTCACCTTTCCCGCGCCGCTGGAGCCTATCCTGGACAAGGAGGGAGTCGAAAAGAACTGGGCGCCCCTGTGGAGACTCTACGTGCAGAAATGGAACGACTCCGGAGACTCGGCGGTTTCCTTTCTCTGGAATCTCTACTGGCACGAGCAAAGAGGGGACGACCTTGCCATCGAATTCTTCCCTCTTCTGTATTACCGCTCGGAAAGAGAGAGAACCGATCTGGCCTTCCTGAAGGGGCTGGTTCGTTACCGGAAACGCAAACACGAAAGCAAGCTGAGTTTTTTCTGGCTCCCGTTCGGCGTGGAATGGGGAATGCCGGCCATGCCTGACGGAGGGAGGCCGCGGATGGACCCGAGGAGCGGGATGTGATGGGAATCCTTGAAAAAATAGGCGCGAGAATACTTTATTTCTTTCAGATTGTCGGCGAGATGCTCAGGCTTCTCTTCCAGACTCTCTATTTCTTCCGGGATGCGCCGAGGAACATGAAGAGCATCCTCTCCCAGATGGTGATCATGGGTTACGAAACCCTCCCCATCGCCTCGGTCATGGGTTTCTTCGTGGGCATGGTCCTGGCGCTGCAAACCGGGTCGGAGCTCCAGAAATACGGCACCCAGGACATCATCGGCGCCATTGTGGGGCTCTCAATGGTCAGGGAACTGGGCCCGGTCATGACCAGCTTTCTGGTCGCCGGCAGGGTCGGGTCGGCCATGGCCGCCGAGATAGGAGTAATGAAGGTCTACGAGGAGATAGACGCCCTGAAGACCCTGGATATCCATCCGGTCCGTTATCTGGCCATGCCCCGCTTTATCGCCTGCGTCATCTGCGTGCCCGCGCTGACCCTGTACGCGAACTTCGTCGGGATGATGGGCGGCGCCCTCATCAGCCACCTCCACCCGAAGATATTCATCTCCTACGCCACCTACTACGACAGCCTCAAGGCGGCCCTCAAGTTCAGCGAAATCGGCGCGGGTCTCATAAAATCATTTGTCTTCGGCGGCATAATCTCGCTGGTTGCCTGCTATGTGGGGTTCATTACCTCCGGCGGCGCGCGCGGCATCGGACGTTCCACAACCCGCGCCGTGGTTCTCTCTTTCATCCTGATCCTGATAGCGGACTATGTTCTGACCAGATTGCTGCTGTAGAGGTTTTTCCGGAAACCGAAGAAGGTTCAAATCATCCAATCAACCATATCCATCCCGCCGCGGGTCAGATTTACGGAACCGGAGACCAGGCGAAGAAGCGGGGACAGGAGACAGACACCATGGCTCTCTCAATCGAAAAAAAGGTAGGCATCTTTTTCGTGTTCGGCATCATCATTCTTGGCGTCATGCTGGAACTGGGAGGGAAGTGGAACCCCTTCGATAAATCCGTTCCGTACAAAACCTACCTGACCAGCGTGACCGGCCTCAAGAACGGAGACTCCGTGCGGCTCGCCGGGGTTGATGTGGGCAGGATCACCAGCATCAGGGTCCTTGACGGAAAGGTGCGCATCGATTTCGAGGTAAACAGGGGCACGAGCATCAGGTCGGACAGCGTGGCGAGCCTGCGCATGACAAACCTCCTGGGAGGCCAGTTCCTCGGCATCTCCTTCGGCTCCTCCACGGCGCCCCTTCTTCCCCCCGGCGCCACGGTGCCGGGCAAAGACGCCGCCAACGTGGACACCGTCATGAGCAATCTGGGGGATCTGGCCGCCGACGCCAAGAGCCTGGTGACCGACCTGAACCGGAACCAGCGGGAGGTGATGGACAAGATATCCAGCATGCTGGACGAGAACCGGGGAAACCTGAAGAGTTCCATGGAAAACCTGAACAGCATCACCAGCAAGTTCGACCGGGGCGACGGTTCCCTTGCCCTTCTTCTCAACGACAAGTCGCTGTACAGAAACACCAGCGAGGTGACCAATAACCTCAAAAACATCACCGCCCGCATCGAACGGGGAGAAGGGACCATCGGCAGGCTGGTAAAGGATGATTCCTTCTACGTGGAAGCCAGGGGCGCATTGGCAAGCATGAACGAGGGAATGAAGGACGTGAAGGAGATTGCCGGAAAGATCAACCGCGGCGAGGGCACCATGGGCCGGCTGGTGAACGACAAGGCCCTGTACACCGAACTGAGCGGAGCGTCAAGGAACATCAAGGAGATAACCGACAAGATAAACAGCGGACAGGGAACCCTCGGCAAGCTGGTAAACGAGGACAAGCTTTACAAGGACGCGACGGCGACCCTGAAGAAGACCGAACAGGCCGTGGAAGGGCTCGGCGACAGCGGGGCCATCTCGGTGCTGGGAAGCGTCATAGGCACGCTGTTCTGATCATATGTTTTTTCACCCCGTTCGGACGATCCGCTGACCGGCGCCGCGCGTGAAGCATGAATCTGTATGGCGCGGCCTTCTGCCGCGCCTTTTTGATATCAGGAGGAATTTCTATGGAAGATGTCGTCAGGATTGGGATAGGAACCCTTGCGATGAGACCCTATGTCTTTGCCTTTCTAGCGGTCTATCTGGTGGCCTCCGTCACCCACATGGGATGGAAGAAGACCTTCTGTTTTACCGTTACGGGATACCTGATTGCCTTCGTCTCGGAGTTCTGCTCCATCAACACGGGCATCCCCTATGGGTGGTACTACTACATCGACACCACGAAGACCCGGGAACTATGGCTGGCCGGGGTGCCGTTCTTCGACTCGCTTTCCTACGTGTTCCTGACCTATTGCAGCTATACCGCGGCGCTCCTGACCGTATCACCCATCAAGACGTGCCGCTGGAACCTGGTCACGCTGGAGACCAGGTCCATGCGGAGGTCGTTCGCGGTGCTGGTCCTTGCCTCTTTTTACCAGACATTCCTCGATATCGTCATCGACCCGGTTGCTCTTCAGGGACACCGCTGGTTTCTGGGCCGGATCTACGGCTACAGGGAAGCGGGAATCCACTTCGGCGTGCCGCTCTCCAACTACATCGGCTGGCTGGTGGTCAGCTTCCTGCTGGTCTTTGCCCTGCAACGCATCGACGCGGCGGTGGGGAAGAATGTGGAACGGCCCGCCGGCATCGCCAACCTCCCCTACCGCTCCCTCCTGGGTCCGGTCCTCTACCTGTCCGTGCTGGTCTTCAATTACTACGTTACCATCAGCATCGGCGAAGACCTGATGGCCCTGACCGGAATCCTCATGTTCACCCTGCCGGCGCTTATCGTTACTGTCCTAGCCGTCCGCCGGACGAACCGCTACAGCAGGGAAGAGCTGGCGGACCATCTGCGGGACTATCCGTATTCGCCACTGGCGGGGAAAACGAGGGGATAGCGATTATCCTGAAAACTGGATTTCAACCACAGAGGTCACAGGGAACACAGAGATATAATAGCGAAATAATAAACTACCAGACTC
>CAYMFO010000054.1:0-17590 GCA_964389825.1 uncultured Geobacter sp. | reverse complement strand
GAGTCTGGTAGTCCATTTTTTCGCTTTTATATCTCCGTGTCCTCTGTGACCTCTGTGGTTGAAATGCCGTTTTCAGGATTGTTGGTTTTCCCATGGAGACTGGATGCAGGCAGTCGAGGCGCCGCGGAAACAGTCCTTTTCATTCCGCGTTCATCGTACCCGTGAGGCAAGCGTTTGGTTTGAAGGCAGATGACCTTCATTGGCGGTTGGACGTCAGGTAGATTTCAAAAATATCCGGAGGGAGAGAGATGAAAAACGGGAAGTTGCTTGTACTGTCGGCTTTTTTATTTTCTTTTGTTCTTTTACCGTTCTCCAGCGCCAGATGCCTTGCCCAGGAGGATGCCGAGCTGCAGAAGCTCCTTCTTCGCCTCAAACCGGCGGTTGTCCTCATCTACAGCAACTGCCAGGCCCAGGTGTCAATTGAAACGCCCGAGGGACGAAAGAACCTTGAGCCGGACCCTATTTCCTCCGGCGGCACCGGCTTTATCGTTACCCCGGACGGATTTCTGGTGACAAACGGCCATGTGGTCGAGACTTACCATGAATCCAATGAAAAAAAACTCCAGGAACAGTTTTTCGTCAGCGCCCTCCTGAAGTATATGGTGCCTAAGGATGATGGAAAGGGAAGGCAGCTGACCGATCAGGAAAAACAGAAGATTCTGATAGAGCTCTATCAGAAACTCCGCCCCTCGGCTAAAATACTAATTAAAAAAGATCTGTATGCAATACTCTCAAACGGAGAACCGTATGCCGCTGAGATAAAGGAATACAGCCCGCCCATCAGCTCCATGCCGGGCAAGGTGTCTGTTCCAGGCGCCGATGAGAAGGTGGAGACCGGAAAGGATGTCGCCGTACTCAAGATCGAGGGGAGGGGGTTGCCGATCGTCCGGTTGGGTGATTCGGGGAATCTTCAGTTGGGGGAACCCCTCCATGTCATCGGCTATCCGGCCGTCGTAATGTCTCACGCCTATCTCAGCAAAAAGACCAGCCTGGACGCGACCGTCACCAGAGGCAATGTCTCAGGCTCCAAGCTGGATGTTAAAGGCACTCCGGTGATCCAGACCGACGCGTCCCTTACATGGGGCAACAGCGGAGGTCCTGCCTTCAACTCCAAGGGCGAGGTAATCGGTATCGCCACCTTTATCAGTATCTCCCAGGCCCAGGGCGCTCCACAGGCCATACAGGGCTTTAATTTCCTCGTCCCCTGCAATACGGCGAAGGAGTTCATTCGCGCATCCGGCGCGGACCTTGCGGCGGAGAGCCTTTTCAACAAGCTGTGGAGCGAGGCCATCGAACTCTATTCCATTCCTGATTATGCGAAGGCGCTGAGCAAGATCGATGAGGTAAACCGCCTGATCCCCAATCAGCCCGATGTGAGGAAACTCCAGATTGCCGCACAGGAAAAACTGTCGTCCCAGAAACCGGCCGGTCTGCCCGTGGTTCCGATCCTTTTAGCGGCGCTGGGCGCCGTCCTTGTCGGCGGGATCATACTGTTCGTGCTGATGCGCGGCAAGGCCAAGGGCAAGCTCGCCCCCGTTTCTTCCTCCCCCGCTCCGGTTCAGCAGCCAAAGGCCGCCACCGCGTCATCATCACTGACCTGCACGGAAGGCCCTCTTGCCGGCAATTCATATCCCATTCCACCGTCCGGTTTGAAGATAGGAAGAGACCCCCAGAAAAACCGGGTTGCCATAGAGAATGACGGGGTTTCCCGAGAGCATGCCTGGATCGGGATGGAAAACGGGGCGATGACCGTCAAGGACCTGAACTCCCTGAACGGAACATATCTCAATTCGACGGACACGGATCGCATAAAAAGCGAATCTTTGAAAGACGGTGATGTGATCATTGTCGGCAAAGGCAGATTCTCCGTATTCAGCTACAAGGCATAAAGCAGCGCAGGGGTCCCGGTATGATAGGAAGAGAGATCGGCCCGTATCGAATCATCGAGAAGATAGGCCAGGGGGGGATGGGAATCGTCTTCAAGGGGCTGCACGTCAAGCTGGAGCAAGAGGTTGCAATCAAGGTTCTGGCCCCTGAACTCTCCCAGGACCCTTCGATGAGAGAACGCTTCATCAACGAAGCGAAGATACAGGCGAAGATATCCCATCCCAACGTGGTAAACGTCTTCAATTATGTAGAGGAGGGCAGCAACCTGTTTCTCGTGATGGAATATATTCCTGGAGAAACCCTGGACGGCATGCTGAAAAGGAGTGGTTGCTGCCCCAATGCCGTCAATGTCTGTATCAGTGTGCTCTCCGCCCTCGAATTCATGCATTCGCGCGGCATTGTTCACCGTGATATCAAGCCGGGAAACATCATGTTTCTGGAAGATGGTACGGTAAAGGTAATGGATTTCGGCATTGCCAAGGTGGCCGGGGAGAGGGGGCAGACAAAGACCGGCATGAGGCTCGGGACCCTGTGGTACATGTCGCCTGAACAGATAATGGGAGAAGAGGCATCGGTGGCCTCGGACCTCTATTCCGTGGGAGTAACCCTGTACCAGATGCTTACCGGCAGGATACCTTTCGGAGGTGACTCGGAATACATGGTGATGAAGGCCCACCTCGAGGAGCGACCGATTCCGCCATGGGAGATAAACGCCAATGTTTCCAGGAATATCGGCGCAGTTATCCTTAAGTCTTTGGCAAAGGACAAGTCTGAGCGGTATCGCAGCGCGCGGGAGTTTGCCGATGATCTCGCCTCAGCCGCGGGAAGCCCGGCCGTCGCCGCGCCTCTCTCTTCCCAAGCATCACCCTCCGTTTTATCTTCACCTCCTGTTGCCCGGAGATTTGCCTTCCCCGGGGTTGCCGGAATTTTTTCCGGGTTGGACAGGAAAATCGTGCTCATAATTCTGTTTTGCGTCGGTTTGTCTCTGGTTATAATCGGCCTTTTCCTTGCATTTGAGGACAAGAAAGAGAGCGTATTCCCGGTAACGAAATCGTTGCCTTCGGTTTCCCCTTCTTTGCCGTCTCCGCAACCCTCGATGATAGAGGGAGAACCCGCCTTGCCCGCAAATCCGGAAGGACAGGTCGTGGAAGAGGTGAAGACCGTTCCTGGCGAGACGCTGAAGAAGAAGGAAAGACGTGTCGCTAAAAAAAAAACCGGACCTGCCCGCGCGGAAGCCCCCTCACGGAGTTCTCGTGAGCAAAAAGAAAAATCATCCCGGAGATCTTCCGAAAAATCCGATGAAATGGATGAATGGAAGGTATCGAAATGAGACGCTCATTATTTTATCCTCTGGTTATGGTGTCCGCTTCCATGCTGATCCTTCCGGCTGGTTGCGCCAAGATCAGGCCCGTCTGGACCGATCTGAAAAGTTCGTTCAAAAGCGAGGAGCAGCCCCTTTCAACCCTTGAGCAGACCCGCAGGCGTTACTCGTGCGCCCAGGGAGATACCCGTTTTTTTGTGGAGAAATCCGATATCATCCCGAGTCAGGTGGAGCCGGGGGACAAGATTAAACATGTGGTGCGGTATGCCCTCTGCGCTCCTTCGGACTCTGTAACCTTTCAGGGGATGGTTACCAGGAAGATCAAATTCAAGGGGAAAGAACGGAAAATCATTTCCGAGGCGGAAACGGAAACCTTCAAGGCAGGGGTCTGGACCTTCACCGCATATATTGAAGTGCCTGATAACGCGCCTGACGGCGTCTACACCCTTGAGACGATCATACGTTTTGAGGACAAACAGATAACAAGAAGCGGGGTGTTTACCGTTCGTGATTAGGGAGGTTCGTTTATGAACTGCAAGAGATGCGGCGCCTTGATTCCGGATGGCGTCGGGATTTGCGGAAGTTGCGGCGCCCCGGTTGTGGCCGGTCCGGGAGAGACAAAATTCCACGGCAACATGGGGGCTACCGTGATTTCGGGAGAAACCATGGCCAGGCCTGACATGGGGGTGACCAGGATTTACCAGGAAAAGGACCTTGGTAAGACGGTTGTTTTCCAGCCTAAGGAAAAACGGGTCCCCATATTCGGTTGGCTTGTGGTTATGGAGGGCCCGGACGCATGGCGCGAATTCCGCCTTGCCGATGAGGAAGGCCAGCTTTTCCTTGGAAGCGGCGTCGACTGCCAACTGCAGCTGGAGGATCCGAAGGTGGAAAAGATGCACGCGAGCATGCGCATCAAGGACGGAATGATCACGATTACCGATCTTGATACGCTCTCGGGGACCTTTGTCAACGAAGAGGCCGTTACAAGATGTGAATTAAAGGATGGCGACATGGTAAAGGCCGGTGAAAGCGTCATCAGATTCCGGAAATGCTGACTCCCGGGATAACGGTCACGGATTCCTTTGCGTATACGGACAGAGGGCTGGTCAGGGCTGAAAACCAGGATTCCGTGCTTCTGCATTTTCCCGCTGATGAAGGCGCCCTGCTGGAAAAAGGGGTGCTGGCGGTAGTCGCGGACGGCGTGGGTGGCGGGAGTGGAGGAAAAACAGCCAGCGACATGGCCGTGTCTTCGGTCAGAGAATGTTACTATTCGTCCATGGGAGAGGCGGCCTCTTCTCTGAGAGGGGCGTTAGTAACGGCAAACGGGGCGATCTTCGCGAAAGCCGCCGGCGATTCTTCGTTACAGGGTATGGCTACCACATGCACGGCCCTGGTCGTCATCGGTGGAGAGGGATTTCTGTGCCATGCGGGGGACAGCAGGGCGTATTTGCTGAGGAATGGTGAGCTAAGGCAGATTACCGAAGACCATACCCTCGTAGCGAGGCTGCTGTCGGACGGTCATATATCGGCCGAAGCGGCGGCCAATCATCCCCAGAAAAATATCATCATGAAGGCGCTCGGCAGCGATCGTGAGCTTGCGCCGGACACATATCGCATCCTTTTTGAGCCCAATGACATTGTCGCGCTGTGCAGTGACGGACTTCACGGCCTTGTGGGAGATAAAGAGATCGCCGCGCGCCTGGATAGCCTGTCGCCGTCGGAGGCCGGCCTTTCTCTTGTTGAATCGGCAAAGGCAAGGGGAGGGACGGATAATATTTCAATTGTTATATTAAAGTTGAGCCAGGTTGATGGGGCGTCCGCGGATATCACGAAGCCTTTTCCGGTTCAGCGCCGGGAGGCCGGATCGCGGCGCTCGCACAGGAATGCCGTTATCCTGGCGGTTGTCGCGGCGCTGATATTCGGAGGCATCTTCTTCTATTGGGCAATGCATGGGCTGGAGAAGTCTGGTCAGCCTGATCTCGGCAATCTGATCAAGGTAGTCAAATAAGTTTTTTCGGAAATCCCCGTACAGATGTCTGTATTGCCTGATATACTCCATACCCGGGAGGAGAACAGATGGAAACCAAGTCTTCGCGGACGCTCGCAACTGTGATGGTGGTTGATGATGAGTTGTTTTTCAGGAAGCTTCTTCGGGACATCCTCGAAAAAGAGGGTTTCAAGGTCGTAGCCGAGGCCTGTGACGGGAAAGAGGCCGTCGATAAATTCAGTTTGCACAGGCCTGATATTTCATTCATCGATATTTATATGCCGGAGAAAAACGGAATAGACGCCACAAGGGAAATACTATCCATGGACAAAGACGCCAAGGTCCTGATATGCAGCGGGCTGGGCTACGATGAGGATGTGGCCATGTCCTTGCGGATAGGCGCCAGGGCCGTCATCCAGAAGCCTTTTATCCAGAGTGAGGTGCTGGAGATTGTCGCCAGGACGCTTGCTCAAAAGTAGCCCGTTGGCCCGTATTTATCCCGACAGGGAGGGACATCGAGTGTTTAGAGCAGAGAAGGGGGCAGCCATGTGGCTGCCCCCTTCTCTGTTGGCGCCAGGTCTCTCGTTGCTCGTTTCAGACTACCCTTCTGTTCTGGTTGTTCGACGCGGCGCCTCGATGTTCAACGGTAACCGGTTTAGCGGGTTTCGGCGATCCCCATTTGCGGATACGTGATTTGCCGTTGGAGAATTTTCTTCCTTCGTCTGTCTCCCCGCGGCGCGTCACCGCCGGACCCGAGGTTCCGCGCCCCATTGCCCAGGGGCGGCGACTCGCGCCTTTGGCGGCGCGCCTCAGTTCATGGGTTGGTTCCAGTCCCGGTATTACATGAAGTGGGAGAGCCTGGCCGATAAAGCGCTCGATTCTGTCGAGGTAATTGCGGTCTTCGATGGAGGCAAAGGAGATGGCAATACCGGAAGCGCCGGCGCGGCCCGTCCGGCCGATGCGGTGGACGTAATCTTCCGCAAACCGTGGGAGGTCAAAATTAATGACGTGGCTGACGCCGGTCACATCCAGTCCTCTCGCGGCGACATCCGTCGCCACAAGGAGCCGTACCTTGCCGCGGCGCATATCGGCGATGGTCCGGTTCCGCGCGCCCTGATTCATGTCGCCATGAAGAGCCGCCACCTTGTGCCCCTGTTCCTGAAGCTCGCGGGCCAGCGCGTCCGTGTCCCGTTTGGTGGCCGAGAATATTATGGCCTTTGTCAGCGATTCATCGGAGATAAAATGCTGGAGCAGAAGATTTTTGTGCGCCGGGTTGTCAGCCACATGCAGCCTCTGCTCGATATTTTCCAGGGTGACCTTTTCCGAGGCGATGGCGATTTTCTCCGGATTGTTCAACAACCGCCGGGCGAGACGTTCCATGGTATTGTCGAGGGTGGCGGTGAACATGAGTGTCTGGCGGTTCTGGGGAGAGGCGGCCGCGATTGTGTCCACGTCCTCCGTGAAGCCCATGTCCATCATCCGGTCCGCCTCGTCAAGGATCAGCATCTCGAGGCGCCCCAGGCTTATGCGCCGGTTATTCAGGTGGTCGATCAGGCGGCCCGGAGTAGCAATTACGATATCCACCGGTTGAGAGAGGAGGCGCAGTTGTTCCCTGTATGGCATTCCCCCGAGAATCGCGCAGCTTCGCACCTTCATGAATTTCCCGTAGGCACGGATGGAGTCGGTAATCTGGTTGGCCAGTTCGCGGGTCGGAGTGAGGATCAGCATTCTTGGGCCTTTCCCGGGCGTCGCGGGAGAGTGGAGGCGCTGGAGGGCGGGGAGGACGAAAGCGGCGGTCTTCCCGGTTCCGGTCTGCGCGGTGGCCATAAGGTCATGTCCGGCAATTACCTCGGGTATGGCCTGTTTCTGGACAGGGGTAGGAGTCTTGTACCCCCGTGCTTCAATGGCCTTGAGGATGGACGGGTGAAGATTCAGTTCAGCAAAAGACATAATTATTCCTTTATTCGTGAGACGAACGCAAGAAACAGCGCTATCGAGATTTCCACTATGGCTGGAAATTCGCGGACCTTTCAGGCCCGCTGGCCGTGGTGTGAAATGAAGAGGTAAATCGAGATTGCGTTTGACTCAATTGAGAGAGATTGTATGCACAGCCGCGGGGCCAAGCAGATGACCCTCGAAGAGGACGGCGGCAGCATGTGTTGACTGTGATCGATGCATCGTCGCCAACCGTTATTGCTGCTGCGTTTTCAGGGGCATGAAACTGAAAGCAGGGGGGGTCAGTGATCGATGAAACAAAAAATAGTCGGTACCGGCAGGCAATGACATGAGGCAGAGTGCCCGCGGATTCGATAGGCTGAATGGTGTAATATATTGATCCGGCTCTTGAATGTCAATTGTTATTTTGCCGGCTTTGCTTTTCAGGTGGCATGATCGTCCGTCAAACGGAAATTGTTGCCAAATACTCCCGTCATCTGGCAGAGTAAGAGACTCGGGATGTGTCTGGAAAATACCAACAATGTTGTCAGGAGGATAAGAAAATGCGAATTCCGGTTCAATACACCGACGGCGAGTTCGACTTTGTCGAACCGGACAGGCTGGACCGTCTGATCTCTTCCAGGATGATAACGGGGTTCCGCCGTTCCGATGGCTGGGTCAGGGTTCCCCATGGCCCGTTGAGGGAAAGGTGCAATGGCCGGAAAAAATACCTTGGCCCGGAAAGAAGGGGGAGGGAGTTGCGGTGATATGGAAGAAAAGGAAAACGGAAGAGACCTCAAGGTGAAACAGGAAAGGGAAACACCCTTCATTGCCGCGGAACTGGTGGAGCAGGTTGTCGCTTACCTGGAGACGAAACGCAGCGAACTTGCTCCTTCCGCGAAGTCGAGACTTGAGCGGCGCCTGAGATGGTCGATCCCTGGAGGAATTTTGAGATGATGTCCGGCCCGGTGGCTGCCAGTTATATTCTTTCCGTGATCTCCGTTTTCGTCGTGCTTCGTTTTCATCTGATACCGGCCGTATTCGCGGGACTTGCCGTCCATGTCCTGACCGTGAAACTCGCCCGACGCCTGCCGGCGAACTGGGGTGGCTGGGCCCACGAGATAGCCCTTGCCGCATTGGCCGTTCTGGTTATTATGGGTCTTACCGGTTCCGGTATCGGCCTCTGGTCTTTTTTGAACGGCAACGGCGGCATGGGCGCCCTCCTGGATGCGGCCGCCGGGACTCTGGAAAGACTTCGCGGAGCGGTACCGTCAACCATAGCCGTCTATCTGCCGGCTACGGTTGATGAATTGCATGCCCGGTTGGCGGCGATGATGCGCGAGCACGGGCAGAAAATATCGTCAGTGGGGATTTCGGGCGCGAAGACACTGGCGCACGTGCTGTTGGGCATGGTGGTCGGTGGCTTGACCGCCCTGCATCATTTTGGCGACAGCAGCGCATGGCCACCCCTTTCATCAGCTCTCCACGAAAGGGCACTGGCCCTGGCCAATGCCTTTGACAAGGTTGTGTTCGCGCAGGTAAAGATCTCGGCCTTGAACACGTTTCTGACAGCGTTGTATCTGATGGTCATTCTTCCTCTCTGCGGGGTTTCCATGCCCCTCCTTACGGTTATTATTCCCCTGACCTTTGTCGCGGGGCTTCTGCCTGTCGTGGGAAACCTGATTTCCAATACCGCCATAGTCCTGATCAGCCTGGGAATCTCTCCCGGTGTGTCCCTTGCTTCACTACTTTTTCTCGTTTGTATCCATAAACTGGAGTATTTTACAAATGCCCGTATCGTGGGCGGGGAGGTGCATGCAAGGGCATGGGAGCTCCTCTGCGCCATGTTGACCCTCGAGGCTTTCTTTGGTGTGGCGGGGCTGGTTGCCGCGCCGGTGGCATACGCCTGGCTCAAGTCCGAGATGAAGATGCGGAAACTGATATGAAACGCCGCTGGAGTTTGATTCCGGCGCCAGGCGGCGCGAGCGCCGGCAAAGGCTTTAGTCGCGATTCCGGAACGCGTGCGGACGGATAGGTGAGGGGAGCGAAATGGCTGACAATATGATGATGGGCGCCGACAGTCTCTTGGCTTTGATGGAACTGTCTGCGCTGATAAATTCCACCCTGGATTGCAGAGAGATCAGAAAGCGTGCCATGGAGGCGGCGAAACAGCTTATGAACGCCGAAGCCGCAAGCCTTTTACTGGTGGATAATGAAAAGCAAGAGTTGTATTTCGAGGTCGCGCTGGGAGAAAAGGGGAGCGTGATTAAGGAGATCCGTCTCAGATTTGGTGAGGGGATAGCCGGATGGGTAGCGCGCAGCGGCGAGCCGCTTATCATAGATGATGCGTATAGCGATCCCCGTTTTTATCGTGGCGCGGACAAAAAAAGCAGTTTCGTCACCAGGGACATGATCTGCGTACCTGTAAGATTCAGGGAACGAACACTGGGTGTGCTGGAGGTGATTAATAAAAGGGACGGGAGGTTCGGCGCCGGTGACCTGCCGCTGTTGCTCGCATTTTCGAACCAGGTCGCCATAGCCGTGGAGAACGCGAATCTTTACGATCAATTGCGTGAAACATTCTTCGGCACGGCCCTGTCTCTGGCCGAATCCCTGGAGAAGCGGGATCCCTACACCGGGGGCCACACTAAAAGGGTCAGCGCCTATAGCGTCGCCATAGGAAGGGCTCTGGGCCTGGATTCCTCCGAGATGGAGATTCTTACACTGGCGGCGATTCTGCACGATATAGGGAAGATTGGCGTCAGGGACAGTGTGTTGCTGAAGGAGGGGAAGCTGGATGACGGCGAATATGCCTCCATGGTCCGCCATCCGGGCTACGGCGCGGAGATACTGAGCCACGTGAAGGGATTGCGGGATGTAATGGCTGGGGTAAAGTCCCATCACGAGATGTATGACGGCAGCGGATATCCTGATGGCCTGAAGGGTGATGAAATCCCCCTCTCAGCCCGTATTATCGCGGTTGCCGATACCTTTGACGCCATGACCACCGATCGTCCCTATCGCAAGGCGCTTACCTTCCAGGACGCATTCGCCGAGCTTTCCCGATGCAGCGGGGGGCAGTTTGATCCCAGTGTGGTTGAGGCCTTTATCCTTGCCCATAAGGAGGGGATGTTTTGAAAGTTCGTGTCCTTGGCTGCGGCGGGGCGGAAATGCCCGGCTTCAATCCCCCCGCCTTTCTGCTGGATGGCCGGTTGTTGCTGGATGCCGGCACAATAGGCTCGGTTCTTCGCGCGGAAGAGCAGGAAGAGATAGAACTGGTGTTGCTGACCCATGCCCACCTGGATCACGTTAGAGGGATACCTTCTCTCGCTGACAACCTGGTGGTTGCCGGTTCCCGCCGCAAAGTCATTATCGCGGGCCTGCCCCGGGTCATTGGAGACCTGCGCCGGCATGTGATGAACAACGCAATCTGGCCCGATTTCAGCGCAATACCCACCGAGGAAGAAGCGGTGATTGACTTTCTGGAGATGGAGGCCGGCCAGGTCCTGTGCTGGGGAGATCAACGGATTTCCCTCTGGCCGGTGAATCACTGCGTCCCCGCGGCGGGGATTATTGTCAGGGGGAGGGAGGGGAATCTGCTCTATACTGGAGATACCGGCCCTACGGAAGGTATCTGGCATGCAGCGGATGGAATCGATACCTTCATTGTTGAAGTATCATTTCCCAATTCCATGGAAAAACTGGCCCTTGCGGCGGGGCATCTTACGCCGCGGCTTCTGGCGCTGGAGATGCTCAAACCATCCAGGATGCCGTCGCGCATTTTTATCACCCACCCAAAACCGGGGCGCCTGGAGGTGATTCAGCGTGAACTGCTGGAATTGGGAATTCCCGGGCTTACCCTCTTGACGGACGGCATGTGCTTTGACGTATAATCCAAAAAAAGCAATTACCACGGAGAACACAGAGGGCACAGAGGGTTTTCGTGGAAATTTTCAAGCAGTTAATCCAAAACAAAGATATTACGATTGTCACCTTTATGGTGAGTCTGGTAATTCATTTTTTCGCTATTATATCCCTGTGACTTCTGTGGCTGAAATGCCGTTTTCAGGATAATTGCATGCTTGCTTATTCATTGATTTCAAACCCTGGAGCCGCTCATCTCCGTTAAGGAGGTGTTGTCAGGAATCCGTTCACATCATCCGCGGCGGATAGGCGCCAATTTCAGGAGAAACTTCTTTATGGCTGTCTTGGGAGACGTAATCAGGAAAACGCTCCTTGTTTCCTGCGTCTCGTTCGTCCTCGCGATCGCTCTTTATGCTTCAGGTCTCCTCACTTTCTTCGAATTGAAGGCGTACGACCTCTTTTCCCGTTGCCTGAATCCTCGTACATCCGCCGGTGATACGGTCATTGTCGCCATCGATCAGCAGAGCATAGACGCCATGAGCGGACAGTCCGTCAACTGGCCTTGGCCCAGGCAGGTCTATGCGCCCATATTCGATTACCTCTCCAATGCCCAGGCGGTCTTCTTTGATGTCCTTACCACCGAACCGTCTTCTTACGGTGTGGAGGATGACGCCATTCTGGCGGATGCCCTGAAAAAGGCGGGCAACGTTTTCCTGCCGGTTTTTCTTACCATGAACAGCTTGGACTCGGATGCCTCGGCCAGGGATTTTCTTGCTGGAATAGCCCTGCCCGCCGCGGCTGAAGGCCCCGTTCTTTCCTACAGGTCCGCGCTTCTTCCCATCTCCGAGTTACGGAAGGCCTGCCGGGGCGCGGGTAATGTGATGATCCAGCCCGACTCTGACGGGGTTTATCGGAGGATTCCGCTGAATTATGGGGTATATGGTAAGAATATTCCTCAATTTGTGCTGGGATATCTCATGGCGGAGCGTGTGGTTACTTATGAGAACGGCCGGTTCAGGTCTGGTGGAACGCGCCTTCCGTTGCGGGACGACAGACTTCTTCTCCGATTTTTCCGATCCGGCTCACCCTTTCCGGTCATTCCGGCCGTTGACCTGATCAAGTCGTTCATTGACGAAGGGGAAGGAAGGAGGCCGGTCATTGAAAGATCCTTTTTCAAGGGGAAGAAGGTCTTCATCGGACTTACAGCCGCGGGTCTCTACGATCTCAAACCTACAGCGGTATCATCCGTCTCAACGGGGGTTCTTGTTCACGCGACCACCCTGGACAATATTATCCACCGCAACTGGATGACCCCCCTCCCTCTCGCCTGTGTAATACTGTTCATGGCGGCCATTTGTTTCGGCGCTTCCTGCTTTATCCTGACCCATTACTCACTGACCGCCAACCTGGCCTTTATCTCAGTGGCCGCTGCGATTGTCCCGGGCATCCCCGCCGTGCTGTTCGCCAATGGTTTCTACATGCAGATCATTCCACCTGTAGCGTCTCTGGTTTTCAGCGCGCTGCTGGCGGCCGCATACAGCTATGCTACGGAGGGCAAGGAGCGGCGTTTCGTGCGGAGCACATTTTCGCGGTACATGGATGAAACCCTTGTCAGGCATGTACTGAAAAATCCTTCACTGATCCGGCCCGGCGGAGAGAAGAGGCGTGTAACGGTCTTCTTTGTCGATATCGCCGGTTTTACTCCCATTGCCGAAAAGTTGCCCGCTGAAGAGACCGCCGCAATCCTGCACAGCATTCTCAATGAGTTCACGGAGGTCATCATCCGCAATCACGGTGTGATCGACAAATACATCGGAGATTGTATCATGGCCTTCTGGGGCGCGCCCCTGCAAACCGGCCGGGATGAAGAAGATGCCTGCCGGGCGGCCCTGGAATGTCTTGAAGCCCTCGATGGGATCAACCGGGAGTTTCTTGGAAGAGGGTTACCGGCGATTGCCGTGCGCATCGGGATTCATTCAGGGGAAGCGGTTGTCGGAAACCTGGGCAGCGACCGGATCTTTGACTATACGGTGCTCGGTGATACGGTAAATCTGGCGTCGCGACTTGAATCGGCCAACAAGTATTTCAAGACCAGGATACTGGTGAGCGGGGATACATTTGAGAGAACCGGAGAATCGTTTCTGGCGAGGGAGCTGGGGCCGGTTGCGGTAAAGGGGAAGTCCCGCCCGGTGAAGGTCTTTGAGCTTCTCGGCAAGGCGGATCCCCATGATACATCAAGCGTGGAGAAAGCCTCCCTCCATAAGGAGGCGCTGTCGCTGTTTTATGAAAAACGCTGGGCGGACGCCGCTCGCATTTTCCGGCGCATACTGGAACTGGCGCCAGATGATGGCCCGGCCGCCTGGTATTGTGAGCGCTGCGGGGCGCTGGAGGCGTGCGACCAACCGCCGGATCAATGGCAGGTCATTACCATGAAGGAGAAATGAAATGGGAAGGATAGCAATCATTCTGGCGGTAGTGTTTTCCGCGGGCCTGCTCCATGCAGCGGAGATCGTGCGGGTTGTCACCAAAGAAAACGCCGTGAGGCAGCAATGCAGGTTTTTCTCTCCCGTAAAGATTAAGGTCCGTTACAACGATCCTCTGACGATACTCTCAAGAAGCGGTGATTGGTACAAGGTCTCGTTCAGGGGTGTTTCCGGATGCATCCACAAGGGCGCGGTTGTCGCGGGATCGTATACTCCGGGGCGGAGTCTCAGGGGTGGGGGAGGCGCTTCGGCGGAAGAGGTCTCGCTGGCGGGGAAGGGCTTCAACCCGCGGGTGGAGGCCGCGTATAAAGGCAGGCATCCTGGTCTGGGGTTCCGTGATGTAGATGTGGTTGAACGGTTTCAGGTTTCGGAAGATGCGCTTGAGTCATTTCTGCGCAAGGGAGGGCTTACAACGCCATGAAGATTAGAATTTTGATTACTTCGGCCTCTATTCCGCTCATTCTGCTTGCCGGGTGCAATATCCCGGGCATTCTGCCTGATCAGGTCGCGGGACTCCCAGGGGTGCTTCCATCTAATCTGAGATCCGATCATCTGGAGATGGCCGCCAGGTCGGCGCGGGCGGTATCCGTTGCCTCCAGGCCAATCTCTGACTCCGAGGAGTATTATGTGGGTCGCGCCGTGGCGGCGCGCATTCTCCAAAAATATCCCCTGTGCAAAGATTCCAGGCTGACCCAGTACGTCAATCTGGTAGGGCGAACGGTGGCGCTTAATTCGGAAAAGCCGAATACCTACGGCGGTTATCACTTCGGGTTACTCAACAGCTCGGAAATAAACGCCTTTGCCTGTCCCGGCGGAACGATTTTCATAACCCTTGGAATGCTCAGGACCGTTCATTCCGAGGATGAACTGGCAGCGGTCCTCGCCCATGAAGTCGCGCACGTCAATTACCGGCATGGAATTGAATCTATCTCCAAATCCCGCTGGACGGATGCCCTCGCCATTATCGGGACGGAAGCGGCGAAGACATACGGTTCCGCTGATGTCGCCCGTCTTGCCGGGATCTTCGAGGCATCCATAGATGATATCTTCAAGACACTGGTGGTGAACGGATACTCTAGGGGCCAGGAAGAAGAGGCGGATCGCACGTCCCTGGTTTATCTTGCCAGGGCGGGGTATAATCCGCGGGCCATGGCGGGCTTTCTGGAGCGTCTGAAGGTATTGGGAAGAGGCTCTTCGGGTGGTCTGCTTGACACCCATCCCTCGGCTTCGGACAGGCTTGATGAAGTCCGGGGCAACATGCCGGACCGGACCGTCAATCCTTTGCTGGAGCAGGCCAGGACGAGAAGGTTCTCCGCAACGGTTTTATTCTGACTGAATGCCGGCATCGAAGGTTATCAAACCTGAAAACGGTGTTTCAGCCACAGAGGTCACAGAGAACACAGAGATATGAACCCTCTGTGCCCTCCGTGTTCTCCGCGGCAATTGCTTTTTTCAGGTTAAAGAGGCCGCCGCGTGTTACGGCCGCGTGAATCGGGCGCTGGAGGGATAAGTGGTTAATCGTAAAATAGACGGACAGGCGGCCGGAGGCGCCGAACCTCGCGATATTGAATGGCCGGCGGCCGGAGGCGCCTTTCTCGCCGCGGCATCGGCGCCCGTTAACGCTCTTTTTTCCCTGGACGATCTGAATTTCATATTTCTGAATAAATTTGTCGTGCTGACGGTGGTGTTCCTCTTTTTCTCCGGCACATGGCTCTATTTCCGCCTGTCGCGAAAGACGGAACCTCCGGGAAGGGCGAGGCTGACCACCAGGCTGGCCCTGTTGGGATATCTGCTTCTCCTGCTGGAAAACTACCTGAAAGCGGTGCCGCACTACGGGCCGCTCCTTTCGGGGATCCAGGGTCTCATAGTCCTGTTCTGCCTGGCGAACCTGGTAATTTATCTGCTTGTGGATGTCTATCTGCTCAACCGTTCCGGGAAGGAGACGCCTTCTCTTGTGCGCGAGCTTCTGAGCCTGGCTGTCTACCTCTTTTTCGCCATCGTGTCCCTTCGGGTGATCTTTCACATCGAGATATCCTCCATTGTAACCACTACCACCGTGCTTACCGCGGCCGTCGCATTCGCGATGCAGAATACCCTGGGAAACGTGCTTGCCGGATTTTCCATACAGATTGATCGTCTGCTGCGCCTGAGGACCTGGGTGACCGTGCAGGAAAAAAATATCTTCGGCCAGGTGCTAAACGTCGGATTTCGATATACCACGTTGCGCAGCCTGGATAATAATCTGGTGCTGGTGCCTAACAGCGTCCTCACGCAGAACATCGTCACCAGCTTCGGGAGCGGCGAGGATGAAAACAAGGTGGCGGTGAATCTTCTCGTTTCATTAGGTTACGAACTCCCCCCGGAACGGGCCAAGGGGATATTGATGGGGATACTGACCGGAGAGGATTCCATATTGAGCGACCCTGCCCCCCTGGTGCGGCTTCGGACATTTGCCGAGAGCAGTATCGATTATCAGATGAAGTTCTTTCTTGATGACTACTCGTGCAGGGACGCCGTCAGCGACAGGATCTATTCCAAGGTCTGGTATGCGGTGACCAGAGATGGATTCAGCTTTCCCTTTCCCCACAGACAGGTTGTGGAGACCCATTACGATCCGCCTTTTACTTTTCCCCTTGAGTCTGTAACGTCGGGAATCGCCAAGGTTGAGCTGTTTTCAATGCTTGAGGAAGAAGAGGTGCGGCAGCTGGCTGAAAAGGCTCGTGTCCTTGTATTCGGCCCAGGTGAAATCGTGGTGCGGCAGAACGATGGGGGAGATTCGCTGTTTCTGGTGATGAAGGGTCGGTTGCGTGCCCTGGTGAACGAGATCAGGGTTGGAGAGATTGCGGAGGGTGGCGTGTTCGGAGAGATGTCCCTTCTTACAGGAGAGCCGAGAAAGGCCACGGTCGCGGCTGAATGCGAGGTTGTCCTCGTTGAGCTTTCCAGGGACATCGTCGGGCCGCTTATCCGGAGTAAACCCGAAATCATGGAGGCGCTGGGCGCGATCCTGGCCCATCGTGAGATGGTCAATGAGCAGAGTCTTTGGGAGGCGGACAGCGCCGTGCGGGAAGTTACGAAATGCGCGGAATATGTGCAGCGGCTGAAACGTTTTTTCGGCCTTTAGCAGGTCTTTAGCCGGGGGCCGTGGGCGGGCGGGAGGCGGTCTTCTTTCGGTTTTTCTAGACATCTTCAATTTCCCTTTCGGAACGGGGTGGCGGTTTTCCTCCAGGTTTGCGCACATTGTATTCAGGATAGTGTCGGGTGAGACATTCTGGACACAGGCCGTGGGAGAAAAAGAGGTCGCTGTGCTCCGTAATGAAGGCGTCTATCTGCTGCCAGTATCCCTGATCATCACGGACTTTTTTGCAGTGGCTGCAGATAGGGAGAAGGCCGCTCAGGGTTTTGACCTCGGCCAGGGCCCGGCGCAGGTTCCGGATGAGTCTCTTGCGTTCTCCTTCCTCTCTTTTCCTGCCGGTAATGTCCGACGCGATCCCTTCCAGGGCGATTATCTCCCCATGATGTTCGCGGATAATGGTCGTGCGCAACAGGATCCATCTGGTCTCCCCTGATGTGTGGAGAATGGGGAATTCGTGGGTCTCCGCCGCCTTGCCGCGGAGGACTTTCTTGAACTCCCTGTCGAACTTTCCCTTCCACCCCGGCGGCAGGATCTCTCGAATGAGCTGTGGATTGCCTCGCCATTGTCCCATATCCCGGCCGGTTACTTCACGGATTGCCGGGCTGATGAATTCAAAGGCGCCGTCAGGCAGGGAGACCCGGAAGACAACAGCACTCGTGTCGACTGCGACGAAACGGGTACTCTGCCCGGCCGGAATGCTCCCGGATGCCTTGCTCGCGGGGTCTTCCAGCACCTGCAGATATCCGTTGACACGTGTGACGACGCCATCAGGGCCGGTAATAGGGATGAAAATATGACGGTGGCTCACATGCTTGCCTTCCAGGGGGGATACGGTTGCCGTTATTACCCGTGTCTTGTTGTGGTTTATGGTGTCGACAAGGGCTTCCCTCAGTATTTCGGAATCGCCTGGAGCATAGTTGAACAGGAACTCGTCAAAGGTTGGACGCCGGTGCGCGGTTGAGATTCCCAGCAGGTTCAGG
>CAYMFO010000053.1:0-17608 GCA_964389825.1 uncultured Geobacter sp. | reverse complement strand
CAACAAACTGGAAAACACTGTCAAAGCAGCCCGCGACGTGGCCGAAGACGCCGCCCGTGCCGCGATAGAGCAGTTGGGGATTCAACTTAGGGACAAACCGGCTTACCTGGACGACGAACAGGCTCAGCTCCGCGTCCGGCTGCGCGCCCATGCCCGGCAGTTGGGCGATGCGCGCCATGCCGATGGACAGCAGGAAATTACTCATTTGGTGGTGGAGACTGCGTATGAACATTGGCACCGGATGCTGTTTGCCTGTTTCCTGGCAGAGAACCATCTACTGATGCACCCCGATGGTGTGGCTGTCAGTCTGACGGAATGTGAGGAATTGGCCCCTGACGAGGGTGCTGTCAACGGTTGGGAGTTGGCCGGACGATATGCTGCCCGCATGCTGCCACAGATATTCCGTCCCGATTCGCCGGTGCTTCATCTTTATTTTGCTCCTGAGTATCAGAAGCGGTTGGAAAAACTTCTCGCTGACCTTGATAGTGAGGTTTTTATTGCCAGCGACAGCCTGGGTTGGGTATACCAGTTTTGGCAGGCGAAGAAGAAAGATGAAGTAAACCGTTCCGAGGTGAAGATCGGTGCCGACGAGCTTCCTGCCGTTACCCAACTCTTTACCGAGCCGTACATGGTGCAGTTTCTCCTGCACAACTCCGTGGGCGCATGGTGGGTTGTCAACCATCCGGATGAGCCCTGTCCGCTTGAATTGACTTACTTGCGGATCCAGGAGGATGGCTCGCCGGCAGCAGGTACGTATGAAGGCTGGCCAAAGCGTCTAGCGGAGCTGAAACTGCTGGACCCATCATGTGGTTCCGGCCATTTTTTGGTGGTCGCCTTTCTCATGCTTGTTGCCATGCGGATCCAAGAGGAAGGTCTATCCGCTGCTGATGCCTGTGATGCAGTATTGCGGGACAACATCCATGGCTTGGAGATTGATCAACGCTGCGTGGAAATTGCCGCCTTTGCCTTGGCCCTGACGGCTTGGAGCTATCCCGACGCTGGCGGTTACCGCGAGCTACCTGAACTACACCTGGCCTGCAGCGGGCTGGCGGTAAGCGCTAAGCGTGAGGAATGGCTGGCACTGGCCGGTGATGACCAGAAGTTTCGTCTGGGGATGGGACAGCTTTATGACCTGTTTGCCGATGCACCGGTGTTGGGGAGTTTGATTCGACCCGACCGTCTGGGGAAGGGAAGCGTCTTTATTGCCGGATATGCAGAGTTGAAGCCATTGCTGAATAGGGCGATGGAAAAAGAAACCGCAGTTGGTGACAGTGAGGCACAGGAGTTGGGAGTTGCTGCCCAGGGGCTGTCCAGAGCATCGGAGCTGCTAGCGGACAAGTACCACTTAGTGGTGACGAATGTACCTTACTTGGGCCGTGGCAAGCAAGAGGACGTATTGAAATCATTTTGTGATAATTGGTATCCCTGTGCAAAGAACGATTTAGCAAATGTATTTCTTAGGCGCTGTCTTGAATTTAATATCGAAGGAGGTGTAACACAGCTCGTTATTCCACAATACTGGATGTTTTTGACTAGTTACACGAAGGAGCGGAAACAATTATTAAGTCAGGAGACTTGGAACTTTCTTGCACGACTTGGTCCTGGAGCTTTTGAAACCATTGGGGGTGAAGTGGTTAATGTCATACTACTTACGCTAACTCATCAAGCATTGAAGCCCGAACATTTCTTCCAAGCAATTGACGCAACCGCATCGCAGTCGTCGCAAGAAAAGGCAGAGATACTAAAATATGGTGATGTTGTTTCAGTAAATCAATCAAGTCAACTAAGGAATCCTAAGAGCATCGTAACACTTCATGAGCGGGACATTTCACTAAAGTCTATAGGCGAGTTTTGTACCATACTTCAGGGCTGCTCAACTGGGGATGATCCAAAGTATGTTCGATATTTTCTTGAAATGGCAACCCTCGGAAGACGGTGGAAAAAGTTTTTATCAGCTCCAGATGAGGGTTATTTTTCTGGTCGTGATGCGGTTTGGGATTGGCCGAACGATGAGTGTGAACTATCAACGTTTCCTGGAGCTCGAATTCAAGGGTTTCCTGCTCTAGGCAAAACTGGTTTTGTGATTTCTGGGTCAAGCAGAATTACTACATCATTGTATTTTGGTGAGCATTACAACAAAGGGTTAGCAACCGCAATCCCCAAAAGAATGGAGGATTTTACCTCGTTATGTGTTTTCTTTGACTCCCCTGATTTTGAAATCGAAGTGCGAAAATTAGACAGCAAAATACTTGTTACTCCTGGAGTATTTTCAAGGGTCCCCTTCGACCGCACTCACTGGCAGAAAATTGCTGCTGAACGCTACCCCAATGGCCTCCCCAAACCCTACTCAGACGATCCAACCCAATGGATCTTCCACGGCCATCCAGTTCCAGCCAACACGCCGTTGCAGGTAGCAATGGCCCGGCTCTTAGGCTATCGCTGGCCGGCGGAGACGGACGAGAAAATGGAACTGTCCGACGTGGCACGGAAATGGATTGCCCGTTGTTCTGCTCTTGATGATCTGGTGGACGACGACGGTATCGTCTGCATCCCACCGGTGCGAGGAGAAAAGGCGGCCGCCGAGCGGTTACATAACCTATTGGTTACGGCCTATGGCGATGATTGGTCGTCGTCCTTACTGGCCAAACTCCTGGCCGAGGCCGACTGCGTCGGCAAAACCATAGAGGTCTGGCTTCGTGACAAGTTCTTTGAGCAGCACTTCAAACTATTCCACCACCGCCCCTTTATCTGGCACCTCTGGGATGGTGTTAAGGACGGCTTTGCCGCTCTGGTGAACTATCATAAGCTCACCCGCCAGAATCTGGAGACCCTCATCTACACCTATCTGGGTGACTGGATCAAACGCCAGGAGGACGAGATAAAGCAGGGGATCGACGGTGCATCCATCCGCCTTGCTGCCGCTCAGAAGCTAAAAATTGAACTAGAGAAGATTCTTGAAGGGGAGCAGCCCTATGACATCTTTGTCCGCTGGAAACCGCTCAGCAAGCAACCCATCGGTTGGGATCCCGACCTGAACGACGGAGTCCGGCTCAACATCCGTCCCTTTATCCAGGCTGGTATCCTGCGTAAAAATCCGAACATCAACTGGAACAAGGACCGCGGCAAGGATGTTGAGTCAGCCCCTTGGTATCATCTCGGTCTTCAATACGGTGGAAAAGAAGGTGATCGGATAAATGATCACCATTTGAGTCTGGCGGAAAAGAAGGCAGCACGAGCAAATAGAGATGGCTAACGGAATCTTCTTGGGAGGAAAGCATGGCGTTTACGTATGTATCAGAGGATGTCAAGAAATTCGGAACTTTTACCGACCTCAAGAGTTACATTAAGCTTTCTGAGCAAGGTATTACCCAGATACCGCTGGAAGAACTGATGGCGGAGGATGCGCATTTTTTTAGTGATTCCCGCTTTGGGTCTTCAACGCAGCATTGGGGATTTACCGAGTACGCATATAAAGCCTTCTGCCAGTATTTTGCATTGCCGATATCCGTTATCGAAGGAATATCGCAGGAGGGGCTTGCTTCTATTGTGCTGAACGACTTTTTGAAAAACAACAAAGGGCGACAGGACTATAAAGATGTGTATTTGGTTGTCGATGACCAGAAAAAACTGGTTCGCGGGATTGTGACGAGCACGTATGTGTATTACACGAACATGGAGTTCATTGATGCAGTAGAAAATATTTTAGATATGAATGATGCCCGGAAGCAGGAAACAATTCTCGATTCAGCCTATTACTATAACACTCGACTCTACGTGAGGCTTGTGACTAACATTGAGGCCGGGGTTGTTTCCGGAAGTGGCGGCACCGCTATTGATAAAACCAAGATTGGTCTACAATTGACTAATAGCATGGTTGGCGACCTTCCCGTTCGTGTTGCTTTCTTTCTTTATAGGTTATTGTGTGCAAATGGCCTTGTTGCCCCAGTAAACGAGATGATTGCTGTTGTAAAGCACTCAGGATATCGGGACAGTTTTGATCGAAGGCTCTCAGAAAGAGTTCTTGCGTTGCTTGAAGAAGTGCAACAGGTCAAAGATCTCCTTAATGGCCTCGCGGGTATGCCTTATAAGCCGCAACAGCTTGTCAAGGCTGGACTAGCTGACAGCATACTGGACATAGTACCTGAGATGCGATCAACCCTGCGAAAACATGTCTCTTTGGAAGGAGAGTCTGATATTAAAGGTCCGAAAGAAAGAAAGGTCTGGCGCCAAATCCAATACCTTGAGGCTATCCCGACAGTTTACGGGCGTGAGCACTCCCTAAAAGTGTTCAATTCAAAATGGCGTGACAATGCAACAATGTTCGATTTTATAAATGTTCTGACCGAATACGCCAAGGAATTACCAGTGTTGTCCAGGCTTCAAGTAGAAGAGAATGTGGGAGTGTTTGCCGATTACGTTGTAAAGAATACAAAAAGGCTATCCAAATAAACTCGCCGCCACTATGAACTTCAACTGGAAACCAAATCACCGTTCGAGCTGTTCTTGGTAGAAAAAAGGAGGCGAGTGAGGTGCTCATTGCGGGTATATAAATGAATATTTATGATTTCCTGATTCAGTCTCTCCTAAAATCCGGGACTTACAACAAGCACGACCAGATCGCTCCAGCAGCGGTGCTCTGGACCGATAAGGAGCGCCAGTGGGAACCTGTTCTTCCATTGCTTCGGAAGGAATTACCGCAACTGTTGATTCTGGGAGCTTATTCGCCGGAATCAAAGACCGGCCCAGCGATCTGGATCAAGTGCATGATTGCGAGATCTCTCCCGGAAGCAGACTGGCCTGAGCTTGCTGTACCTATCATATATCTACCGGGTGTAAGCCGCATGGAACTACGAGCAATTGAAAGCTGCCCGACGGAATTGCAGCCACTGGCTGAACTTCAGTACCGGGGCACCTTTTGGACCCAGAAGAACGGCAAGGACTGGACCCTTTATGCTTTTCTTAAATCCAGCGAAGGAGGGATCGGCCTTGATGTCGCTCAAGATGAAAAGACCCTTCAGGCCATGCGTAGGGCTTTTACACACATCTTGGAAGCTCCCGTTGACTCCCTTAAAGGTAAGCGTTTAGAGGCTAATGATTTCAACATGCTTGTAACGGCCGATCCGGCACGCGAGATATTGCGTTGGCTGGATGACCCTGCGGGTACCAAGAACCAGTGGATTAGTGAAGAATGGGAATCGTATGTTTCCCTCTGTAAATCGGAATATTCCTTCAATCCTGCGGCGGATGGAGAGCTTACTGGGGCGGAAAAACTGGCAAGCCGTCAGGGGCCGTGGGCGCAAGTGTGGCAAAGATATACAGAATCGCCGCGACTGTACCCCAAGCTTCCCGATCTACTCCGACGTACTTCGCCACCAACCGATCTATTCAGTGACAAATCAGCTTGGCCACAGTGCAATGATTCACAGGAAAACGAACTCCGTAGTGCTCTGGGAAAACTGCTTAAATGCCCTCCTCATGAGGCTCGCGCAAAAGTACTTAAACTGGAAGGACAACATGGTGAGCGGCGTTCATCTGTCTGGGTAAAACTGGGGCAAGCTCCGCTGGCCTGCGCGATGGAGCACCTTGCTGTAGTGGCTAAGGGAACCCTGAACGGCATAACCGGTGATACGATTGAGGAGATGGCAACAAAATACCTGAATGAGAGCTGGCAGGTGGACAGTTCCACCTTGAAGGCCTTGGCTTCTGTATCCAGGGCAGATGACGTTAAGGTAGTACAATTTGCAATTCAGAGTATCTATAAACCTTGGCTGGAAGATGCAGCCTTCCGGCTGCAGGAGCTTCTTGTAAAAGACCAGTATCCTGTATCAACTTTTTCAGAAGAACATAAAAATGGTGACTTGGTCCTGTTTGTGGATGGACTTAGGCTTGATGTTGGTCAGCTTCTCATGCAGCGCCTGGTTGCCCAAGGCTGCAACGTTACACTCACCGCAGCTTGGTCGGCACTACCCTCCGTAACATCTACGACAAAACCCAACGTATCACCTGTTGCCGGTCTGATTGCCGGAGCACCTGATTGTGCAGACTTTCTGCCGAATGTGGCAGAGACGAGCAAACCACTTAACTCATACAATTTCAAGAAGTTGCTCGAAGATGGCGGTTGGGAGATTGTGGCAAAAGGCGAATACGGCTCGGTAGCGGGGAAGGCATGGGCGGAATTCGGTGATTTCGACCATTACGGTCATGAGCATGGTTCAAAATTGGCCCGGTATATCGAAGCGCAGCTGAGTGAACTAGTGGAGTACGTCGAGGCGCTGCTGAATGCCGGGTGGTCACGGATCAGAATTGTCACCGATCACGGCTGGTTGTTGTTGCCGGGAGGTTTACCGAAGGCCAACCTCCCCAAGTGTGTAGCGGAAACCCGATGGGGACGCTGTGCTCTGGTAAAAGACAGCGCTAACGTTGACAACCAGATAATGCCGTGGCGATGGTGTGCCGATGTGCAGGTGGCGATAGCTCCTGGCATTTCCTGCTTCACCAACGGCAAGGAGTACGACCATGGGGGAATCACCCTCCAGGAGTGCATGATACCGCTGCTCACTGTAACCCGGGATGCGCCCAAAGTATCCGCCAGGATTACGGAACATACCTGGCGTGGACTCCGGTGTCGGGTGACCATTGATGGAAGTGCCAAGGGATTAACCGTGGACATTCGAACCAAGCCGGCGGATGACACAACGAGCGTTGCCAACGGTGGCAAGGTTGTTGACGAAAGCAACAGCGCCTCTCCCGTGGTGGAGGATGATGGGCTGTTGGGGATGGTAGCGGTTCTTGTCCTCATAGATCAGAACGGAAATGTACTATCAAAAGTACCGACGACCATCGGTGGAGATAAGTGACATGGAGATGGATGCAATAGACAAAAAATCAGCCGAGGCGTTTGACGGATATCTCGTTCGCAAGGATTTGGTTCGCCAGTTCAGCAGACAGTACCCCGTGCCTACTTATGTGGTTGAGTTCCTGCTGGGCCGCTATTGCGCCAGCGTGGACGCAAACGAGATACAGGAAGGACTGGCCATCGTGGAGCGACAACTTGCCTCACGAACGGTAAAGGCCGGCGAGGAAGAACTTTTCAAAGCCAGAGCGAGGGAACAAGGTTCAGTCAAGGTTATCGATATCATCAGTGCGCGGTTGGACGCCAAGAGCGATTCATATCTGGCAACACTCCCCAGCCTGCGCTTGAAGGATGCGCGGATTAGCCCGGAGCTGGTCCGTCAAAACGAGCGGATGCTTACCGGCGGTTTTTATGCGGAAATAGAGCTGAGTTATGATGCGAGCATCGCACAGGAAAGCAGCGGCAGGCCATTTGGCGTGGAGTCGCTGCGAGCAATCCAATTGTCCAAACATGACATCCTCGACGTTCTCGGTAAAGGGCGAGAACAGCTGACAACCCCGGAATGGAAAGAGTTTCTCTTGCGGAGCATCGGTCTTGAGCCTGGCAAGCTAAGTCCACGCCAGCAGGATGTCATTCTTCTCCGGATGGTTCCCTTCGTAGAGCGGAATTATAACATGGTGGAACTAGGCCCTAGAGGAACCGGTAAGAGCCACCTCTTTCAACAGATATCCCCTTATGCTCATCTGATATCCGGCGGCAAGGCCACCGTGGCGAGCATGTTCGTCAACAACGCATCCGGCCAACGCGGTCTGGTCTGCCTGTATGATGTTGTCTGCTTCGACGAAATTTCCGGTGTATCCTTCGACCAGAAGGATGGCGTCAATATCATGAAGGGGTACATGGAATCGGGCGAGTTCAGTCGCGGGAAAGAAAGCATCCGGGCGGATGGCAGCATGGTGATGGTCGGTAACTTCGATGTTGATGTGGAGCACCAGCAACGCATCGGCCATCTGTTCGGACCCATGCCACAGGGGATGCGTAACGACACGGCCTTCATGGATCGTATTCATGCATACCTTCCCGGCTGGGATATACCCAAGATGAATCGCGATCTTTTTACCGACCACTTCGGCCTGGTAAGTGATTTCATATCGGAATGCATGTCTCAACTACGCAAGCAGAGCCGAGCAACTGTACTCCAAGGGCGTGTCCTATTTGGCGGTAGTCTGAGCGGACGAGATATAACTGCCGTGACAAAGACGGTAAGCGGTCTGCTTAAACTAATCTACCCCGAGCAACAGAAACCGGTAGCTGACGAGGATCTGGAATGGGCCATTCGCCTGGCATTGGAGATGCGTCGCCGGGTCAAGGAGCAGCAGAAGCGAATAGGCTCAGCCGAGTTCCGCAATACGCACTTCAGCTACACCATGGGTGAAGACGGGGTTGAAAAGTTTGTCGCCACCCCGGAACTGCAAAGTGAAAACAGTATCGGACTGGACCCGCTTGAACCGGGGCAGGTCTGGTCAATCAGCCCCGGCGGAATAGATGAATACTCAGGGTTATATCGGGTCGAGATCAATGAAGGCCCTGGGTCAGGCGTCAAGATACTCAACAAGCCGGCACCTCAACCCTTCCAAGAGAGTGTCCGATTCGCCGAGCAGAACCTCTACGCTCGTTCAAAAAGCCTGGTAGGCGACCGTGACCCTCGCTTGCATGAATTCACTGTTCAGCTGCGGTCCTTCGATGCCTCAACCAATGGTGGCCAGCTCGGTGTGGCGGTGACAGTGGCCTTGTGTAGCTCGCTCCTGAAAAAACCGATACGGGGTGGTTTGGTTGTAGTCGGAGGGATCAATCTCGGTGGCTCCATTGAACCTGTTTATAATGCGGTCACCATCGCTGAACACGCCGTCGAGAAAGGGGCCAATGCCCTGCTCATGCCGGTGAGTTGCAGGAAGCAGCTCTATGATCTGTCCGATGACATGGCAACAAAAATTGATATCCAGTTCTATGCCGACGCTAGGGACGCGGTGCTGAAATCAATAGTGGAATGAAGCTTAGACGGATATTGGAACAGTAGTATAAGCAATGAACCGCTACGAAAAGGAGACGGTTCATTGCACTTGAAACGGCAAAACGTCTATGCCGAGTGTAAGTCAAAAGTAGAATTATTTCCAGGAGGGATATATGTCTGACGCAGAACCCTCAGGACCGGAAATCAAGGTTGGCGACCTTGTCCGCAAAGTGCATGAGCGGGCTCGGGTCGGTCTCGTTCTAGAAATTTACCATGACAACCAAGTTGACGAGATCCTTGCCCGTGTAAATTTTGACGGCAAGACGGAAACCTGCCTACTGGAAAACCTGGAGAAGTTTACTACACATGGACAAGACATGTGGCGGGACCTAGCCGAGGGATGCGTTAGTGGTTCTGACCCTTTCAGGACGAGGCTAACCTTCGTCCGACTCAAGACCCCGCCATCACCCATCATTAGCGCCTTCGGGACCGCACGGGTCCGCTTCTATCCCTTTCAGTTCAAACCGCTCCTCAAGTTTCTCGAAAACCCCGCGCAACGTCTCCTCATCGCCGATGATGTCGGTCTCGGCAAGACAATCGAGGCTGGCTATATTCTTCGGGAATGGTGGGCCCGCCAAGGCTTGCAGAATGTCCTAATCGTGGTTCCTGCCCGGCTGCTGCACAAGTGGCAACAAGAACTGGAGCAACGCTTCGAAGAACAGTTCCTTGTAGTCGGAAGCAAAGAAATCAAACAGGTTCTGTCACGTGTTACCAAGGGAAGCGATCTGCAGGAATTTAACTGGATTGCCAGCTACGAAACCCTGCGCTCCCGGTCTATCATCGAGCTGCTGAAAGAGGTCCGACCCTCACTGGACCTGCTCATCATGGACGAGGCCCATCGAGTGAGGAACAGGCGAACAAATCAGTTCGAATGCGCCGACATCCTGAAGGATTGTGCGGACGCCATGGTCTTCCTCACCGCAACGCCACTGCAGACCGGTATGGACAATCTCTATACGCTTGTCAGCCTCCTCATGCCCGACACCTTCGAAACGCCTGCCATGTTCGATGAGATCGTGGCCGCAAACCGCCCCATCATCCGCGCATGCCAGATGGTGAGTCGGGGGGAACTTGCCACAGCGGCAGATGAGCTTCAGATGCTTGGTCAGCAGCGGCTTACGGCATCTCTTCTGGATGATCCCTACTTTCAGGAGGTACTGCAGAGGCTGCGTGCTGCGGATCCGAAGGATCGTTCGACAGTTGTCCGGCTACAGCGCGACGTGACCGAATTCAGCCTTCTTGGGCACCTCTTGAGCCGCACCCGCAAGATAGAGGTAATGGAGAACTGGCCCGTGAGGGTCGCGCAGAATCCACATATTGAACTTACAGCTGATGAGAGAGCAATCTATGACTCAGTGCGGAGTATCATCCGTCTCCTCAGCCCCGGTAATTCGGGATGGGGAGCGACTATGGCTGCGGTGACGGCATACCGCTATACAGCCAGTTGCATACCAGCTGCCGTGGAGTACTTCCGGGAACGTCTGGGAGCCGGCGAGTTGCTTCCCGGCTCAGGACAGCTGTACCGCGAAGAAGAGAGGGAGTTTGTCGATATACTTCCCGAAAATGGGGACGAATGGGGCGCTGAGGTTGACATAATCGGGGAGGTCCGTCGGGCAATCCAGACCATTCTGGACCGTTGTCCGAAACCCGGCACTGACAGCAAATATCAGGCATTTGCCGAAGCACTCAGGGAGATCTGGCAATTTGATGCCAAGGCGAAGCGTCAACGAAGAAAGGTGGTGGTATTCTCCTATTTCAGGCGTACCCTGGAATATCTTCGCCTGCAAATGAAGGCGGCGGGCATAGAGAACCGAGTCATCCATGGCGACGTTCCCATGGATGAACGTCAGGACCGGATCGAGGAATTCCTTAATTCTCCAGACATCAACGTTCTGCTTTCCTCCGAGGTGGGTGGTGAGGGCATTGACCTTCAGAAGGCCTCGGTGGTAGTGAATTATGACCTTCCATGGAATCCCATGGTGGTTGAGCAGCGCATCGGCCGTATCGACCGTATCGGCCAGCAGGCAGACGCGATGGTAATTGTCAATCTTGTCGCCGATGGTACCATAGAAGAACAGATTCTTCTCCGTCTCTATCTTCGGATTGGGCTATTTCGTGAATCGATTGGCGAGATGGACGAGATCCTCGGTCCGATGGAGTTGCAGAAACTGATACTGGAGGCATTGCGGGGGGAACTGTCGGAAGCCATGCTCAAACAGAGGATTGAAGCGACAGCCATGGCTGCGGAGGCAAAGATTAACGCGGCAAAAAGCCTATCTCAAGAGGTGGATGGCCTGCTGGCTGCGGACCAGGCGTTTCTAGACGAAATCAACGACCTGATCCGTACCCGTCGTGTACCGGACATGGCGGATCTTCAAGTTCTTCTTCTAGAGCTCCTTCAATCGAGGTTCAGCGGAATTCACTATGACGTCGGTAAGGGACGCAGACCCGGCAAGCTTATCCTTGGCGCTGACGCGATTTCCGAACTCAGCAACTGGGCTCGCGGTTATTCTATCGAAGCCCACCGCGTTTCCCAGAGGTTCCAGCAAGGACCTGTTTTGGTAACATTCGATGCCGACACGGCAATGGAGCATCCACGTGCGGAATTCATTCAAGCCCGCCATCCGTTGATTCAGTTTGCCTTGAGTGTACTTGAAAGAAATGCTGGAAACCAGCCATATACATTTGCACTGCGAACCGAAAATCCTCAGCTTCCAAAGGGTGTATGGACGATGGGAATCTGGAGCCTGACTCTCACCGCCAGCCGTTCGGAAACACGTCTTGAGGCGGTGGCATGTAATCTGAAAACAGGGCAGGTTATCTCAGGGTCTGCAGCGGACGAACTCCTGGTTGGTTGTCTTTCGGACGCCAGAGATCTGGATATTGCCGCCTTCAGGCCTGATTGGGGTCAGATAGAGAAGTGCATTCCTTCCGTCAAGGATCGCTACTCTCAGCAGCGCGCTGTCATTATCAAAGAAGCCAGGGAGATCGAAGAACGGAAGTTGGCGCGGATACGTACCACGTGGCTTCAGACGCTGACGATTCGCCGCGATGCGGCGCGAAAGCGACTGCAGCTACTGCAAGAACGCGGAGCAAAGGAGTTTGCTATCAGGATGGCCCAGGCTGCCATCGACAAGAGAGAACGAGCCTTGGAGGCAAAAAAGCAAGAACTGTCTGAAACTTCTAGGTTGAGATGGGATGAGCATGAAATTGCGGCAATTATTCTCGTTGTTCAATAAGGGCACAAAGACAATGCCCCGGCGTCGTTATCATCTGGGACTCGACTGGGGGACGAGTGCGACAAAGCTTGTACTGCGAGACTATGAGCAGAATAAAGCGTTTGTCTTGTTCCCTGGGGGAATTGAAAAAGTCTATCGGTACCCTTCGACAATCACCGTTGAGGACAGCAGGGTTTATTTCGGATTTGAGGCGGAGAAGCGGAGAAAATCAGCCACAAGGGTCTTTGATGCTTTGAAGGCGGTTGTTTGCCGGATACCAGTGGACAGACACCGAACCGGCGAGGATGAAGAAGAGGAGGACCTCGCAACCCTTTCTTTAGCTCATTCCATCAGTATCGGACTGGATTACGCTGAGAAGCATGCAAGCCGCGGCAAGGCAGAGGCTCTTATGGGAATGACCCTGGGGGTACCCGCTGAAGAACTTGGCCGGTCTCTATTGCGTGATGTGTATCTCAGGATGGCGCGAGCGGCTTATGAAATAGCAGTCAGGATTGGCTGCGATCCCCAGGGAGAAAAATGGTACAACAGTTTGCAGGCCCTCAAATTTGCCCGTGAGAGGATCGCAGAAAGCGACCGTAATAGACCACCAGATAAACTAGCATATGTACAATGGTTGCGTCCCGAAATGGCCGCGGCAATGTACTGGGGTATTAAATCTCCAAATATTCAACCTGATTTGTATTCCTGTGTTGATATCGGGGCATGGACGACAAATGCCAGTTATTTTCGAATACACGCCGCAAATGGGGAACCGAAAGGTGGTATTTCCTTTTACGGAGGGTCCTGCAGACCGCTCGGCATGATAGAACTTTTAAAGGCGGTAGCGCGGGAGTTGAACAAGGATTACATTTCCCTCATCGGTAACGAAAATGGATTTCTC
Source organism: uncultured Geobacter sp. (assembly GCA_964389825.1). Classification (GTDB taxonomy): domain Bacteria; phylum Desulfobacterota; class Desulfuromonadia; order Geobacterales; family Geobacteraceae; genus RPRC01. The sequence continues at coordinate 4,565 of CAYMFO010000053.1, read as the reverse complement.
TCCAGAAGTGAGGTGTCAGGACAAATTGCTGAGTTGTGCAAAAAGTACTTTGCGGTCTGGAAAGAAGGTTTTCAAAGATCGTATGAAAAAGAGAAGAGTCAAAGTGTCTGGGATGGAAAGCTTAACGTGATGGTTGTTGGCGGCGGTGCAAAGGTTGATAGAGTTCGGCGAATGTTCCATGAGAGATTTCCTTATGCTGCTTGGCAGCCGCCAAAGCCAGTGCCGGATTTGGGTGTCCCGACGGATCTTTATCATTTCCCAGGGAAAGGAATACTCGCTGAACAGCCATTCTCAGGGGATCATACCTTTTTGCTGGTAGCGTACGGCCTGTCCGTTGATAGCCGCAGCTTTCCCCATACGACTCTATCACCTCAGGTGGATCCTTTCCAGCCGACGGCGAGATTAAGGCGAGTCCTGGACTTCGAGGAGATGGGATATGATAAATGACAAACAAATCAATCCAGGAGCTATGGCTCTGAATGACTATCCATTGACCGACGTTTGAAAGGAGATCAAGGTTCGGTTCTAATAGGAAATTTCTGCTTTAGTTGAGAACAAAGGGAAAGTAGGGTTGGCCGATGAATCGGGTCTCGACCGTCTTATTTTAACGTAATACTGGCGGTAAACAGGGGCAACATAAATTGTGAAATGGATCGCCAGGAGAAATGATTACATGCCTTGCTCTTCAATCAGGAAGGCGCACGATAGACAGACAAAAGGATGTCTTGCTGGATGGAAACAACCTTGGGTAGGAGCACCGGATTAAAGAAGTAACTGCTCTTTAAACTGCATTGGGAGGTACTGTTAGCTATGGAAACTCAACTTGCTGTTCTGAATCCTGACGGTTCATCCCTTCGTGAAGTGCCGACACCGGTGCGAGTTCTAGGGATTGATTTGGGGACAACCAACTCTACCGTTGCCGAGGTTGTATGGGAGCCATATCAGCAAAAACCTCTTGACATTCGCTGTATTGAGGTCGATCAGGAAACAACGTCTGGTCTTTATACCCATTTGATCGTTCCTTCGGCTATTGGGCTTTTTAAGGGGAAAGAGTGGATTGGGGAGGGGGCAAAACGGCTCCATGCCCGTGCCGCGGAATTCGGACTTGAGCTGACACGCGATCTTTTTCTCGAATGCAAGAACGACATAGGTTCGCGTCGCACGTATCATAAGGCACCGGACGGTTATGCTTCGGCTTCAGAGGTCGGAGCCAAGGTCCTACGCTTCCTTCGTGATGCTGCACAGAAGCACGACCCTATGCCCATTGCAAGGACGGTCATCACTGTACCCGCATCCTTCCAGGCGGCACAACGCATCGACACGGTAAATGCGGCAAAATTGGCGGGTATTCCCATCACAGGTGGGGATCTTCTTGATGAGCCGGTTGCGGCATTTATCGATTATTTGCTCTCGAACTTACAAGAGATGAAAGGTGTTTTCTCTGAGCCGAAAAATCTTGCTGTATTTGATTTTGGAGGCGGTACGTGCGATGTCGCTGTATTCCGTATAGGCGAAACTAACGACGGAATGTCACTTCAGGTAAGCCCTTTGGCCGTTTCCCGTTATCATCGCCTTGGTGGAGGCGATATCGACCGTGCAATTCTCTATGAGGCTTTGCTCCCGCAATTGATGGAGCAGAATCAACTTGATACCTTCGCATTGACATACGAGGACAAGAAAAACATCGTGGAGCCTACCTTCATGGGAGTTGCCGAGGCTCTGAAAATCGGCCTTTGCAATGAGATCGCGCGGCTGCAAAGTCTTGGGCGGTATACTGAAAGTGAGAAGGCTCAGGTAGCCAAAAAGCAGCCAGGAGTTCACTCCTGCAAGATCCGAGATCGTGTCTTACAGTTGCATTCGCCGACCCTGACTGCAACACAATTTGAAGAAATCATGAAAGACTTTCTTGACCAAGATCTTCTCTACGCCCGGGAAACGGAATACCGTTTGACCTGCTCCATTTTTGCTCCCATTCAGGACGTACTTGACCGGAGTAACCTCGATACCTCCGACATCGACCTCTGTCTGTTGGTGGGTGGAAGCAGCCTTATCCCTCCTGTTGTGGCAGCCCTGAGAGACTTTTTTAAGAGTGGACAAATTCTCATGTTTCCTGACCGGGATGCAGTGCAAGTCGCCACGGCACGTGGCGCCGCAGCCCATTCCCTGGCGATGACGCTGTTTGGGAAAAGCATTTTCCAGCTTGTTGCGCATGATCGAATCAGCATTCGCACTGCTCATGGTTCATATGAACTGGTACCCAAAGAAGCCTTACTACCATTTCCATCTGCAGACGAATGGCAATACACCCTGGACCTCGTCGTTCCGGAGACCTCACTTTTGAAGCCTGTTCAACTCCTTGTGGAAATCCTTGCTGGCGATTCGGGGCAAGAGCGTTCTCTCTTAACAGCAACATGGACGGTTCCCGCCCCTGTCAACAAGGGTGAGAAACTACGGCTTGAATATCGTCTGGATGAGAATCAGGTTTTGGAATTCAACCTGACGCTTGACGGTCAACCGGAGGCTGAACCGTTTGTCGGTCGGTTGGAGAATCCCATATCTAATGTGGTCAACCCAAATGCCATACGTCTCAAGATCCAGAAAAATGAGGAGGAATTGCGCACAGGCGGAATTTCGAAGGAAAAAGTCCCAGAAAAGGTGGTCGAGATTGCACGGGACTATGCTGAAATCCAACAAACCGAGAAAGCCATCTCCTATCTCAAACAGGCACTCCGGCTGAAAAACAGGCCGGATCCTTACATCCTCACTCTGCTAGGCATTTATTATGGCGAAATAAAAGATTTCCAAAACGAGGAAAAGTTTTACCGTGAAGCACATGCCGCCGGTGGAGGTGCTGCTGCTTTATTCAATCTGGCTCTTTCCCAATATCGGCAGAGAAAATATGAGGTTGCCAAAGAAACGATCAACGATCGCATGCAGATTGATACCGACGGCCCGGGTCTGACCCTGGCTTCTCAAATCGCGGATGCTTTACGAAATTCCGCCGCGAAGGATGATTTTATTCGCCAGGCTCTCTCGGAGTTCAATGCGGTTCGGTCCGCCGATGATTGGGAACTTGGATGGTTAATCACAGCCGCACGCGTCGGAGGTGAAACGGAACGCATGGAAGAGGCAATTGCTGAACAGAGACGACGGAGAACTTCCCGTCCCGATACCGGAACCGTAACCGGAGTTTTGCCGGAGATAGCCGGGACATTACGAAAGGTCTAATACTATGAGCTGGTTGATTCCACCTTCAGAACTGACGCCTGACCAGCAACGGGCTGTTCAGCTTAATCCGAATGAACATCGAGCCATTATCGGCGGGCCCGGATCGGGTAAAACCCAGATCCTGCTTCATCGTGCACGCTACCTCTGTGACACATTGAAGATCCCGTCGGATCGTTTCCGCATATTTGTCTACACAAACGTCCTCAAGGATTACATCAGGTCCGCTCTGCGCGATTTACACCTGCCAGAGGATAATGTTCTTACATTTGATCACTGGTGCCGCCTCTACTATCAGGAGCACATCAATAAAAGACTCCCTTGGAACGCCCAGGCGAAAACACCTGATTTTGATGCCATCCGCCAGGCGGTTATGTCGAGGGCCGCTAATGGCCCGCCTCTCTTTGACTTTATACTGGTGGATGAAGGGCAGGATCTGGAGGAGGAGATATTCGCTTTTCTCGTAAAGGTAGCCCATCACATAACAGTATGTCTTGACAGTAAACAGCAGATTTATGATACCGGCTCCACGGAAGTCGGAATACTCCAGAAACTCGGCATCCGCAAACGTAATGTGAACCTTATCGAAGCATTCCGTGTCTGTCCATATTTGGTAGAGGTGGCATCACACCTCATTCCCGACCCGGCTGAACGTGAAGCATTCCGAAACCAGACCCGCCAACCGCAAATAGAAAAGCAAACCCCACTGATTTACCTTGCACAGAACTTCGATGATGAAAAACAGATGCTGTACCATGTTGTACGAGAACGTCAGCTCAAAAACGAAAGCATCGCAATTCTTTTCCCACAAAACAGGCAGGTGTTCGGATTTGCTCAAGGCCTGATGGATGTCGGGATCGAGGTTGAAGTTCCGGCTCAAAGAACCGGGAATCATTCTTTTCCAGGTCATGATTTCTCCTCCCCCCGACCAAAGCTCATGGCTTTTCACAGTGCAAAGGGGCTTACCTTCGATTCAGTGTTCATGCCGCGTATGCTTCGAAAATATTTTCCGCACACCCATCCGGATCGAATAGAGCGTTTGATTTTTATGGCAATCACTCGTGCAACCAAGTGGTGTTATTTCAGCTCGGCTTTGGATGACCCTTTGCCTCTGTTGCAGGAAAAACTGGTACCACTTGCGAAAATCGGGCAGATAACGCTGCTGGAAGGTATGGGGGCATCACCTGCAGATTTTATTGAATCTGAAGGTGGGGAGAAGGAAGAAGGAGATCTGGATTTTCTATAAGCGCCTTAAAGGAATAACTTAAGATTTCCCTACAATTAATACTACTCCGACATATAGCTCTTTAACATCTTAATTGGTCGATCAGCAATTTGGC
>CAYMFO010000052.1:0-17694 GCA_964389825.1 uncultured Geobacter sp. | reverse complement strand
TTGGCTAGTCGAACCGTGGTACTCAAAAGAGTGTAATCGTTCGGGATAACCATAGAAGTCAAAATGGATCGTACGGGTTGGAATGCCTGTGCCGGTAGTTTCGTTTGGGGACGATTATTTAAGCCTTTCCCGTCTTTCCTGTTCCATCTTGCAGTCGATGCAAAGGGTGGTAACCGGACGAGCCTTCAGGCGGGCCTCGCTGATCTCGCAACCGCACATTTCGCAAATGCCGAAGGTGCCGTCGTCGATCTTGGCCAGAGCTTCACGGATCTTGTTGATGAGCTTGCGCTCTCTGTCCCGTATGCGAAGCTCGCATGTACGGTCCGACTCCTGGGTAGCCCGATCGTTGGGATCGGGAAAGCTGGTAGTGTCCGCTGTCATTTCGGAGACGGTTTTTTCAGCCTCACCCAGAAGCGTTCTCATCTCTTCCAGCAGTATGCCTCGGAAGTATTCTCTTTTATCTAAGTCCATACCCACTCTCCTGGTTCGATAAATCTTTAAAATTCTAAAGGAATACACCCATTAAGTAAAGAAGAAATTCTCACGCCTCTCATGGATTGTCAAAGAGATTCTCAAGCGTCTGCTCAACGGAAGCAACACCCACAAGCTCGACGCCCTCCGCCCGGACATGTTTCATGCTGCCGGAGGGGATGATGCACCTGGTGTATCCCAGCTTCGCCGCTTCCCTGACGCGAATCTCCGGCTGGGTCACGGCCCGGACCTCCCCGGCCAGACCAACTTCGCCAATCACCATTGTCCTCGGGGCGATGCTCCGGTCAAGATGGCTCGACGCCACAGCGGACACAATCCCCAGGTCCGCCGCCGGCTCACTCAATCTCACCCCACCCACCACATTCAGAAAGATGTCCTGCCCCGCCATGGTCAGCCCCACCTTCTTCTCCAGAACGGCCACCAGAAGAGCGAGGCGGTTATGGTCGAAACCTATGGTGGTCCTCCTCGGCACTCCGTAGGAGGATGTGGTTACAAGCGCCTGCAATTCCACGAGCAGGGGACGGCTCCCTTCGATGGTGGCCGCCACAACGGACCCGGATACCCCGAGGGGGCGCTCGGAAAGAAAAAGCTCGGAAGGATTTGAGACCTCCCTGAGCCCTGTTTCACCCATCTCGAATACCCCTATCTCGTTGGTGGAGCCATAGCGGTTTTTGATGGCGCGCAGAATCCTGAAAGGGTGGCCCGTGTCTCCCTCGAAATACAGAACCGTATCCACCATGTGTTCCAGAACACGGGGACCGGCAATGGAACCATCCTTGGTTACGTGCCCCACGAGAAAGACCGGTATGCCGCTTTGCTTGGCCAGCATCATCAGCCGACCGGCGCTTTCACGGACCTGGCTTACCGTTCCCGGCGCCGATTCCAGGGAGGAGGTGAATACCGTCTGGATTGAGTCTATAACTATAACCTTTGGAGACATCTTTTCAACGTGGACCAGAATTCTCTCCAGCGAATTTTCCGCCAGGATAAAAAGATCCCGCGCCCCTACACGCAGGCGCTCTCCCCTCATCCTCGTCTGGCGCGCGGATTCCTCCCCCGACACATAAAGAACCTTTCCCCGCTTTCGCGCCAGGTGGTCGGTAGCCTGAAGCATGAGGGTGGATTTGCCGATTCCCGGGTCTCCTCCTATGAGGATAAGAGAGCCTGAGACAAGCCCTCCTCCAAGCACCCGATCGAATTCCGGTATGCCGCATGAAAAGCGGTCCTCCGCCTCCCCGGACACGTCTTTAATGGAAACCGGGACGGAAACAACGCCAGTGTCGGACGCTCCCTTCACCCCGGAGCCAATGGTCTCCTCCACCAGGGTGTTCCAGGAATTGCAGTCAGGGCATTTCCCCAGCCACTTGGCCGACTGGTAGCCGCACTTCTGGCAGGAATAGAAGGTCTTTGTTTTCAATTGGTCGTCCCTTCAGCGCATCTTCAGGGGGATACTATTACCATTCATAAGTAGTGTCAATATTGAGGAAAGTTGGGAAAACGCACAAAAAGAAAACCCGTCTCACAACCGGATTCAGTTAGTGGACGGGTCTGTCTTTTGTAAATGGTGGACCGCGTAGGGTTCGAACCTACGACCTGACGATTAAGAGTCGCCTGCTCTACCAGCTGAGCTAGCGGTCCATGTGTCTTGAACTTTTGCGAAATTATCACACGAAACAGCGGGATTCAAGAAAAATATCATGACCTCGTTGCCTTGCGCAGGGCAAAAAAGATGGTGAACAGGAGAAAACTGATGATGATAATGGTTGCCCCGGTCGGGAGATCCATAACGAACGAAAGGAATATCCCCCCAACCACTGAGGCGACCCCAAGGCCCGCGGAGAGAAGAATGGCGGTCTTGAATCCACGCGCCAGTTGCAGCGCGGTCACCGCCGGCAGGATCAGGAGGGCGGAAATCAGCATGATCCCCACCACCTTCATGGCGAGCACCACCGTTAGTCCGGTCAGGAGCACCAGCACCGTATTGATACGCGACACACTGATCCCGGAAACCTCGGCCAGCTCTTCATCAAAGGTGATGGCAAACAGGTCGTTGTAGAAAAACACAACGGCAAGCACAACCACCAGGAAGAGGCAGAAAGTCGCCATAAGCTCGGGACGGCTGATGGAAAGGATATTCCCGAATAGATAGCTGAAGAGATCGACATTAAAGCCGCCGGAAATGCTGGCGAGCAGGATGCCGAGGGCAATTCCCAGGGACGAGACTATGCCGATGGCCGCGTCGCCGTATATGCGCGCTTTGTCGGCAATCTTCAATATGCCGAAGGCAGCGACCAGAACGCATGGAATCGCCGCCAGAGAGGTGTACAGCGACTGGAAACCAAGCAGCAGGGCCAGGGCGACACTGCCGAAGGTGACATGGGAAAGTCCGTCGCCGATGAGGGAAAGCCGCCGCAGAACAAGGAAGACGCCCAGCACGGAGCATAGTATTGCAATCAGGGTACCGGCAATTATCGCCCTCTGAAAGAAGGCAAAGCGCATTATCTCGGCTAGAGTCATTTCCGTTCCTTTGGAAGGATTTCAATGCCTGCGGCAGATAAGGTGTTGGCCATGGTGTCCGAAAACCTCGGTCATGTTCGACGAATGGCAGAATTCCTCGAAGGTTCCGTAAAAGATGATCCTCTTGTCCAGATAAAGGAGCTTTGAGGCATAGAGGCCGATTGTGGAAGAATCGTGGGTGACCAGCAGAACCGTGACGCCGCGGCTCTTGTTCAGTTCACTCACGGTCGAGTAAAAGCTCTCGCGGGTCTCGGGATCGAGCGCCGTGGTGGGCTCGTCGAGAATGAGAATATCCGGTTCATTGACCAGCGCCCGCGCCAGAAGCGCCCGCTGGCGCAAACCGCCCGACAGCTCTCCGATGAGGCGCCTGGCGAAGGATGCAATCCCCATAAGTTCCAGCGCCCGCTCCACCGCTGCCTTATCGGACGCGTCGAAGCGCCGGGGAAAGCGTTTCTTCGACAGCCGGCCCAGCCTCACGATCTCCTCCACCGTCGCGGGAAAATTGGAGTTGAAGATTTGCAGTCCCTGGGGAAGGAAACCGATACGATCCCAGGAGGAAAATTCAGCCGACGGCGCGCCCAGAACGGTTATCGTTCCCCGGTCCGGCCTGTTCAGGCCCAGGATGCAGCGAACCAGCGTGCTCTTGCCGGAGCCGTTAGGCCCGACGATCCCCACGTAGGCGCCCCGCCGGATATCGCAGGAAATGTCACACAGCGCCTCGTTCCCCTGATAGGAGAAGAAGAGTCCTTGTATGGAAACGGCATTCATCTGCATTCCAGTCCAATCTTCAGGTTGTTCAGGTTGGCTTCCATGAGGGAAAAGAAGGTTACCCCGGCCGCCAGCTCATCCCTGCTGATGTTGTGGGCGCCGTGGAGTTTCAGGATCCCGGTCCCGGTCTCCCGGGCGATAACATCCGCGACCCGCGGTTCCACAAGCTCCTCCGTATAGATGTACCGCAGGCCGCTTGCCCGTATCCGGCTGATGAGGCTCGCAATTTTCGCGGGAGAAGGCTCTGCGTCCGCTCCCACGGCGTATGCCGATTCATAATGGAGACCATAGCGGTTTGCCAGGTAACCGAAGGCGAAATGGCCGCCATGGAGAAAGATCCGCTTGCCGCAAGTGGCCAGTCCGGACCGGTAACGGTTATCCAGTTCCTTCAGTTTCGACTTGTAAGCCTCGGCATTGGCTGTATAGAATTCGCTGTTTCGGGGGTCCCTCGCAACGAATCCGGCAAGTATGTTGTCCACCATGATGCGGGCATTGCCGAAATCCAGCCACAGATGGGGGTCCATCCCTTCGCCGTGACGATGCCCGTCATGGCGCCTACCTTCATTTCCGTGACCAGGCCCGCCCTCTTTTCCCGCCTTCAGCATGCGCGCGCCGGCGCTTGCATCCACGACAAGGGTCCCGCCTTTGTCGATACCGCCGATGATGTCGCCGGCCCAAGGCTCCATGTTGGGATTGGTATAGACGAACAGGTCGGCCCCGTTGACCCTGACGATGTCGGCCGGTTTCGGTTCAAAACCGTGGGCCTCCATGCCGGGGGGCAGGAGAAGGGTCACTTCGGCCCGGTCTCCGCCGATTGCCCGCGCGAAATCGTAGAGAGGATAGAGGGTCGTGACTACGCGGAGCCCGTGGCCTTTGTCCACGCCGCCATGGCCTTTATTCGCGCTGTTTTTCCCGTTGTCGCAGGAGAGGCATGCAAGTAAAACAAGAACGGCAAAGAAGGCCATGAAGATAAACTTCATACGGAAACTCCTCGTGCATGGTGAGATTATGTCCAAACCTTTCTATCAAAAAGAGGCGCCTAATTCCACCGCTATATTCAAACATCCGGGAAGGAGGAACGGGAATAAAACCGTTGTCAGATCAAGACCGAAGTGCTACATAAATGGATACGAGCGGTTAACCGGGCGGACGGTCGGTCGCATGTCCGGCCGCTTTTCCGCGTAAACGGAGCAGCAAAGAGACGAAAGGGTTTGGGTATGGCGGAAAAAAATGGCGCCGCGAGCCGGCCGTGGGCGCCGGTCCCTCGCGCGCCTCGGCTTTTATCTTCACCGCGGCTTTTCCTGGAGACCATACGTTTTTCCCATACGATTTTCGCGCTCCCCTTTGCGCTTACCGGCGCCATAATGGCGGCGGACGGCTTCCCGCCCCCTGGTCAGACATTGTGGATCATCGCGGCCATGATAGGCGCGCGGACAGCCGCCATGGGGCTGAACCGTCTCATAGACGCCCGGATCGATGGAATGAATCCAAGAACAAGGGATCGGGCGATTCCCTCCGGTCTTCTGGGAAAGAAGACGGTTTCCGTCTGGATTGGGATATCCGTCGCCCTGTTTCTGCTGGCCGCGTACCAGTTGAACCCTCTCTGCTTCTCTCTGACTCCGGTGGCGCTTTTTCTGCTCCTAACATACTCCTACTGCAAGCGATTCACCTCCCTGTGCCACCTGGCTCTGGGAATCTGCCTGGCGGCCGCGCCGGTCGGGGCCTGGATCGCCGTACGCGGAGACGTGTCCCTCCCCCCTCTGCTTCTCGGGGGCGCGGTGCTCTTCTGGGTCGCCGGATTTGACATCCTGTACGCCCTCCAGGATCTGGATTTCGACCGTTCCGCGGGTCTCCACTCCATCCCTGCCCGGCTCGGCGTAGGTGGCGCATTGCTGACGGCGCGCCTTTTCCATGTCATTACCGCGGGAATGCTGGCGGCCCTGGGCATTGCCGGAAACCTGGGCGCGGTGTACACAGCGGGAGTAATAACCGTCGCGGCCCTGCTGGTATATGAACACAGCCTGGTGCGTGAGGGAGACCTTTCCAGACTGAATGCGGCTTTTTTCACCGCAAACGGCTACATAAGCTGCGCCGTTTTTCTGTTTACCCTGGCCGACATCCTCGTTCGGTAACGGGAGAAGATTTTCCATGCATATCGTTTCAGCAATCACCGGCGCATCGGGCGCGATCTATGGGCTTCGGCTGTGCGGGGAACTCCTGTCGGGCGGAAATAATCTCGATATTCTAATCAGCGATGCGGGCTTCGCGGTTCTCAAGACCGAAACGGGTCTTGACTGGAAAGGGACGGAAGATGAGGTATCATCCCGGGTGCGAAGATATTTCGGGGTTCAGGACGGGCGTGTACGCTACTACGAAAAAGACAACCTCATGGCGCCCATCGCCAGCGGCTCCGCGGCTCCGGACGCCATGGTTGTCTGCCCCTGCTCCATGGGCGCCCTGGCCAGGATAGCCATGGGAAACTCCGGCAACCTCCTGGAGAGGTGCGCCGATGTCATGCTCAAAGAGCGGCGCTCCCTGGTTCTGGTCCCAAGGGAGACCCCGCTGTCCGAGATCCACCTGGAAAACATGCTGAGGCTCGCCCGCATGGGCGCGCGGATTGTCCCGGCCATGCCGGCCTTCTACCATGCCCCCGCGGCCGTGGAAGAGATGGTGGATTTCGTAGTGGGCAAGGCGATGGATTCCCTCGGAGTTCCTCACCGCCTCTTCCGCGCCTGGGGGACGCGGGAAAAGCCATGAGTTCTCTCTCCTGCATACGGGAAAAGATTCAAGGGGGGGAACGGCTGAACGATGCCGATGCCCTGCTCCTCTTTGCCTCCCGCGACCTGGCCGGAATAGGGGAACTGGCGGCGGCGGCCAACGAGCGCAAAAACGGCCGTCGGGTATTTTTCAACGTCAACCGGCACATAAATTACACCAATATCTGCGTAAACCGCTGTCGTTTCTGCGCCTTCCGCCGTGATGAAGGAGAAAGGGGATCGTATCTGCTCACCATGGCGGAGATCCGCTCCCTGGCCGAAGAGGCGCGGCGCCTGGGGGCGACCGAGATCCACATGGTGGGCGGCCTCCACCCTTCGCTTCCCTTCGAGGCCTGCCAGGAGATGCTGCGCACCGTAAAATCCGTCTCCCCCCGGCTTCACCTGAAGGCCTTCACAGCGGTTGAGATCGACCATTTGGCGAGTATCAGCGGACTCTCCCCTCAAGAGGTATTTCAAGGACTCAGGGAGGCCGGCCTCGATTCCATGCCGGGCGGCGGGGCTGAGATATTCGCTCCGTCGGTGCGGAGCCATCTCTGCGGAGACAAGATCACGGGCCGGCGATGGCTGGAGATCATTGAGATTGCCCATGGATGCGGCCTTCGCTCCAACGCCACCATGCTCTACGGCCATCGGGAGAGCCATGCCGACCGGGTGGATCATCTGTCCCGGCTCCGTGATCTGCAGGACCGGACCGGCGGATTCCAGGCCTTTGTCGCCCTGCCCTTCCAGCCGGGAAACACGCCCCTGGAACAGGAAGGCATCAAGCAAACCGGAGGGGTTGACGACCTGAAGACCATCGCCATCGCGCGCCTCTATCTGGACAACTTCACGCATATCAAGGCATATTGGGTAATGCTCGGCGAAAGGATCGCCCAGGTTGCGCTCACCTTCGGCGCCAATGACCTGGACGGCACGGTGGTGGAGGAAAAGATCGTACACGAGGCGGGCGCCGATTCCCCTCGCGGGATGGGACGGGATTCCATTCTCCGCCTTATCCGCGCGGCCGGGCGGACCCCGGTGGAGCGGGATTCCTTCTATAACGAAGTCAGGCGCCCCTGATCACGGGACAATAGCGCCGGGCTGAAACAGGAGAGTTCTTGAATCTATCCCCATGGCCAGATGTGGAGCAGTTCGAGGCCGACGGGCCTCTCACCAGGAAAGATGCCCTGTTTCTGTTCCAGAATGCGGAACTGACGACCCTCGGGACACTCGCGGACGGAATCCGCCGGAGACTCCACCCGGAGGATCTGGTAACCTTCGTGGTTGACCGGAACGTGAACTACACCAATGTCTGCGTTTCCCGATGCCGCTTCTGCGCCTTCTACCGTGACCAGGGAGCGCCGGACTCCTATGCGCTGACCATGGAGGAGATCCTGCGCAAGGTCGGAGAACTGGCGGACCAGGGTGGAACGCAACTCCTGATGCAGGGAGGGCTTCATCCCGGCCTGGGGATAGAGTACTTTGAGAACCTGTTCAGGGAAATCAAGGCTCATTATCCGGGAATCCACATCCATTCACTCTCTCCAGCCGAGATCCGCCATATAGCTGACCTTTCGGGCATCACGGTGGCCGGCGCGTTGCGCAGACTCCATCAAGCGGGCCTCGACTCCCTTCCGGGTGGAGGGGCGGAAATCCTGGTGGACAGGGTGAGAAATGAGATTTCTCCCCGCAAAATCGGATGGAAAGGCTGGTCTGAGGTGATGCTGGAGGCCGCGAGACAGGGCCTGCGGACTACAGCGACCATGATGTTCGGCTGCGGGGAACGGCCGGAGGAAATCGTGGAACACCTGTTCCGGGTCAGGGAGATACAAAACGACGGCGGTTCCTTCACCGCTTTCATCCCCTGGTCCTATCAGCCGGGAAACACCGAACTGGGCGGAACCGCGGCCACCGGTGTCGAATATCTGAAAGTCCTGGCCCTGTCCCGGATCGTCCTCGACAACATACCGAACATCCAGGCGAGCTGGGTTACACAGGGAGCGAAACTTGCCCAGGCCGCGCTCTTTTTCGGCGCAAACGATATGGGCGGGACCATGCTGGAAGAGAATGTGGTCGCCGCCGCGGGATGCGCGTTTCGCATGAGCAGGAAAGATCTGGTGGAGATCATCGAAGCCGCTGGATTCCGCGCGGCACAGAGGACCACCTCTTACAATCTTGTTGAACATCAATGAAAGGCAGCGGGGGAACATAGTTCCCATCCGCTGGAAAGGGATACATGACACAGCAGCGCCAGAAAACACCGGGGATGATCGATAATTCAAAGGACCTTGAACGGCTGGTCGGACGGCTGTCGGGCGAAAAGGTACTGGCCTTTGACCTGGAAGCCGACTCTCTCCATCACTACCGGGAGAAGGTCTGCCTTATCCAGATTGCAACGGAGAAGGCGGTATTTCTGGTGGACCCCCTGGCCGCGGCCGACATCTCCAGTCTTGGCCTTCTCCTGTCTGATCCGGGGATCCGCAAGGTATTTCACGGAGCGGATTATGACATCCGATCCCTTCATCGGGATTTCTCGCTGGAGGTTCGCAACCTGTTCGACACCATGATTGCATGTCAACTGCTGGGAGAGAAGGAGGTCGGCCTGGCCGCCGCTCTCAAGAAGCGATTCGGGGTAGAACTGGACAAACGGTATCAGAAGGCGGACTGGAGCAAGCGGCCGCTTGATCCCGGAATGATTGCGTATGCAGCGGGGGACACCTCGCTCCTTGTCGCCCTATACCGGCAGCTGGAAGCGGAGCTGGCGGAGAAAGGCAGGCTTGCCTGGGCCGAGGAGGAATCGGACCTGCTGTCCGAAGTGCGGGCCGCGGACAGGGAGGGAGAACCCCTGTTTTACCGTTTCAAGGGGGCAAGCAAAATGGACCCGCGCACCCTGGCGGCCCTTGAGGAGCTTCTCAGGTTCCGCGACCTTCGGGCGCGCGCCGCGGACAGGCCACCATTCAAGGTGTTATCCAACGAAACATTGCGAACCCTCGCGGAAAAGAAGCCGAAAAAGGCCCAGGACCTGCAGGGGATTCCGGGCCTTACCCCGCGACTTGTGGAAAGATACGGCAGGGATATTCTGAAGGGAGTCGCGGACGCCTGCGCCCTCCCCGAAGAATTACTTCCCGGATTCAACCGGGCGGAAAGGACCGAGAGGGATACCCTCAAGGACGAGAGGCTGAAGAAACTGAAGCGCTGGCGAGAAATCAAGTCTCTCGCGCTGGGGATAGACGCGGGAATTCTGGTAAACAACGCATTGCTGGAAATTCTGGCGAAGGAGTCCCCCCGCGACCCCTCCGGGCTTGACGCAGTGACCGCTCTGCGGGGATGGCGGAAAAGGGAGTTCGGCAACGAACTGCTGAAGGCCCTTCACTAGGGGTTACCGATTTCTGTCTTCTTCGACGTCTCCGAAAGAAAATATCTGCTCGAATTCCTTTTCAAAATCAGTAAGATTTGATTCTTTCTTCTTTTCATGAACCGGCGCCGCGACGGCCTTCTCTTCCGTGGAGAAGATATCCTCAACAACGGGTTCCGGACTGGAAGGAAAATCATCCAAGTCAAAATCACCCTTGGTTGCCGGTCCCGCCGCCTCCGGCGCTCCGGCGTCCGTATCAACGACTGAGTCAAGCGATATCATGTTCTCGTAGTCTTCAATGGCTGAAGACGGTTCTTCCAGCTTCATCTCAAAAGGAGATGTTTCAATATCCTCTCCGGCCGGTTCCTCGAACGAAAAGGCGTCAAACCCCTCTTCCGCGGGGACCGGCTTTTCGGGAACGCCCTCATCCAGATTGTCGGAGAAGGAAAACCCGCTGAAACCCTGGTCCTGAGCGCCCGAACCCGCATCCTCCTGGAAGCCGGGATCAAATCCGGCGGCCGCTCCCTGTGGGTCCAGCGGCGCCTCCCAGGAAAACTCCTCTCCGGACATATCACCGCCACTGAGCGGCGGCGCTGCCGATTCAGGAGGGACGGGAGCGGCCGAAGCCACCTGGCTTCCGGACGGAGCAAGTATTACCGCATTAATACGGTGAGTCTTCTTGAAAGACAGGAATTCCGCGCCGCATTTCTTGCAAGTGTCGAGAAACTCGAAGCTGTTGTAACCACATTTGGGGCATTTCATGCCTGAAACCTCCTTCTATTCCATTTCAACCCATATCTCCCCAGTAGAATTGCAGGACCGCCAGGATGGCCATGCCCGCCGTTTCAGTCCTGAGAATCCTGTTGCCAAGAGTTACAGGGATAAATCCGGCGTCCGCCGCGGCCTCGGCCTCCCTTTCGGATAGCCCGCCTTCGGGTCCCACCAGCAATGCCACACTATCGGGAAGGGGGAGTGAATGTAGAACGGACCTGAGACGGTTGGACCTTTCCTCCTCCCACAGCAGGAGTTTGACCGCCTGGTCGGCGTCGCCGAACAGATCTGAAAAATCCGCGACCGGAGACAAGGCGGGTATGGCGCTCCTGCTCGACTGCCTCGCCGCTTCCATAACGATCCGGCGCCACCTCTCCATCCGCTCGTTCTCTCGTTCTTTCGGAAGCCTGGCCACTGAGCGTTGCGATACGAACGGCGCAATGGAGTTCACACCCAACTCGGTGCACTTCTGCAAGATAAATTCCATCTTGCTTCCCTTGGGAAGCCCCTGATAGAGGGTGATGATCGGCCCGACGGCTGCTTCCGGTTCCCGCGTGGTTTCCCTGATGCCGACAATCAGGTGATCTCTCGCAACCGATTCAATCTCACCCCTGTGCCGCCTCCCTTTGCCGTCGCACAGCACAACCATTGCGCCAATTTTCAGCCGCAACGCCCTCGACATGTGACAAAAAAGGTTACCGGTCACAAGGGCCCTGTTATCATCAATGGCGTTCTCGTCAATAAAAAAACGCCTCATTCACCCTTCTCCGCGAAAAACGACGCAACTCCACTCCTGTTCTCTCACAACCTCGCCAAGGGTAACGGCGAAGCCCGCAAAGCCGTCAAGCACCAGGTCTTCCTTTTCCAGAAGTATTCCGGAAAGGATCAGCGTCCCTCCCGGCGCCATCCGCCGCACCAGTTCAGGGGCCATCCGCACCAGTTCTTCAGCCAGGATATTCGCCAGGACGATATCATAACGCCCCTGAACAACTTGAAGCGGAGTATCGGAAACCGAGACGGAGGAATCAACCTTGTTCAACACGCAGTTTTCTTCAGCAACCCGAACCGCTTCCGGATCTATGTCAATGGCCGTAACTCTCGCCACCCCCAGTTTGACGGCAGCTATGCTGAGTATACCCGAACCGGTACCCACATCAAGGGCCGACAAGGTTTTTGCTTCACTGTTCATAGCGGAAGTCAGATACTTTTCCAGCATGGAAAGACAGAGGAGCGTGGTCGGATGGGCGCCGGTACCGAAGGCCATGCCGGGATCCAGTTCAAGAATGATATCATCGGCGGTTTCCGGAAAACTCTCCCATGTGGGTTTGATCACAAGACGGCTGCCGACGCGCAGGGGCTTGAAGTGCTCCTTCCAGTTGGAGCTCCAGTCTTCTTCCGTAATTGATGCAACAACAGGTGGAACATACTCAAAGTCTGAATATTCTTTAGTAATTTCAATAATATATGATTCAATTGCCCGAATCCCTCCATTGACGGACACATCATCCGCGAAGAATGCCGTTACCGTTTTCACAGGCGATTCCTCGAGAGAATCCAGGGAAAATGTGTCGAGTCTCAGGTTATCGATGGCTACGCCATTGTTCGAAAGCTCTATCATGTACTCAGCCAGCGTATCGACAAGCCCTGCCGGGACCTGGCAGGTTACTTGAAACCACTTTCTTTTCATTCATCTATCCTTTCCAACTATTAGCGAAATATTCACAAAAACCAGTCTCCGGTCATTTTGCGCAACAGAGAGTAACATCAGGCTTTTACGATAACAGAGAGGCAAAAAAATAGCAGAAGAAAAAGACATTTACAATTAAAACCTTGACAAACAGGCAATTATGGGGTTCAATTTTCATTAAAATACCCTTCAGGGTTTCTGGTTTTTATCCCGACCGCACGGGTGGAACACGAAAATCTCCTTCTAGCCTTTCAATTTATTCATTGCATGTTCATCTTGATGTGATATAAGAATTTTCATGAATACTCTCTACCTTCAGTGTTTATCGGGTAGTTTTCCATGAATGCAGTGGTGTTTTATTGAATATCGCGAAAAGGCGACCTTGTTTCCCGCCGTGGACCGGCTCGGCCGTTTTTGCGATAGGCTTTATTGATATTCAGCTCTTGAGAGCGGAATTTAACAACGCGAAGAGGTGACTCATATGAAGATTCTGGTGGTTGAAGACGAAAAAAAGGTGGCAAGCTTCATAAAGCGCGGGCTTGAAGAAGAAAAGTATGAGGTTGATATTTCGTATGACGGCGAAGAAGGCCTGCAGAAGGCCCTGGATGGTTCATACAGCCTCATGATTCTCGACGTTATGCTTCCCAAAAAAGACGGCCTTTCGGTAGTAAAGGAACTGCGGGCCAGGAAGCTGCTCACACCGGTGCTGATGCTGACGGCAAAAGATACCGTTGAGGACATCGTGGCCGGCCTCAACTCCGGCTCTGACGATTACCTGACCAAGCCTTTCGCCTTTGCCGAGCTTCTGGCTCGAGCAAGGGCTCTTCTCCGGAGGTCCGAACAGGAGCGTGGCGCGGAGATCCGGTTTGCCGACCTTCGTCTCGACCCTGTGACGCATAAGGTGTGGCGCAAAGACAAGGAGATTGACCTTACCGCAAAAGAATACTCGCTCCTCGAATTCTTCATGCGGAATCCGAACCAGGTTCTGACCCGGACAACGATAGCTGAAAACGTCTGGGACTATATCTTCGACAGCTTTACGAATATCATTGATGTCTACGTGAACTACCTTCGCAAGAAGATTGATCGTGACGCCGACAAGAAGTTGATCCATACGGTGCGGGGCGTCGGTTATATCCTCAAGGAGGAATAGCAATCCCGCATATGGGACCCATCTTCATGAATAAAGGGTGAAAAGAGGAGAGCCCCTGCCCGACAAGGCATAGGCTCTCCATTCTCTTCCGGCAGCCAGGCATTCCCTCCCCGCCATAAGCATCCATTTTCCGATCCCTTCACAAGAAGGCTTATCCATTCCGGACACCATCACCAGGTTGACAAAAATATCTCACGTTATTACAGTTATGCGGGCAGTATTGCCTGATTAAAGAGTTGGGGGTATCTCATGCGCAAAGTATTTTTTCGTTTTGCCGCCGTCTTACTGGCCGTCTGTATTCCACTCCTTCCAGCCGTTCATGCCGAAGCCAGAACCGCTCCTCCGGATTTCGTCGAACTGGCGAAGAATCTGAAACCGGCGGTGGTCAACATCAGCACGACAAAGGTCGTCGGCCGCCAGCAGCCATTGAGACGTCAACAGGCCAACCCGTTTGGAAATGACATGTTCGAGGACTTTTTCGAGAGATTTTTCAGGGACGCGCCCAGGAGGCCCTTCAAACAGAAGGGACAAGGCTCGGGATTCAGCATTGGAGACGGGTATATCTTCACCAACAACCACGTGGTCGCGGGGGCCGACGAGATCAAGGTAAAGCTTTCAGACGGCCGCGAGTTCAAGGGACGGATAAAGGGGACCGACGAAAAACTGGACCTGGCTCTGATAATGATCGAAACCAGTGAAACCCTTCCCGTTGCGCCCCTGGGAGACAGTGACGCCTTAGAGGTGGGGGAGTGGGTGATGGCAATCGGCAACCCCTTCGGCCTGGCGCAGACCGTGACGGCCGGAATCATCAGCGCCAAGGGGAGATGGATAGGAAGCGGCCCGTATGATGACTTTCTCCAGACTGACGCATCCATCAATCCCGGAAATTCCGGCGGACCTTTATTCAATGCGAGAGGTGAGGTCATAGGAATCAATACCGCCATAGTCGCGGGCGGACAGGGGATCGGTTTTGCCATCCCCATCAACATGGCAAAGGCGGTCCTGACGCAACTCAAGGAGTCCGGCAGGGTAACAAGAGGATGGCTCGGCGTCAGCGTCCAGCCGGTCACCCCCGAACTGGCCGCGTCTTTCGGTATGGAAGGTGAAAGCGGCGCGCTCATCTCGGAAATAATCAAAGGCAGCCCGGCGGAAAAGGCCGGACTCAAGGTCGGCGATATCATTCTTGAATTCGACGGCAAAACCATCAAGGACATGCACGATCTTCCTCGAATCGCCGCCGTCACTCCGGTAGGCAAGAGGGCATCCGTCAAGGTGTTGCGGAGCGGCAAAACCATTCAAAAAACGGTTGTCGTCGAGCGCATGGCCGAAAGCGGAGCGCCCGCGAAGAAGGAGGCCGCCGTTCAGCGGAGGCTCGGCATCGTCGTCTCCGACCTTACCAAGGACCTGGCCTCCCGCCTGAGAACAAACGAGACATCAGGCGTCGTCATAATGGAGGTAAAATCCGGCAGCTCGGCTGACGAAGCCGGCTTGTCCCAGGGTGACATCATCAAACAGATCGGATCAACCCCGATTAAAAACAGCGCTGAATATGCAAAGGTCATTTCTTCGCTGAAAAAGGGCGCTACCGTCCCCTTCCTTGTACGCAGGGGAGAATCGGCGCTCTTTGTACCACTGAAGGTCGATTAGACTTTCTTTTTTCCGAAAAGAGGGACCATTTCCCCTCAACAGTCACCACAGGGAGGCCGAGAGTTGCCGGCCTCTCTGTGGGCTTTCCGGACTTTTCCCTTTTGTTTACCCGTTACCGGCCATATCCCGAATCCATCCAGGGCGCAATATTCCGCGGCGCCGCTGAAGAGCGCCACCATGCTTCGCGAATATCGAAAACATACATGCGTATTCGCCACGCACCCCATGTAATAGTGGAGGAAAGATGGACACCTATTTCACGAAAGAACATGAATGGATACGCATAAACGGCTCAACCGGCATCGTGGGCATTACCGCCTATGCGGTGGACCAACTGGGGGAGATCACCTATGTGGACCTCCCCGTAACCGGCAGGGAAGTTCGCCAGTCTGAAATCCTCTGTACTATCGAATCCGTAAAGGCCGCGAGCGATATCCGCGCTCCCCTCTCCGGGAAGGTGGCGGAGATAAACACAACCCTGGACTCCACGCCGGAGATCATCAACCGATCCCCGGAGTATGAAGGGTGGCTGATCCGTCTGGAAATACGCGATCCTCAAGAACTGCAATCCCTTCTCTCGCGCGCTCAATATGAAGATTATACGCGGAGGCTGGGGTGAGCGATATGCATTTCCGCCTCCATGTCCACAACGGATACGGAAGACCCACGCCCTTGTTTTGTCTGCCGTCCGACCGGGCGGGCATTCATCAGAATCGCGCTTTCAGAGTGTGAAGACATGAAAGCGAGCTCCGGCACATGGCGTCTTATCGACACCGGCCCACTGGACGGACCGGCCAACATGGCGCTTGACGAATCTCTTCTCACCTGTTTTGACCCGAAGCATTCGAGGCCCGTGCTCCGTCTCTACGGATGGGCGGCGCCCTCCTTTTCCCTTGGGAAGTTCCAGAGGGCGGCCGATGTGCTGCATCTGGAGAGGTGCGCGCGTGAGGGTATCGCCGTTGTGAGGCGGATAACAGGGGGCGGTTGTATCTTCCACGCGGACGAACTGACCTACAGCATCATCTGCGCGCCGGAGCATATTGGCGGGGCAAGCGGCGTCAAGGAGTCCTACAGGAGACTCTGCGGCTTCCTGCTGCTGGCCTACCGAAAGCTATCGCTCTCACCATCCTTTGCCGTTGATTCCTCTCCGCAAGGCACGCGGCACGGTCAAAGGACCCCGCTCTGCTTTGCCGGCCGTGAGGAATACGACATAACGGTAAAGGGCCGCAAGCTGGGAGGAAACGCCCAGCGACGCGCTCGGGGCATCATCTTCCAGCACGGTTCCATACCCCTCCGCGGCAGCCTTTCCAGCATTACCCCTTTCCTGCGGGTTGAGCCCCCGTCCCCGGATCAGTGGGCCGTGTCTCTTTCGGACCTGATGCCGGACATGGCAGAGTCGCGGATAAAGTCTTGTCTTGTTTCATCCTTCGAGGAGAATCTCGGTGTACGCCTCAGCGCCTGCGTCCCCAGCGATGCCGAAAATGAGCAAGCCGCCATCCTGCTGAAACGCAAGTATCTCTCGGCCGCATGGAATCTTGGCATGGAGGAATTATGATCCCGTCGCGCCGGCCTCCATGGCTCAGAAAGAAGATCATTCCTTCCGCCCACCGTGACATGGAAGACCTTCTGGATGGCCTGGGGCTGCGAACCGTCTGCAAAGAGGCCCATTGCCCCAACATATCGGAATGCTACGGAAGAGGACAGGCGACCTTTCTTATACTGGGCGTTGCCTGCACCCGCATGTGCTCCTTCTGCAACGTCACCAAAAGGACGCCTCTCCCTCCTGACCCGGATGAGCCGTCGCGTGTCGCGGAGGCTATCCGCCGCATGGGCCTTCGCCACGCCGTAATAACCAGCCCGACTCGAGACGATCTTCCGGACGGCGGAGCGTCCTTATTTTCCGACACGGTAAAGGCCATACGGACAGTATCCCCGAAAACGTCGATCGAACTCCTGATCCCCGATTTCGGAGGGAAATTGAGCAGCCTCGAAGCCGTCGTTTCAGCGCATCCTGACATCCTCGGCCACAATCTGGAAACAGTCCCCCGCCTCTACCACATCCGGGCCGGAGCGGATTACAGACGTTCACTGGCGCTTCTCGGCGCGGCAAAGGAGATGGAAAGTTCTTTGAGGACAAAGTCAGGGATCATGCTCGGCATGGGTGAAGAAGAAGAGGAGGTCTTCAGAGTATTCAGCGATCTCCTGGAAAACAGATGCGGCTACCTGAGCATCGGTCAATATCTGGCGCCCGGCAAACAACATCACCCTGTCCGGGAATATATTCAGCCGGAGACGTTTGACCGTTACCGGGAAAAGGCCCTGTCCATGGGATTCCTGCATGTGGAAAGCGGCCCCTACGTGCGCAGTTCCTACCATGCGGAACTTTACGGGCAAGCCAATTGAGGCGCCTTGCTCCTTGACAATCCCGAACGATTCCATGATAATGCGCGGACATCGAGGAGAGATGGCCGAGAGGTCGAAGGCGGCAGACTCGAAATCTGTTGAACGGCTTGCCGTTCCTAGGGTTCGAATCCCTATCTCTCCGCCA
>CAYMFO010000051.1:0-17733 GCA_964389825.1 uncultured Geobacter sp. | reverse complement strand
GGACTGTTGTCCCGTTCCCTGTTTACTTTCCGGGGGAGTCATTCACCCTAAAAAAAGCAATTACCACTTTTCGCTTTTATATCTCTGTCTCCTCTGTGACCTCTTTGGTTGCAATGCCGTTTTCAGGTTCACTGGTTTTCGCAAGTTAAGAAGGAAATTGAGTTATTCATGAGAGCTTCTCTGCTGGAGATTTTCGATTCCCTCCTCGGCGCATACGGGCCCCGCTTCTGGTGGCCCGCGGAGACCCCTTTCGAGGTATGCGTGGGGGCTATACTTACCCAGAACACCAACTGGGGAAACGTGGAGAAGGCCATCGCCAATCTGAAAGCAGAGGCTATTCTCTCGCCCGCCGGCCTTCGGGATGTCCCGATGGAGCGTCTGGCGGAGCTCATTCGTCCCGCCGGATACTTCAATGTAAAGAGTTCCCGGCTGAAGGGTTTCATCGGCTGGCTGTTCATGGAGCATGGCGGATGCCTGGAGCGGTTGTTTGCCGGGGACTGGAGGTTGTTGAGGGAAGAACTGCTGAAGGTGAAGGGGATCGGCCCGGAGACCTGCGACTCGATTCTCCTGTATGCCGGCGGCAAGCCTTCCTTCGTGGTGGATGCCTATACCAGGCGCCTGTTTTCCCGCTTCGGTCTTGTTCCGGAGACGGCCTCCTACGAGGAGGTCCGCTCGCTTTTCATGAAAAACCTTCCTGCCGATGCCGGGCTTTTCAACGAGTACCATGCCCTTATCGTGGAGCATTGCAAGGAACGGTGCCGAAAAAAGCCCATCTGCCGGGGATGTCCCATGGGAGAAAGGTTCGGATGTCTCCAGCCGTCTATTTATCTTCCTTCCTGTCCAGCTCCCTGACAAACCTGTAACCGATGCCGCGCACGGTCTGGAAGTGGACCGGGTGGGACGGATCGGGTTCGAAATATCTCCTGAGCCGGACAATGAAGTTGTCCAGAGTCCTGGTTTCAGTATCCGCCGCATATCCCCATACGGTTTCCAGGAGGGTCGAGCGGGAAACCGCTTGCCCTTCTCTGGCGAAGAAGAAAGCGAGCATCTTGACCTCCAGTTCGGTAAGGTCTATCTCGCCCTGGGCCGTGCGGGCGTGGTAGGAGAGGAGGAACACCTCGTTGTCGCCGAATCGGTATCCTTCCTCCACCGGCTCCGGACGATACCAGGAAGAACGGCGCAGCATCCCCTTCACGCGCAGAAGGAACTCGTTCAGGTTGAAAGGTTTCATCAGGTAATCGTCGGCGCCGGCCGCCAGGCCCGTTACCCGGTCTCCTTCCTCTGAGCGGGCCGACAGGATGAGGATGGGTACCCGCGGGTCCAGCTTGCGGATTTCCGCGCAGACGTCGAATCCGTTCATGCCCGGCAGCATGATGTCCAGGATTATCAGTGAAAAGCGGTCGTAACCCAGGCGTTGCAGGGCCTCTTCCCCGCTTTCCAGGTGGCTTACCCGGTATCCGTCCTGCTCAAGGTTGAAGCAGATGCCCCGGGCCAGGTGGGTTTCGTCCTCCACCAGGAGGATATGCGGTTTATCTTCCGTCATGGCTGCTCCGCGCGGGGCAGGGTTATGTGAAAGCAGGACCCGGTTCCGACGCCCTCGCTCGTTACCCGGATTGAACCCCCATGCGCCGTTATGATGGACTTCACGATATAAAGGCCGAGGCCGGTGCCCCGGATGTTTTCCCCGTGGCTTCTGACCCGGTAGAACATGCGGAACACCTTGCGCAGTTGTTTCGGGTCGATTCCCTTTCCCTTGTCCGCGAAGGTGACGAGGCATTTTTTGCTCGCGGTTTTCAGGGTCACGTGGATCTCGGGGGATGAGGGGCTGTAGAGGACCGCGTTTTCATAGAGATTTCTGAGGGCGGTTTCCATCTCTTCCGCATTGAACGAGACAGGGACCTTTTTCTCCAGATCACAGGTAATGCTTCCGCCTTCCGGAAGTTTTGATTGTTTCCTTTCGAGGAAGTCGGATACAAAGGCGCTGAAATCCATGACCCGCCGCTGGGCCGAGCGTCGCCGGTGTTCCAGTCTGGCCGCCATGAGCAGGTTGTTTATGAGGTTGTTCAGGCGATCCACGTCCGCCAGCATGGTGTCCAGGAATTGTCCCGTCTTTTCCGGGGGGAGGGCGCGAAGGCGCATGGTCTCCAGATGGAGCTGGATGGATGCCAGGGGTGATTTCAGTTCATGGGTGACCTGAGAGATGATGTCCTTCTGCCTTCGGTATTGATCCGACTGCCTTTTCCAGTAGAGAAAGATGACGTATACCCCGACAAGGACAATAAGCAGCCCCGCGATGCCGCCCAGGAGCACCGGCCAGTTGAATCCCTCCCGGATCATTTCGGGCCGGTAGTGACTCGCCAGATTCCTGATCTCCCGGTTCTGCCCGATGAACCAGTAGATCCAGAGAAATACGAGGAAGCCCCATATGAGTTGAATCCCGATAAATGTGATTATGGGATGAAAGAGCTTCTTTACCCATTTCATGGAGGATCCTCCGGTGTTCCGGCGGGCGCGCTATCGTAACCCGTCGATTTTTTACACTACTATTACATAACCCCTTTCATTTTTCCAGTATGCTGAATCCATGAGAAAAAGACATTCACGGTTTCCGGGGGGATGTGTCATGAAAGAAGGTTTTCGCATCGGTAAGTATACAGTACCCTATCCGCTGATCCAGGGGGGCATGGGGGTCAGGATATCCGGAGGTTCTCTGGCCGGACATGTGGCTCTTCACGGCGGCATCGGCATTGTGGCCGCGGCGGGGATTGCCATGAACAGCAGCTTTTATACGGGCAAAAACTACTTCCAGGCAGAACCGGAAGCGATGAAGGAAGAGTTGCGCAAGGCATACGCCATAGCCCCTGACGGTGTGGTGGGCGTCAACGTGATGGTGGCGCTTTCCGATTTCGAGGCCCTGGTGAAGGCATCCATCGAGGGAGGCGCCAAGGTGATCATCTGCGGCGCGGGTCTGCCCCTTTCCCTTCCCGAACTGACCTCCCATGCGCCCGATGTGGCCCTTGTACCCATTGTATCTTCGGTAAGGGCGGCCCAGCTCATAGCCAAGAAGTGGTGGAAGGGATATGGCCGCCTTCCCGACGCCGTGGTTGTTGAAGACCCCGATACAGCCGGCGGTCACCTGGGGGAAAAGATGGAGAACATCGGTCTCGGGACCTACGATCAATACGCGACCGTCCGGGGTGTGAAGGAGTTCTTCCGCGCCGAATATGGAGCGGATGTGCCCGTCGTAGCAGCCGGCGGGATATGGGACCGGGCCGATATACTGCATGCCCTGGATGAAGGCGCGGACGCCGTGCAGATGGCGAGCCGCTTCGTCGCGACCGAGGAGTGCGACGCGGCCGACAGCTTCAAGCGCGCCTACATCGATTGCCGCAAGGAGGATATCGGCCTCATCATGAGCCCGGCGGGACTTCCGGGAAGGGCCCTTGTCCGCAACCGCCAGGCCATCGTGAACCACGACCGGGAAGAAGGCTTCACCTGCTTCAGCGGCTGCCTGAAAAAGTGCAGCTTCAAGGAGAGCGGCGAGCGTTTCTGCATTGTCCGGGCGCTGGATCGGGCGCAGCGCGGGGATGTGGAGACCGGGCTGGTCTTCTGCGGCTCCAATGCCTGGAAGGCGGATCGCATGTCTACCGTCGGCGAGATTTTCGACGAGCTGTTCTCCGAAGCGGCCGTTGAAAACACGCAAGAGGAAGCCGCCTGAGGGACCGGGGGACTTTCAGTCCTTTACCTCGTCCGCGAAATGGATTAAAAAGAATATGAGCCGGAAATGGGGACGCTGTTTCGTGGTCTTCTTTTCCGGCTTAAAATTATTAATGAACGGAGGAAAAACCATGGAGGCCACGGCAATACAGACCAGCGGCGCGCCCGCCGCTTTCAACGACTATAAGGTCAGGGATATAACCCTTGCATCCTGGGGCCGCAAGGAAATAGACATGGCGGAAAAGGAAATGCCCGGGCTGATGGCGCTCAGGGAGGAATACGGGGCCTCTAAACCCCTTACGGGCGCGCGCATCGGCGGTTCCCTTCACATGACCATACAGACCGCCGTACTCATCGAAACCCTTATCGAGCTGGGCGCCCAGGTGCGCTGGTCTTCCTGCAATATCTTTTCCACCCAGGATCACGCGGCGGCGGCCATGGCCGAAGCCGGGATTCCGGTCTTCGCCTGGAAGGGCGAGACCGGCGAGGAATACGACTGGTGTATGCGCCAGACGGTTTTCTGGCCGGACGGAACGCCTCTGAACATGATCCTTGATGACGGGGGCGACCTCACCAAACTGGTGCATGAGGGATACCCGGAGATACTGCCCCATGTGAAGGGTATCAGCGAGGAGACCACCACGGGCGTTCACCGCCTTTATGACATGATGCGCAAGGGGACCCTGGCGGTTCCGGCCTTCAACGTCAACGATTCGGTCACCAAGTCCAAATTCGACAACCTTTACGGATGTCGCGAGTCCCTTCTGGACGGCATCAAACGGGCCACCGACGTGATGATTGCGGGCAAAGTGGCCGTTGTCTGCGGTTACGGCGACGTGGGCAAGGGGAGCGCCCATTCCCTGCGCGGCCAGGGCGCCCGGGTGCTTATCACCGAGATAGATCCGATCATTGCGCTCCAGGCTGCCATGGAGGGTTTCGAGGTGACCACCATGGAGGAAGCCGCGCCCGTCGGCGACATCTTCGTCACCGCCACCGGGTGCGTGAACGTCATAACCCGCATCCACATGGAAAAGATGAAGGATCAGGCAATAGTGTGCAATATCGGCCATTTCGACGACGAGATAGACATCGCCTCCATCCGGGATCTTCCCTGGGTGAATGTAAAGCCCCAGGTGGATGAGGTCATCTTTCCCGACGGCAGGAAGGTCATCCTCCTGGCCGAGGGGCGTCTGGTCAATCTGGGCTGCGCCACGGGCCATCCCAGCTTTGTCATGTCCAGCTCCTTTACCAACCAGGTCATGGCCCAGATAGAGCTCTGGACCAACAACTCCGCCTATGAAAAGAAGGTCTACATGCTTCCGAAGCTTCTGGATGAAAAGGTGGCGCGTCTCCATCTTGGCAAGCTGGGGGTGAAGCTCACCACCCTCACCAGGGAGCAGGCCGAATATCTGGGAGTGCCGGTGGAGGGGCCCTACAAGGCGGACTTTTATCGTTACTGATCCGCGAGTGCGCACCATAAGCCGCCGAATCAATGAAAAAGGCCGTCCGTAATCATTTCCGGGCGGCCTTTTTTCATGGGCGGCTTGAATGCCGGCCTCGATAGGCATACAATGCCGCCTTCAACAAACACCGCAAAGGGACGCCCATGATACAAGAATCCCATAAACCGATGCTCCGCTTCCTAGCTGTTCTCACGGCCGCATCCATGATCGGCCTTCAGGGCTATACCATCCTCTTCAACAATTTCGCCGTGGAAGCGGTTCATCTGGAAGGCCGGCACGTGGGCGTGATCCAGTCCTTCCGCGAGGTCCCGGGGTTCCTGGCCCTTCTGGCCGTATACATGCTGCTGGTCATCCGGGAGCATCGCCTCTCCGCCCTTTCCATAGCGGTTCTGGGCATCGGAGTGGGATTGACCGGACTGCTTCCTTCCTATGGAGGCGTTATTTTTACAACGGTTTTCATGAGCATCGGCTTCCACGTCTACGAAACCACCAACCAGTCCCTTACCCTCCAGTACTTCGCCACCCACATCTCCCCCCTGGTTATCGGCAGGCTGCGGAGCATCGCGGCGGCTTCCAGCATCGCTTCCGCCATCCTCATCTGGGTTCTCGGCGCGTATCTGGATTATCAGGGCCTTTTTCTCGTCATAGGCTCGCTGGTTTTCCTTGCCGGCTGCTGGGGGCTCCTCCAGGACCCGACCCGCAAGGGGGTTCCGCCCCAGCGGATACGGATGGTGGTGCGGCGCCGCTACTGGCTTTTCTATCTTCTCACCTTCCTTTCCGGCGCCCGGCGGCAGATCTTCACGGTGTTCTCCATCTTTCTCCTGGTGAAGATATTCCACTTTTCCGTGCGTGAGGTAACCATACTCTTTCTTGTGAACAACGCCATCAACTGGTTCCTTAATCCCCTCATAGGGAGGGCGATTATCGCATGGGGAGAGCGGACCCTCTGCACGGTTGAATATTCAGGGGTAATCCTGATATTTCTTTCCTACGCATACGCCTCGTCAAAAGGACTGGTGACTACCATGTACATCCTCGACTCCATTCTCTTCAACTTCTCGGTGGCGATAAGAACCTACTTCCACAAGATAGCCGATCCGGGGGACATCGCGCCCAGCACCGCGGTGGGCATAACCATCAACCACATGGCCGCCGTGTTCCTGCCCGCCCTTGGCGGGTTCCTCTGGATGATAGATTACAGGATCCCCTTTTTCGGGGGCGCGATCCTGGGGCTGGTTTCCCTGGTTTCCGCGCAGTTCATCAGGCTTCCGGAACGGAAAGGGTGAGAGGAGCGATCCCGCGGACCTGATCCGGGGGAGAAGGGCCTCTATTCTTAAGGAACTGTAAACAAATAACATGGGCATCTTGCATCTCATCTTCAGGTCATCTTTGACCGAACCTCAATCACCAAATCCTCAACGTAGCCCTGCTACGTCTGCGGTTTGGTTCAATCAGTTCAGCCAAATCTGAACTGAATCTGAACGCAATATTGACCATGCTATTCATTTACAGTTCCTAAGAAGAAAGAGGAAGCCTGATGGTGACCACCAGTCCGCCTCCAGCCGCGTTGGCCGCATCCACCGCGCCGCCGTGCAGCCCCACGGCCCGTTCCGTGATGGCGAGGCCGATGCCCGTCCCCCCGCTCTGCCGATCCCGCGCCTCGGCGTGGCGGTAAAAGGGGCGGAAGATCTCGCCCAATGCCTCTTCCGGCAGGCCCGGGCCGTGGTCCCGCACGCGGATTGCCGCCTGCCGCGTATCCTCCCTGTCCAGGCAGACCTCCACCGATGTCCCTTCTTCCGTATATCGGACGCCGTTTCTCACCACGTTTTCCAGGGCGCGCCGAAGCATCTCCCGATTGCCGTACAGCATCAGCCTTGCGGCCGCGAAGAACTCGACGCGCCGGGCGCCGGCGGTCGCTTCGAAATCGGCGTCCCGGACAACCTCTTCAATCATCTCGTTCAGATCGAATCCCGTTTTCTCAAAGTTACCGCTCCCGCTTTCCAGGAGGCTCAGGGTCAGCAGCTCTCCGATCATCTCGTTCAGGCGCTCCGCTTCCCGCTCGATGCGGTCCAGGGCCGCGGAGGCCCCGGGGGGCGAGTTCCGGCGGGCAATGCCCAGGGCCACGCCCAGCCTTGCCAGGGGCGAGCGAAGTTCGTGGGAGATATCCCTTACCAGTTGTTTCTGGGCGGTCACCAGCCGTTCGATGCGTTCCGCCATTTGGTTGAAATCCCTGACCAGGTCTCCCAGTTCGTCGCCCCATCCCTTGTCGCCGGCCGGCGCCCGGGATGTGAGGTCTCCGGTCGCCAGGCGCTGGGTAGCCGCCCGCAGTTTGCGGATCGGAGAGGTGAGACGCCAGGCGAGGCCGTAGCAGATCAGTCCGCCGACCACGAAAGAGACGCCGAAACGGAACCAGAAATCGAAGGGAAACGGGTAGGCGGGGGGCGGCTTGCGCCGGACGGGTGGGGGTGGGCTTCCTTCCGCAGCGGCAATGTAGGCAACCCCGCGCGGGCTTTTGACCCTGGCCGCGATAATAAGCCTTCCTCTGTCTATGATTATCTCGTTGGCGCCGCTGGAGGCGAGCCTGCCGGCGGCTTCATGGAGAGAAGGCGGGATGTCGCGGGATATGGGGGCGCCGTCTGATGAGAAGAGAAAGATGTTCATGCCGCGCGCGTCACGGTTGTGAAAATGCAATGGGGCGGATGCGCCGTAACGCTCGTAGACGCTGGCGACACCCCGGCCGTAGAATTGAAGGGCCTGAAGCTGTATCCGCGCGCGTTCGTCGCTGAAACGCCGCTCGAAGCGGTCCTCCAGAGGCCCCAGGCGCATGGTGAAGGCAAAGAGGAAGATGACGATGCCGGAAAGGGTCATGGCGAGCCAGAACCAGAAAAACAGCTTGAAGAACATGGTCCGCATGAAGAGGCTCCCTACGCAAGGTCCCGGCGTTCGACGGTCGCCGTGGCGTAGATGTATCCCACCCCGCGCACCGACTTGATTCGCTCTCCGTTGTCAATGGACGGACCGAGTTTCTTTCTCAGGCTGCTCACATGCACGTCGATGCTGCGGTCATGGTAGGAGGGCTTGCGTCCCAGGGCCTGGAGACACAGTTCTTCCCGGCTTATCACCTTTCCCGCCATGCGGAGGAGCGCCTCAAGTACCGAGAATTCCACGGAGGTAAGGTTTACCGTTTCTCCTCCCCTGTACACGCTTCTGGAACCGGGGTCGATGCGGACGTCTCCCACGGTGATGGTTTCCGGAGTGGCGGCCGTTGTCGCCGGGGGCTGGACCATCCTGCGCTGGATGGCCCTCAGGCGCGCCACCAGCTCGCGGGGGTTGAAGGGTTTGGGAAGATAGTCGTCCGCCCCCATTTCCAGGCCTACGATGCGGTCTATTTCGTCTCCCCTGGCCGTCAGCATAAGAACCGGCGAGGAAGAGGCGGCCCTGATTCGCCGCAGGGCCTCGAACCCGTTAAGCCTGGGGAGCATCACGTCCAGTATTATAAGGTCCCATGAGTCGCCCAGCGCCCGTTTTACCCCTTCCTCTCCATCATGGACGGCGTCGACGATGAAGCCTTCAGCGCCAAGGTAATCCCGCAGCAATTCGCATAGTTCCCGATCGTCATCGATTATCAGAATTCCGTTTTCCATTTTGCGCGCTCCCGAGGTTTGGCGCCAGTATAACGGCAAATGACCGGCGCGGCTGTTAAGAAATGTAAAAGATGTCATTGCCCCGGCTGTTGCGAATCTTAACATTTCCGGATTTCTCTTGACCCAACTTTACCGCGGAAGAGGTAGAGTAGCCACATCCCACCGCGGCGGCGAAGGAGTCTCTCAATGGAAAGCCCGCGCCGCCATGTTTTCCGTATTGAACGCTGAACAACGCCGCATCATCCTGAGTCTTAAGTCCCCGTCCCCGCCGGAACAGACGGAACAGTAACAAGCACGGAGTCTCAAGGGCATTATCCCGCATGATGCCTCATTACGCGGCACGTTCTCCCTCCTCGTGCCGCGTCTTTTTTTTGAATACAAACCATTCAACCTAAAAAAAGTAATTACCACGGAGAACACAGAGGGCACAGAGGATTTTCTTAGAACATTCAATCAGTTACTCCAAAACAAAGATATTACAATCGTTACCTCCGTGGTGAGTCTGGCGGTTCATTTTTTCGCTACGCTATTAATATCTCTGTGTCCTCTGTGACCTCTGTGGTTGAAATGCCGTTTTCAGGTTCACGACGTGAAAGAGCCTCTTCTTCAACTTTTACCGCCTGGGAAAAGAGGTTCAGCGGGGAGGCGGGATCAAGGTAAATGACGCTTCGGCATTTCGCGGACATAAAAAAGTTGCGCCGGATTGAAAAATATGTTGAAACAGTATCAGACATCCGCATTGGACCGGATTGAATAATTTCTGTTTCATAATATCTGGAGTCATTTATCGTGATAGAAAGAAAACTCAGGATCCTCATGGTAGTCCCGGAACCTTTCTTCACAGAGTGCGGCAGCCATGTGAGGATATACGAAGAGGCAAGGTCGCTTGGCCGTCTTGGCCACAGGGTCCGCATCGTAACCCTTCCTTCCGGGCGGGACATGCCCGGTTTTTCCCTTCAGAGGATTTCGGCGCCCCCCGGATGCGGGAACCTTCCTCCCGGTCCGTCATGGCGACGGTTTCTGCTGGATTTCCGCCTGTACCGCCGGGCTCTCGCGGAATGCCGGGCCTTCAGACCCCACCTGATCCATGCCCACCTGCATGAGGGCGCCTGGATCGGCGGCCGGCTCCGGAAGGCGTTGGGGATCCCGCTGCTGTTTGATTGCCACGGAAGCCTCACCGGGGCGATGATTGAAAACGGTTTCGCCAGGGATGGTTCCCGCCGCCACCGGTTTTTCTCCAACCTGGAACGTCGCATCAATGCCGGGCCGTCTGACTTCATCGTCACCAGATCCGGAGAGGCGGCCCGCGAACTGGTCCAGAGGTGGGGCGCGCCGGCGGCGAGGGTAGGTGTCCTTCGGGATGCCGTGGATCTCGCCCATTTCCGGCTCCATCCACGTGAAGAGGCGCGTGGGAAGCTGCGCATACCGCCTCATATACCCATCGCGGTCTACCTTGGCGGGATGGGCCGCTCCCATGGCATTGATCTCCTCCTCTCATGCATCGTGCAGTTGAAGTCAAAGGGAAGTCCCCTGCGGTTCCTTATTATGGGCTATCCGGAAGAGGCCTATCGCGCCAGGGCGGCGGAACTGGGTATTGAAAAGATGCTGACCTTTACCGGCAGGATCGAATACGCCAAGGCGCCGTTCTATCTGTCCGCCGGTGATATGGCCGTTTCGCCCAGGCTCCCCCTGAACGGGTCCAACGGCGCGCTGGCGGCGTACCAGGCATGTGGTCTGCCGACGGTGTGTTTTGACGATCCCGTGAACCGTGAAATGCTGGGAGATACCGGCGTCTTCGCCGAATACGGTGATATCAGCGACCTTGCCGCCAGGCTTGCATGGCTGACGGCTCATGAAGACGAGCGAAAGGAAATGGGCCGGATGGCCCTGGAGCATGCCGCGAGATGTCATTCCTGGGACCTCCGGGCCGCTGAACTGGACGGTATCTATCAAAGCAGGCTGAAAAGGTAAAGTGCGATTTTATGCGCCAATGGCCGGAGGATACCGGCCCTGTGCCCGGAGGTGATGAATGGAAAAGCTGACCCCGCAGGAAGTCGTCCGGTTGATGAGCACGGGCGCCACCCTCCTGTATGTCATGACCGATAATGAGCGCTGGAGTGAAAGGCTCGTTTCCCAGGCCGCGGGCCGCATCAAGGGGATGGGAAGTCCCTTTGTCTGGACCTGCGCTTCCGGGCTTAGCCGTGACGGCGTCCTGGTCCAGGACACCCTTGACCCCCTGAAGGCCATCGATTTTATTTCATCCAAACAGGGTCCGTTGATGCTGATCCTGAAGGATGTGCCGGCTTTGTGGCGTGGTAACCCGCTCCTGGTCCGGAAGATAAAGGACCTGGCCTTCGCCTCCCGGGGCAAGGGAAAGGTGACGGTCATCTTTGGCGAAGATGAGTGGACGCCGACGGGCCTGCGGGAGGATATCACCCTCATGTCCCAGAGCCTGCCGAACGTAGAGGAGATCAATGCTTTCCTGGGGCAGTTTCGCGAGCAGAGCCCTGGCCTGGCCAAGGCCTGCGAAGCCGATCCCGGCCTTTTTGAAAGGCTGGTGGTGGCGTCGAGGGGGCTGACCATCGTGGACCTGGAGCGGGCGCTGCGCACCCTGCGCCTGGCCGATGCCACCGGAGATGACGCAGTCACGGAACTTCTGGAGAACAAGAGGCGGATCATTCAGCAGAGCGGCATCATGGAGCTGGTGATGAACTACGCCGGCTGCGACCAGCTGGGAGGGATGGAAAACCTGAAGCACTGGTTGAAGAGACGGGAGAGCGCCTTCGGACTGAACGCCATCTCCACCGGTGTCGGTCTTCCCAAGGGGGTGCTGGTGATGGGGATAGCGGGCTGTGGCAAGTCATTGTTCGTAAAGGCCATTGCCGCGGAATGGCGCCTTCCCCTGATTCGCCTCGACATGGCCACGGTTTACGGAGGGATGTTCGGCACCCCGGAAGTGAGCCTGGGCACGGCCTTGAGGACCGCCGAGGCGGTTGCGCCGTGCGTGCTCTGGATTGACGAGATAGAGGCGGGTATCACCACCCACGGCTTCAAGTCCGAAGGGGGGTCCGCATCCCGGGTGCTCGGCGCCTTCCTTACCTGGATGCAGGAAAAACGTGAGCCGGTATTCGTCGCCGCTACGGCCAACGCCATAGAGATGCTTCCCGCGGAGGTCCTGCGAAAGGGGCGCTTTGATGAGATATTCTATGTGGGGTTGCCGGAGACAGCGGCTCGGGAGGAGATCTTCCGTATTCATCTCACTAACCGCGGGGTAGACCTTTCCGAGTTTTCTCTGTCGCTTCTCGCCGGTTCCACCAAGGGATTCTCCGGCGCGGAGATAGAGCAGGCCGTCCATTCCGCGGCCTTCGAGGCCCTTGCCGATCAGCGGCCCATGACCCAGCAGGACCTGATGACCATGGTGAGCCGCACCGTGCCTCTTTCCATTACCATGGCCGAACAGATCAAGAAGATCGAGACATGGGCCTTCAAACGGGCCGTGCCGGCCTCCGGGAAGTTCAACTGACGAGGGTTATGCCCCGGGCGCCCGAGGGGGACGGAATCCGTTGCAACGGTACCGAGGTGAAGATGCGCAAAGGAAAGGAGAAGGGCGGTGAATCCGGATATCGTCTTGAGCCCGCTGGAAGTGGCGCTTCTCACGGAGGCGGCGCCCTTTTTATGGAGGGACGCAGTTGAACATTCGCGGGAGGAGGTAACATCGAAAGGCCTTACGGGAAAAGGGGATGTGCTCTCTCCCGGGGGCGGATAATGCTCCGGCTATACTTTCCTCGCCAGTTCCTCCGCCAGTCCCCCGACAACGGCCACGGCTTCGGCTATCCCCCGTGACCAGTAGGCAGCGTTCAGCCGCAGACAGTTGGAATACTTTTCCGTCGCCGAGAAGATTCTCCCCGGAGCGATGGTGATTCCCGCCCGAAGCGCCATTTCATAGAGCTTGATGGAGTCCACCTTCTCCGGCATCTCCACCCACAGCACGAAACCGCCGGTCGGGCTGCTGACCCTGGTCCCTTCCGGAAAGGACCGTTCCACCGCCTTGGACATCAGTGAAACCTGCCTTCCGTAGATTGCCCGAATCTTCCTCAGGTGTTGATCGTAACCGCCGGTGACGAGAAATTCGGCGATGGCCATCTGCGGCAGGGTCGCGCTGGCGATGCTGCTGACCGCCTTCAGCCGTTCGATTTCCTCCCTGAACCTTCCTGGTATGACCCATCCCACCCGGTAGCCCGGCGCCAGTGTCTTGGAAAAAGACGAGCAGTGGATCACCAGCCCCTTTTCGTCGAAACTCCGGGCAACGCACGGGCGTTCGTTGGAAAACCCCAGATCCCCGTAAACGTCGTTTTCAATGAGCGGGATGTTCCGTTCTCCCAGAATGCGGACCAGTTCTTTCTTGTTGTCATCCGGCATGCACGAACCCAGCGGGTTGTTGAAATTGGGGATCACCAGGCAGGCATGGACGGTATTGTTCTCCAGGGCGTAGCTCAGGGCGGAAAGGCTGATGCCGTTCCGGGGATGGGCCGGTATTTCCAGGGCCTTCAGGTCAAGCATTTCGATGATCTGCAGCAGATTGTAGAAGATGGGGGATTCTATGGCCACAGTATCGCCGGGGCGGCAGA
This sequence comes from uncultured Geobacter sp., assembly GCA_964389825.1. Classification (GTDB taxonomy): domain Bacteria; phylum Desulfobacterota; class Desulfuromonadia; order Geobacterales; family Geobacteraceae; genus RPRC01. Next base: position 4,281 of record CAYMFO010000051.1, on the reverse strand, counting down.
CGGCTCTCAGGGCGAGCATGACACCCTCCTGGCAGCCGCTGGTGATGAGGACCTGGTCCGGGGCCAGTGAACAGCCGGTCTTCAAGGCCCGCTGGGCAAGCTGGATGCGGAGCCTTTCATTGCCGGGCGGGAATTCGTAGGAGATGCCGTGACTCCTGTTGCGGCGCGCTACCTGGTAGAGGACGCGGTTCAGCCTGTCCGCCGGCAGGTAGTCCGGGTTTGGAGCGGCAAGACCGAGAGGCGAGAGGCCGGGGTTGTTGGCGTCCTTCATGACCATCATGACAAGTTCGTTTACGCTTACCAGGGTCGGCGTTGGGGGGACGACGGCATGTTCCGGTTCACCTGCCACCGGCGAGGGCCTGCTGCTCACGTAATATCCTGACTGGGGACGCGCCTCTATCAGGCCGAGGTTTTCCAGGTGAAAATATGCCTTTACCACCGTGGAGACGCTGACCCGCATCTGTCTGCTCAGGGTTCGCACCGAAGGAACCCTGGACCCCGGAAGATATGTGCCCTTGCGTATCAGGCGCGCGACGGCGTCGGCGACCTTTTCGTAGATGAAGCTATCCGCGTTTCCTCGCGGGCTTCGGTCCTTTTCATGTAAGAGCGATTCCGCTTCGTTAATGCTTTTGGAACACACAGGTTAATCCTCTTGGGAGAGATACAATTTTAATGTAATTAAACTGTACCGCTATTAAATTATAATTATTGCGTCTGTTATTCCTATCAGTTTTCCTCTAACGTGTAAACAGTCAATTTTACCGCTTCGTTATGCCATCCGCCTCCATGGGGCGGGCTGGGCAGGCCCGGTGTTCTCAAAGTCCATCGGTCGGCGTGACGGGGCAAGGGCGTTTCACGTTACTACACCACAAGGAGGAAGGAATGGGAGACAAGATTATCCGTATCAACATGACGAACCTGACTACCGCTATCGAGCCGGTTCCGGCGGAGTGGGCGGCGCTGGGCGGCCGCGGACTTACCTCGACCATCGTGGCCAAGGAAGTACCCCCGACCTGCGAGGCATTGGGCAAGTACAACAAGCTGGTCTTCGCCCCGGGCCTTCTGACCGCGACCGCATGCTCCAACTCCGGTCGTCTTTCAGCGGGTTTCAAGAGCCCTCTCACCGGAGGCATCAAGGAGAGCAACGCCGGAGGCACCGCGGGCCAGAATCTGGAAAAGCTGGGTATAAAGGCCTTAATCATCGAAGGTATGCCGACTGATGGCAAGTGGTACAGCATCCACATCAACAAGGACGGCGCCAGTATCAAGGAAGACATGGAATTCGTCGGCAAGGGCATGGGCAACTATGAGTTGATCAATACCGTGAGCGAGCGCCTCGGAAAGAAGGTCGGCATCCTCGTGTGCGGCCCCGCCGGTGAATACAGGATGGCCTCGGCCAACATCTCCGTGAAGGACCCCGACGGTAACATCCGCAGTCACGGCCGCGGCGGCGGCGGCGCGGTCATGGGTTCCAAGCAGATCAAGTATATCACCGTCGACGATGCCGGCGCTCCGGGCGTAACCATAGCCGATCCGGAAAAATTCAAGACCCAGGCCCGCATCTTCGCCAAGGCCATGCTGGATCACCCGGTCAGCGGCCAGGGACTTCCGACCTACGGCACCAACGTTCTCATTAACATCCTGAACGAGGCCGGCGGTCTTCCCACCAAGAACTTCCGCTTCGGAACCTGTGATCACGCCAACAAGATCTGCGGCGAGACCATGCACGACACCATCGTCGCCAGGGGCGGCAACCCGACCCACGGCTGCCACGCCGGTTGTATCATCAAGTGTTCCCAGCACTATGTCGACAAGGACGGCAAATACATCACCTCCGGTTTCGAGTATGAAACCGTCTGGGGTCTGGGCGCCAACAGCCTCATCGAAGACCTGGACATTATCGCCAAGTGTGACTGGGTCATGGACGACATCGGTATCGACTCCATCGAAGGCGCGGTTATCATGAACGTTGCCATGGAAGCCGGAATCCTCAACTGGGGCGACGGCAAGGAAGCCTATCGTCTCTATGATGAAGAAATGCGCAAGGGAACTCCGCTGGGCCGCATCCTCGGCAACGGCGCCGGTTCCGTGGGCCGGACATATGGCCTGACCAGGATTCCGGTGGTCAAGAACCAGGCTATCCCGGCCTATGACCCCCGCGCCGTCAAGGGTATCGGCATCACCTACGCCACCTCCACCATGGGCGCCGACCACACCTCCGGCTACACCATCGCTACCAACATCCTCAAGGTCGGCGGCTTCGTGGATCCCCTGTCAAAGGCAGGCCAGGTCGAGCTCTCCCGTAACCTGCAGATTGCAACCGCGGCCGTTGACAGCTGCGGTCTCTGTATCTTCGTAGCCTTCCCGGTTCTTGATATCCCGGAAGCCTTTACGGCCATCTACGAGATGATCAATGCCCGTTACGGCACGAACCTCACGGCTGAAGGCGTGGTTGAATTCGGCAAGTATGTTCTCAAGACCGAACATGAATTCAACGTGGCCGCCGGTTTCACCAACAAGGACGACCGTCTCCCCGAGTTCTTCGAAGAGCAGGTGCCGCCCCACAACGCGGTATGGGACTTCTCCGACGCGGAAATAGACGAATTCTGGAACTTCTAGTTCACTGATTGCATCTCCCAGGAAACGCCTCCATTCCCATTCTATTGTGAAGCGTTTCCAACCGGCGGGCGTCTGCCCGGGCGTCCGCCAACCTTTCCTCCCCGTGAGGGGAACCGCAAAGAAAAAGGCCGGCTTCATGCCGGCCTTTTTCTTTTGAAGCGGGTTTGCGGTTCAAATCTGGTGGCTTGGCGGTTTTCGGAGTGATCGTGAAAGTTTTTTATCGAGCGGGGGAGGGAGCATCCTACATCATGCCCACCACCGCGCCGGTCATAAGTGAGGCCAGAACACCGGCTACAAGGGCCTTTACACCCATGGCATTAATCTCATTGCGCCGCTCCGGGCACAGGGCGCCCAGGCCGCCGATGAGGATCCCCAGGCTGCCCAGGTTCGCGAAACTGCACATGGCGTAGGCCATGATCAGGCGGCTTTTGGGCCCGAGCGCCTCCTGTGGGAGTTTGGCGAGATCAATATAGGCGAGGAACTCGTTGAGGACAATCTTGGTCCCCATGAGCGCTCCGGCGGTCCTGGCCTCCTCCCACGGCACGCCTATGAGCCAGACCACCGGGGCCATGATTGTTCCCAGGATGCGCTCCAGGGTCAGCGGCGCGCCATAGATATCGGGCAACTGTCCGAGGCCGATGTTTGCTAGCTTCACCAGGGCCACGAAGACGATCAGTATGGCCACGATGTTGAACAGCAGATGGAGGCCGTCCCACGTTCCCTTTGCCAGGGCGTCCATGGCGCTTGATGCCTCATAGGAGGATATCTCTTCTCCCAGTGTCTGGGGCCCGGTTTCCGGTACGATGATGGCGGCGAGAACCAGGGCCGCCGGGGCGTGGATGATGGAAGCGGTGATGATGTGGCCGAAGGCGTCGGGGATGACGCTCTGAAGGACCGTCGCATAAAGGACGAGCATGGTGCCGGCGATGCAGGAAAGGCCGACGGACATCATGGCGAACAGCTCGGAGCGGGTCAGTCTGGTCAGGTACGGGCGGATAAGGAGTGGTGACTCGATCATGCCCAGGAAGATGCACCCCGATGACACGACCCCCAACGCGCCGCCGATGCCCATGCTTTTGCGCAATACCCACGAGAATCCCCGCACCACCCTGGGGAGGATGCGCCAGTAATAGAGGAGGGCGGTGAGCGCGGCGATCACCAGCACCAGCGGCAAGGCCTGGAAGGCAAGGGAGAAAGAGGCGCCGGGTCTGGTTTCCGTGAAGGGGAGGGGGCCTCCTCCCAGATAGCCGAATACGAAGGTGGTTCCGGCCTGGGTGGCCTCCTGGAAGGTCATGACAAAGGAATTGAGTCCCAGGAAGATCTCCCGGAAAAACGACGCGCGCAGCATGAGAAGGGCTATTGCCGTTTGCAGGAACAGGCCCGAAAGGACGGTGCGCCATGGAAAGATGCGGCGGTTTTCGCTCAGCAGCCAGGCCGCCGCCAACAGGGTCGTGATTCCCAGCATGCCGTGTATCATTTTCCGTTCCTCCGTAATCCGCGTTAGTGATCCTAAAAAAAGCCATTACCACGGAGAACACAGAGGGCACAGAGGTTTTTCGTATAACTATCAAGTAGTTACTCCAAAACAAAGATATTACGATCGTCACCTCTATGGTGAGTCTGGTAGTTCATTTTTTCGCTTTTATATCTCTGTGTTCTCTG
>CAYMFO010000050.1:0-18306 GCA_964389825.1 uncultured Geobacter sp. | reverse complement strand
AGGTGGCGAAAGATTCCGCCAGCGCGGCCGGTGAACTTGTGGGGATGTCGGAGGAGCTGAAGAATATCGTGGGAAGGTTCCGGCTCGCCTCCTGACGGGACACGATTAACCGCCGGCCGTCGCTGAAACAGACAAAGACCTCACCTGGGCAACCGGGTGAGGTCTTTGTCTTGGCGGCGTTACCAGGTCATGCAGGCGGCGTTCAGGATCCCCGCCGCGAGGGAGAAGACCGCCGCGACGATGGCCGGTCCCATGCGATCCTCGGCAATGTCACGCACAAGACCGGAGAGACACGTCTTGACCACCAGAAAGACAACAACCTGAACAACAAGGGCCACCAACGCCCACAGCGCCATATCCAGGAAGCTCACGCTATGGGCGATGGCGCTGGCCAGCGGCAGCACGAACCCGAGAACCGCCCCTCCGAAGCTCACGGCCGGAGCGGTCTTCCCCTCCTTGACCAGGCTCAGCTCCGCGAAGGGCGTAACCCTCAGGTATACCAGGCAAAAGAGAACGACAAGAACGACTGACGCGGCAAAATATCCAAAGAAGGCCGCGAGACCCGAAAACGATTCCACAACGGTTAATTCCATTTATCCCTCCCTGAAGAAATGTGGCACAAACCTGCTTGCGTTGGTGGTTATGGGGCCGGCATCCTCCCGTATTCCGATCCCGGCGGCCTTGCCGCCTATGACCCAGGAACCGATAACCGCGTGATTCCCGCCAAAGGAGGGAAGGGGCGCATATGCCTGGTATACCCAGCCCTCTTCCCCGTAGGTCCCTGGATTCTCGATTGTATCTCCACCAGTCTGGATGGTGATGCTCCCTCCTTCCCTGGAGAAAAGAGGCTTTTTCACAAAATCCCCGGCAACGCCTTCCCTGTTGAAGGAAGCGGGGAGCAGAAAAGGATGACGGGGAAACAGCTCCCACAGCAAGGGGAGTATCCCCTTGTTGCTGAGGATCATCTTCCAGGGGGGCTCCAGCATCCGGGGGGAAGAGACGAGGAGATTCGGGCCGAATTCCTCCCGAGTCATCCATTCCCAGGGATATAACTTGAACAGGACCGGTATGGGAGAATCATCCATATCGACAAAGCAGCGCGCGGAAGAATCCCATCCGATCTCTTCCACATGGATGAAGCGCGCGTCCACGCCGCCCTGCAAAGCGGTATCCATGAGGTACTCGACGTTTCCCAAATCCTCGGTGTTATCCTCGACGCATGCGAAATAGACCGGCTCGGAGCGGAATTCGGCATGCCCCTGCCAGAATTCGATGAGCTTTTCATGGATGGAATTGAATTGATCCGCTTCCGGAAAGATGTCCTTCATCCAGAACCACTGTATAACGCTTGCCTCCAGAAGAGAGGTCGGGGTGTCGGCGTTATATTCCAGAAGCCTGGGAGGCCGGATCCCGTCGTAAACCAGATCAAACCTGCCGTAAAGGGAAGGCGCCGCCGCCTCCCATGAGCGGGTTACCAACGGTACGAACTGGCGGGGAATATGCAGGAGGTCGAAAAGGTCCCGGCGGATCACCTGTTCAACGGCCGCGAGGCAGAGCCTCTGCAACTCCACCGTCGCATCTTCCAGCGCGTCTATCTCCCGGTCGGTGAACCGGTAACAGGCGGATTCATCCCAATAGATGTTTCCCTCGATGGTATGGTAGACCATGCCTTGCGATTCCACGCGGCCGCGCCAATTCTCGCGCGGCTGGATCGATATCCTCTCCATGCCTACCCCCCGAACGACGAGTGGAAACCGCCCAGCCTGCCGAATCCGCCGCGGGAAACGGAAACGGAGCTCATGGATCGCTTCCCCCGGTAGCCGCTGCCGCTCCAGCGAGGCCCGTACCAGTATCCGGTATGATAGTGGGAACTGCCGCGAGGCGCTTCTTCGCACCCCTTGCCGTCGCCCCAGTCATCGATACAGTCCTGTTTAGTCCGGTACACGCCACGCTTTCCATCATCGCCACAGGCCGAAAGCGCCACAATACCCATCAATGCCAGGGTTATATGGAGAGAAGATCTCCTGCGCATCATGCTGCTCCTTTCCTCTATTATTCACTGCCCCGAATGCTTCCGTTCACTTTCGCGAAACAAACAGCCGGGACAAACTTCCTATACGGATATCGATGCAATGCGGCTCGGACCCACCGAAAGTATCCGATCCCCTTCCTGAACCTGGAAATCCCCGGGCGGGTTTATTTTGTTACCATTTGCCGCGCCGACCCCGAAGGCCAGGTGTCCATGAACGGCGCAGACCCTGGCCACCTGACCGAATGTCGCCGGTGCCCCCTTGTATGGGACAAAGTAGAACTGCTGTCCTCTCTTCGAGCTAACAAGATCATCAATAATTTCCTGCATTCCGGGATTGAGAAGCTCCTGGCTCATGAAGTTGGCCCCGAAGCGGGAAATACAGACGACCCGATCACACCCCGCCTTGCGGAGCAGTTCCTCCGTTGAGGGATCTATACACTCAACAACGGTATTAACCCGCCTGCTGCGCCCCTCGATGGCCAGTGTTATGGAAATATTCAGGTTATCGGAAGAGGCTTCCCCCGGATTCTTGCTGAGGACAATCGCATGGTCGGCATCGTCGATGGAGGCCCTTCGCAGGGTCTCGTCGCGGGCCGGGTTCCCCTTCACGAAATGAACGCCCAGCCGCTGCAACTCCGCCGGAAGCTCGACCAGGTCCCCGTCAATGAGCACAACCTGCCGCTCCTTTCCGAAGCAGGGGTCCATTCTCAACTCCTCAAGAACCCTCTCTATCATCGTTACGCCGGGAAAATTAAAGATCACCAGGTGGTTTTTCAGGGAAAAGGTCATCATACCTTTCAACTCCTTGGACTTTTCGGTAACCAGGAAGGCCGCGACCGTGGACAGGGCATACCCCAGGAGGCCAATGCCGAAAAACATCACCGGCCAGCCCACCAGAAACCTGCCCGCCGCGGTCTTGGGGAAAAAATCGCCATAGCCCACGGTTGTCATGGTGACCAGGGTATACCACAGCCCGTCGCCCCAACCCAGGTCGGGATTTTCTGAAAGCTCGAAATAAAGAAAACCGGTTGTGCCATAGGCGAGCATGGCCACAAGGAGTATGACTATCCGGATGGCCGAGGTGGGATTAACGAAAATGATATGCCTGAAGTGGCGGATCAGCTGGATGATCATTGGGACTGTCCCTGCCATTCCTCGATCAATGCAATGGCGCGTCTCTTGACTTCCGGATCTGACCACAACCCCTTTTTCCGCGCGCGGGCCAGTTCCTGTTCGTGAAGATAGATGGACATGGCGGGAAACGGATAGACGGAATAGACGAGCACCAGGCCCTCGCGAATCATCTCCAGGCCGATGTCGGTGTCCTTTACATAAAGAGTGGCCAGATATCTTCCCCTGGAATCCCTGGGCGTACTATTGAGCATGATGCGGATAGGGCGGCCCGCCATCCGGTACTCCAGCCCGTTCACGGAAGCCTTTCCGAAGAATGCCGAGGGGTCCTTCGCAACCTTCGCGTCAAAGGATTTTATGCCCAGTATGCGTACAGTCGCGGGGGAATCCCCCTCTTTAACAACCATTACGGTATCGCCATCGATGACCCTGTCCAGGCGGACGACGTCCCCGCTCGCGAGCGTTCCGCCGCTGTGGTGGATGCTGCGTCTCTGTTTTCCCGCATTAAGCCCGTAGAAAAGTGAAGCGGAAAAAAGAATGCCGATAACCATCCAGAATAATACGGCGTTTCGATGCATGAAAGCCTCTTCCAATCAAGCGCTGTTGTTCCGGCCCGTGGACGGGAAATAATCCTAAAAAAAAGCAATTACCACAGGGACACAGAGAATATTTGTATAATTTACAAGTATTTACACCAAAATAAAGATAATGCAATCGTCACCTTTATGGTGAGTCTGGCAGTTCATTTTTTCGCTTTTATATCTCTGTGTCCTCTGTGACCCTGTGGTTGAAATGCCGTTTTCAGGATAATAACTTTCCGGCTCAGTCGTCCCTGTGAACCAGATCAGGAGAAAAGGCGGGAATACATACGGCAAGGTATTCAGCTCCTTCTTTTTCCGGGCTGCTGTACTGAACCCACTCGCCTTTTTCCACAAGTATCGACTCTCCCGCCTTTACCTGGACAACCCCATCCCTGGTAGCCACCCGCAGAAGTCCCTTAAGCACCACTGTATACTCGTCAAACTCCGGCGTCTGCCCCGGTTCCACCCAGCCGGCGGGACTCTTCATGCGCGCAATGCTGACATCAATGGTACCCGTGTTGAGACGGCCGATAAACTCTTCGATGCTCTTGGGCATGTTACCTTGCGCCTTGATGATGGATGGAGCTTCAACCAGCCTGACCATTATTCCCCCCCGGAAAACGGCGCCCGACGCGCCGGAAAAGACCGTCAGCCATATCCCGCTGAAGTCATGTTTTCACCTGGATATCCATCCCGAGGAAATACGCCACTTCCCGGAAATAGGCATCCACCTCTTCATTGACAAAGAAACGGGAGGGAGAAGGCGCCAGATTCACATCCCCCCGGTTAACCACCACCGTTTTCCCCTCCGCGCCGAGGGGAAGGAGTGAGGCCGGCGTAACGGTAAGTGACGAACCCAGGACAAGGAGGAGATCGGACTCCGCTATCATCCGTTCCGCATCTTCATATCCCTTTACCGCCTCCCCGAAAAAAACGACATCAGGCTTCAGCGCCCCCCCGCACACGGGGCAGAGAACTGTCGGCGGACAAGGGCTCAGCCCCATCTCCCTCACCCACCAGGCATTGGCAAGGTCCCCGAAGCGCCGTCCGCAACCATGGCAGGTGGCCGAACCATAGGAGCCGTGCAGTTCAATCACCCTGCCGCTCCCCGCCGACTGGTGAAGCATATCGATATTCTGGGTGATCACCCCGCGCAGAACTCCGGTGGCCTCCAGGCGCGCGAGGAAATAATGGGTGAAGGTAGGTCTCACGGTTTCCATCATGGTAACGAAATCATGGGCGAACTCGTAAAAATAGCCATGGTCCCGCGAAAACCACCGGATATCGAATACCTTTTCCGGATCGTACCGCTTCGTGACATAGAGACCGCCGGGACCGCGGAAATCGGGGATCCCGGCCGCCGTCGATATCCCGGCGCCGCTCAGGGCGGTGACATAGGATGATCGGTCAATCAGAGCGGCGCACTCCGCCGCCGTCAATGATTGCCGCGCTGTATTCATCATAACCTCTCACGTAATACGAGAAGAAACCTTCAGGAAGCGTTTTCAATCCTTGCCCGGAATCTCGAAAAATACCTTCCGGGCAAAGCTAAAACTAATCGACGAGGATGTGCGCGTCAACTAATTAATTCACTACATCTCCGTATTCTCCAGGCTGGGTTTAACTCGAAGCAATACCCCATGATCCCCGTTCCATCAACAATACCGGCAATGCCATGATTCCGGGAACCTTCTGAAAGCCGCGGCGTCAGGTTCAAATTTTCGTCTTGTTTTTTTCACCATCTCCAAGGATACTGCGCACTGTTCAACAAAACGGCGAAGGAGCCTGCATGCGTTCAGTTATTCTGTTATTGATTATCCTCTGCGGCGTCCCCGGTGTCCGGGCCGAGGACTCTGTTTTCACCAGCGCCACGGTGTTCAAGGAACAAGCAGCCCGCCTGGGCGAGGAAGGGCTGGAGGTTCTGACGACTCCGGTGGACCTCAAGGGAAACGGCCTTGCCGGAACCCTCGCCGTAGCGGGGGCCGTAGGCCTTACCTATGTCTTTGACTCGGACATCAGGAACAAGGTGCAGGGCGCAAAGAGCGGCGCCCTCAACAGCGCCACCGACGTCGGGGAGGTGATCGGCAATCCGTTCGTACACCTGGGCATAGCCGGCATTTTCTATGGAGGCGGCATAATCGCCGATTCACCCAAGTGGCGGGAGGTGGGCGAAATGCTGGGCGAAGCCGCTCTCCTGGCCGATGCGTCAACCTTCATCCTGAAACAGGCCATCGGCAGAAGCAGGCCTTTCGTAAACGGCGACAAGGGAAGTTTCCGCCCCTTCCAGTTCAGGGATGACTATGACTCCCTCCCCTCCATGCACACGGCAAGCTCATTCGCCATGGCCTCGGTCCTGGCGGCCACCTCGGAGAGCCTTCTCACCAAGACCCTGTACTATTCCCTCGCCACCTTTGTCGGTTTTTCACGTATGTACCAGGACAAACACTGGGCCACCGACGCCCTTCTCGGCGCGGCCATCGGCGAATTGTGCGGCAGGGTGGTGGTCCGTTACCACGCATCCAAGGGAAGACCGACCCTGGCGCCGGTAGTGTCCGGCGACGGCGTATCCCTGGCGCTGGTCGGAACCTGGTGAGGTAAAGGAATGACCATGTCATCATACCGAAAGGGAGAATCCGGTGTCTGAGAGAAAACGAGGCTTCCCCACACCCGTTGCGTCGTTGCTGACCGGCGCTTTCCGGGGCAAACCCCTGGAAAAACGCCTGGAAGAAGCGGCCATCTGGCGGATCTGGGATGAAACCGTAGGCGCCCGGATAGCGGCCAAGGCACGGCCGTCCAGGTTCAGCGACGGAGTTCTCACGGTTATCGTCAACAGCTCGCCATGGATGCAGCAGCTTAATTTCATGAAACAGGGAATCGCGGCGCGTCTGAATGAGAAGCTGGGAAAGGAGATGGTGCGGGAGATATACCTGAAGGCTGGAAGGCCGCAAAAGGCCGCGCGGCCGGAATCCGCCTGGAAACAGGCGCGAAGGGAACTGTCCGACCGGGAAAAGGAGCGCATAGGTGAAATAGCCGCAACCATCACCGACCCGGAACTGCGGAACGTTTTTATCCAGCTGCTGTCGCTGGACAGATCCGCGACGACGGAAGATGAATAACCAGCCGCTCTCGCAAGCGAATCACACTCCCCCCCGGGTATCTCGAAAGACGGTCCGAATCTCCGGCGTATACTCCCCATCCAGGTCGTAGACGAACAGCGGAGGCATGATCCGCGTATCAGCCTTCCTTCCCTTCACCAGCTCCGCCAGGAACATGCGCGCCTCGCTGGACGGGTTACCGTGCACCATGCGCAACCGGACAACGGCCAGTTTCAGCCCGGCGGCCTCCACGAGAAACTCCCCAAGACGCGACGGATGAAAGATGAAGCAGATCCGTCCGGTCAGCTTTACCAGGTATTTCGCGGCCGTGAGGAAATCGGCAAGCGACGCCGTGGATTCATGGCGCGCGGTATCCCGACCCTGCCTGGGGCTGACCCTGCCGCTTCCCCGCTTGCGGTAAGGGGGGTTGGAGACCACGAGGTCGAAGGAAGAAGGCCGAAAAAAGTCCTTCACATGCAGGACATCCGAGCGCAGGACCGTTACCCGTCCGGAAAGTCCGTTCATTTCCACGTTGCGGGTCGCCAGTTCCGCCATCTCCTCCCGGGATTCGACTCCGCTCATCCCGCCGCCCTGAGCCGAGCGCGCCAGGATGAGGGGGATCACCCCACAGCCCGTTCCCAGGTCCACCCCGTCCTCCCCCTCCCGGACCGCGGCGAAATCACACAAAAGGAGCGGGTCCAACGAAAACCGGTAGCCATAGCGAGGCTGAATAACGCGCAACCCAAACCCGCGCAACTCATCAACAGTCTCTTCACCCATAACTTTACACTTTAACCCATCACTCATCACCCATCACTCATCACGTATTTTTTTCACCTTTCACCTTTCACCTTTCACCCGCCTAATCCACGCCTCCCGCCCCAGCATGAAAGCGAAAAAAGCGAACGAAGCCAGCGTCAGCCATTTCCCGATCTTGAACGGCAGCGGGTCGAAGACGAACTCCACCTTGTGTCTCCCCGGGGTCAGGTAGACGCCGCGCAGGATGTGATTCACCGGATGGATATCGGTATCCTTCCCGTCCACGTACGCGTACCACCAGCGATAATACTTCTCCCCCAGGACCAGCAGAGCATTGCGCTCCGCCGATGTTTCCACTTCAATCCTGTTTGGTTCGTACCGGGTCACCGTCGTGCTCCCCGTCGCGGGGCCCACTCCTTCGGCTCGCCGGCCGTAGGGGGCCATGGCCAGGGGTGGCGGAGTTTCCACCAGGGCGACCAGCGCGGGCCGGAAATCCGGGGAGGCGTTCATTATGGCCAGACGCTTGCCCGGTTCAGGCACAACCGCAACCGACGGAACGAGCCATGCCTTGGGGAGCACCGTCCTGTTTTCCAGGACGAGAGCGCCGGAGGTGGCGGTGAAGACCGGCTCGTATCTGGCGGAAAAGGGGTCTTTCCGGGCCTTGTATGCCTCGGGCTGAACTACAAGGTACTTCAGATTCATCATATCCGGCATGCCTCCATCCAGGGAAAAGCAGTCCAGAAACTCCCGGTAGCGCCTTTCGCTGATGGTCACATAGGCCGAGATATTGGGGAGGCCGTAATCCGCGTAATAATGGGCGTTTTCAGAGGTCAGGGGCTGCATCCGGTATTGCCCGATGCGGGGCGCCAGAAAGCGGACGATATCGTTCCCGGCCGCCTTGCCATCCGCGGGCGGAGGCGCGGTGAGGACGAAAAACCTGTCGTTGACCCTCCACAGGTCCAGCAGCAGGAAGAGCGCCAGGGCAGGCAGGAGATATCTGGTCGGCAGCTTCCCTCTGAACCAGGCCAGGAAAAGGGCCAGATGGGCGCAGAGTATGGCCAGGGCCAGGGAGGTTTCACGCGGCATATTGAGGTAACGTTCCATGATGAGGGACGGATCCCGTTGATAGCGGGTGGCCTGGTCGATAACACCCCCCGCCAGGGAAAGCACTGTCTTGCCGCCAAAGGAAAGGAACAGGAGCAACAAGGCCATCAGGCCGGCAAAGGCCGCGCAGCCGAAAAGCCATTTTTCCAGCCGCTTGCGGTCAAGTGCCCCATCGGCCAGGACATCCAGGCCCCTGCCCATGAGGACCGAGGCGCCAAAGGCGAACAGGAACAGGATCATCTTGGGTACGCGGAAGGTGGCGAAACCCGGCGCATGGTCGAAGAGAAAGCGGTAGAAAGGGGTATATTTGCCCAAGGCCATGACCAGGGTCACGGCCATCAGCGCCGTGAAAAACCAGGTATAACGATCCCGGCGGAAGAGGAGCGGGAGGGGAATCAGCAACCATGGCAGAAGCCCCAGATAGTCGCCGGTCTGGGTAAAACGCATCCTCCCCCAGTAATAGACCTGTCCCTTCGCCGGGACGTCGCCCGCCTCCTGGCGGGAAAATCCCAGCAGGCCGGGGATGAAGAATGTGAGGACCTCCTCGGGCGGCATGGACCAGCTCATCCCCTCCCCCGCGGTCATCCCGCCGCTCCTCTCGGACTGCTTCGACCAGCTGAACAGCGGCGCGAAAGACATGGCGATGGTGGTAAAAAAGAGGATGGTCATCACCGCCGCCAGCAGGAAGTCCCTCCTGAAAGCCGGGAAATATTCCCTACCTTCCGCAAGGAGACGGCGGGACACATGGAAGAACCAGTAGCCCCCCACCGCCAGGCAGGTATAAAAGGATATCTGCCAGTGCATGTTGAAAAACTGGATGCCCAGCAGGCATGCGGTCATGGCGTAATGGAACGGCCTGCCTCCGCGCAGGGATTTTTCCAGGAACAGCAGGACCCAGGGAAACCAGGAGATCGTTTCAATCTTCTGGATGTGTCCCGCGTTGATAAGGGACGCGTTTTCCGTGCACAGGGCAAAGAGAGTCCCGGCCACAAAGGCGCCGAAGCGGCTGATCCCGATCAACCGGCAATAGAAGAACGCGCCGATGCCGCCCCACAACAGGGAAAGGACCGCAAGCCAGGCGATGCTGGAGGGAAAGGGGAAATAATGCTGAATAAGATAGCGGTGAAAAAGGAGGCCGATGGCGTTCCATCCCCCTTCCAGTGTTCGCCCGCCGTCGTTCAGCGGTTCCCAGGAGGCCCGGAAGATATCGGGAATCGACCGCAGATACTGAAAAAGGGTCTGTTCGCTGACCGCCTTGGCGCCCCAGTAGAACTGGGTGATCACGTCAGAGGCGCGGATGATCTGGTCGGTAAAGAGGAGGCGCTGACAGAAGATGATCGTCAAGGCGGCCATGAGGAGCAGCCAGAACAGGTCTTTATCCAGGATTGACGACTTGCCGTTGTTCACGGATTCTCCTTGCGCTGTCGGGGACGCGCCCCTCCGTCCAGCAGATCACGATATATTTCCTCAAGCCTTGCCATCATCCCATCAATGGTGAAGCGCTCCATGAATTCCCTCCCCCCGCGGACGAGCCGTTCCGACAATTCCCTGTCCGAAAGACACTGGACAATACGTTCAGCCAGCATCTCCGTGTCTTCCAGGGGAAAGAGAAACCCTGTTTCGCCGTCCTTCACCAGCTCCGGATGCCCGCCCACCCGGGACAGCACCGGCGGGACACCCGCCATGGTCGCTTCGGCCACTACTATGGGGGTTGCCTCGATCTCCGAGGGAAGAACCATCACCTTGCCCCTCCCGTATGTGCGGTACACCTCCCGGCGGGGCATGCCGTAGCGGAATTCCACCGGCAGCCCCCTGGCCATGAAACGCGCCAGGGCCTTGGCGTAACCGTAATCCCGCCCGATAACCATGAGCCTGGCGTCCGGGACCTTCTCCAGCACGCGCGGCATGGCCCGCAGCAGTCGGGGAAGGCCCTTGCGGAAGAAGTCCCCACCGATGAAAAGGATCAGGTTCTCCCGCTCATGCCAGGGCCTGCCCTGGATGTCGCTGTAATCGAGACCGAAGTAGAAGCTCAGGTACTTGCGAGGGTGGCGGTACAGGTCATGGAGAAACCGGCCGTGCAGGATGATGCCGTCAATCCGTTTGAAAAGGAAATGATATTTGATCTTCCGGTACTTCTGGATGAGGAAGCGCAAGGGGAGATCAAAGCAGAAGAAGGGATAGAACCGCACCCAGTAGTAATCATGGGCGTCTACCACGAGAGGACAGCGAAGCGCGCGCGCCACGGCGAAGGTGAGATGCTTCAGGTCGGTGCAGTGGGCGATATCATATGACTGTTCCAGGTCCGCCGGTGTCCGGTAAAGGGTAACCTGGTGGCGGCGGGCGAGTTCCCGCGCCAGGTTCGCGTCGTAGGTCCCGGCGCCGGTAAGGGATTCCCCGAGCTTGCCGATAAGGAGTATTTTCATATATCCTCGTCCATCCCCAAGGTCATTTCTTCACCGATCCCGGCGGATTGCCCTTCTTCGCCGGAAAAAGTGAGAAAAGCCCGAGCCTTTTCAACGCCCGGTAGAGCCGGGAGCCGGTAACCCGGTAATACATCCGCAGCAGCGGCCGCGCATGGTCGATAAAGTGCCCTGGATGATTTCTCATGATTTGCAGATGCATTTCCAGGCGCTTCTCCCGGTCCATGGAGGCATTCATGGAGCCCTCCTTGATACGGTAACGGAAAAGAATTTCCGGTATCCTGTACACCCTGCGCCCCCTTTCAATCAGGGAAAGCCAGAAATCCCAGTCCTCGCATCCGTGACGCATGTTGGGGTTGTAGCCGCCGACAGCCAGCCAGTCCGCCTTGCGGAACAGGGCCGAGGCAAAGATCAGGTTGCTGAAGAGCATCCGCCCCACGGAAAACTCCGGCGCGGAGATCAGCCTCGTCTCGGCGCCGAACAGTTGGCCGAGACAGTAGACTATGCCCATATCCGGATCTCCATCCATCACCGCAACCGCCTTTTCCAGATAACGGGGAGCAATGGCGTCGTCCGCGTCCAGGGGGAGGATATACTCGCCGGACGCAGCCTCGATGCCCCTGTTCCGCGCGGAGGCGAGGCCCTGGTTTTCGATGCTCAGAACCCTGGTTTTGGGCTTTGCGTAACCGGCCAGCAGACGGATAGTCGAGGGATCGGTCGAGCCGTCGTTGACGACAACAATCTCGAAATCCTGAAAGGTCTGGTTCAGGACGGAAGCTACCGCCTCTTCGAGATACATCCCCTGGTTGTAACAGGGTATGACGACGCTCACCCTGGGCATGAACCCCCTCCACCGTCCCGACCGAGAATTACGTTACGGTACGCCTCGCGGAATCCCTCTCCGCCGAAATGCAGACGCGCGTAGCCGCGAGCGGCGCGGGACAGCTCCGACAACTCCCGCCGGTCCGCCGCCAGCCGCGATACGGTAGCGGCTATCTCCGCCACAATCCCGTCTTCGTCACTGCTCTCCAGCAAGAGCCCGTTGACCCCGTGGGTCACATGTTCGGAGATCCCCCCCACATTTGTGGAAAGGGGCACGACCCCGCGGGCCATCGCTTCCATGATCACCAAGGGAAACCCTTCGCGGCTGGAGGTGAGCAACAGGAGATCCGCGCCGGCATACAGGTCTTCCAGAACACGCTCATCGCAAACCTCGCCGGTGAATACACAGTTCTCCCTGTCTCCGGCATCCACCGCCCCGAGGATGTCGCCGACGAGAACGAACCTGACGGGTACGCCTCTCTCCCGGCACAGGGAGGCTGCCCTTCCGATCAGATGAACCCGCTTTTCCGGCGTGCCCCTGCCGACGAACAGCACGTTCAGCTCCGCCCGGATCGCCTTTTCGGAACAATTTTCCAGCGTCTCCACCCGGTTTTGGATCACAACGACCCTTTCCAGCATTGCCGCATCGACACCATTCGCCCGGTACTGCTCCGCCAGGTCCTGCTTCGTCTTGCGGGAAATAACCACCCGCCGGTCAAGGCGCCCCGCCACCGGCAGGCTGAACTCATCGGAAGCCCCGCCAAAGGCATGCAGCAGGTCGGAGCGGCGCACGTGGGGCGCCAGGTACGGAACAAGTAGGTAGTAGAACAGGCTGTTGCAGCCGAAGACCGCCGCTTTCCGGTGGCGATTGATGAACCCGGCCATGACCCCCACGCTGAACGGGTATCCGTACTTCAGCAAGAGCCAGATGTTGAATAGACGCGCCTCTTGCGGGAAAAGGGCCCGGAACGAACGGTTCTCCGACTTTTTGGTAAAAAATACCCACGGCCTTTCCCCGGCGAAACAGCCGACGACGTCCGCGTGGACCTTTTCCGCGCCACCCACATGGAAAAAGGGAAAGAAAAAGAAGAGGGCCGAGGGGTTCCTGAAGGGAACGAGCCGGCCGAGGGCCTTGGCGAAAGTCACCAGAATCCGCACCGGAAGAGCCCCATTGAGGCGGGTTATAAGCATGTCGCGCTCCGGCCCGCTCATCGCTTCCGTTCCCCGAGAGCGGCAATGATCGTCCCGGCCGTCGCGCGGCGCATGTCCTCCACGCTGAACTCGCTTTCCGCGCGTCTTCGCAGACGCGCTCCCAGAGTGTTGCGCAATTCCGCGCCGTCCAGCAGCAGCCCGATCCGCTCCGCCAGGGCGGCGGAATCACCCGCCGTGGCGAGGAAGGGCCGGCCATCGTCCCCGACCGCCTCCCGGATGCCCGGGATATCGGTGGCCGCCACGGGTAGACCGGAGGCCATCGCCTCCAGGACCGCATTGGGTATCCCTTCGCTCCTGGAGCTGTAGACGAACAGGTCGCAGGCGGCGAGGAGCCCGGCCACATCATCGACCGGGCCGAGAAACCGGACCCGATCCTTGATTGCCAGCTCTTCGCACAGACCCGCCAGACGGTCCTCGGTCCCGTCAAACCTTCCCGCGAGAAGAAGTTCCGTCCGGGGTCGGCCCGGACGCAGGGAAATCTCCGCCCACGCGTGGAGCAGTGTCTCATGGTCCTTGTGCCGGCTCAGGTTCGCCACCATGCATGCCAGCGTCGCGTCCGGCTCAACGCCCAGGCGGCGGCGCCATTCATCCCTGTCATGAAGGGGTTTGGGGGGCGCGATTCCATTATGGATAACCGTAATCCTCCCGGGAGGAAGGCCGTATGTCCTTGACAGGAAGTCCCTCCCGCCGGCGGAATTGGATATGAAGCAATGGGGAAGCCTTACCGCCAGGCGGTGCAATACCCCTCCATGGAGGAGAAGGCCCTCATCTACCTGGTTCCAGACGCAAAGCCGGGCGCCGGCCACCTTCCACAACAGCGCGCACACCAGGTTCGGGACGCAGGTGGCGGAGATCAGCACATGGGGACGCTTTGCTCGCAACCGCGCCGTGAACTCGAAGAAATGGGAGAAACCCTTTCTGATGCCCCAATGAAACCTTATCCCCTGCCAGGGAATGGAGCGCTCCCGGCACAATTCCGAAAGCCGGCCCGGTCTTTCGCTCAGCCCCCAGACCTCCACGCGCGCCCCGCAAACCCCTTTCAGGTAGTCCGCCACCTCCAGTCCCTGCCGTTCGGCCCCTCCCAGATCCAGGCTTCCGAAGAGGAAAAGGACTTTCAGGCCCTGCAGGGGGCCGCCATTGCCCACGGCATGAGGAAGGGACACACCGGTCACCCTTTCCTCCCGGCTACATACAGAAAAGGAGAAAAGAGGGATAACCCCCGGTAGAAACGGATACGGCCCAGCAGGACGCGCAGCGCCACGCGAACCTTCTTCATCACCGGAAGGAGCAACGCGTCCAGGGCCGGAAACCGGGGAGAATGCCCCCAGGAGACGATTCCCAGTGAAAACAGGCCCAGATATCCCGAATCAATGTCGCGCATGGAGAGCTTCAAAAAGGCATTTTCCATGCGTTTTTTCGACAAGGGCACGTGTTTGGCCAGAATCGGGGGCTGATACAGCCACATCAGCAGGCCGTGGACAGACCTCAGGTTCGGAACCTCGGCCAGCAGGACCCCGCCGGGCCGGACGAATCTCAGCATATGGGAAAGAACGTCCTCCAGATTGGAAAAATGCTCGACAACACCGAGGGAATAGACGAGGTCATACATCCCGACATCAGCCGGGTCCGCCAAGAACATATCCGCGCAATAAACAGGCGCATTAACCCCGGCGGCGGTCAGTCTCCGGCGCGCAAGGGCGCATCCCTCCTCTGAGTAATCCATCCCGGAGACCTCCAGGCCCAGACGTTTCGACAGGTACGGCAGCCATGTAGAGTCGCCGCAGCCAATCTCCAGGACGCTCGCGGGCCTGTTCCCGTCAATTACCTTCATGAGCATATGTTCCAGGGCCAGATCCTCGTGGGAAACCGGAACCCACTCCCCGGCGCCCATGGAACGCACCCCCCCGTATACCTTCCGCCAGTGTTCTTTCGCCGCCAGATCGCTATTGTTCATGATTGAATCCGAATCCGCCAATTCACCAGAATTTGGGGGCCAGCGCCGCCCGGGTAATCATGCCGGCCGTCCGGAAAAGCGGACGGCACAGGAAACACGACCCGTGGGCCGCGAACCAGTAGGAAACGCACGACGCGAAAGCCGCCCCCATGCCGCCGTAAGACGGTATCAGCAGCAGGTTCAGGAGCACATTGGATACGGCGCCGGTCAGGACCGCATACAGAAGAAGCCGGGGCTTGTTGACCGCCAGCAGATAGGCGTTTCGCGCCACTCCGATGTTGGCGAACAGACCCGCCCACACAAGGACCGCCAGCATCGGACCAGCCGCGGCGTAACTCGCGCCGAAGAGGAGATTTACCGTCCACCCGGAAAGAAAGGTCATGGGAAGCGCCACCGCGTAGCCGAGGAAGGCAAGGAGATTGTACAGCCTCTGGAGCCTCCCGTAGAAGAAGTCCTCGCCGGCGTCCCTTGAGCGGACAATATCGGGAAAGACCGAAGATACGATGGCCACCGGGATGAAGTACCATATCTCCGCCACGCGCACGGCGGCGGCGTATACCCCTACCTCTCCATCTCCCGCCATCTGCCCCAGCATCACCTGGTCGATCCGCAGATAAACCATGAACACAATGCCCGAAATGACAAGGGGCAGACTTTCCCTGAGGAGAACCCTTGCCCGCGACATCCTAACTTTCCACATGAAAATACTCAGTCCTTTCATGCGGTGGACGATGATCAGGCCCAGGCTTCCCAGGACAATCTCCAGCAGGTTGGCCATGGCAAACGCAACGAGAGAGGCGCCGCACAGGATAAGAACGGCCTTTACGGCCGCGCTGACGAGGAAGGCGCCGTTTTTGGCCCACACCACGTACCTGGACCTGACTTCCGATTGAAACAGGAGGTCGATGACGTCCAGGGCCTGAAACAGGAGAGCGCCACCGGCAATGGCCACCAGGATGTGGGTAAGGGTTTCGCCCGGCCGCAGGATGAGAATGACTGCCATGGCCAGGACATATGACAGGACGCCGGCCAGAAACCTCAGAAAACATGTGGTCCCCAGGATCTCGGCCCTTTGTTCCGGGTTTTTCACCAGTTCGCGCACCACCACCGATTCAAGGCCCAGGAGCGCCAGGGCGGTAAAGAGGCTTGCGTATGCGCCGGAATAATTCAACAGGCCGAAGCGATCCGGCCCCAGATAACGCGCGACCCATACGCCCACCAGCAGCCCGGCGCCCATGCGGATGATTTTATCCGCGAACAGCCAGCCGGTATTGCTGACAATCTTTTGCAGATTCCGGCGGCCCTCTATTCTTGTTTTTAGTTTATCAGGCAGGAACCTTATCCATGAGCTGTTCATCCCTGTCTCTGATACCAGGAATATGTGGCGCGCACCCCCTCATTGAGCCCGATGGCGTGCCGCCAGCCCAAGGCGTGGAGCCTGGAGACATCGCACAGCTTGCGCGGGGTTCCGTCGGGCTTCGTGAGGTCAAATTCCAGCCCGCCTTCGAAGCCCACCACCTCCCTGACGAGCAGCGCAAGGTCCCGTATGCTGACCTCCTCGCCGGAACCGATGTTGATCAGGGCGGGTGAGGAGTGATGGGTGAGGAGTGATGAGTAGACATCCTCCGGCAGATCCATCAGAAAGAGGCATGCGGCCGCCAGGTCGTCCACGTGGAGAAACTCGCGCAACGGCGCGCCGCTCCCCCAGACGGTTACGGCGCCGGCGCCGTTCTTCTTCGCCTCGTGGAACTTGCGAATCAGCGCCGGCAACACGTGGGACTTTTCCAGGTCGAAGTTGTCGCCGGGACCGTACAGATTGGTGGGCATGGCGGCCAGGTAGCGGGTCCCGTACTGGCAGTTGTAAGAACGGCACATGGTTATGCCGGCGATCTTGGCCACGGCGTATGCGTCGTTGGTCGGCTCCAGCGGTCCGGTAAGGAGGTACTCCTCCTTGAGGGGCTGCGGGGCCAGCCTGGGGTAGATGCAGGAACTGCCCAGGAAAAGGAGCCTCCTGACGCCCGTGACATGGGCGTTGTAAATCACGTTGTTCTGGATCATCAGGTTATCGTAGATGAATTCCGCCGGCCGGGAGCTGTTGGCGACAATGCCGCCCACCTTTGCCGCTGCGAGAAAGACATACTCGGGCTTTTCCTTCAAGAAGAAGCCGGCAACCGCCGCCTGGTTCCTCAGGTCGACTTCACGGCTCGTGCGAAGCAGCAGGTTTGAGTATCCTTCAGCCTTCAGTTTTCCGGCAATTGCCGAGCCGACCAATCCTCTGTGTCCGGCGACAAATATTTTCGCGTTTTTGTCCATGATATCCCTGTTCAGGCGAGACCGTGCCCTATTCCCCTCCGCGCTCTCTTCCCGCTTCAATGCCTGTGCCCTGTTCCGAATCGTCGGGCGCGCCGGCACGGAGAATCACCCGCTCTTCAATACCCCGACGCAGAAGCTCGGCGGCGAGAGCGTCGCCCTTTTTCATCGATGTTATAACGATCCGGCGCCCTGCCCCCGCCAGTCCCCGTTCCAGTGACGAGACCCTGGTATCAAAAAAACTCTCCCCTTCATGGTCGTCATCCATGACCGCCGCAAGCTCCAGGCCGGTTTCCCGCAGGGAAAGGTAGGCGATCTCCGCCACCTCGTCCACGCCGCAGAAGGATACGGAGCGGACTCCCGACGCGTGCAGACGCCGGAAAAGGTTCAGGTAATCCTGACGCGTTATCCTGTAGAGGCTGCTGAAATAGCTCAGGTGCCGGTAGGCAAGGCGGCTTTTTTCCGCAATCCCCTGGGGGGTGAGAAGATAGCCGTAACGGTTGCGGGGAAAGGAGGCAATCCGCACATACCCTTTGGCGACGAGGTTTTTCAGATAGGAGTTGACCAGCCCCAAGGCAATGCCCAGTCGGCGGGACAGTTCCCGCTGGGAAAGGGTTTCCTCCGAGGCCAGCTCCGTCAGAAGGAGAAGCGCGCGGTAGGTATCCATCGTTTTTTCTTCAGCATCGTTCACGCCATGAACATTACAGGAAGAAGGGATGGATGACAATCTGTTTTTCGATGAAAGAAGGGAATAGCCCTGACAAGAATCGATGCGGGAAAAACGAATTTCAGGATCATTGACGCAAACCTTTCAGCGGTGTATTTTCACCGGCGGCGCATGTAAAACCAATCACCCATAAAAACGGCATTTCAACCACAGAGTTCA
>CAYMFO010000049.1:0-19112 GCA_964389825.1 uncultured Geobacter sp. | reverse complement strand
AAAAAAACATGCCGGCGCACACTCGGGACTCGTTCCCTATGAAATGAAAGGAGAGTGTAATGCTTAGAAAGATTCTGATGGTTTTTCTTGTTCTTTCCGCATGTTCGGCCTTTGCCGAAGAACCGGATTTCAAAGGGAGGCAAGCGGACGGGAAGATTGTCCGTGTCGCCGTGATAGGCGGTATGTCGGTCACGACCGATTTGTGGAGAGAAATATCCAGGATGTTCGAAGCGGACACCGGCTACAAGGTCGAGGTGACGGCGGCTGGTCCGAAGAACAGGCTTGCCGATGCGATGCGGCAAGGCAGGGCGGACCTGCTCACCATGCATTCCAGCGACTCGACCACGGGCCTCGTCGCGGACGGTTACGCGCTAAACATGCGTCCCTGGGCCAGGAACGATCTCGTGATCCTTGGCCCGGCTTCTGATCCGGCGAAGATCGCGGGCATGAAGGATGGCGCGCAGGCGCTCAGGAAGATCGCGACCGCCAGGGCGAACTATGTGGAACTTCATGGCCTCGGCAAGCGTGAAATGGCGCATACGCTCTGGAAGAGGGCGGGAATAGTTCCCAAGGGGAAATGGTACCTCAAGGACGAGAGCGACGGCCATGATGATTTGCTCCGCTTCGCCGCCAGGAACAACGCCTATGTCATCTTCGGCAGAATTCCGGTTGTGCGGGGCAAGATAGAAAGCCATAGCCTGAAGATCCTGGTTGACGGGGATCCGACCATGCGACGGCCCTATATCGTCATGGAGGCGAATCCCGCCATGTTTCCCGACACCAATGTGAAAGGTGCGAGAGCCCTTTCGGATTATCTTCTGTCGGATAAGGTGCAGGGTTTTCTCAAGGATTTCGGAAAAGACAGGAACAACGGCATTCCTTTTTTTCATCCCGTCACAATCGATCGCCCTGTTATCAGCAAAAAGGTTGCCGATAGCGGGGGAAAATAATTGCAAATTTGTTGAAATCCCTCTCAATCCCCCTTTCATAAAGGGGGAGGCCGGAATCACAGACCATTCCCCTCTTTGAGAAAGGGGGAGGCCGGAACCAGAGTTCTTTCCCCTTTGAGAAAGGTGTGAGGCCGGAACCAGAGTTCTTCCCCCCTTTGAGAAAGGGGGGGAAGGGGGGATTTAAAGATTCTTCCATAATATGAACAAGTAGAACTAAACAGTAAGGTCTGATGAAGAAATATCGTGACAGGCGCATGGAGGAGTTGGATGTGCGAAAAGTAGCGCTAATCGTTGGAGCTGGATTGGTGGTGATATCTCTGTTCGCCTCCCTTTCCGGGGCAAAAGAAATAGTCGATATGTACGGCAGGAGACTTTCCATGCCGGAGCGGCCGAGGAAAGTCATCAGCATCGGGCCGACCGGGACGTATATTCTGTACGCCATTGATCCGACGATGCTGGCCGGACTGAATTTCCCGGTCAGGAAGGAGCAGAAGAGATATCTTCATGCGCGCATGAGCCGTATCCCGGTCATTGGATGGTTCGGCCAGGGGCAGTCGCCTAATCGGGAAACGCTGATGATGATCAAGCCCGATGTTATCTTTACCTCGAAACTGGACCAGTCGCTCAGCGCCAAGGTAAACGAGCAGATGAAGGTGATGAAGATGCCGGTTGTGGAACTGACGGTCGATGCGCTTCCGGAGTACCCCGGCGCCTTTCTGCGAGCGGGCCGGATTCTCGGCAGGGAAGCGCGCGCAAGGAAACTCAGCGATTACGCCAGGAAAACGCTGGAGGAGGCCGGGGCGGTCGTCGGAAGGCTGCCGCGCGACAAACGGGTGACGCTATACTACGCGGAGGGACCGGACGGCCTCAGCACCGAGTGCGATACATCCAGACACGTGGAACTGATCCGCCTCGCCGGCGGGGTGAACGTCCATAGATGCGTGTCCAGGAATCCCTACGGCCTGGAGAAGGTTTCCCTCGAACAGGTCCTGATATACAACCCGGAAGTGATCCTGGTGTTTGACGCGGGTTTCTATCGGCGGGTGTTCAAGGATCCCCTCTGGAGAAACATACGGGCCGTGAAGACGGGGAGGGTGTATCTGATCCCCTCGGAGCCCATCAACTGGTTCGACCGTCCCCCTTCCTTCATGCGTTTTATCGGCCTCAAGTGGGTCCTGAACCGTCTCTATCCCGATCAGTACCGGATAGACGTGGTCAAGGAGGCGAGGGAGTTCTATCGGCTGTTCCTGGGTGTCGAGGTATCGGAGGGGGACATGAAAAGGATACTCCATCATTGAGTATGGAATGAAAGGCGTCAACACAATGTATCTGTTCTGGAAATACGCGATTACCTCGGCGCTGGTAGTGCTGATAGCGGAGACGGCAAGAAGAAGCGATAAAGCCGGCGCCTTGATTGCCTCTCTTCCCACGGATTGATATCGAGGCGGGAGAACAGAGAAAAAGCTTGCGAACGTCATGTATTTTTGTATATAACGAAACTCACCGACATATTAATCGATCTCCGACCCGTCTTCCCTACGGCATACGCTAAGGGCTGCGGGCTGTGGGCGCCGCCGGAAACAGCGTCGCCTCCCGTGTTTGGAAAGGAGTAAACAGTTCTGTCCCGGAACGGCCGGCGGATGTTTATATCCGCCGGCCGTTTTTTTGGGCCGGATTCGTGCAGTCGGGGCATTCACTATGAGCAAAATGATCCAAAGCATACTGGAAGTATTGGAGCGTGATGAAGACCTGGTCATGGCGACCGTTGTCGACGGCGCGGGAAGCAGCCGTCTGGCGGGCGCCCGGATGCTGATCCTTGGCGACGGCCGAATCAGCGGGAGTATCGGAGGCGGGGCGCGGGAGGCGGAGGTCCAGAGGCTGGCCGCCGGGATATTTAAAAACCGCGGTCCTCTCATTCGCATATTTTCCGAAAACGGAACGGATGTCTTATCTTCCGCCTCGATCTGCGGCGGGATAACGGTGGCCATCGAGTATTTCACGGCCGTTCCGGAAAACAGATCGTTGTTCCATGGATTGATGGAGGCCCGGATCAACGGGAAGAAATCCTGCCTGATTACACCCGTTTCTGAAAACGGAGGCAGTGAGGGTCTCGGGGAAAGGATGCTGTTTCCTCTTGACGGGACTTTTCGTAAGGAGAAAGGCGCCTCCAGTTTGCTGAAGTGCGCTCAATACCTGGAAAAGATGGGAGAGATACGCCTGCCGGTCATCAGGGACTTTGGCGCGGGCGGCGTTTTCATCAATCCGTGGAGCGTCCCAGAGACCGTCTATATATTCGGCGCGGGACATATCGGCCAGGAGACCGCGGAACTGGCCGGGAAGTCCGGCTTCAGAACGGTTGTACTGGACGACAGGGCCAAGTACGCCAACCGGGAACGCTTTCCATCCGCCGACGACGTGGTGCCGCTCAAGTCGTTCGATAACTGCTTTGAAGGGCTTGCCCTCACCAGCGACAGCTTCATCATCATAGCTACCCGCGGTCACCGCTATGAAAAGACACTTGTGAAGCAGGCCCTGAGGACCAGTGCGGGCTATATCGGACTGATCGGAAGTCTGAGGAAGAGAGATACCCTGTTTACGGAGCTGTCCGGAGAAGGCTTCAGTATCGATGATCTGCTCAGGGTCTATTGTCCCACCGGCATCAGTATCCTGGCAGAGACGCCCTCGGAGATAGCGGTCAGCATCGTCGCCCAGCTCGTGCTGCTACGGGCGAGGAGGGCGGCGGCCGGACGCATGGAGATGATTGCGGCCTCCATCGACGGCCTTCCGCTGAACAGCAGGGAGTGCGGGGTTGATGGATTCATGCCGGTAGCCAAGTCGGCCTGACGAAACAGCGGGGGATTTCCGGAGGCTTTCGCGAGGCTTTGATGGCGCCTGCTTCTTAATCAGCAATGCGAAGGGATTGCGCATGTCTAGAAGTCAGTTGGCTAAGGAAAACAAGAGGACGGAGCTCGACTGGAAGAGGGCCGTCGCTGATGTCCTGGAAGAAATGAATATCATAAAGGATGGTTTTTCGGGCACTGTCGTCATCAACTTCAAGGACGGCGGCATCAGTTATCTGGAAAAAAAGGAAGTGTTCAAATAGTTGCGCCGGATATCGGCCTGGCGGATGCAAGCTTGTCCATGGGTCGTCACGTATGGCGCGGCGGTTCGGGCGTCCCGGGAAGCGGGAACGCCGGCGGGGAGATGGAAAGATGCTGAATGCTGAGATACGGAAGGTCTTTTCGGGAATAACAGTTGAGGTGGAATTCTTCTTCGAAAATGGCATCCTGGTGCTTTTCGGGCCGTCGGGCTCCGGGAAATCGACCATCCTCAACTGTCTTGCCGGTCTGCGAAAGCCTGATCGAGGACGAATCTCCCTCGGAGGAAAGGTCTTTTTCTCTTCCAAGGACACCGTGGACATTCCGGCGCGGAAGAGAAAGATAGGCTATGTTTTCCAGGAATACGCCCTCTTTCCCCATATGACGGTCAAGGAAAACGTGCTCTATGGTGTTCCCGGGGGATGCAAGCGGGGAAAGAGGTACCGCATGGGCGTGCGTGACGTGCTGGAGATGCTGAAGATATCGCGGCTCCAGGACCGCTACCCGGCAAACCTTTCCGGCGGGGAGAAACAGCGGGTCGCCCTGGCGCGGGCGCTCATGGTGGAACCGGAGCTCCTTCTCCTTGACGAGCCTCTCTCCGCCCTGGATTCCGCCACCCGCAAGGACCTGAGGGATGAGCTCAAGCAGTTGCAGAGATGCTGGAATATTCCTTTCGTTCTGGTTACCCACAGCAGGGAGGAGATGAAATCCCTTGCCGATGAAGTGCTTTTCCTGGAACGGGGCAGCCGTGTGGGGCGCCTTCATGAAATCAACAGCGATTGGGCGTACGAACGGAAATACGGGACGGCCGTCTGATTCGGTCGTTTCGGGGTTTTTGTATACCGAGACAATATCAGGGGAGGATGATGGAAATGAAAAACACCGGTAGTTTTGTATTGATTCTTGTCGCGGCGGCCGTTTTCTTGGGCGTTATGCCGGGGCACGGAACGGCGTGGGCAGCGGAAAAGACGGCGTTGCGGGTATCGGCGGCCATCAGCATGAAGGATGCCATTAATACATTGCGGGATATGTACAAAAGAAAGAATCCGGCCGTTGATGTCATGGTGAACTTCGGTTCCTCGGGCATGCTTCAGAAACAGATAGAGGAGGGAGCGCCGGTAGACCTTTTCATCTCCGCGGGCAAGAAACAGATGGACGCGCTGGCCGCCAGGGGGCACATCGTACCAGAAACTCGTTCAGACCTGCTGGGAAACGAGATCGTGCTGGTGGTGGCCAAGGAAAAAAAGGGAGTAATCAAATCGTTCGCTGATTTGCCTGACAAGGCGAAATCCATCAGCATCGGCCAACCGGAGACCGTGCCCGCCGGAAAGTACGGGAAGGAAACCCTCGTAAGCCTCAAGCTCTGGGACGGCGTCAAGGCCAAGGTTATGTTCGCCAAGGATGTCCGTCAGGTTCTTTCCTATGTGGAATCCGGCAACATGGACGCCGGTCTGGTCTATCTGACGGATACCGTTGTCATGAAAAGCGGTTCAGTGGCGGCCACGGCGCCCAAGGGAAGCCATTCACCAATCGTGTATCCGATGGCGGCGGTCAAGGACGGCAGGAACAGGGGCGCCGCCTTGAAGTTCATGGAGTTTCTGAAGTCGGCGGAAGCCGCGAAGGTCTTCTCCGGCTATAAATTCATCCCCTTGAGCGTTCGCAAGTAGGACCCATTGTTTCCAGGTTTTCAAATCGCCGCCGGATGGATTTCCGGCGGCGATTTCGCGTCAATGGGCCTAACGGACAGAATTCATTGACTCAACCGGGAAAAAAAAGTACCTTAGTCGCGAAATCCCGAGGGAGTACAAGTCCGTATGGTACGCGCCATTTTCTTTCTCCTGCTGTTAGTTCCCTTCACCCTGTTCGTCATCTTTACCGGGGTTCCGATAACCTTTCTTGACCCGACCGGCAGGTTCCTCCACAACTACGGCAAGTTCTGGGGGCGCTTTTCGCTGTTTCTGGCCGGCGCCAGGGTCACGGTCGCGGGTCTTGACAAGATTCCCGAAGGAGAGCCGGTTATCTTCATGGGCAATCACCAGAGCAACTTCGATATCCTTTCCCTTTACGCCGCTCTGCCGCGTCATTTCAGCTGGATAGCCAAGGAAGAGCTGTTCCGCATACCCCTGTTCGGTTACGCCATGAAACGGGCCGGGTATCTTCCCCTGGACCGGAGTGACGGCCGCCGCGCTCTGAAGACCGTGGAATCGGCCGCGGAGAAGATCCGCGGGGGAACAAGCGTGGTCATCTTCCCCGAGGGGACGCGAACCATGGACGGAAAACTGCTCCCTTTCAAGCGGGGGGGATTTCTGCTGGCGGCCAGGGCGGGGGTTCCCATCGTCCCCTTCACCATTAACGGCAGCGCCAGGGTCAATCCCGCGAAACGCCTTGAGATCCACCCGGGCCCCATTTCCATTCGCTTCGGCGATCCCATTCCCACTAAAGGCTCCACCGGCAGGAAACGCGACGACCTCATCGACCAGGTCAGGCAAGCCATCGAAGACGGACTGGAGGCATGAGGCATGCCTCTTGACGTAGCGCGGATCGCTCTGGGTATCGCGATGGCGGCGTGGGGCCTTCCCGCTGCCCACCGCCTGAAGGGACTGGCGGGCATTATGGCGGCTTGCTCCGTCCCCGCCGGTGTAGTCATTGCCCTTTCCGGAACGCTGATGCTGGCCGTGCCCGGTTTTTTCAAAGGATGATCCCATAAGTGGATTCGCTGAAAAGAATCATCATTCACGGGCTGATTATGGCGGCTCTCGGCATCGCGCTCCTCTGGGGAAGCGCATTTGCCCGGCAGCGGGAACAGTTTTCCCGTGGAGAGGAGGCCCTTTCCCGGGGAGATTTCGTCGCGGCGGTTGCCGGGTATGAGGCGGCGATTCACATGTACACGCCCTGGAGTTCCCTGGTGGAAAGTTCCGCGGCCCGCCTCTGGTCTCTCGGCGAAGAGATGGAGCGGAAGGGAAATTCAAAGAGGGCGCTCATTGCCTACCGTTCACTGCGCAGCTCCTTCTATGCGGTGCGGGGGCTGAACTCGCCGGGCGCGGAATGGATCGCCCGTTGCGATGGAAAGATAGCGAGGCTGGTTGCGAAAAGAAATGAAGTTCAATGAAATAGAGGAAAACAGCGGCCTGAAGATAATCCCCCTGGGCGGGCTGGGTGAAATCGGCCTGAACATGATGGTGTACGGGTACGGCGAGGATATCATCGTCGTGGACTGCGGCCTCATGTTTCCGGAGCCGTCCATGCTCGGCATCGACCTGGTGATTCCAGACATCTCTTTTTTGCGGGACAATGCTGAATGCATCAGGGGAATCTTCCTTACCCACGGACACGAAGACCACATCGGCGCTCTTCCCTATGTCCTTTCCGAACTCCAGGCCCCCATCTACGGCACGGCCCTCACTCTCGGCTTCACGCGGGAGAAGCTGAAGGAGTACGACCTGGACACCCGCGCGGATTTGCGCGTGGTGAGGCCGCGCGACAAGGTTTCCGCTGGCTGTTTTTCGGTGGAATTCATCCGTGTCGCCCATTCCATCGTGGACGGATGCGCCCTTGCCATCCGCACGCCCGAGGGTGTGGTTATCCATACCGGCGACTTCAAGCTGGACCAGACGCCCGTTGACGGACAACTGACCGACCTGGCTACCCTCTCCCGCTACGGGGAGGAGGGTGTCCTGGCCCTCCTCTCCGACTCCACCAACGTGGAGCGCGAGGGATACACCGTATCGGAGAGTTATGTCGGCGAGGCTTTCAACGAGATCTTTCCCCAGTGCGAGGGCAGGATTATCGTGGCGGCCTTTTCCAGCAATATCCACCGGGTTCAGCAGGTGGTCGACGCCGCCGCGCGCTGCGGCCGCAAGGTCCTTCTCAATGGCCGCTCCATGCTGGCCAATGTGCAGATAGCAAGGGACCTGGGCTATTTAGGTATCCCGGAAGAACTCCTCATGGACCTGAAGGAACTCCCACGGCTTCCCAAGGAAGAGGTGTGCATGATCACCACCGGCTCCCAGGGGGAGCCCATGAGCGCCCTGACCCGCATCGCCATGGATGATCACAAGCAGATCAAGCTGGAGCGCGGGGACACGGTCATCCTCTCTTCCCGCTTCATTCCGGGAAACGAAAAAACCATATCGGACCTGATAAACCACCTCTACCGGCGCGGCGCTGAGGTCTTTCACGAGAAGGTCTCGGAGGTGCATGTGTCGGGACACGCCAGCCAGGAAGAGCTGAAGCTGATGATCAACCTGACACGTCCCCGCTTCTTCGTTCCCATTCACGGAGAATACCGGCACCTGGTGAACCACTCCCGTCTCGCCCGCAAGGTCGGCATCGACCCGGAGCGTTGCATCCTGGCGGTGAACGGGGATGTCGTTACCTTTGCCGGCGGCCGGGCGGAGATAACCGGCGCCGTGGAGTCCGGAAGGGTATTTGTTGACGGCAAGGGGATAGGCGACGTTGGGACCATCGTTCTGAAGGATCGCAAGCATCTGTCAGAGGACGGCATGGTGGTGGTTATCATCGCCATCGACCAGGCTTCCGGCGAGATCATATACGGTCCGGATATCGTCACCAGGGGGTTCGTGTTCGAGGATGAGAGCCAGGAATATCTGGACGAGACCAGGAAGATCGTGCTGGACACCCTGGCGGGGGTGAACCTGGAGGTCATGGCCGACTGGAACGAGGTGAAGATGGAGGTGCGACGGGTGCTGCGGCGTTTCTTCAACAAGACCATCGAGCGCCGGCCGGTGATACTGCCGCTGATTCTGGAGATGTGATGGGTTTGGTGAAAGTGAAAAGTGATAAGTGATGAGTGATAAGTGATGAGTGATAAGTGATGAGTGATGAGTGATGAGTAGAGGCGAAAGGCCTGGGCGCTGAATTCGCGTCATCACTTGCCGCGTCCTTTACTGATGGCGGAATCGCCCAGTGTGACCATATGAACAAAGAAAGAAAAGCACAACTGATTCAGGAGATCAAAGGAATATTGTCCGGCGCGGCCGGGCTCTTTCTCCTCATAGCGCTCCTGTCTTATCGCACCGACGACCTGTCGTTCAATACCTATGCAACGGGCGCGAAGGTCCATAATTTCGGCGGCACGGCGGGCGCTTATCTCTCCGATCTCTTTCTCCAGGTTTTCGGTCTCGCTTCCCTTGCCTTTCCCTGCGCGCTCCTGTTTATCTCCTATCGCCTCCTTCGCTTCAAGGAATTTCAATGGCGCGCCTATAAAGGAGCCGGTTTCCTTGTCTTCCTCGTATCCTTGGCCACCCTGTTCGCCTTTGATCTGGAGACGACTTCGCTGTTCGGTCAGAAGGTGCAGACCGGAGGCGCCATAGGTTTTAATGCGGCCAACCTGCTGAAGGGTTTTCTCGGTGTACCCGGCGCCCTGCTCCTGATTCTTCCCGTTCTGGCCATATCCGTGATGGTCCTGTCCCGATTCTCCTTCGTCATGATTGCCGGGGAGGGGATATCCTCCCTGAAAAGCCGCTGGGCCAACTACCGGGAGAAACAGGAACTGAACCGTCAACTGCGCGACGCTAGGGAGCCCGGAACCGAGAGGCCCGCGCCTCTGATCCATCCGCCGACGGCGCCTTCCCCGGTTTCACCCCCAAATCTTTCCCCGCCCGCGCCGGTGGTGAAAAAAGAAAAGAAACGGGATGAACCCAGGAGCGCTCCGGTTCAGGAGTCGTTTGAATTCGCCCGCGCCGAAGGTCCTTACAGGACGCCTCCCATGTCGATCCTGGATGCGCCGCCGGAGACCAGAAGGCGCGTGGATAAGGAACTCCTGACCATGAACGCGAGGCTTCTGGAAAAGAAGCTCGGGGATTTCCACGTCGAGGGCGAGGTGACGGATATCCATCCCGGGCCGGTCATCACCATGTTTGAATATGCTCCCGGTCCCGGCATCAAGGTGAACCGCATCGCCAATCTGTCCGACGACCTGTCCATGGCCCTCCAGGCCCTTTCCATCCGCATCGTGGCGCCCATCCCGGGGAAGGGCGTGGTGGGAATAGAGGTTCCCAACCGGGAGCGGGAGATGGTCTTCCTGAGGGAGATCTTCAGCGCCGGGGAATTCAATCGCGGCAAGCTGAAGCTTCCCATGGCCCTGGGCAAGGACATCGCCGGACTGCCGGTGGTAACCGACCTGGCGCGCATGCCCCACCTTCTGGTGGCCGGGGCCACCGGTTCCGGGAAGTCGGTGTCCATCAACACCATGATCCTTTCCCTGCTCTACACCGCGACCCCCCAGGACGTGCGCATCATAATGGTCGACCCGAAGATGCTGGAGCTTTCCATCTACGAAGGGATCCCCCATCTTCTCCTGCCGGTCGTAACCAATCCGAAAAAGGCATCCCTTGCCCTGAAATGGGCGGTCAAGGAGATGGAGCGGCGCTACCGCCTCATGAGCGACAAGGGGGTGCGCAATGTGGATTCCTATAACAAGAAGCTGGAAGCCGAGGCTGAAGGCGGAGAGCCCGAGGGCGAACTGATCGTGATGGATGAGGTGGTGGAAGAGCCGGCGGTCGAGGCCGAGACGGAAAACCAGTCGCCCGATCGGCGCGAGGAACCCCTGGAGCACGGGCATCTGCCCTACATCGTCATCGTGGTGGACGAACTGGCGGACCTGATGATGGTGGCCGGCCGGGAGGTGGAGGAGTCCATCGCCCGGCTGGCCCAGATGGCCCGCGCGGCCGGGATCCATCTGATCCTGGCCACCCAGCGTCCGTCAGTGGATGTGATAACCGGGCTCATCAAGGCCAATTTTCCCGCCCGCATCTCCTTTCAGGTCTCTTCCAAGATCGACTCACGCACCATCCTGGACTGCAACGGCGCGGAGAACCTCCTGGGCGCTGGGGATATGCTCTTCCTCCCTCCGGGAACGTCCAGGCTGCAGCGTATCCACGGCGCCTTCGTTTCTGATTCCGAGGTGCAGCGGGTGGTGGATTTCCTGAAGAAGCAGGCGAAGCCCGTCTATGAGAAGGCGATCCTGGAAATGAAGGAGACCTGCGACAAGGAGGATGAGGAGGATATGGTCGATGAGCGTTATGACGACGCCGTCGCGCTGGTGGCGGAAACCCGTCAGGCTTCCATCTCCATGGTCCAGCGCCGTCTCCGCATCGGCTACAACCGGGCGGCCCGCATCATCGAGCGCATGGAGCAGGAGGGGATCGTGGGTCCTTCCGACGGCACCAGCCGTCCGCGGGAGGTGTTCATCAACAAGCTGTAAGGTACGGGCCTCCATGGCCCGTTAAATGCCTGAAACTGATTTGCAAACCGGCCTCTTCAGTATCTTTCCCTCATGAAACCTTCCCTTATGTCAAAAAAATCTTCGGAATCACCTTCACCGCGGCCGGAGATATAGTCCAGCGCGGCGAATCCGTTTTCGCCGGAACCGCCGGCCGGGGGCGCCTGGGTTGAAGCAGAGGCGGGATATGATTCGGCATGTGACTCAAGGGGAAGCGCCATGTCCAGGGAAAGCTGTTCGGGCAGGGGCAAGACGTCCGCCCCCTCTGTCTTGATGAGAGAGCGCCAGGCGATCCGGTTCTTGCCCGCCGTCTTGGCGTCATAGAGGGCCTTGTCGGCGGAGCGCAGCAGGTCGTTGGATCTATCTCTGTGCTCGGGCCGGCATCCGGAGATTCCCATGCTTACGGTAACGCGGCCCAGAGGCGAGCCCTGGTGGAGGATCTCCAGCCCCCTTATTACCTGCAATACACGTTTCCCCGTGCAGATCGCCCCATCCCTTTCCGTCATCGGCAGCAGTATGCAGAATTCCTCCCCGCCGTAACGGGTCACCAGATCCGTGGGACGTCTGAGCACCGACTCCAGCGCGGAGGCGACCCGGCGGAGGCAGTCGTCGCCCGTCAGGTGACCGTAGGTATCGTTCAGGGATTTGAACCAGTCAATATCAATCATCAGGACCGACATATAAAGGCCGGATCTGGCGTGAAGCTTCCATTCGCGGGAGAGCGACATCTCCAGGAACCGGCGGTTGGCGATATTGGTCAGGGGATCTATGAAGGAGAGTCTCTGAAGCCGTTCGTTGGATTCCATCAGTTCCCTTTTCTGCTCGGTGATGTAGGCATCGTTGCGGAAGTCCCGCAGACGCACGACAAAAGCCACCTGGGAAATTACGAAGGCAAGTAGTGTGGATATTGAACCATTAATCAGGGCTGACAGCATCAGACGTTGTTCAGGTCGCGCCGCGGCCGCGGAGAGAGAGAAGAAAACCAGTCCGGCGCCGAAGGTCAGCATGCTCCGCCGGGTTCCCTGCAGGACAAGCGCGGCTATGGTGAAGAGGGCGGTCAGGTAAGGTTCGATACCCGGCCTTACGGCAAGCAGGGCACCGGAAAAGGTGGACATCCAGGAGATGCAGACGATGACGAAGGCTGCGTCCCAGGTCCTATGGCGGGGTTCAACCCTTGTGACCGGACGCCTGGTGGCGTAAAGAAAGGTCGCGAGAAACGCGATGATGAGCCCACGGTAAAGAATGGCCGATGCCGCCAGGTTCCACGACGACTCAGTGTCGCCCCTGGCCAGGTAATCGACGGCCATGAGGATTGCCGAGGCGCAGATCATGAGCGCCGCCAGTATTCTTTCCCGGCCAAGGTTGCTTATGGTTACCGCGTTAAGGAAAGGGACCGCCTCGGATTTCGTGGGACTGGGGAACCAGGATTCCCGGATATCGGAAAGATTCATAAACGCCTTTTCTCCGAACTGTGTTTGAGGCGGCGAACGGAGTATTGATAGAATTTTTTCATGGGAGTGTTGTAGAATACCACCGAATAACAAAAACTCAAGCAAATATGCGGAAGGGGTGGGCAAGAAAATGCGGATGGTTCAGGGTGCGGTCCGCTTCCCGAAGACCTCTTCCACCTCCCGGCGCAAGAGGTCTTCCAGTCCGGTATATCTGGGCGAAAAATGAAAGGGTATAATCCGCTTTGCGCCCGCTTCCAGGCCGATGAGGGCGGCCTGGCGCGCGGTCAGGTGCTTCTTTATCCTTGCCGGTCCCGCTTCATCATGGAGGAACATCGCCTCGATGAACAGGTAATCGGCGTTGCGCGCGAGGGCAACGGCCCGGACGGCGTTTTCAGCGCTGAACAGTATATCGGTGACATAGGCTATCTTCTGTCCCGGAACAATGCGCAGGATTTTCATTTTCAGTTCGCCGACGGGAATCTCTGTTTCGCGCGTCTCCCCTCCTTCACGCCACCGTATACGGAACGATCCTTCATCCGGCGCTCCGCGCAGCGCCGCCGTTTTCAGTTCAGTGAGCCATGGGCCCACTTGAAGGCCCATCTCAAGGAGGCGGTTTTTCATGATGTTGACATGATTCTTTTCTTCCAGTGCGAAGGCAAGGCAGGGAGTGCCGTGGTCGAGAAGGGCGCAGCGGATTCGGAAGGTGTCTTCATCCAGCAGAATTCCGTCCGTTGTCTCCGCCGTGGTTTCCTCCTCCCGGCGGAACCTGTCGCGGCAGCGGAAGCGGGCTGAGCGGATTCGGCCCCCGTCAAACTCCGCGGCGATGATGGTAAAGTCCGTGGTATATCCTTCAACCAGATTCCAGGTATAGGAGGCGAGGCGGTTCTCGACCCGGTGGAGAAAGCCGGGCGGCCCGAACATGGACAACCGCTTGTTTCTCGCCAGCATGATTCTGAGCATCCGGTCAAAGCCGGCGAAGTGGTCCATGTGGGTGTGGGAAACGAAAACATGGCTCACACGCAGAATCTTGCGCGATGGCAATGCATGGAGGTCTCCCAGGTCGAAAAGGATCGCGCGCCTGTCGAAAAGAAAATCTATATACAGGGCCGGGTCTTCGAAGGGACCGTTGACGAGATTCGGGTGGAACAGGGGTTTCATGGCGTGATTCCTCTGAATTAGAACTTGCGCGCAATTATACCCGGAAAAGCCGTTTTCCGCATGCGCCGGGGGGGCGGTTGGCGGCGGAGAGAGGCTGTTTCACAGTGCCTCCCATGAGGGGTGGAGCACGGAACACATTGAATCATTTGCCGATTCTTCCAATTCGCCGACCTTTCGCCTTGACAAAAAGGGCGTCGCTCTTTATTGTGACTGTTTGTTTTTTATGCGGCCTGAGCAGGTTTTTCCAACGTCGCGGACCTTTGCTTGGATGAATGAATAGATAGATAGATAGCAGACAGGAGTACCTATGAAACCGTTATTTCTGAACCCCCCCACCTTCGAGGATTTCGACGGAGGCGCCGGCGCCCGCTACCAGGCGTCCCGCGAGGTCACATCCTTCTGGTATCCCACATGGCTCTGTTTCCCCGCCGGGATGATCGAGGGGAGCCGGGTGGTGGATGCGCCGGTGCAGAAGCTGCCCCTGGACGAATGTATCGCCATTGCCGCCGACTACGACATGGTGGTGATGTACACCTCGACCCCGACCTTCGGCATCGACGTGGAGACCGCGCGCCGCATCAAGGAGCGAAAGCCTTCCATTGTCACGGTCCTCACCGGCCCCCATGTGAGCGTGCTTCCGGAGGAGTCTCTCCAACGGGCGGAGGCCGCGGTGGATATCGTGTGCCGGGGTGAGTTCGACTATTCCATCAAGGAGCTGTGTGAAGGGAGGGAATGGGAACGTGTGGACGGCATCAGCTTCCGCAAGGACGGCAAGGTGTTCTCCACCCCGGACCGGCCGCCCATAGCCGACCTGGACGCGCTTCCCTTCGTGAGTGAAATATACAAGCGCGACCTTCCCATCAGGGAATATATCATCCCCCATTTCCTCCACCCGTACGTTTCCATCTATTCCAGCCGCGGCTGTCCGTTTCGCTGTATCTACTGCCTCTGGCCCCAGACCTTTTCCGGAAGGACCATGCGCACCCGCTCCGCTGAAAACGTCTACCAGGAGGTAAAGTGGATCAGGGACAACCTGACCGATGTGCGGGAGATATCCTTTGACGACGACACCTTCACCGCCAACCGGGAACATGCCCGTTCCGTCGCCGAAAAGATCAAGCCCCTGGGCGTTTCCTGGACCGCCAATGCCCGCGCCAACTGCGATTACGAAACGCTGAAGATCATGCGCGACGCCGGACTGCGCCACGTGGTTGTCGGGTACGAGTCGGGCAACGACCAGATCCTGAAGAACGTGAATAAGGGCGTAACCAAGTCCGAGGCCCTGGAATTTACCCGGAACTGCAAGAAGCTCGGGCTCTCGGTGCATGGCGCGTTCGTCATGGGGTTGCCGGGCGAGACCCGCGAGACCATCAGGGAGACCATCGAGTTCGCGAAACAGCTGGACATCAACTCCATCCAGGCTTCACTCGCCTCTCCCTATCCGGGGACCGAGTTCTACGAGATGGCGAAAAAGGAGGGATGGATAGCCTCGGACAGCTTTCTGGACGACACCGGCCACCAGACCTGCGTCATCAATTACCCGAATCTCTCCAACCGGGAGATCTTCGACGCGGTTGAGGCCATCTACAACAAGTTCTACTTCCGTCCCAAATACATAGCACGAAGCGTGCTGAAGATGATAACCAGCGGCGAGGACCGGAAGAAGCTCCTCAAGGAAGGCGCCCAGTACCTGGCCTACATGAAGAGGCGGAAGGAATGCAAGAGCTGCTCCTGAAACGAGTCCGCTTTTCTCAGCCAGACGATGAAAAAGCTCATTATCAACGCCGATGACTTCGGTCTCTCCACCGGGGCCAACCTGGCCGTCATCACTGCCTTCAGGGAGGGAATCCTCACCAGTGCCTCGCTGATGGTTGGAGGGAAGGCTTTCCCGGAGGCTGTCAGTATGGCCAGGGAGAACCCCGGGCTCCAGGTCGGCCTTCACCTGACCCTGGTGCAGGGGCGGGCCGTGCTGCCGCCGCGGGAGATTCCCGGCCTCGTGGACGCGGAGGGAAATTTCCCGAGGGACCCTGTGCTGGCCGGGATGCGCTTCTTTTTCAGTGGCCCGCTGAAGGGGGAGCTGCGGCGGGAGGTCGAGGCGCAGATCCTCCGCTTCCGGGAAACCGGGCTTCCCTTGTCTCACATCGACGGCCATCTCAATATCCACATGCATCCTACCGTGTTCGATATCCTGGCCGACCTGATGCCGGGGCACGGCATCACCAGCTTCCGCCTGACTCGGGAGAGCCTGGCGCGGGACCCGGCCGGCCATGGAGAGAGAAGGGTGGGAAGGGCGCTCGACGCCTTCATCTTCGGCCGCCTGGCGAAACGGTGCCTGCCGATACTGAAAAGACTCGGGGTCTCCCATAGCGAAGAGGTGAAGGGCCTTCTGAATTCCGGCAGGATGACCGAGGAATATCTGCTGCGGGTCCTGGAGAGCCTGGAAGACGGGTTGACGGAGATATATTTTCATCCCGGCCGCAAACCGGACCCCGAACTGGCCGCATGGATGCCCAACTACCGCCACGAAGAGGAACTCGCGGCCCTGACCAGTGACAAGGTGAAAGACAGAATCCGGGCGCTCGGAATAACCTTGCGAAATTACCGGGGAGAGGAAAAAAGAGATGTTTAAGACCGTTATTGTAATGCTGCTGGCCGTTTCCGCGGGCACGGTGGGCGATATCCTGCTGACCAAGGGCATGAAAGAGTTGGGCGACATCTCGGCCATGAACCTGCGGGGAATCATGTCCGCCGCCTACCAGGCGCTCACCAGCCCCAAGCTGGTGTTCGGCACCGCCATGCTGGCCGTGTTTTTCTTTCTCTGGCTGGCGGTCCTTTCCTGGGAAGACCTGTCGGTCGCCCTTCCCATGCAGGCGCTCAACTATGTGCTGGTGGCCTTTCTTTCCCAGTATTTTCTCGGCGAGGTGGTGACCCCCCTGCGCTGGACCGGCACCGCCCTGGTCTGCATTGGCGTCATCCTCATCACCAAGAGCAGCACGGGGTAATGGTCCCGGCGCTCTCTTTCCTTTTACCTCTCCTTTTTCCTTCATTAATCTAATTCTCCTCAGCAATGTTCGGTTAGCTGATTGCGGCAATCGCTAAAATCCCGGCTTAACCCCTCACCCGGCCTTCGGCCACCCTCTCCCGCGGGGCGAGGGTTTCAAAAGTGTCCCTTCTCCCCAAGGGAGAAGGCGCCCCGCGGGGGCGGATGAGGGGGATTATCGCATGACGCAAAAACTTAACCGGACAAAGCTGAATTCTCCTCTTTTGTGGTACACTGATTCCTCAATCGAAATCCCCCCCTGGCCCCCCCTTTCATTAAGGGGGGGCCAAGAGGGATTTCCATCAGGGAGGTTCCATGTCGAAACACGTCACGGTTGAGATTCTGGTTGTGGGGAATGAAATTCTCATAGGCGATATCCAGGACACCAACACCAGCTGGATATGCAAACTGATTAACGGCCGGGGTGGATATGTCGTCAGGGCCACCATGCTGCGCGACATCCCGGAGGAGATCTCCGCGGCGACCCGGGCCGCCATTGAGCGGGGGGTGGATATTCTGTTTACCTCGGGGGGGCTCGGCCCCACGGCGGACGACCTGACCGTGGCCGCCGTGTCTGAAGGCGCGGGCGTGGAGCTGAGGCTGGATGAAAGGGCGCGCCGGATGGTCAAGGACAGCTATGATGATTTCCATGCGCGAGGGATCATGGCGGAAGGGGGGCTCAATCCGGCGCGTGAGAAGATGGCCTGGCTGCCGGTGGGGGCCGAGCCGCTTCGCAACCCGGTGGGGACCGCGCCCGGCGTCCTGTTCCGTGCCGGGAAGACCACCATTATCTGCCTCCCCGGAGTCCCTTCGGAGCTGAAAGGGATTATCACCTCATCTCTGGACTCTTTCCTGGAAGAAACCCTTGGCGCCGGCGGGTCCATCACGCGGGCCATTACGGTGCGCTGCAATGATGAATCGATCCTGGAACCGGTCCTGAGCCGCGTGGTTCCGAAGCATCCTCGGGTATACATCAAGTCACTGGCCAGGACCCTCGGTGAAACCCCGGAACTGGACATCACCCTGACCATGACCGGCGGCGAGGAGGATGAGCGGGCTCAGCTTGTGGACGCGGCCTGCCGGGAATTGCGGGAGGGCCTGACCGGGATCGGAATTGACAACTGGGACAAGATATGACGGTTCACTTTTCGATGTGAAAGCGGTGGGTCACTGTCGTGCCGTAGTCTTGAGTCCCGCGCCAGGTGCGTTCCGTGAAGCTGATCGTTCCGTCCAGGCCCATTATGAGGACGGTGGAGGACCTGGTTCCGTATCCTTTGCCGGAGATGAAGATCGGGGCGAGCAGCCGCTCTTTCTCCAGCCCTATGCCGGTGTCCGGGAGGAGATGGTCTTCGGGAAACGAGCGGTCGGTGAGAATGTCCAGCAGCTCTTCTACGTCAGGTTCCCTGTCATCGGAAAGGAGTTGCTCCAGCCGGTCTTTCCCCCGTACCACCTTGGGCCATGGGGTGTCCAGCAGGTGATTGCTCAGGCCGTGGATCCCCGGCTGAACCAGGGGTGTCGTTTCGCCCTGGTTGGAATAGCAGAAAAGTTGCCCGGTATCCCCGAAGAGAAGGGAGAACCCGCTGTAAAGGTTCCCCTTCGCCCGCAGGTTATTCAGGAAGACCTCGCACGGAGAGCGCCCCAGGAGAAACTCCGGGACGAGAGTTCCCCGGGAGGGGGCGTCGGTTTTACGGGAGTCGGGATCGCGGAAATTCACCACGGCGGCGAATCCGCCTTGCCTGGAAACGCCGAACCACGCGCCGCCGCACAGGAGGTCCCGTCCCGCGAGGATGGGTGGATCGGTGTCCCAGAAAGATGCCGCGGCGGTGGGCCGTTCAAGGAACTCGTCCCGGTTTGCGGCCACGATCAGTGGATAGCTGGGATGATGGCGAAAGGCGAACAGGATCAGGCACATGGTCCGGTTGTCTCCTGGATAAGGGGTTGAGGCGCCTCTGGGGTTTGTTACCTGAAATTATCCTAAAAAAAGCAATTACCACAGAGACACAGAGGATTTTTGTAAAACTATCAAGTAATTACACCAAAACAAAGATAATGTAATCGTCACCTTTATGGTGAGTCTGGCAGTTCATTTTTTCGCTATTATATCTCTGTGTTCTCCGTGACCCTGTGGTTGAAATGCCGTTTTCAGGATTATTGATTATATCAAGACCTGCT
>CAYMFO010000048.1:0-19261 GCA_964389825.1 uncultured Geobacter sp. | reverse complement strand
TTATATCTCTGTGTCCTCTGTGGCCCTGTGGTTGAAATGCCGTTTTCAGGATAAACACCTTCCCCCGGGGAGCATTCCATGCTAAATTTTGTTTTTTCATGGGATTCGCTTAACCGTAAAACTCATCTTGCGCACGGAGGGAAATCATGGGCGGAGGGATCAAGGGATGGCCCGAGGATGAGCGTCCCCGGGAAAAGCTGATGAAACAGGGGGCCGAGACCCTCAGCGAAGCGGAGTTGCTGGCCCTCATCATCCGCACCGGCAACCCGGTCACGAAACAGAGCGCCGTGGATATCGGCCGTTCCATGCTCCAGGAATTCGGAAGCCTCAGGACCCTGGCGGGCGCGACCATGGCCGAGATCTGCCGCGTCAAGGGAACAGGACCGGCCAAGGCGGCGGCCATCAAGGCGTCTCTTGAAATTGCATCGCGCCTGAACACGGATCGCTTAACAAACGGCGAACGCTTCACCTCCCCGGAGCAGGTCTACCAGCATTACCACTACTCACTCCGCGACCGGCGCAAGGAATATTTCCTGGCGCTCCTTCTGGACGGCAAGAACCGGATCCTGAAGGAGGTCCGCATCTCCGAAGGCTCCCTCAACCAGAGCATCGTACATCCAAGAGAAGTTTTCAGCCCGGCGGTCCGCGAGTCCGCGGCGGCCATCATCCTGGTCCACAACCACCCGTCAGGCGACCCGGCCCCGAGCCGGGAGGACCGGGAGATCACCCGCAGGTTGAAGGACGCCGGGGAGCTGATGGGCGTCAAGGTCCTGGACCACATCATCATCGGTGATGGAAGTTTCGTAAGCTTCTCGGCCCAGGGGATGCTGTAGCGCCTTGAATCTTCCTATTTCTATTGGGTATTGCTGATAGGAGGTCATTTCATCGCCAATCGCGACCATTCCTTTTACCTTGTCAACCAGGAAATGAATTGGGTATAGTTGCGAATCCTTAAATTCTCAAAACGGCTTTTTGCGCAAATGGACAAAAAAAAGCGGTTTCTCCATGACACCCTGACGCAGGAAGATTCGAAACGTTATGATCCGTTGAGCCAATCAGAACGCAGCGAACGGATGTCGCGGATTCATCATGCCGACACCAAAATTGAACTTGCGGTCAGACGACTCGTACACGGCATGGGCTATCGCTACCGGCTTCATGTAAAAGATTTGCCCGGCCATCCCGACCTTGTATTCAGATCCAGAAAAAAGGTGATCTTCGTCCATGGATGTTTTTGGCATCAACATGGCTGCAACCAATATCGAATGCCGAAAAGCAGGATTGCTTTCTGGGGCCCAAAACTAGGCAAAAACCTTGAAAGAGACCAAAAAACGCTGGATATGCTGCTTGAAAAGGGTTGGAGCGTTCTGATAATTTGGGAATGTGAAATGAA
The DNA here is from genome assembly GCA_964389825.1 of uncultured Geobacter sp. Lineage (GTDB taxonomy): Bacteria > Desulfobacterota > Desulfuromonadia > Geobacterales > Geobacteraceae > RPRC01. The sequence goes on along the minus strand of CAYMFO010000048.1, from coordinate 17,868 downwards.
AGACGCGAAAGCATTGCGCGACCGGATTCGAAATTTCCTGGAGGGCGCTTGATGGAAAATCTCACATCAATAGAATTGTTCACGGGAGCGGGCGGTCTGGCGCTTGGACTTGAACAGTCCGGCTGGAAACATGTCGCTTTGGTTGAAAAGAACGAACATGCATGCTCCACTATTCATCTGAACGAATCTTTGGGTCATGAACTGGCTAAGGGTTGGCGGCTATATGCCGATGATGTTCGCAATATTCGTTATACGGAAATCGCCAAGGAGGTCAACATGGTGGCTGGCGGTCCTCCTTGTCAGCCTTTTTCGCTTGGCGGAAAACATCGCGCGTATCATGACAGCCGGGATATGTTTCCAGAAGCGGTCCGCGCTGTCCGCGAGCTTCGACCCGATTGCTTTGTTTTCGAGAACGTGAAAGGGATTCTCAGGCAGGGATTCGCCACCTACGTGAGCTACATCGTTCTTCAATTAACGTATCCGCTTATCGCTCGCAAGGAAGATGAAGACTGGCCGGCTCATCTGGCAAGACTGGAAAAACATCATACAAGCAGCGCTGGGAACGAACTGTCCTATAGAGTAGTCTTTCGACTTCTCAACGCGGCGGAGTATGGCGTTCCACAAAACAGGCACAGAGTTTTTTTCGTAGGCTTTCGATCTGATATCGGCAAGGAATGGTCATTTCCACACCCAACCCACTCACAAGACAGACTCCTTTGGGATCAATGGGTATCTGGCGCCTACTGGGACGAACATGAGGTGCCAAAAACATCCCGGCCCAAGCATCCCGGGAGATATGTCAGGCGCATTGAGCGGTTGGCGGCCGATTATCCTCTGCACCCTCCCGCCAGTGAAAGATGCGTGACGGTAAGGGACGCCCTGCGTAACCTTCCTGATCCGCGTGACAAAACGCATACAATTCCGAATCATGAATACCGTCCGGGAGCCAGACCCTATCCGGGCCACACCGGAAGCCCTTTAGACGAGCCCGCGAAAGCTCTTAAAGCAGGTGACCATGGTGTTCCCGGCGGCGAAAACATGATGGCGTTACATGACGGAACTTGCCGTTATTTCACCGTCCGGGAAAGCGCGCGTTTACAAACCTTCCCTGATAATTACATATTTAATGGCACATGGACGGAAGCAATGAGGCAGATCGGAAATGCCGTGCCCGTCAAGCTTGCATCGGTAGTAGGCGAGAGTATCTGGAAACAATTAGCTTGAGAGAATTACATGTCCACTGATCAACCAAGAAGAATCCCGCCATTCAACCCGCTGGATAAGAAAAATCTGGGCGATAGTGTTGCCGAGGCCATGCTTCAACAGTCAGTTGGACCATTGCCACCGGAACCCTTTATTGGAGCTGGAATCTACGCTATTTATTATCATGGAGGATTTCCTCTCTATCGCGACATAGCGGTGGAAAACAGGGATGGTTCTTGCGGGTGGCCTATTTACGTGGGAAAGGCGGTTCCAGCGGGCGCCCGCAAGGGCGGGTTCGGCCTCGACGCGGATCCCGGGCAGGCGCTCTACAAGAGGCTCGTTGAGCATGCCACCTCCATTGAGCATGCAACGAATATAGATTTGGCTGATTTTCAATGCCGGTTTTTAGTAGTAGAGGATATCTGGATTCCACTGGCTGAATCGCTTCTTATTGAAATGTTTTCTCCGCTCTGGAATCGGATAATTGACGGTTTCGGAAACCACGATCCTGGTAAGGGTAGACACAATCAACAACGCTCACAATGGGACGTCATTCATCCTGGAAGGCCGTGGGCGCACAAACTGAAAGAACCAGTTGCCGGGGAAAATATTATCCGGGACGCAGCGGAAATATATATCGCGAAGTCTAAAGAGAAGATAAATATCCCTGGCAATAATTAATAGGTTAAATCAACAACTTACCGAAGACACACCTCTCGCTTACCAGGGTTCCGAGACTCCCTGCCCCGCTTCCTCATATTTTCTTCGAAATGTATATTTGGTGGCTTGACTGCAAATCCAATAAAGCCCGGAAGCCCCGGCGCTACGTTTCCCAACCCTCTTGGCCATTCCTTTCAGCAGTGAACGCACATGGCCCAGATCAGGGCGTCCGCTCGTGATTGGGCGTGGCACATAATCCATGGCGATTGAACAGGTTGTGTTTTTATCCAGCATCTCGTTGAATACTTCCAGCACTTTCTCATTCATTGTCCAGTTGGCGACTATGTCTCTTCCATAGAGGTCTTCCAGAATTTCACGCAAATAATCCGCTTCTTCAGGACTCAGCATAGTTTTCTTCTCCTTGTTCTATTTCTTCTTTTCACGAACGCCGCCAATCACTTTTTTAAATGCCTCAAAGCTCATTCCTTTCCCTGCCATTTTCAGAAAGGCATTGGGATTTTCATTATTTACAAATACCGCCGTGTTTTCACCATTGGGTGATTGCCAATAAAAACAGGTGACCGGACCCTTCTTGGATGAAAAGATCGTAGTTTTTTCAATGAAAAACATGCTCTTCAAATGTATTGCGAAACGCCATAGCAGCAAATCAGCGGTTTCTTCGGGCTCCCTGTCCTCAGATGTCCTGGTAAACAGGATGGTTGCAACATCAAGCATCGTGAAGCGCGTACCCTTCATCAATGAAGGAAAAAGCCGTTGAAACAGGCTCTCCGAGCTTACTTCAAACGTAATCAATCCGGCATCTTTATAGGCCACGAACAGAATATGGTCTGAATGAAGTATCCTTACAGCATCTGCGGGAATATATATCAGGAGACGGGGCGACTCCGCTATTTCGACGGTCTTTCCCGAGTATGCTTCAGGCCATGGAGATGGAGGCTGCGCAACCATGGCGCACCACCATTTCTTTTCGCATTTCATAAACATGGGGTCGTCATCCTGCAATGACCGGCCATAAGCATACTGTGGTGCAAGACATCCGATAACGAATATGAAAAAACCGCACTGACGTAATATTTTCTTAAATGACATAAAATCCTCCTTCAAATCCGCGGTACGCCATAAATACTTTCTAATATTTTATTTGTCAATATTTATATATTATTTTTATTTAAATATAAACCATCAAAACACAGTACATACAGCAGGACCCACCCGCTCATGCAATCCGAAACATGCCGCACCGTCCCCATCCCGCTCAAACAGAGCCTGCAAGCAATCGCCTTTTCTGAAAAAACTTGATGCACATCAATGTGCGCATCCCCTTTTTCGATATAGTTTTCCCATCACGCGGAAAAAACCACGTTCGGACACAAATCCCCGCGTTCCAGGGAAAGACTACAAAAAGGAGGAAAAAAGAATGTTCTGTCATCAGTGCGAGCAGGCTGCAAAGGGTATCGGGTGCGAAGTAATGGGTGTGTGCGGAAAGAAACCGGAAGTGGCGGCGCTGCAGGATAACCTGCTGTACGGACTGAAAGGGCTCGCCTTCTTCGCCGACAAGGCGCGAAGCCTGGGCGCCAAGGACCAGGCCGTTGACGTCTTCCTTCTGGAAGGGCTCTTCACCACCGTCACCAACGTGGACTTCGACCCGGCCCGCCTGGAAGCGGCCATCAAAAAGTGCTTTGAAATGAAGGAAAAGGCGCGGGCGCTCTACGAAGAAGCATTTACCAAGGCAAATGGCATCAAGCCTCCCCAGTTCACGGAAGGCCCGGCCGCCTGGTCGCCGGCCGCGGACCTGGCGAAGCAGGGTGAGCAATACGGCATTCTCGCCTTGCATGAAAACGAGGACATCCGCTCCGCCATCGAAATCCTCATCTACGGCCTGAAAGGCATGGCCGCATACGCCGACCACTGCCAGATCCTGGGCAGACACGATGACGAGGTCTACGCCTTCTTCCACGAGGCCCTGGCGGCCACCGCCGACCCCGCTCTCGGGCTTATGGACTTCGTAGGACTCTGCATGGAGTGCGGCAAGGTAAACCTGAAGGTGATGGGGATGCTGGACTCGGCCCACGTGGAGCGCTTCGGCAACCCGGTCCCGACCCCTGTGCAACTGGGCACGAAGGCGGGCAAGGCGATCCTCGTCACGGGCCACGACCTCCTCATGCTGGAAGAGCTCCTCAAGCAGACCGAGGGAAAAGGCATCAACATATATACCCACGGCGAGATGCTCCCGGCCCACGGCTATCCCGGTCTCAAGAAATACTCCCACCTGGCCGGCAACTTCGGCGGCGCCTGGCAGGACCAGGCCAAAGAATTCCCCGGTTTCCCCGGCGCCATCATCTTCAATACCAACTGCATCCAGAAACCGGCCGACTCCTACATCGACCGGGTATTCACCTGGGGACTGGTGGCGTGGCCGGGCGTAAAGCACGTTGACGGATGGGACTTTTCCGAGGTCATCGAGAAGGCCCTGTCCCTCCCCGGCTTCCCGGAGGCGCCGGGCAAGGAGATCCTGGTGGGCTTCGGCCACAACGCGGTGCTGGGCGTGGCGGACAAGGTCATCGAGGCGGTGAAGGGAGGCGCGGTCAAACACTTCTTCCTCATCGGCGGCTGCGACGGCGCCAGGCCGGGCAGGAACTACTACACCGAATTAGCGGAGAAGGTGCCCAGGGACTGCGTCATCCTGACCCTCGCCTGCGGCAAGTACCGCTTCAACAAACTGGACTTCGGGGACATCGGCGGCATCCCCAGGCTTCTGGACATCGGCCAGTGCAACGACGCCTACTCGGCCATCCAGATTGCGGTGGCCCTGGCGGGCGCCTTCCAGTGTGGGGTGAACGACCTGCCCCTGTCGCTCATACTCTCCTGGTACGAGCAGAAGGCCGTGGTAATCCTCCTGACCCTGCTCCACCTGGGCATCAAGAACATCAAGCTGGGACCGAGCCTCCCGGCCTTCGTCTCCCCCAATGTGCTGAACTTCCTGGTGGAGAACTTCAATATCGCTCCCATCTCCACCCCGGATGAGGACCTGAAGCAGATCCTCGGGTAAAAGCAGCAGCCGTTTCAATCCTCCTTCATGACGCCCGGGCCGACCCCGTCCCGGGCACTTTTTCAAAAAGCGCCTTGCTTTGAGCATCAGCGCCAGGAAAGGAGAAAATCAACCATGCGGATTACCGAACAGCGAACGGCCGAAAAGGCGCCGATACAGATAGACGCGCGCAAGATGCTTATCCGGAAGGACTGCGAACTGATCCATCTCGCCCTGCGGCCGGGCGAGACCCTGGAGACCCACGGCAACCCGTTCGACGTGGCGTTTTACGTCCTTGCCGGTGAAGGAGACCTGGTTGTCGGGACGGAGACACGGAGGATCGGACCGGACACGGTTATAGAGATACCGGCAGGCGAGATGCGCGGATGGTCAAATCCCGGCCCCGACCCCCTGCGCATTCTTGTGGTAAAACTTCTTTAGCCCCTTTCCCGCATGGGGCCACAACGGCCCCTTCTCACGCCTTCTTCCAAATACCTCATCCACCCATCCGGAAAAACCTCCGCTGTACAATTTATTATTTGACATGTAATTTTATATGGTATAAATTACCAAAAAATTGACATGGCCGATATGGCAAAAAGGAGGAAATATGGCGGACATCAAGGGGACAAAGACTGAAAAGAATCTTCAGGAAGCCTTTGCCGGCGAATCCCAGGCGCGTAACAAGTACACCTATTATGCGTCGGTGGCCAAAAAGGAAGGGTATGAGCAACTGGCGGAGATATTCCAGGAGACGGCGGACAACGAGAAGGAACACGCGAAACTGCACTTCAAGGCCCTGATGGGGATCAACGACACCATTTCCAACCTCAAGGACGCCGCTTCCGGAGAAAACTCCGAGTGGACGGATATGTACCCAAGGATGGCCAGGGAGGCCCGCGAGGAGGGATTTAACGATATTGCCTATATGTTCGAGGCCATAGCCGCCATCGAAAAGGAGCATGAGGAACGGTACAAGAGGATCCTGACGGCCATAGAGGAAGGCACGGTGTTCAGGAAATCCGAAACCGTTCCCTGGAAGTGCCGCAACTGCGGCCACGTCCACGCCGGAAACGACGCCCTCCAGCTCTGTCCGGTGTGCAAGCACCCACAGGCGTTTTTCGAGGTGAAGGCGTTCAACTACTGATAACCATCAACAATAATCCGGCAAGGGCCCATGGAAGCTCCACGGGCCCTTGCCGGATACATCTACGCCTGTTTCAGACGCTTGAAATCAAACCCCTCTTTCATGATCACGTCTTTCAGATCCGAAATGTCCCTGCCGCTCTGGATGGCCAACTGTATATAATCCGCGCCTCGAACGTCTCCGAGAAGGACCGCGCCGACAATGGCGTTATCCCTCAGTACCAGTTTGCGGTACACAGGCCCGGCCTCATCGGACCTGACCAGGGACTCCATCTCGCCCGCCGCGTCCAGCTCTCCGGTTGCAACCAGATCCACCCCGGCGACCTTCAGCTTGTTGGACGGCACCGTCCCCTCGTATGTCATGTCCCCGCCGGCCATATTTACGCCCGCGACCCTGCCCTGGGCGGTGGCCGCGGGCCAGATGCCATAGTATCTCCCCCGGTGCTCGATGAGATCACCGGCGGCATAGATATCCTCCAGAGCCGTTGCCATGCGATCATCCACCTTGACCCCAAGACCGATCTCCAGGCCCAGGTCTCTCGCCAGGGCCGTTTCCGGCCGGACACCGGCGGACAGAAGCAGGACCATGTCGGAAGGAAATTCCTCCCCCTCTTCGGTAATCACCGAGAGCCCGCCCTGGCGGCGCGCAATCTCCCGTAAATTCACATTCAGATGGAAGGAAAACCCCATCCGCTCCAGTTGCCCGCGAAGCATCGCCGAAGCGGCCGGGTCCGTCTGTCTCGGCAGGAGACGGTCCGCCAGCTCAACAATGGATACCTCCATCCCCCTCTTTCGCAGCCCGTTTCCCGCTTCCAGACCCAGCAGTCCTCCGCCGACGACTATCAGACGGCAGGGCGCCCCCAGGCTGGCGATTATGCGATCAGCGTCGTCAATGGTCCGAAGGGTCATCACCCCCTCGGCATCGGCGCCCTTGATGGGAGGGATATGGGCATGCCCTCCCATGGCCAGAAGGAGCCGGTCGTAGGGCCGGGAAACCCCATCCGCTGAGACCACCGTCTTTGCCTTAGCGTCTATAGACGTAACCTCAAGGCCAAGGTGGAGGTCTATGTTCTTTCTCTCGTACCATGCGCGGTCGTGGAGTGTGAAATCCTTTACCTGTTTTTCACCGGCCAGATACTCGGGAAGTGCCGGGACGTAATAAAAACAGTGCCTGCTCCTGGACAGGATGGCGATCGAACCAGCGGCATCAGCTTTTCTGATAGCCTCCGCCGCTGAATTCGCCGCGACTCCATTCCCGATAATCACATATTTCATAATAAAACCTCCATGTCTCGGATTACCCATCGGGCTTGTGCCCGTATATTCTACATCATTTCAAGGACTATTCTCACCTCTGATTGGTTCAAGTCATCCGCGATTCATGCAATCTCCGCGTTTACAAATGGGAAAATCCGGGATACTATGCTGCTGTCGCGCAACCGGCCTCATTAATCCGTCAATGTCGCGCGCGGCCGCGAGAATCAACCGGCGCCGGTTCCCGCCCAGGAGAACACCCCATGCACTTTCCCACGGACCCCCATTCTCTCATGGCGCTCGTCACCCTGACCGCCCTGGAGATTGTCCTTGGCATCGACAACATAATATTCATTTCCATTCTGGCGGGCAAGCTTCCCCTCAGCCAACGGAAAAGGGCCCGCATCACCGGCCTGGGCCTCGCCATGTTCACACGCATCGGGCTCCTCTTTTCCCTTGCCTGGCTGATGGGACTGACAGCGCCGATTTTCTCGGTTATCGGCAGGGATATCTCCGGCCGCGACCTCATTCTCATCACGGGCGGCCTGTTCCTCCTGGGGAAGAGCACCCTGGAGATCCACGAGAAACTGGAAGGGGAGGAAGGGCATTCCTCGACACGCGCGGCCACCTCCTTTGCCGGAACCCTGGTCCAGATCATGCTCCTGGACATCGTCTTTTCCCTGGACTCCATCATCACCGCCATCGGCATGGCGCGTCAGCTTTCGATCATGGTTGCCGCTGTTGTCATCGCCGTCGGCTTCATGATGCTCTTTTCAGGGGCCGTAGCCTCGTTCGTGGAAAGGCATCCGACCATCAAGATCCTGGCGTTGAGCTTTCTCATCCTCATCGGGGTCGCCCTCATCGGTGACGGCCTGGGAATGCATATCCCCAAGGGATATATCTACTTCGCCATGGCATTCTCGGTAGGCGTGGAGATGCTGAACCTCCGGTTACGGGGCAAGACATCCCAACCGCTCAAACTCCACCAGCCATACCTGGAGGGAAAGACGCCGGAAAAAGGCGCTGAAGCAGGATAACGGGGAAGGAGAACCGCCGCCCCGTTATCGAATATTTAACCTAAAAAAGCAATTACCACAGAGACACAGAGGATTTTAGTATACCTTTCAAGTAGTTACTCCAAAACAAAGATAATGCAATCGTCACCTTTATGGTGAGTCTGGCAGTTCATTTTTTCGCTATTATATCTCTGTGTCCTCTGTGGCCCTGTGGTTGAAATGCCGTTTTCAGGTTTAAACAGCACGGTTCGCTAACATCAACATTCGCGGGGAATTACAACAAACGATTCAAGGAGACAAGACAATGGAAAACAAAGCTACCCGATCACTCTTTTTATCTCTCTGCCTGCTCATGGCGTGCGCGACGGCCGCCATGGCAACGGAAACCGCGCCTTCCATGAAAGGGGACGCCGACAAGGACGGCTTCATGGAGTGCGGAGAGGCAAAGGCCTTCGCCTCCGAACGATTCACGAAGATGGACGGCAACAAGGACAAAAAGGTGACCATGATCGAGATGGAGGATGGAATGACCTCCACCCACAAGGACATGGACAAGGACAAAGACGGCCTGGTGGACGTGGAAGAAATGGTTACCTACTGGTGCGGCGCGGTTCCGCGGGGCAAAAACGCTCCGAAAAACGGCAACAAGCAACCCCAGTTCCGGAAAATGGACAAGAATAACGACGGCAAGCTGTCCGTAGACGAATGCGTCGCGGTCTTTACCGTCCGTTTCCACAACTCAGACGCCAACAAGGACGGCAAAGTGACGAAACAGGAGTACATACAAAGCCTGATCTACTGGTTCGCCGACATCGACGTGAAGCACGACAGCGCCATTACCGCCAGCGAATGGTCAAACTACTGGATCGGGAAATGCCAGTCCGGAAAGACGGCAAAGGTCGCCCGAAAAAAGTAACCGCCAGCCGGACCTGCTTCACCGGAACAATAAAAACTCCCCTCCGGTTTCCTTAGCGGAGGGGAGTTTTTGTATCCAGGGCCTCACCCGCCGCAAGGCTCATTGCGCGGACTCGTCCCCCTCCACAGGCAAAGAAAAACCGAAAACGCTACCTTCTCCCACCTTGCTTTCCACGGTGATTCGGCCCCCCATCAACTCGGTCAGACGCTTGCAGATGGAAAGGCCCAGGCCGGTGCCCTCGTATTTTCGGCGGAGACCGCTGTCTATCTGGTGAAATGGCCGGAAAAGGGAAGCAATATCGTCCCCGCTGATACCTATGCCGGTGTCGGCAACGGTAGTCACATACCTTTCGCCATCCCGCACGCAGCGGATGGAGATGCCGCCCTGTTCGGTAAACTTGATGGCGTTACTCAGGAGGTTGAGCATAATCTGTTCGACGCGGCGGGCATCCGCCACGACAACGCCCACATCATCACCCGTTTCCACGGAAAGGGAAAGCCCCTTCTTCTCGGCAAGGGGACGGACGCTCACCGCGACCTTTTCCACCGACTCCTTCATGTCGAACCGCTCATGGGCGACCTTCAGTTGCCCGGCCTCGATCTTTGAAATATCCAGCACGTCGTTTATCAGGGACAAAAGATGGTTGGAGCTGTTTTTGACGATAGTGAGCTGTTTCTCCTGCTCCGCGGTTATCGGGCCTCCCAGGCGCTGCAGCAGGACGCCGGTAAAACCGATGATGGAATTGAGCGGGGTGCGCAGTTCATGGGACATGGTGGCAAGAAAAGCCGACTTCAGATGGTCCGCGGCCTCGGCCCGTTCCTTGGCCTCACGCAGGGTCTCGGTGTAAGCGGTCCTTTCCCGGAGAAGCTCTTCAAGATGGGCCTGGTTTATCATCAACTTCGCCTCGGCCTTCTTCCGGATGTCCACCTCCCTTCCCAGCCGCCAGGTCCACAAGGCAAAGAGCCCTACCAGCAGCAGCGCCCCCCCGACGATCTTCCAGATAAGGCTGTAATTGATATGGCTATGGGGGCGCATGGCGATCCATTTTGTATATATGGCGTTTCTCTCATTCTCAGGGATTGTCCGCAACGCCTCGTTGATGATCGGCTCAAACCCGGACCAGTCTCCGCGGATTCCCATGGACAACTGGTAACGGTAGGGTGTCTCGCCCGCCATCCTGACATTATCCAGTTCCAGTTCGCGCAGGTAGTACTCCGTGGTCATGGTGCTCCCCACAAAGGCATGTACCTGGCCTTGTGACAGCATGCGCAGCGCCCTTTCCGTGGTCTCCACCGGGACCAGTTCCAGCTCGGGGCGCTCCGCCCTCAGAATATCTTCGCTGAAATGCCCCGCGACCACCGCGACCCTTTTTCCGGCCAGCTCTTTGATGTCGCCGATATAGAGCGCATCCCGCCGGGTGAATATTCCTATGGGGAGGGACAGATAGGGTTCGCTGAAGAGCATGAAACGTTCCCGATCCGGGGTACGGGTGATTGTGGCCAGCATGTCCACCTCACGGCCCTGGAGAGCATCCACAAGCCGTCGCCAGCTGCCCCCCTTCACGATCACGAACCGCACTCCCAGCATCTCGCCGATCTTGTTCAGATAGTCAGCGGATATGCCGTAGGGAACGCCGTTCCTGTCACGGAACTCCACCGGCGCCCAGTCCGGGTCCATGCCCACCCGGATGGTTGGGTGGGCCCTCAGCCAGGCATGTTCCTCCCCGGTCAGGTCAAGTCCGGCCGACTCTTCCCTCAGCCATTTGCGACGGATGGCATGCTCCTCGTCCACGCTGATGGAGGCAAGGGCCTTGTCCAGGATTGACACCAGCAGGGGTTCCGCCTTCCGGACACCGAACTGCAGTTCCGACTTTGGCCCGGCAAGCCTCCCCATCAGCCGCAGGTTGTTGAACAGCTCCTTTTCAATGAGGTACACGGCCACGGCGCGGTTGCCTGCATAGGCGTCGGCGTCTCCCCGCGAAACCGCGTCCAGAGCGGCGGAAGTGGATTGGTATTCACGGATCTTCACGGAGGGGAAGTTTTCGCGGAAATGGGTTACGTTGTGGAAACCCCGTTCCAGGGCGATGGTCTTGCCGGAAAGGTCGCTCTCGTTGTTGAAATAGGCGCCCCCCTTGCGCCCGACAATCACGTGAGAGATCACAATGTAGGGGCGGGTGAAGTTGAAATCCTTCTTCCGTTCCGGACGCAGGGTAACGTCCATCAATGCATCCAGCTCCCCGCCAAGGGCCTTTGCGTAGTTTGCCTGGAAAGGACCCGGCGCCGGGACGAGCGCACCTCCCAGGCGCCTGTTGATTGCATCCAGATAATCCTTGCCGATCCCCGCCGGCGTCCCGTTGGCGGCCAGGTAATTGATGGGCGGCCAGTCGTTCATGACCCCCACCAGGATGCGCGGATGTAGGGCCAGCCAGTTTTTTTCCGCTTCCGTAAGGCGGATGGTCACCCGTTCCGTCTTGGATTCCTTACCATGCGCCGGTGACGGAACAGCGGCCGGTAAAAACATTGCCAATAAGGCAAAGAGGACGAGATATCCGTATCCGCTGGAAAACGACATCAACTCTCCCTTGCTCCGGCCGCGCCGGCCGTTTCAAACCCCGTTCCCGGCGTCGATAGCATTTATCATCTCTTATCTTCAGGCAGAAATCTCTGAACATCCCGCACGAAGGTCTCGGGATTAATCGGCTTCTCTATATACCCGGTACACCCGGAAGCGAGGGCCTTTTCCCGGTCCCCGGCCATGGCGTAGGATGTGACCGCCACAATGGGAATATCCGCCAGGTCGGGATTGGCCCTCAGACGGCCCGCAACCTCGTAACCGTCCATCAGGGGCAACTGGATGTCCAGGAGGATCAGATCCGGCCGCAAACCGGCGGCGGAAGCGATTCCCTCCCTGCCGTCCCGGGCCGCGGACACCCGGAAACCGTGGCTTTCCAGAAGAAACGTGATCAGATAGAGATTCTGTTCATTGTCCTCTATGTACAGCACCGTCGTAGCCATGGTCCCCCCTTGTAATCCCTATTGCCTGCCGTCGAGAATATCGCGCACCCTTTCCAGAAGAGTAGAGGGCGAAACCGGTTTCCGCAGATATTCTTCGCTCTCGGCGATGAGGGCTTTTCCCGAGATGACATCCCTTGGATATCCGCTCATGAAGATGTGCTTCAGACCGGGTGAAATGGTCAGCAAGTCGTCCAGAACCTGACGCCCGTTTTTCCCCGGCATGATGATGTCAATGATCGCCAGGTCAATTCTTCCTTTCAATTCTTCCACGATTCCGACCGCTTGCACACCATCCGCCGCCGGATGGGCCTGATAGCCGAATTCCCCGAGGATCGCGGTGAAGAGGTTGCGGATCACCTCGTTGTCTTCCACCACAAGCACGACCTCGTCCCCTCCGCGCATGGAAGCCATGGAAGGACGTTCCGCCTTCACGACCTTAACGGCGGTCAGCGGCAGATAGATGTTGAAGACCGTCCCCTTTCCGGGCTCGGAACTCACGTCCACATACCCGTTATGCTGCTTCACGATTCCGTAGACGATGGAAAGACCCAGACCGGTCCCTTTCGCCGATTCCTTGGTGGTAAAAAAGGGATCGAAGATGCGCTGCCGGGTCGCTTCGTCCATCCCCTGACCGGTATCTTTGACGGTCAGGAGAACGTAGCTGTCTCCCGCCTTTCCAAACCCCCACCTTGAATGGAAATCTTCATCAAGGGCAATCCTCTTCGTCTCTATAAACAGGGTTCCGCCATCGGGCATCGCATCCCTGGCATTGGTGGCGAGATTCATGAGGACCTGCTCCAGTTGCCCGCTGTCACCAAGGATAAACAGGGGTTCCCCGGCCCGCTTCACCTCCAGGATCACATCCTCGCCGATCACGCGCTTCAACAACTTAAAGGACATCTGTATCACTTCATTGAGGTCCAGCCCGTCCATGCGCAACGCATCTTTTCTGCTGTAGGCCAGAAGGCCTCGGGTAAGGGCCGCGGCCCTTTCTCCGGCCGCGATTATCTCCTTCAGATTTTCCCTTGAGGGGTCTTCCGGCGGCATCTTCATCTGAACGAGACTGCTGAACCCGATAATAGCGGTAATAATATTGTTGAAATCATGAGCGATTCCGCCGGCGAGAGTCCCGATGGCCTCCATCTTCTGGGCGTGATTAAGCTGCTCTTCCAGCGCTTTTCGTTCCGTAATATCCCGTATCACCGAGATGTATCCCATATCCTTGCCGGCCTCGTCTCTCAGAATGTTTCCCGAGACCTCGGCATGGAACAATTCACCGTTTTTTCGGCGGTACACCGTTTCCAGAAGCCCCGGCGCCTGATTCTCCGCGCCGGAAGTGTAATGCCTGCCGGTCTTTCTGTATGTTGCTTCGTCCGCGAACAGCATGCGCGAGCTTTTCCCCAGGATCTCCTCGAGACTGTAGCCGAATACCTTTCGAAGAGCGGGTTCATTGGCATCCAGGATAACCCGTTGCCCGTCGACTACTATCACGACATCCCGGATATTGTCGAAGAAACTTCGAAACTTGCTTTCGCTGGCGCTCAGTTCGCGCACCTTTTCCTCCAGCCTGGTGGCGATGACCCGGCTGTAGCTGCGCAGATAGAGTTCGTCGTTTTCCAGCAGGGAAGCGATGGGCGCGGGCCTGTGCCGTTCCTCCGAGGCCAGGATATTGTTCAGTATCCGGACGAATTCTTCGGGGTCTTTTGGTTTGGCGATGAAGGCATCGGCGCCGAGGGAAAGGGCAAGTTCCTCGTCGCGGTCTCCGGTGTAGACCGCCGAGTAGAAGACAAACGGCACCTGGTTTATTCCGGGCGTGCGGCGGACCTCGCGCAGAAACTGGAAGCCGTCCATTTCCGGCATCAACGCATCGGAGACGATGAGAATGGGCCTATCCCGGACGGCCGCGGCCAATCCCTCGACGCCGTTGGACGCCTCCAGAATCCGGCATTGGAAGATATCGAGATAGTAGCGAAGCAGCAACCGGTCGTTCTCGTTGTCATCAACTATGAGAATGGCCGGTTTTCCGGCGTTGTCCTGTCCATCTTCAGCCTTGTTCATTCCTTCCCCCGTTCACTTCCCCGGCCCGGCCGCGCCCGCCGCCGCGGGCGTCCTGTTCCCTTTCAGCGTACCGATATGGTTCACAACCTCCTCGACGATCCGGTCGGCGCTCTTCCGAACGTCCTTTTCCGACGCGTTCTTCTGCATGACGAACCTGGCCGCGGCCACATAGGGATTCATGAGCAAGATCGCGCCCGGCGCCCTGCCGGGGTCCTTTTCAGCGCCGAAGACCATGAATGGCGCATCCGGATCAATGGCAAGGTCACTGATGGAAACGTAGAGCTCCATCTCGGTCGCTCCGGCCCCGAAACCGATAACGGCGCGAATGGCCCGATTCCCCTGGTCCATTTCCGTAAAAACTCCGCGCATCAGCCATCCGTCTCCGGGGAGCGAGACGCCCGGGATAGAGCGCGCGGCCTTTATCCCCCTGGCGGCGAATCCCCTGACCAGCGACTCGGACATCAGCTCTACCAGCCGACTGGCCGTCCGCTGGGGATCGTTCCGCCGTGACATGCGGGGCAAGACCCGGCCTACGATACGTCCGCGCTCACCGGAGTCCCTTCGGGCCGTGTCGTACCCGAGCTCAAAATCCTGGATATAGATGGCGGAGGGAGGGGAAACCGGCCGGCGGGCATCATCCATGCGCGTGTGGACCTTCACATCTCCGGTAATCTTTTTCGTGATTTCCCCGGCCATGGAAGCGAAAGGAAGAAGAATCAACAGAGACAGCGCGGCAAAGGCGGCGGCCATTCGGCCGGAACCACGACAAAAGGCGTTCATGCTATTCCCTCCTCCAAGCTGGATGCGGAGATTTGCCAAGAGCATTCCCATAACAATAACACGCCAACCCGGTGTTTCAAGAATAGCCCGGCGTTTACCTCAGTTACGACCTTTCAGGGCGCGGTTGGTCCTGGCTGTGGGCGGAGCGCTCCAGGGGTCATCGGGCCATGGATGCTTCGGGTAGCGCCCCTTCAGTTCCCGCTTCACCTCGCCATAGCCTTTTTCCCAGAAATTGCGGAGGTCCCGGGTCACCTGCACCGGCCGCCCGGAGGGAGAGAGGAGGTGCAGAAGCAGTTTCACCCTCCCCGCCGCCACCACGGGAGTGTCCGCCAGGCCGAACAGCTCCTGGAGCTTCACCGCCAGGATCGGCTCAGTCCCGGAAAGGTAATCGATCTCCGCCCTCCGCCCGCTTGGCGCAAGCACATGGGTTGGCGCGCGCTCATCCAGAAGCCGGAGCTGTTCCCGTGAAAAGAGGGCGCGCAGGGGGCTAAGGAGATCCAGGGCCTCGAGATCACGCCTGCTCCGGAGGCCGCACAGGTAGGGGCCGAGCCATTCCGGAAGGGTCTCCATGAGGCTCTCCGGTTCGATATCAGGCCAGACCTCTTCCGGAAACGCGGTCCTCATCAGCCTCGCCCTCCCCTGGAAAACCCGTACGGGCTTTCCCCAGCCCAGGGCCTCCAGGCCTGAATCACGCACGGCGTCAAGGAGAAGGGGCAGCGCCTCCTCATCGGACGCCGTCGTCTGTCTCCGGGCAAGGGCAACGGCGCCGATACGCTCCTCATCCCAGGCAAGGACCCGTTGGCGGGCCTGGTCCCAGAAAACCGTCTTTTCCCTGACCAGCCTGTCCCGGCATTCATGGCGCACCTGTTCAGGCGTCAGGGCGGACGCCTGGTGGATCAGGCCCTCGCCGCCGGTCCCGGCATCCACCTGGAAGGCCAGGATAAGCGGCCTCCCCCGGACGCCGCTCCTGGGAGAAAGCCGGGCGCCCCGGCCGTTGGCCAGGAGGAAGCGTTCTCCCCCTGCTTCCCGCGCGGCGGCGATGCGATCAGGATAGGCGGCCAGGAGAAGCCTGGACATATCCTCCGGCCCGGGCCGCGGCCCGCGGCTCCCCGCCGCCGGACCTCCACCCGTCAGCCGGGATAACTGGGCGGCGGCGCGCTCAACGGCGCGAACCGCGCCGTCACGCGCCGGGCCTCTTTCCTTGCCCGCGCTCCCGGTAACCGCCTCATAGCGTTCCAGCAGGTCCGATTCACACACCCGCGCGCTCTCTCCAGTTCCATAATGAAAGATATCCCGCTCGGAAAGGAGCGCGGCTGTCATGGCCGCGAACCCTCCCATTCCCAGCTCCTCGCCCCGCAGCAGGAGTCTTGCCAGGCGCGGGTGCAGGGGCAGTTCCGCCATCCGCCTCCCGATCCTTGTGGGACGTCCGTCCCGGTCGATGGCGCCCAGATCACGCAGCAGGTCCCTTGCGGCCGAAAACGAGGACAGGGGCGGGGGATCGAGCCAGGAAAGGACGCCGGGATCGCTCACGCCCCAGACGGCCAGGTCCAGGGCCAGCGAGGAAAGGTCGGAGACGAGGATTTCGGGGGTGGAGAAGGGGACCATGGCATTATATGTATGGCTGCCGAACAGCCGGTAGCAGACGCCGGGCGCCAGCCTTCCCGCCCTCCCGGCCCGCTGGTCCGCCGATGCCCGCGACTCCCTGACCGTTACCAGCCGGTTCAGGCCGCTGGAAGGGTCGTGTCTCAGCATGCGCGAAAGGCCGCCGTCCACCACCACCCTGACCCCTTCGATGGTAAGGCTCGTTTCGGCGATATTGGTGGCCAGGACCACCTTCCTCCCCGCGCCCGGAAGGACGGCCCTCTCCTGCTCGGCAAAGGGAAGGTCTCCATACAGCGGATGGAGCGCAATGGAGCGGAGGTCCGGGGCGCCGGCCAGTATCTCGTGGCAGGCCCGGATCTCTCCGGAACCGGGGAGAAAGGCAAGGATGTCTCCCCCGGTCTCGGACAACGCGCGACGGACGGCGCCGGCCATGCGCAAGGGGAAGCGGTCGCGGGATTCACCCAGATAGCGCGCCTCCACCGGGAAGGAGCGCCCCTCGGATACAATTACCGGCGCATTGTCCAGCAGCTCCGCCAGGGGACCGCAATCCAGGGTCGCCGACATCACCAGGATCTTCAGATCCGGCCGCACCTCCCGCTGGGCCTCAAGACAGAAGGCAAGGGCCAGGTCGGCATGGATGCTCCGCTCGTGGAACTCGTCGAAGATAACCATGGAGACGCCTTCCAGGCACGGGTCCGCCTGGAGCCGGCGGGTGAGGATCCCTTCGGTCACCACCTCGATGCGGGTCCTGGCGGAAACGCGCCGTTCGAAGCGCATGGCGTAGCCCACGGTCCCGCCGGTCTCCTCGCCCAGGGAAGAGGCCATGCGTCTCGCCGCATGAGCCGCGGCGAGACGTCGCGGCTCCAGCATGACGATGCGCCCCCCGCCAAGTTCCGGCAGATCCAGAAGCGCCAGGGGAACACGGGTCGTCTTGCCCGCGCCCGGAGGGGCATGGAGCACCGTATTGGGGGACAACGCCACGGCGCGCGCCAGTTCCGGGAGCGCCGGATCGATGGGAAGTGGAAATTTCGCTGAGATGGGGGCGGGGTAATGGTTCATCTTGCTCTCTTGAAGGACGTTTCTCTTTCAGTAAGTGAGAGAAATTAGCCTTCTTCTCCAAATGCCGTCAAACGTTTTTAAACCTGAAAAAAGCAATTACCACGGAGAACA
>CAYMFO010000047.1:0-19630 GCA_964389825.1 uncultured Geobacter sp. | reverse complement strand
GGGGTTAAGCCGGGATTTTAGCGATTGCTGCAATTAGCTAACCGGACATTGCTGATATAAAAGCGAAAAAATGAACTGCCAGACCCACCATAGAGGTAACGATCGCAATATCATTGTATTGGAGTAACTGCTTGAAAGTTCTCCGAAAACCCTCTGTGTTCCCTGTGGTAGTTGCTTTTTTTAGGTTTAAGAGCTTCACCCCGCACGTCGAACTCAGCTTTCCCCAAGTACCTTTTTCGCCTTTTTCACGAAACGGCTCTCAGGGTATTCCTTCACCAGGCGCGCCATGGTTTCGCGTCCCTTTCCTTTATCCCCCGTGCGCAGGTATGAGTCGCCCATGAGATAAAGGGCCTCGTCATTGACCGGGGCGCCCGGGTATCTCTCCACCGCCTCTTTGAAGCGGCCTATGGCCGCTCCGTATTTGTCCGTCCGATAGTAGAACCTGCCGACGTAGATCTCGTGGGCCGCCTGCTTCGCCTTGCATTCCGACAGCTTCTCTCTGGCCTTTTTCGCCATCTCGGTGTTCGGGTATTCCTTGAGGAAGGTTTCGAAAACGGTGACGGCGTTTTTCAGCGGGGTCTGATCGATGTCGATCTTTTCCACCTGGTTGTAGTTGCTCACTCCCAGCATGTACAGGGCATACGGCGCCTTGGGGTTCTTCGGATGGAGTTTCCTGAAGTTCTCATACTCGGCCGCGGCCTCGATGTAATTTTCGTCCTGGAAGAGCGCGTCGGCGACGCGAAGCTCCGCCACCGTCCTGAGGAGCGGAGAGGTGTTCCCCTCCTTGACCTTGCGCCACGTTTCCGCCGCTTTCTCATATTTTTCGCGGGCATACAGCTTTTCGCCTTGCAGGTAGTTTGTTTCCGCCGGCACATTAAGGCCGCTGTCCGAGGCGCATGACGATGACAAGAGAAGGACACTGAGAGCTAACGCGGCTCTTCGGTACATATGGACTCCTTGATCGGCTTGGTACGGGAATAACCGGATGTTCTTCTTGTTAGTAGAGAAAAAGAAGCGATTTGTCAATGGATTGTTGCGGGGTAACTATTCAGGTTAGTATCACGGCGGACCATATCCTGCTGTTCCTCCATTCCCCCTCACCCGGCCTTCGGCCACCCGAGGGAGAGGGTTCGTGTTTTCCCTCGCCCGGTTTAATCCTGAAAAAGGCGGTCTCACGCAAAGCCGCAAAGAACGCCAAGGAAAATCAAGAACTTGTCAAATGAGGCCATTCATCTGCCCGGTGATACCAGCCTGTTCCGCGGCTATTTGAATCTCTTTGCGTCCTCGCGTGATCAAATGCCGTTTCCAGGTTAATTGGCCTTCCGCTTCCTCTTGGTGGGGTCCAGTTCCTTCTTCCGGAGCCGGATCGATGTGGGGGTTACCTCCACCAGCTCGTCATCGTCGATGAATTCCAGTGCCTGTTCCAGGGTGAGTACCCTGGGCGGAGAGAGCTTGACGGCGTCGTCGGAGCCGGAGGCCCTTACGTTGGTGAGCTTTTTCCCCTTGCAGGGATTGACATCCAGGTCGTTGTCCTTGGCGTGCTGACCGATGATCATCCCTCCGTAGACCTCCACTCCGGGCCCCAGGAAGAGCACGCCGCGGGGCTGGAGCGCGTCCAGGGCGTAGGCCGTGGTCTCCCCGTTTTCCATGGCGATGAGGACTCCGTTCTTGCGGCCGGGAATGTCTCCTTTGTAGGGAGCGTAGCCGTGGAAGGTATGGGTTACCACTCCGGTGCCGCGGGTCTCGGTGAGAAGCTCGTTGCGCAGTCCGATGATGCCTCGAGCCGGGATGGCGAATTCCAGACGCACCACCTCCCCCAGCTGGTGCATGGCGACCATCTCTCCCTTGCGGGGTCCCATCTTTTCGATGATGGTTCCCTGGTATTCGGAAGGGACGTCCACCACCAGATATTCCATCGGCTCCTGGCGCTTTCCATCGATCTCGCGCAGGATCACCTCCGGTTTGGACACCGCCATTTCAAACCCTTCGCGGCGCATGTTCTCAATGAGGATAGACAGGTGCAGTTCGCCCCTGCCGGAGACGAGAAAGGTGTCGGGATTGTCGGTGTCCTCCACGCGCAGCGATACGTTGGTCCGCAGTTCCTTTTCCAGCCTCTCCCTTATGTTGCGCGAAGTCACCATTTTCCCCTCGCGTCCGGCAAACGGAGAGCTGTTGACGATGAAGTTCATGGCGATTGTGGGCTCGTCGATGGAAACATACGGCAGGGAATGGGGGTCGTCGCCGCCCGCCAGGGTCTCGCCGATACCAACGTCTTCAAAACCCGCGATGGTTACGATATCCCCGGTGAAGGCCTCCGTGATTTCCACCTGCTGCAATCCTTCGTAGCCGAGCAGCTTTGAGATGCGTCCCTTGCGGATCTCTCCTCCGCGTCTGATGAGGGAGAGGGATTCTCCGGAGGAAACCTTGCCGTTGAAGATCTTGCCGGTGGCGATACGGCCGATATAATCGTTGTAGTCTATGTTGGTTACCAGCATCTGGAAGGGAGCGGCAGGGTCTCCCTCCGGGGGGGATACGTTGTTGATGACGGTCTGAAAGAGCGGTTCCATGGAGTCCGATTCATCCGCCATGTCCAGCTTGGCGTATCCCATCTTGGCGCTGGTGAAGACAATGGCGAAATCCAGCTGTTCGTCGCTGGCCTGCAACTCGCAGAAGAGGTCGAAGACCATGTCCACGACCTCTGAGGGGCGGGCGCCGGGGCGATCGATCTTGTTGATCACAACGATGGGACGCAGGCCCAGATCCAGGGATTTCTTGAGGACGAACCTGGTCTGGGGCATGGGCCCGTCCAGGGCGTCCACCAGCAGCAGGACCGAGTCGACCATCTTCAGCACCCGCTCCACTTCGCCCCCGAAGTCGGCGTGTCCGGGGGTGTCCACGATGTTGATCTTGTATTCTCCATGGCGGACGGAGAGGTTTTTGGCCAGGATGGTGATCCCGCGTTCCTTTTCCAGATCGTTGGAATCCATTACCCGCTCGGTGATGGCTTCGTTATTGCGGAAAACGCCCGACTGTTTCAGCATGGCGTCCACGAGGGTGGTCTTGCCATGATCAACATGGGCAATGATAGCGATGTTGCGAATCTTTTGCTGCATTCTTGCTGCTCCTGTTTGTTTGAGTGTTCCCTGCTTTCTCCATCCGCCGGATGTCCCGGTTGTGCATGAACCGGACCTGTGGAGAGGGCAAAAGAAAAAGACGGGCCAAAGCCCGTCTTGCATCGCTCACTATGCCGATTATTTAGTTAAAGTTCAAGGTTTTTTTCACCCTGAAACGGGTCTGCTGCGTTAAAGATTCATATGCCGGCCGCGCAAAATGTGGTATCTGTTTACAACCTTCTTATCATTACAGAATTCTCAGCGGGCGCCGGGAGAACTCCCGTTCCGCCCTCAAGAAACGGGGAGCATGCATGGCGGACACAATCCTTGACAGGGAACTATGGCTGTTTGGACTGGGCGGATGCGAGGATCGGGGCAAGACCGTCTGTGACTACCTTGCCCGGGGCGGGTACCGGGCTCGCCCCGCCGCGCTGGAAGAGCTTTCAGAGCGGCGTCCCCTCGGCATACTGCTGGACCTCTCTCCCTACTCCGGCGACGGCTGGGAGATATTTCTCGAGCTGAAACGGAACCCCCGGACGCGGGACATTCCGGTACTACCCATTTTTCTGAGCGTCAAGGGAAGGGTAGGAGGCGTTTTTCCGGCGGCCGGTTTTTTTACCCTCCCCATCGATACCGACTACCTGACCAAGAGAATAGTCGTACTCGGTCTGACCGAGGAGGCGGAGGTATGGGACCTGCAGGCCCTTGTCGTTTCCAGGAGCGGTGAAGAGGAGGTGGGAAAGGCGCTGGAATCACTGGGTTTCGGGGTTGTCAAGGCATATACGGGCAAGGAAGGAATCGCCCTGGCGACGACGGAACCCCGCTACCTTGCCGTCTCCACGCTGATGCTGCCGGACATGTCGGCATTCGAGCTTATGGATCGCTTCCGGCTCTACCCCTATACGAGTAACATACCCTTTTTTATCCTCATGAAGGAGCAGATGAAAGAAGGGGAGAGGATCGCCATGGGACGGCAGATAGAGAGTCTTGTGCGCAAGAAAGAGCTGTCCTGCGACGAGTTCCTGCGCTATCTGCGAAAAAGGTGACAGGCGTGGGCTCATTTTTTCCTTTAACACCGTCTGTGGCGCACTCCCCTTGACTCCGTGGGAATCGGCATTATCTTTCCACCGAAAGCTTCAGTTACCAAGACAAAGGAGGCGGATATCATGGCAAGCTGGGATATGTTCAGGGAGTTGGACAGTCTGAGGCGCGAGATCGACGAGGCATTTCGAGGCGTCGGCCTGGGTAGGCTCGCATCGCCCCAGTTTCTCACCGGCGGCGGGTCGAGGCGCTTTCCCCTGGTCAATATCAGTGAGGATGAAACAGGCGTCTATGTGGAAGCCCTGTTGCCGGGGGTAGAAGCGGAGAGCATCGATATCTCGGTTCTTCGAAACACCCTGACCCTTTCCGGGGAACGGAAGACGGACGAGACGGCAAAGGCGGTTGTCTGGCACCGGAACGAGAGGGGGACGGGCAGGTTCAGCAGGACCATAGAACTTCCGGCCGAGATAGACGGCGCCAGGGTTTCGGCGCGCTATAAGGACGGTGTGCTCGCGATTGACCTGCCCAAGACCGAGGCCGCGAAACCCAAGAAGATCTCGGTTAGTGTTTCCTGAAGAGAAGGGGTTGTTTCAAAAAAGGCCAGTGAGGAGGAGTGACAAAATGACTGACAAGAGCATAACCAATTCGGTCCAGCGGCGTTCTCCCGAAAGACGGGAGGAAACCCGCTCCACTGAGCGCTACCTGAGGCCGGCGGTGGATATCGTGGAAACGGAAGAGGGTCTCGTCATTACAGCGGACCTGCCCGGGGTGGCGAAGGATGACCTGGATATCGGTATAGACAAAGGGATTCTCACCATTGAGGGGGGGGTGAAGCAGGTTAGCCGCGGAAGCGGCATCTACCGGGAATTCGAACTGATGAACTACTATCGGCAATTTCAGCTTCCGGAGGTGATAGACCAGGAAAAGACCAGCGCGGAATATGCCAACGGCGTTCTGAAGCTCAGGCTTTTCAAGGCTGAAGCGGCCAAGCCGCGCAGGATCGAGGTCCAGGCCGGCTGAGGTATGCGGCCGCCTGTTTCAGTCTGAAGGATAAGGCAAAAAGGCCTTGCGGTTTTACCCGCAAGGCCTTTTTGCATGAATCCGGCGCTTATCGTCGATGATGATGTCCATGCCCATAATGAGAGTAAGGATGCCCGTGATGGCGCCCATGTCCGCCGTGATCGGAAAAGTTCAGATTGACGCTGGCGCCGCCCAGGACCACCGGCGGAGCATAGTAGCCGCTATCGTAGTATCCGCCATATCCGGGGTAGTAAATACATCCACTGATGGTTGCGGTCAGCGCGACAAAGATGAAGACGAGTAACCGTTTCATATGTAGCCCCCTTTCCGCCTTGCTTCTAGCGGCGGATTATCTTTTCAATCGCCTATACAAACGTTCATGTGTCATGGTGGTTTACCGGAAAACCAGAGAGAATGGATGCGGGTAAAATGACGCCGTTGGCGCCGGCCGGTGAAAGCATCAACCTTGGCGCTTTGTGGAGAGTGTGGTAGTCTGTCCGTCGATGGTCGTCGCGGCATCATGCGCGCGCTATGAACATTAATAAGGAGAATAAAGGATGAAAAAAGCCAGTGCCAGCCACATTCTCGTGGCAAGTGAAGAGGAATGCAACAGCCTGAAGGAAAGGATTGAAGGAGGCGCTGCTTTTGCCGACGTCGCCAGGGAGCATTCGCTTTGCCCCTCCAAGAGGAACGGGGGCGAGCTCGGGACCTTCGGTCCCGGTCAGATGGTGCGGGAATTTGACCAAGTGGTGTTCACCGGGGAGATCGGCAAGGTCCTGGGTCCCGTCAAGACCCAGTTCGGCTACCACCTGATCGAGATCACCAGCCGCACCGAATAGCTTTCCCCAGGTGTCGGTGTAAAGTATTATTCCCGACATGCGCCTGGAATGTTTGATCATGAAAAACGGCCCGTCAGGGCCGTTTTTCATGATCGTTACAACCGGATTGTCTTGTAGAGAAAGTTCTTCAAATAGGCTTGTAACCTGGTATTTTTCCGCTCCAGCATTTATACACCATGTCCAACCAACTTGACTGGACGCCATTTTTCAGAAACACCTCCGTTACCGCGTAACGAAAACAGCGCCTATAGGGAGTTTCAGTGACGTCACCTGTCCCGAGAAAGAGGAAGGGCCGCTACAGCAACATCCGGTAATCGCAGTTCAACGCCGTCGCCAGCTTCCGCGCCGACTCTCTGCCGATTGGCCGCTTGCCGGTCTCCATCTCGGAGATATGACGCTGAGGTATTCCCGTCTGTCTGGAAAGCTCTGTCTGTGTCAATCCCTCGCGGCTCCGGTATCCGCTTAGAACAGTCCCCGCGGGATTCGCGGCATACTCCGGAAAGGCTTCCTCAACGCCGACGATTTCCGTAGCATCATAAAGCCCTATTTGACGGGCATACTCACGCAGCTTGATGATCTTCTCTTTCGTGCCGATAAAACGTGCTTCCATAGGCTTTTCAGTAAGGCGCTTTCTCGTGCGTTCCAACATAGGTTATCTCCACAAGCCGTATTTCCAGGTCTGATTCTTCCCAAACCGCGACATAGGTCGGAGACCTTTTTTCAGGTGACAGTGATGCCGATGCGAACCCAGCTTCCCATAGTTCGGCCAGTCGCCCCGGATCGGCCCAAGTCTGACAATATCGTGAATAAGAGCAATCAACGCGCTCTTGACATTCTTCGGGAGAGAGTCTTTTTGCTTCACCGCTTTCCGGGTAAGGTTCACTGTCCAGGTCATAGATTATACCTTTTTTTGGTATAAAACAAGTATTCCAAACTTTTGCAGAAGGGCTAAAATCACCTGCCCCACCCTGTTTGGAGGGGGGCTTCTTTGATATTTGCAAGAGCCTCTCTTGAATATTCAAAATCGTAATAAAAACCTTCAAATCCTAATGGTCTTGTAGAGAAAATTCTTGAATTTAAAGAATTTTTTCCGTTCTCCTGCGTCATTCTGGATGTCACCGCACACTGCTTTCAGGCGCCTTGCTATCTGGGGCATGCCGCGGCCCGAGGCCTGGCGGGATCTTTCTATTACCAGCGCGACCACGTCCCTGGAGATGCGGTTTTTGGAATACGGCTCGTAGACCGCTTCCCAGAAATCCTTGCCCCCCTCTATGCTGGATAATATCTCCTCGGCGAGTTTGTCCTCCAGCCTGGACTGGGTATTTTCGTTCTGATCCCTGTTTCCGTCCCGGATGGCGAGCTGGATGTCTTCATCGGTGATGATGTTCCCGTTGCGGAAGAAGAGCGCCCGCAGGAGGATGCTGCGCAGCTCCCGGATATTCCCCTCATAGCGGTGGTTTACCAGTATCGCCTTCGCCTCTTCGGAAAGGGCCGGGGGATCGTCCCCCTCATTGTCCTTGTCCCGATAGGTCCGGTACAGCTTGCCGAGGAAGTGGGTCGCGAGATCGGTTATGTCTTCCCGCCGTTCGCTGAGTGGAGGGACGCGCACGAACAGCTCCGAGAGTCTGTGGTAGAGGTCTTCGCGGAAACGTCCGGCGGCGATTTCCTCCGGGAGGTTCTTGTTGGTGGCGGCCACGAGGAGCACCCGCCCGTAGCGCTCCTGGCTTTCGCCCAGGCGGATGAACCCGCCGTTGTCCAGGAAGCGGAGGAGCTGCACCTGGGTCTTGGGGTCCGCGTCGCCTATCTCGTCGAGAAAGACGATACCGCCGTGGGCCTCTTCCAGGATGCCTTTCCGGTCGCTGTAGGCGCCGGTAAATGCGCCCTTCTTGTGGCCGAAAAGCTCGGAGTAGGTAAGTTCTCCGCTGTAGGCCGCGATGTTGGTCTTCTTTACCGGCAGTTCGCCGGCCGGATTGACCTTTTCCCGGTACATCTCGTTCAGCTTGTTGTACAGGTTGTTGAAAAAGAACTCCTTTCCCGATCCGGTCTGTCCGAGCACGAGGATGGACGGGAGCCCGATGGTGGCCTCCTGGAGAACGTTTGTGCTCCAGAAGGCGATCCGGTTGAAAAGGGGGGTGGAGACGGTGTTGATGAAGTTCACCACCTCCTGGGCCTTGCGGCTGTTGCCGATGATGTTTCCAAGCCGGTAGGATGAGACCTGGGGGTCCTTGTAGGCGACATCCCGGGTCAGGCGGAGCACCTGGCTCTGGAGGGTCTCGATCTGCTGTATGTCCGAGATGTGACGCGAGGTGAGGCTTTCGATGATCTGCAGGATGCGCTTGTGCTCTTCGGTAAAATATCCCTGCTTGAGGGAGTTGAGGCAGATCACCCCCAGGACTACGTCGTCGCAGATGATGGGCATGGCGATCTCGCTTTTGAGGAGTTCGCTGGTGGAGTAGTGAAACCCGCCTTCACGGCTTTCGGCTTCCACATCCGCGATGATCCTGGGCTGTTTCGACCACGCGGCATACCCTGTCAGGCTCCTCTCTTCCGGCGGCAGTTCCGGTCCGCCGATGCGGAAAGGAGGTATCTTTTTCTTGAGCCATTCCTTGTGTTTAGCGCCGATGATGTTTCCCGAGTCGTCCTCCACCACCAGCCATTTGTCCACGTCCCGTTCCTGGACCACGGCAATGCTGCCGGTGTCCGCGCCGATGAGCTTCGTGGCCTTGGACAGGACCTTTGCCAGGAAGGCATGGAGCTTCTCGTTGTGTTCCCGCAGAAGGTCGGTGATCTCCGCCAGCACCCTGATCTCCAGATGCTCATCGCCTATCTCCCTGATAACCCGTTCCACCATCTCCGCGTGGGTCTGAAGGATTCCTGTCTCGAATTCCGAAAACTGGTAGTTCTCCCTGGAGTAGTAATTGACCAGGCAGATGACCTTGCGCGTGTCCGGTTCGTATCTGGGAACCATGTAGAGCGAGCGGAGGGACATTTTTTCGGTGAGCGCCCTTTTCTGCAGGAACTGCTGGGTCAGGTCCGGGATGAAGACCGGCTTCAGGAGCTGATCGTCGTCGATTCGGCCGTCGTCGCCCACGAATTTCGCCACCAGTGACCGCCCCCTGCCAAGCCTTATGGAGCCGAGGTCATCATAAAGCGCCTTCAGTCTGGGATCGGCGGAATAGCTGGCCAGGACCTCCATCCTCGTCTTTCCGTGTCCACCGATGGTGGGCACGAGCACCGAGGCAAGGGAGAGGCGGTCGATGAGACGCACCGCGGAATTTACCATGAAGGCGGCCGCTTCCCGTTTCTTGTATTCCTCAACCCTCCGCGTCAGGAGGATCTGCTGGTGGTATTTCCGCGCCTGATCCAGGCTGGGGGCGATGGCGTACAGGAATTGGGCCAGTAATTCCTTGGCCGGTTCGGACACGATTTCTCCCGCGGATTCGCTGTCTACGCACATGACGCCGATGGAACGCGCCTGGTTCACAATGGGAAAGAGACAGGTAGCGGCGATGGAGCATGTCTCCGTGAGTTTCACATCCAGGGGGAGGCAGTGTCTGGAGGCGTCGATAATCTCGATGGGGGACTGGGTGGCGAACACCGTTGAGACCAGCGCGTGGTGGGAGACAATGGGGAAGGTCGTGTTTTTGATCTCTTCCGAGCGGGGACCCGAGGCATAGACGCATGAGAGTGTTCCGCCGGTGAGGTCCTCCAGGTATATCCTCAGCAGGTCCCGGCCGGAGACGATCCGCGCGCCTTCGGCAAAGGCGAACAGTATCTCCTCCAGGTTTTCCTTGCCGTAGCCGCCTATCTTTTCCTGAAGCCTGAGAATGTCTTCCCTGACGGTTTTCATGACCTCCTCCCCCATGGGGTCGCGGGTCTCGGGGCATTAGATCCGAGCACGCGACGGATTTGTGTACTCATTTTACACAAAGGGCATCATATGGGTAAGGTTGAGAGAAAGTCAAGACTCGGGTTTGCAACCGGAGAAGATGGGGATCAAGCGCAAAGGCGCGTCATGCCCGGCCTTTACGGAGCCGGTTCAGTTCCTGTTCGCTGATCCGGTTCGCCTCGCAGTATTCCCGCTCCAGTTCCTCTACGAAGAAGCGGTCGAGGCCGGAATTTTCCAGGAAATCCTCCCGGAGAGAGCTGTCCCCTTTGGAAAAGATGGCGGGGAGGATGGTGTGGAGGTAGATGGCCTCTTTCTTGATGGCGAGGATTGCCTCGTTGAAGAGCTTGTCCGGTATGGGCCCGGTTACAAGCCTCCTGGCCCGCAGCATCTCAGCCACCTCCCGCTTCAGTTCCGCTTCGTGGGCCTGGGTCGTGTAACGGAAATAGAAGTTTCTGATCCGTTCACGAACCTGGTTTCTCAGGAGCAGGAAGAGGCCTTCCTCATGATCAATGGCCAGCAGCTGCCCCAGAAGCTCCGGAGTGCTCAGGCGGTTTTCTTCAATCTGTTTAAGTCCCTTTGACAGGGTATTGATCTTCCTGGCGCCGTATTTTCCCAGGTACCGGTTGGCGCTGAGTTCGGTGATGAAGAGTTCTTCGAAGAAATTCTCCCTAAGGGCGTCGAACTCCCGTTTGTTGCCGATGAAACTGCGGAGCATCTCTTCGGTTATGCGCACGTTTTCCATGAAGGCGATCTTGCTGATGATGGAAGACGTGGAGTCGAAACGATCGAAGTAGGTTACGATGGAGGAGAACTCTTCCAGGAGTGACAGGTCGGCGCCGTCGCGTATGCGCTCGTCGCAACTCCTGCCGGCGTCAAGAAGTATCTCCTCGAATGCGTGGTCGCGGATTTCCGTGGCTCGTTTTTTAGCCAGCAGGAGCTTCACCATGTCTTCGCCGTCGATCCTGTTGTCGATGTTTCGCCCCCGCAGGAAAAGTCCTTCCAGTATCTGGCGCACTTCCGCCAGATAGGCATGCTCTTCCGGGTCCACCAGGATCCATTTGTCGTTTTTCAGCAGCTCGTCCAGGGGATAGAAGAGAGCGTCCGGAATCTTGGAGCGGACGGCGAGTGTCTTGAGGCGTGTCAGGCGGGCATTCTCCATTCTGCTGATCTTGCCCCGGTTGTAGCAGGAGACGAGTATGTTCCTGTAGCCGTCGACGATTGGCTTGTTGTCCCGGTGTTTGTACATAACATCCACCCGGATGCGTTCCTGCTGATAGCTGTCGATGTCCAGGTTTTCCGCCAGTGACGTCAACCGGAAAAAGTCGTCGTCCGAGATCTTCTTGCTGGCGTAATAGAGGCTTCTGAAAAGGTCCCGGTACGCCCGGTGTTTCCTGTCGATGAGCTTCACCAGGAAAAGATGCGCCTTCGGATCGCCTGTTATGGAGAGAATTTCCTCGATTATGGAATTGTCGTCTTCCTTGCCCACGGAACAGCAGCGTTTAACCGCTTTACCGAGCATGCGCACCAGTTCCTTCTGCTGGCGTTTCAGTGAGCCGTTCAGACGTTGCGAACTGATGAAAAAGAAATAGTTGCAGATTGCGTTGCCGTCGAAAAAGATCTTGTCGTAACTCAGGGCGCCTTCCGTCCTGTCCGTAAACTGGAGCCTGCCGTCATTTTCCCCATAGTAGGCGCCGTACATGGTGAGCCGGTTGAGGACGTCCCCCTTTGCCAGGTCGGCCAGAGGCTGGTCGATGCCGAACATGTACTCGCAGAATGAACCGCCGTTTCCGCTGTGACTGATTCCGTCACGGGATATGACGAATTCGTTTCCCGGGGAAAACAGGCGCACCTCCTCATGTTCACCATTGCCGAAACTGTAGGAGAAACGGTCGCAGATACCGGCGCCGGCAAGAAAAACATAGTATTCGATATCTTTTTCGGTTATGCCGTGCAGACGTATGTTTTTCCGCATTTAATCCTTCCGTGTTTCCTGGAGTCGTATGGGACATACAGGCCAGAGCCGCGTCGTTACTTATTCAATTATCATGCCGTCATAGGCAAAGAAGACCCCCTCCGGCAGGCGGCTTTCATCCGCGTGGGAGACTTCGTGGGTCAGGTGCGTCAGGATGGTCCTCCGCGGCCGCAACTGTTCCGCTATCTTGATGGCCTGCTGGATGTTGAAGTGGTTCGGATGCGGTTTGTAACGCAGACCGTCCAGGATCAGTGTATCAAGTCCGGACAGCAGCGCCATGGATGATTCCGGTATGCGGTTGCAGTCGGTGAGGTAGGCGACGTTGCCGATCCGGTAACCGATGGCGCGGACGCAGCCGTGGACAAGGGGGACCGGCTGGATCGTCGAGCCGAAAAGATGAAATTTCCCGGAGATCGAGTGGGCTTCCAGGAGAGGCTTGTAGCCACCATCGCCTGACCCGGAAAAGATGTAGGAAAAGTGCCTGGTAAGATGCTCGATGGTTTCCGCTGTAGCGTAGCAGGGGACGGCGCGCCGGTGCATCAGGTGAAATCCCCGCAGGTCGTCTATTCCGTTGACATGGTCGGCGTGGGTGTGGGTGTAGAGGACCGCGTCGATATGGGGGATCTTTTCCCGGAGCGCCTGCCGTCGGAGGTCGGGGGAGGTGTCTACCAGTAAGAATTTGCCGGAAACCTCGATCAGTATGGACGCGCGCGTACGCATGTCCCTGGGGTCAGTCGAGGCGCACACCGGGCACAGGCAACCGACCATGGGCACCCCGGTGGAGGTCCCGCTGCCGAGAATCGTGATCTTCATTCGGTCACTCCCCGGTGGCTACTCTTCGGCCTCGACTCCGAAGAGGTCCTTGCGAACCTTTTTCACGTACTCCAGGGCCGGCGCGTAATCGCCGTAAAGATACAGCTTGCCGCGGTCGGCGGGTTGGAGGTCCTTAACCCGCGCCCCGTATTTTTCCTTGAGGAGGATCGCCACCTGTTCGAATCTGTCGAAGGCCTCGTATGCCAGAGGTTCTCTCCAGATCACGGTTTCACCGTGACGGATCAGGGTCTCTGAGTCTTCCTGATCCCAGACCAGGAATAGATCATCGCCGGGCAGTTCAGGAAGCTGATCAATGGAATTGAGGCATTTCCCGCGATAGAGTCTTTCCTGTTCCCTTGCCTCTTCCAGGGCCTTCACCTGTTCTTCCGTAAGGTCGTTGCGCGCCGCGCCGCATCCGTCTTCAGCGGGGAATATGATCACATCGAGAAAGGCGGAACATTCCGGACAGCACAGTTCCAGGAACATCTTCCTGTACATCCGGCCCCGGCTGGTGTCTCCGGCCGTACCCTTCCACGGGCACTCGCGGCAGCTGTATTCCTTTTTGAGCCAATTTTCATAGAATATAGTCATATATTCTCCTTATGGTCAGAACGTTGCGTCATGCAAAAAGAAAGCGGCGGTTGCTGGAGCCCCTTTCAAATGCCAAAGAAGTTCCCTCACCCCTGACCCTCTCCCGGAGGGCGAGGGAAAACACGAAGCCTCTCCCCGTGGGTGGCCAAAGGCCGGGTGAGGGGGGATGGAGAAACAGTAAGTTGTGGTCCGCTGCGAAACCTTACCAGACCGAAAAAGATAAAAGCCCGTAATCGGCGCTGTAGGCAGGTATTAATATGTATCACAGCAACTCTTTCTCATCCAAGAAAATATTGCCGGCCTGTACATCCGCTCCTCTCTCGGCGTATTTCCAGGCGCGATGCGCGGCCAAGGTGGCCGGCCCAAAATCCCGCCGGTTGCTTTCGCCGTCGTTGACACATCTTCTCCGGACATGTAGAACATCCGTAATCATGGAAAAGGAAAGGAAGAAGTGATATGGCGCTTACCGAGGACAGGGAAGAGATCGTTCGCTTCGGAAGAAGGCTTCTTGCCGCGGGCCTTACAACCGGCACGGGCGGTAACCTGAGTATCCTGAACTCCAGGGATGGACTTGTGTCCATAAGCCCGAGCGGTATTGAATACGGGGAGATGACGGCCGACGATGTTCCGGTGACGGATTTGGACGGTAGGGTGGTTGAAGGGACCCGCGGGCCCTCCAGCGAACTGGAGTTTCACCTCGCCCTGTACCGCAAGCGTCCCGATATCCGGGCGGTCGTCCATACACACTCCGTCTATGCGACCACCATGGCCTGCCTGAACTGGGAGATCCCCGCCGTGCACTATCTGGTGGCTTTTTCGGGACTGAAGGTTCCCTTGGCGCCCTATGCCACCTTCGGCACCCCGGAACTGGCGCGGAACATAGTGGAATCCATCGGGGCGTACAACGCCGTGCTGCTGGCCAACCACGGTCTTGTGGCCGTCGGAGAGAGCCTGGCCGCCGCGTTCGCCGGCGCCGAGGAGATCGAGCTGGTCGCCCGTATCTACTACCAGGCGAAATGCATCGGAGAGCCCGTGGTTCTGCCCGAGGAAGAGATGTCGCGGGTCATCCACAGGTTCAGGTCATACGGACGGCAAGGGGATAAAACGGTGGAGGACAAACCTGAAGAAGGCGGTTGCTGAAGGCGGCTGGGAATCACGGTCCAATCCTCAAGCGCCTTTTCATGGCGGGGAAAGTGCGTTATCATGCCCGTGCCGTAAGGCGCCGGACGGATTAGCGAACGGGACGGAGAGGGAAATATCCATGACGAAAAAAGCGGTGGTTCTTTACAGCGGCGGGCTTGATTCAACCACATGCCTCGCAATGGCCAAGGCGGAGGGCTTCGAGCCCCACGCCATGAGTTTCGCCTACGGCCAGAGGCACGGGGTGGAGCTGGAGGCGGCCAGGGAGAATGCGGGCGCCATGGGCGCGGAGCAGCACCTGCTCGTGGAGATCGACCTGCGGAAGATAGGAGGAAGCGCCCTTACCGCCGGTATCGATGTCCCCAAGGAAGGGGTGGGGAGCGGCATTCCGGTGACCTATGTTCCTGCGCGGAACACCATCTTTCTTTCATTCGCCCTGGGCTGGGCCGAGGTTCTGGGTGCCTTCGACATCTTTATTGGCGTGAACGCCCTTGATTATTCGGGATATCCCGATTGCCGGCCCGAATACATCGCCGCCTTTGAGACCATGGCCAACCTGGCGACCAGGGCGGCCGTGGAGGGCGCCGGCCGATATCGCATCCATGCGCCTCTGATCGGCCTGACCAAGGCGGAGATCATCAGGAAGGGCGTGTCCCTGGGTGTTGATTACTCCAGAACCCATTCCTGCTATGACCCTTCCCCCGAAGGTCTCGCCTGCGGTCGGTGCGATTCCTGCCGCCTGCGTCTGAAGGGCTTTTCAGAGGCCGGAATGGCCGATCCCGTGCGTTACGCCGTCACGGACAAGGAGTAAAGGGGATGCGGGACGTTCAGAAGAGCAGGGATTATCGCAAGCTGGCCATCAACAAGGTGGGAGTGAAAGACATATCCTATCCCATTACGGTGATGGACAAGAACAACGACTTCCAGCATACCGTGGCGCGCATCAACATGTACGTGGACCTTCCCCATCACTTCAAGGGCACCCACATGAGCCGCTTCGTGGAGATCCTGAACGCGCACCGGAAAGAGATGGCCCTGGACAAGATGGAAACCACCCTCCAGAAGATCAAGGATAAGCTGGGCGCGTCCCGCGCCCACCTGGAGATGGAATTTCCGTATTTCATCGAGAAACGCGCCCCGGTCTCCGGGGCGAAGAGCCTGATGGAGTATACCTGCCGCTTTCTTGCGTCCCTTTCCGACCGTTTTGACTTCATCCTTGAGATGCGCGTCCCGGTGACTTCCCTCTGCCCGTGCAGCAGGGAGCTCAGCCGGTTCGGCGCCCACAACCAGAGGGGTGTCATCACCGTACAGGTGCGCTATCGGGATTTCGTCTGGATCGAGGACCTGGTGGCCGTTATCGAGGAATGCGGCAGCAGTCCGGTGTATGCGCTTCTCAAGCGGGAAGACGAGAAGTTCGTCACCGAGCGCGCCTACGAAAATCCGCGTTTCGTAGAAGACATGGTGCGGGAGGCGGCTCTCCGCCTCCGCAAGATGGACAACGTGACCTGGTTTTCAGTGTCGGCTGAGAACTTCGAGTCCATCCATAACCACTCCGCCTACGCCTCCATCGAGATTGACAAGGAGAAATCCACGGATGACGCCTCCTTTTGTGGATAACTCTGTTGAAAAGCGCCGGATGTGTGGATAAATCTACCATTTTCCCGAATCAACCCGAAAACGGCATTTGATCACGCCAAGACGTAGAGATGCTAAGACATTCAAACAGGCGGAACAAGCTGGTATTACCGCCCAGGTGAATGGCCTTATATGACGGGTTCTTGATGTTCTTTTGCTGAATGCCGGATGGCTGCAATAAATAATTTGTAAACCATGCCGGTTCCCATCCGTTTTTATACCCACATTCACACCCTGGGACTTGCGCCGGGATCATCCCGCGGGTCACTATCGACATGATGGATAGGAAGTATGACGGATGGGAGGACAAAAAATGAAACGGTACATGATAGGCCTGAGCATTCTCCTTTTGACTCCGGCGTCGTCGGTTTTCGCGTCCAACGTCGCCTTCAACGCGGGGGTGTCCGTGGGTTTGCCGGGCGCCTCGGTAAATCTCGGCGTGGGCGCTCCAGCGTATCCATACCGGCCGGTTACGATTGTAGAGCCGCCCATGTTCGTCCAGCCCCCCGAACTGGGTTTCCATACCGCGGTGGGGGTGCCGTATGACCTGTTTTTCCTCAATAATCTCTTCTATCTCTTTTCCGGCAATGCCTGGTATTCCTCACCCTATTACAACGGCCCCTGGTCAAGCATCTATGCCTATGATGTCCCTTATCTATTGAGCAGACATCCGTTTCACAGGATCAGGCATTACAGGGACCATTATTACGGGCATTACAAGCGATACGGGAGATGGGACGGTTATCATCACTTCAGGCCCGAGCGCCGGCACGCGGGGTGGGGCCACGGACACCATGGCCCCCCGGGATACGCCTATTCGCGCCCTGGCCATCCCGCGCACCATCACGGAGGAATGCCGGCGGCGTATTCAAGGCCCTATGCAGGCAGACACGTCCACACTCCGGTATATAACAGGCCCGGCAATCCAGCGCGCTTCAGCGGGGTTGGTCCCGGTTACAACAGGCCGGATAACTTCGGCCGGAACCACCCTGGTCCATCTTATTCCTATCCGTCAGGCCGGATTCACGGGAATGCCTCAAGGCCTGTATACACCCGGCCATACAGTCGTCATGACGGCGGCGGAAGGACTGTAGCCTACACAGGGCCGCGGACGGCCTCTGGGGATTCCAGAGGAAGGCCTTCCTTCAGCGGACCGTCGGCGCCGAGACATGACTCTGTTGGACGTCCCTCATTTTCCAGGCCCGCGAGCCCGTCATCAGGCCCTTCCGCCAGAGGCGCGGCATCCTCTCCCCGCGGTTTCGGGCATGGTCACGGGGGACACAGGGGGCACGGGAGATAACGGGACCCTGTTTTCTCCGTTCAATTCATAGCAGTGGAAATACCGCTACATCAAAGGCCGTTTCCTTCAGGGGGCGGCCTTTGATGCGTTCAGTCATGTCTCTGTTTCAAGGGATTGGGCTCAATGGGAATGTCCGTGATGGTCGTGTCCGCTGAAGTCATGTTCATGATGTTGCTGGTTCGCGCTCCCCGACCGCGGTTGATGGCGCAGATTTTTTATGAGCGGAGCATCGTCGCACAGGGTGCATTCAACCTGGAGCGTGGTGTGGGAGATATGGTGTTTTTCGAATAATTTTCTTTCGATGGCGCGCAGGGCTTCCGCCTGGCGGCTCTTGTGTTCCGGCGCCATGTCTATGTGGGCCGACAGGGCGATGATATGGGAGCAGATGGTCCAGATGTTCAGGTGGTGCACGTCGCGGACCCCGTTGATGCTTTTGATGGTTGTCACCACATCCGCGACCTTCAGCCCGCGCGGCGTTCCTTCCAGGAGGATGTGCAGTGATTCCCGGAGCACCCTCCAGGCCCCCCAGAAGATGACGCAGCCGATCATGGCCGATACGAGAGGGTCGAGGATGTCCCAGCCCGTGAAATGGATGAGCACACCCGCCACGATGACTCCCACGGAGGTGGCCGCGTCTCCGATGACGTGGAGAAAGGCGCTGTGCACGTTCAGGTCGTCGTGGGCGTGCCGGTGCAGCGCCGACGCGGCAATCAGGTTCGTGGCGAGCCCGATGGCCGCGATGATGAACATGGGGACGCTCTTCACCGGCTCCGGGTCGAGGAAGCGATGCCATGCCTCGTAGAAGATGCCCATGGCCATGAGAAAGACCGTGGCGCCGTTGATGAAGGAGGCGAAGACCTCCGCCCTGTGCCAGCCGAAGGTGCGGGTGTCCGATGCTGGACGGGACGCGAGCCTGATGGCAGCCAGGGATAGGACCAGGGCGAACAGGTCCAGGAAGACATGGGCCGCATCGGACAGGAGGGCCAGGGAGTTGGTCCATATGCCGCCGATAATCTCGGCGATCAGTGTCAGCGAGGTAAGAAGGATTGCGTATTTGAAGCGTCCAGCTATGCTTTTGTCAAGATACTCTTCGTTTTCCATGTCCTTCTCCCGAGTCGAACCGTGTACCGGAAAGTCTAGCAGAGGCAGGGGAATGGTCAAACGTGACGATTCAACTTCCGGCCGTTGCATTTTGCCCCGGGTGCTGGTAACTTAGCTGAAAGTTTTTAAGGAGGCTGACAACATGACTTCAAACCATCATCGGCTTATTATCCTCGGTTCCGGACCAGCCGGTTACACCGCGGCCATCTACGCCGCCAGGGCAAACCTGGCGCCTGCCCTCATCACCGGCATTCAGCAGGGGGGGCAGCTCACTACTACTACCATGGTGGACAACTGGCCTGGTGATCCGGATGGTGTTCTGGGGACCGATCTCATGGACCGGATGCTGCGCCATGCGGAGCGCTTCGAAACCAGGCTCATCTATGACCATATCAACAGGGCGGACCTGTCCCGCCGACCGTTTCTCCTGGAGGGGGATTCGGGCGAGTATACCTGCGACGCCCTGATCATCGCCACAGGGGCATCCGCCCGTTACCTGGGCCTTCCGTCCGAGGAGGCGTTCAAGGGGAAAGGGGTTTCCGCCTGCGCCACCTGCGACGGTTTCTTCTACAAGGGCAAGGATGTGGCGGTAATCGGCGGAGGAAGCGTCGCGGTGGAGGAGGCCCTCTTCCTTTCGAACATCGCCTCCCGCGTCACCCTTGTGCACCGCCGGGACCAGTTGCGGGCGGAGAAATACCTGGCCGACAAGATCATCGAGAAGAGCAGGGCCGGAAACGTTACCATCGAGTGGAACAGCGTGCTCTCGGAGGTCGTTGGAGACGATAGCGGTGTTACCGGGGTCCGGTTGCTCAACAAGGACGGTTCTTCCAAGGTGGTTCCGGTGCACGGAGTCTTTATCGCCATCGGCCACAAGCCCAACACCGGACTTTTCGAGGGACAACTGGAGATGGACGGCGGTTATATCAAGACCCGTTGCGGCCAGGGGGGGAACGCTTCGGCCACCAGCGTAGCCGGCGTCTTCGCCGCCGGTGATGTCCAGGACCAGTTCTACCGCCAGGCCGTTACCTCAGCCGGAACGGGATGCATGGCGGCCCTGGATGCGGAGAAGTATCTGGAGTCCATTGAAGCGTAAGTCGTTACCTGTTGACATGAGGGCGGTCTCTCGTGTAGTAACAGAGTCACATTAGATTGTTCTAGGTTATCTTTTGCTTGAGC
>CAYMFO010000046.1:0-20050 GCA_964389825.1 uncultured Geobacter sp. | reverse complement strand
TCAAACAATACATCGAACAGCAGGGAGAAGATTAAACCGCCGCGCTTCACCACCCACCAAGCTTTCAGCTATGGAAGGAGCACTGCGCGGCTTAGTGGTAGAAAATATCACCGGTACGTCCCTCAAACCAGTCCATAAGCGCCTGTTCCGGCAGGGATCGCATGAGTACGGAAAGCACATTGGTGTCAAGAAGGATGGATTCCATAGTCTATTCGTCAAACTCAGGTGGATTGCGGACGGGTTATCTCGGCGGGATCGGTAGGGAGTCCATGCCCAGTGCCTCAAACCGGCGGTGGATGGTAATCGCAAGGTTTTCAGCGCAAACAGGCGCGTTGAGGGTTTGCGCCAGAATGACCCGCGCCTCGGCTTCCATGGAACGGCCATGTCTGGTAGCACGCTGGCGCAGTTGCGCTTTCAGGTTGTTATCAAGATTTCTGATGGTCAGAGATGCCATGGTATCCTCCCGGAATGCAATCACTGATTGCAGATAGCGCAAGATAAAGCTTAGAGGTGCCAGATGAACCTCCTCACGGCTAAAGTCAGGGAGTTCTGAAGGCAAGTCCGGAAACTATTTGTGGCTCTCGCTTTGCGGCTACAGCATCCTCAACCTCGATAGCGGCCACTACAACGAAGCCGTTCCATCAGCGACGCAGTTTACTGGCGGGTAGTTCATTGGGTGAGCATCTTTCGAACCGACACGAAGTCCGGCAATGCGGCCTGCCGGTTCAGCGCTTCCGCCAGGGCCTCGCCGCCGGCAACCGGGAGTTCGTCGGGGCAGAGCGGGGTAAAGCCTTTCTGCGCGTCGACATCGAAGCTTGCGGTATTCCGTTTGACGAAGAACATGATGTTGCCCCCCCCTTTTTTTCAAAAATGACACTGTGACACTAAAAAAATCAGCTAGATTGGATTGCGTCAATATAAATATTTTATGCCCCGTAAAATAGGGTCTTAAATATATCATGCTGAGCAAAATAATATATTGACAAAGTGACACTAAGACATTATTTTAAAACCATATGATGGATGGTTAATAAAACAGTATTCCAGGGAGAGCATACAAATGGTCAGGGACCACACGATACAGACCTCGGTCGACCCGGTGATATTCACGGTGTTCGACGGAAAGCTTCACATACTCCTCGTCAAGCGGAATATCGAGCCCTATGACGGCTGCTGGAGCCTGCCCGGCGGCTTCATCAACACCAGTGATGACAAGGACCTGCAGGCGGCGGCATTGCGGAAACTGAAGGAAAAGACCAATGTCACCGCCCCGTATCTGGAGCAGGTGGAAACCGTGGGAAGCGCCAGTCGCGATCCCCGCGGCTGGTCTCTGACCGTGGTCTATTACGCCCTCATCGCCAGGCCCGATACCGTGCTTTCGGCAGTGCACGGCGCCTCTGAGGTCCGCTGGGTGCCGGTCGGGGATGACGGCCCTGCGCTACCTCTGGCCTTTGACCATGAAAAGCTGATCGGTCTGGCCTTGGACCGTCTCCGGGCCAAGGTCAGCTACGCCTCGGTCGCGGCGCATCTGCTTAACGAGCCGTTCACGATTCTGGATCTGAAGAATATCCACGAGGTCATCCTGGGACGAAAGGTGGAGAAAAAAACCCTCATGCGCCGCTACCTGGGCGCGGGGCTTCTGCAGGAAGTCGAGGGTGCCCGGCAGGAGGGGCGCATGCGTCCGGCAAGGCTGTACCGGCTTAAGGACCGGAAAGCGATCCACTATTTTGTCCGTTCCATGGAAGGCCCGGGGGAGGAATGAAAAGGCAGGCTGAAGGTGGAAGGAATAAACAGAAAGAAAAGCAGAACCTTCAACCTTCATCCTGAATACCCGGGAATATAGGTTCCGAAAGGAGATGGACATGGAAGACAGGCTTGATTTCTTATCCGCACTGACGGCTGCACAGCTCCTGGCGATCAGGGAACCTGAACGCCTCTTCACGGGAGAGGACTCCGCGCTGAAGAAGGAATACCGGCGCCTGGCCTTTCTCTGGCATCCCGACCGCTGCA
Organism: uncultured Geobacter sp.; assembly: GCA_964389825.1. Lineage (GTDB taxonomy): Bacteria > Desulfobacterota > Desulfuromonadia > Geobacterales > Geobacteraceae > RPRC01. Next base: position 18,040 of record CAYMFO010000046.1, on the reverse strand, counting down.
GTGATGAATTTGCCCGCGAGGTGCTCCCCCATATCAACGGACTCTACCAGTCAGCCAGGGAGAAGCTGGACAAGGGGAACTGGGAGATCGTCGGAATGCTCTCCCTGACCGACACGACCGGCAAGGAGTACCGTTTTCGCTTCCGCAGGCGTCGGCCTTTCGAGCTGGGGGAGATGCTTATCGGTGACTCCATTGTCACGTACCTTGTGGACGCCGGACACAAGGCCTTTTTCGACAACGCCGTGCGGTGGATAGGAAACTTTGTCTACGCATCCGATGACATGAAGAAGGAGACGGCACGCTATCTTCCCCGCATGAAGAAGATATTCGAGGCACAGGACGGCCGGTTCGTAATGGTGTTGGAAAAGGACCCCGATCTGCTTCTGCTGCGGGATGTGCTGGAGCATTACGTCGCACTGGGGCTTCCTGCCGAATGGCCCCGCCATGTGGCCTGGATCCAGAGCACGCTGCACAATCTCTGCTGCTACCTGGAATACGCGGGTCTGACCCACAACGATATCTCGCCCGACACCTACTTCATCTCTCCCTTGCAGCACATCGGCGCGTTGTTGGGCGGCTGGTGGTACGCGGAACGGGCTGGCGAAAAACTGGCAGGGGTCACCAGCCGCACCTTCAACCTGATGCCGCTGGACGTGAAGGCCGACAAGATCGCGGATCCGAGGGTAGACCTGGAACTGGTGCGCTCCGTGGGGAGGGAACTCCTGGGGGACATCTCGGGCATGAAGTTTCTCACTACCAGGCCTGCGCCGGAGCCCATGCTGGCCTGGCTCCGTCACCCGACAACCGGAAGCGCCCGCAACGATTACCGGTTGTGGAGGGAGAAAGTACTGATCGACAGCTTAGGTCCACGCAGGTTTGTCGACTTGAAGCTCAAGGCTGATGATCTCTATGTCTGAAGGCGAAAGATTGTGAGATGGGAAATGCCTTTGCCGCATTGCATAGGGCAATGTCGCGGAAGAAACTGACCACCGGGTTCCGTTTGCAACCGGAACAGCCGGGAAAAAGGAGGACACCATGGGAACAGGAAGATTCACCGATGCAGACTGGGACAGATACACGAGCGCTCACACCCGGGGGAAGTCACGATCGGCGGTATTCAGCTCCACCTCGCTTGACCCCTCACTGAACCCGCACGGGGTATCCATCCGCGAGTCCCGCGACTCCGCGGACAACCCCAACAGCCATGCCATCATCGTGGACGTGGACGTCACCGGCTCCATGGGATTCCTGGCCGACGTCATGGTCCGGCAGGGGTGCTACACCCTGGCGACCGAGATCTATGCCAGGAAGCCGGTCCCTGACCCGCACATCATGTTCATGGCAAACGGTGACGTGGAGTGCGACCGTGCGCCGCTCCAGGTAACGCAGTTCGAGGCGGACATCCGTATCGCGGAACAACTCCGGAAGATCTGGCTGGAGGGCGGTGGCGGTGGGAACAACTACGAGAGCTACCTGTTCCCCTGGTACTTTGCGGCCATGCATACCTCCATCGACTGTTTCGAAAAACGGGGCAAGAAAGGCTACCTCTTCACCGCCGGTGACGAGGAGCCCCAGCTGCTGCTCCGGACCTCTGAGATCCGGGATGTCCTCGGGACAACTCCGCAGGGCGATCTGACGGCACAGGACCTCCTGACCATCGTTTCCCGGCACTATCACGTCTTCCACCTGATGGTGGAGGAGGGGAGCCACTTCCGCAGCGCCGGAGACCGCGTGGTGAGAAAATGGACCGACCTTCTGGGGCAGCGGGCCATCCGTCTTGCCGATCACACCAAGATGGCCGAGGTCATCGTCTCGACCATTCAGGTCAACGAAGGGGCGGACCGGGACGAGGTTGTGGCGTCGTGGAACGGCGACACGTCCCTGGCGGTGAAAACCGCCATCAGCGCCCTGGCTGTAAGTGGTGATGCCGCTGCCGACGGTGTCGTGACATTCTGAGGAGGTCCATGATGAAACGGGCGAGGGTAGTGATAGGGGCTGGTCTGGGGGATGAGGGAAAAGGACTTCTGACCGACTTCTTTGTCAACCGGTACGGGGGTGATTGTCTGGTGGTGCGCTTTAACGGAGGCGCCCAGGCAGGCCATACTGTCACTCTTCCGACAGGGGAACGCCACGTGTTCGGCCACTTCGGGGCCGGGACCCTTGCCGGTGCCCCTACCTACCTGAGCCGTTTCTTTGTCGTGAACCCAATCCTGTTTTTCAAGGAGCGGGACCAGCTGGGGAAGGTGATGCATGGCAGGCTTCCGGAAGTATACGTAGACCGGGATGCCCTGCTCACCACCCCGTACGACATGTTGCTCAATCAGATCCTGGAGCAGGACAGGGGAGATGCACGGCATGGCAGCTGCGGCATCGGTTTCGGGGAGACTATCGAGCGCTGCCTGGATCCGCACCACCGGACTACGGTCGCGGACCTGCTCGATCCACCCCGCTTTGCGGCGAAGATCGTCGGGATTCGTGACCTCTATGTCCCGCAACGTCTCAGGCAGCTCGGCATCACGGAGCTCCCGGAACGCTTCGAAGCCTTGCTTGCCGATACGGACCTGAGCAACAGGTTCGTTCAGGATGCTCTGCTCTTCAGCGAGGAGGTGATCATCACCGGGATTGAAACGCTGACGAGCGCCGGGAAGGTGGTCTTCGAAGGAGCTCAGGGCCTCTTGCTGGATGAGTTCCATCCCTGGTTTCCCCATGTCACTCGCTCCAGGACCGGTCTTCCCAACGTTGTGATTCTGGCCCGCGAGGCGGGCATTCAGCGGCTGGATGTCACCTATGTGACGCGCGCGTATCTGACCCGGCACGGGGCAGGGCCTCTGCCCTTCGAGCTTCCCGGCAAGCCATACGATGGTATCGAGGACAGGACCAACATCCACAATGCGTACCAGGGGTCGCTGCGCTTCGCCTGGCTGAATTTAGACCTGCTGGACTCCGCCGTCAAGGGCGACCTGCGCAGTGCGGACGGCCTGGAAATCCGGCCGGATCTGGCAATAACGTGCCTTGACCAGGTCGGCCAAAAGCTTAAGTATGTCCATAAGGGCCGTATAGTGGAAGGCGCTTCGCATAACGTTGTGGAAATAGCAAGCAGAATGCTCGGATTCAGCGGTTTCCATACCGGCAGGGGGCCATCGCGAAGCACGATAGATTCTGGTTTTCTATCACAAAACGGATTGCTCGGGCCACCTCTGACGTGTAGAAGTTTGGGACGAGGAGAACAACCACACTGTTGTTCTCCTGACCAATCATCTTACCTCAATGGTGACAACCGTGGCGGCAATCTATAAGGATCACTAGCAGATCGAGAGATGGGGCGCAACCCCCAAACCGGCGAGCCCCTCACCTTCAAGCCTGGTATACTCCTCAAGCAGGAACTCAACGAGGACTGATGTTCTCACCTCTGAAGGCTTTATTTACAATGTATCGCGAATCTGGTAAAGTAATATTCAAATATGCTTTACCAGGAGGCCGTCCATGCAGACAGCCGTTACCATGAGCAGAAAAAATCAAATAGTAGTTCCCCGCGAGGCGAGGGAAAAGCTGCATTTGTTGCCGGGTCAGCAACTTCTGGTGCTGAGCAAGGAAGACCGGATCGTACTGATACCCAAGCCGAAGAGTTTCACTGAGAAGATGTACGGTCTTCACAAAGAGGTTTGGCAGGGGATCGATACCGAAGAATACCTTGCCTCCGAACGTGACGACTGGCGAAAATGAAAGATCTCCTCGGCGCGCATAAAGTCATTGCCCTTGACAGCTGTATCTGGATTTACCACCTGGAAAACCACCCTGAATACGCTGCCCTGACAAGGCAGGTGCTGGAGGCGGTTGAGGGCGGAAGCTGCCAGGCAGTTTCTTCGGAACTGACACTCCTGGAAATCCTGGTCAGACCGTTGCAGAAGGAACTGCAGGATGTGGCTGACGAATATGAACTTCTGCTTTCCAGTTTCCCCCATTTAACTCTTGAGCCGATCAGCAGGGATATCCTGCTACAGGCTGCGGAAATACGGGCTCTTCATGGCCTCAGAACACCTGATGCCATAGTTGTGGCGACTGCCATAGCCGCAGGGGCAACCCTCCTGATCACCAATGACCGCCATTTCTCCAGGGTTTCCGGGATTCAGGTCTCCTGCCTCTCTGAATATCCGAGATAGCATGCGCTTCGTCCACGTTCTGTTCCCTCAATTCAAAACCCACCTATCAAAGTGACATATTATGTCGCATCTCTAGTGTAAACTGCTCTTCGTTTGATTTCACATTTGCACTATGGGAGGAGGTAGCCGGCCCATGACACTGAATAGAAGCATCATCTCGCCTCTGCGCATCGACGCAGTCGCTGTCCCCGGTACCGGCGGCCTCATCGGCATGACCATCTGCCCGGGAAAGGATGAGAATGTCGGACTCAGGTATTCTGACGGACAGTGGAAACGTGACTTGGACCTGGACCTTCATGTGGTCCGGGACTGGCAGACTCAGGCGCTGGTGACTCTCATTGAACAATTCGAGTTCGAGTTGCTCTCAGTGCCTGAACTCCCGGAGAAGGTCCGTGAATTCGGCATCCGCTGGCTCCACCTCCCCATCGTCGATGTCTGGGTGCCCGACAAGGCGTTCGAAGAAGAATGGGTAACGGCAGGAGGAGAACTTCGCCGCATCCTCCGGGAGGGCGGCAGGATTGTGCTTCACTGCCGCGGTGGGTTAGGTCGGACCGGTCTGGTTGCAGCCAGATTGCTCATTGAGTTCGGAATGGCCCCGCAAGAGGCGATTCGACGGGTCCGGGCCGCCCGGCCGGGGACCATTCAGACGCGGGAACAGGAGGAGTATGTGCGGAGGTGCAAAAGATGATCGAGCATGAAATAGTCGACAAGTTCACGGGCTGCCTTCTCGGCGGTGCTGTGGGAGACGCCCTCGGCTGGCCGGTCGAGTTTCTGTCCATGGCCGAGATAAGGAGAAAGTTCGGTCCGGACGGTATACAGGATTTCGTTGAAACTGCGGGAGGTGTCGGCGCCATCACCGACGACACCCAGATGACACTGTTTACCGCAGAGGGGTTGCTGAGGGAGTATCAGCGCACTCGCGAGACCGGTGCTGTGCCAGATTACCCGACATCACTCTACCGGGCGTATCTGCGCTGGCTACACACCCAGGGGGAAACATCCCGTGACCTGAACTTTCGTGACTGTCTGGATGGGGAGTTGCTGAAGGTGGAGGGACTCCACCACCGCAAGGCGCCGGGTAACACCTGCCTGTCGGCGCTCATTGCGGGGAAGATGGGAACGGTTGCCCAGCCGGTCAACACCAGCAAGGGGTGCGGCGGAGTGATGCGGGTTGCCCCGGTGGGCCTGTTCTGCCGCGCGTTGCCGGATGCTGGAGATGACAGGAAAAGAGGGGAGATGGCGTTCGAGCTTGGCTGTGCCGCTGCCGCCATCACCCACGGTCACCCGCTCGGCTATCTTCCGGCCGGCTTCTTGGCCGCGCTGATATACCACCTCGTATCCGGTAGGAATTTGGAGGAAGCCATTTCCGAGTCCATGTTGATTCTTGTAGAGCGACCTGAGTATGAGAAGAGCTGTCTTGCTGCAATGATTGCGCGAGCGGTGCGGAGCTGCTTAGAGGAGAAACCCTGCCCAGAGACGATAGAGCGGATCGGTGGCGGGTGGGTTGGGGATGAGGCGCTGGCTATTTCCCTCTACTGTGCTATTGCTGCTAAGGGGGATTTCGGTCGGGGTGTCCGGCTCGCGGTAAACCACTCCGGGGATTCCGATTCGACCGGGGCGATTGTTGGGAATATTCTTGGGGTGGTGCTGGGGAAGGGGGCGATTTCTGGGGAGTGGCTAGGGAATCTTGAGATGCTAAAGGTTATCGAGGGGATAAGTTTTGAGATGCATGAAATCTGGCGATAAGGCAAAACTGAGAGAGAAAATACGAGGCCGTTATTATGAGTTCGAAGGCACCAAGGCTCAGGATGAGATGACTTGAAGCCGCCCGGAAAACTAACTGGGGGCTACTTTATAAATTATGGTAAGAGAGTATTCACTCGCAAATAGTAGCGAAAAGTGTTACTTTGCCTGAGCATTTTCTAGAGAGGGCGAAGACATGTCGGCAGCAAAATTTATTGTCGAGTTGGCCTCCAAAGGGAAATACACTTTTACTACGGCCGAGGCGAAAAGCTTCCTCGACGCTTCCGATGTCGCTGTACGCGCTGCGTTGCGCCGGCTTCGTCATAAGGGCGAAATCGCCATGCCCTATCGCGGATTCTATGTCATCGTTCCACCTGAATACCGGAGTCTTGGCTGCCTTCCCCCTGAGCAGTTCATTCACTCTCTTATGAGTTACTTGGGAGAACCATACTATACAGGGCTTCTAAGCGCTGCACAATTTCACGGAGCAGCAGATCCTCGCCCCCAGGTTTTTCAGGTTTTTGTGGCTAAGAACAAGGCTCCTATAGTCTGTGGCAAGATCCGAGTAGAATTTATCGCCAGAAAAAATGTTACGGACATTCCGACAGTGGTTGTCAATAGGCCACGCGGAACAGTACTTGTCTCCAGTCCCGAGTCAACAGCGCTCGACCTCATAGGCTATCCCCACCATGCTGCGGGGTTAGACAATATCGCAACGGTTCTTTCCGCTTTGGCTGTAAATCTTGACGGAGCCGTATTGCCCACCGTTGCCGAACTATCGCCGGTTGCATGGGCTCAGCGACTCGGCTATCTGTTAGATCTAGTAGAGATGCAAGAAAAGACTAAAGCCCTGGCCAAGTATATAGCGAAAAAAAATCCGGTTCCAGCCGCCTTGGCGACTTCTCAACCTTCAGTAAACGTCTCGAAGGACCCGAAGTGGTTGCTAAAAATCAACTGTAATATTGAACGAGAACTGCCATAGAAAGCATATATGTAATCCGGAGTATCTTCCATGCCTTCACAATGCGCACAATCGGATGTCGATGACAAAGAGGTTAAACTCTCTTCTCTAGGCTTTCGCTTCGGCAAGGCCAGTGTCCACACTAGCCGAACAATGATGTCTGCCGAATTGACCACCCTCCTTGCCGTTTCCCCTTCCGAAGCAACCAAAAACGATTATTTCAGAGCCATCATAGAAGACAATCTCCTCGGCAAGACCACACTTACCACTCGAAAACTGACCGCAGAGCGGTTGGCGGAGTTATATGGTCTTGACGGCAACATCTGTTTGTTTCGTGTCATGCGGCACTTCTGGATTAAAGAAGATCCGGGCCGTCCGGTACTGGCTCTTCTATGTGCTTTGGCCAGAGACACTCTGCTGCGGACTTCTATAGAGTGTATCTTGCAGATAAACTATGGCGAGCAGCTCACCTGTGCCGACATGGTTACTTTCCTAGAAACGCTATCACCGGGACGTTTTAGCAGGGCCACCATCACCTCCACCGCCCAGAACATCAACTCCACCTGGACCCAGGCCGGTTACCTAGCTGGTAGGGTTAAGAAAAAGCGGACTCAGCCGTACATTACGCCAGCTACTGTGGCCTATGCGCTATTCCTGGCGTACCTGGAGGGAGCCCGTGCTCAGCGCCTCTTTGACAGCTCCTGGGTCCGTGCGCTGGACATATCCAAAGACAAGGCACATGAACTTGCCGTCGTTTCATCTCAACAAGGATGGCTGGATTATCGCCGTGCAGGCGATGTAATTGACGTCCGCTTTCCCGATTTACTTACCGCCCATGAACAGGAGTAACGTACGTGAGTAAACTGGACAAACTGCTGCGCGAATACGGGAATCACATCGCTATTCCATGGCAACAGGGGCTGGCCGGTGCCCAGCGGGTTATCTTCATCGTTTATGACAAGACGGATGAACTTCGCTTTCGTACCAAGTCAGATGAATTTGAGATAGCCACCAAGACAGCCGGTCATAGCTGGAAACTCCTTGACCTCACCAACAGCTTTCCGCAATGGATGGCCAGCCTTGATTATCGAGACAATTATTTCGAGGCTCCGGAGGACGTTGAAGGTCTTCTCCCTCAGTTTGTTGATTCGCTGGTTGCGTCGATCACTGATCTGTTGGAGCAGCCGGATGCGAACGAGCAGACCGTTGTTGCTGTCATGGGTATTGCCTGTCTGTTCGGCTTCGCCAGGGTATCGGAAATCGTCCAGCGCACGGCTTCCCATGTCTGTGGCCGGATGGTCGTCTTCTTCCCTGGCGAATATGAAAACAGCAATTACCGCCTGCTGGACGCCCGTGATGGCTGGAACTACCTTGCGGTCCCGATTACTGCACATTCAGAGGCTTAGGAGGGCTTTAATGCTCAACAACAAGGATATTTACTTCAAAAACCCGGCGGAAAACGTCATTGCCAACAACGGTGTGGCCAATGTTTCGGATGATCTAACCGAAAAATCACTAGAGACCCTGCGCTATGAATTGGAAACCTTCGTTTGCGACGGCCAATATGAAAAAGGATTGGAGAAGATCCTCTCTGCCTACCTGAAAAACATCAATGCTGCTGAACAGCCCGGCGTTTGGATCAGTGGCTTCTTCGGCAGCGGCAAGTCCCACTTGGCCAAGATGCTCCGAGCCTTGTGGATTGATTTCTCCTTCCCCGAAGACGGCGCATTAGCTCGTTCCTTAGCCAAATTGCCAACCTCGGCAACAGACCTCTTCAAGGAGCTTTCCACCCAGGGCAAACGCCAAGGTGGATTGCATTCCGCATCCGGCACCCTTGGAGCCGGCGCTGGGGACAACGTGCGCCTTGCCCTGTTGGGCATCGTCTTCAAGTCCGTCGGATTGCCCGAGCAGTACCATGTGGCCCGCTTTGAAATGCGCCTCAAGGAAGAAGGTATCTTTGATAAGGTCAAGGCCCATATCGAGACACAGGGTAAGGAGTGGGCCAAAGAGCGGGATCACATCTACAATTCGCCGCTTATCGTTGAAGGGCTCCTAAAGGCGTGGCCAGAATTCGCCGACACCACTCAGGCTGCCAAGGAGCAACTCAGAGCTGAATACAAAAAAGTTACCGACGTGACCAACGATGAGATGATTTCCGCCATCAAGGATGCACTGTCGGTAAATGGTAAATTTCCGCTCACGGTCATAATCCTAGACGAAGTCCAGCAGTTCATCGGCAAGAGCACCGACCGGGCCTACTGGATTCAGGAAGTAACCGAGGCATGCTGCAAAAAACTGGGAGGCAAGCTCCTCTTCGTCGGCACCGGTCAGACGGCCCTCTCCGGCACCTCGCTACTGCAAAAACTGATGGGACGGTTTCAAGTACCCATTGAGCTTTCCGATACCGATGTGGAGACGGTCATTCGCAAGATCATCCTGGCAAAAAAACCGGGATGCGTCACCGAAATTGATCAAACCATGACTACCTGCCTAGGGGAGATTTCTCGGCATCTCTCCGGTACAAAAATCGAGCACCGCACCGATGATACCAAGGTTTTCGTCCAAGATTACCCCATCCTTCCGGTGCGTCGTCGATTTTGGGAAAAAGTGCTGCGAATCGTGGATGCTACAGGCACGGTATCCCAACTCCGCAACCAGCTCAAGATAGTTCATGAGGCGACCATCAGCACGCTTGAGCGCCCCATCGGTCATGTCGTACCGGGCGACTTTATCTACAGCCAGATTTCCAGCAGCCTGCTCCAAACCGCGGTCATCTCCAAGGAACTGTACGAAAACATTCAGCGCCTGGGCGGCGGTACGGACGATGAGAAGCTCATGGGCCGTCTCTGCGGCTTAATTTTCCTGGTTGGCAAACTCCCCCGCGACGGTGTAGCTGACATTGGTCTCCGGGCCACCGCTGAATCCTTATCCGATCTCATGGTGGAAGACATCACCGCCGGCAGCGCCGAGTTGCGTAAACGGATTCCCTCCCTTCTGAAGAAACTGGAAGACGATGGACTGATTATGTCCATTGAAAACGAATACCGTCTCCAGACCCGCGAGAGCAGCGTCTGGCACGATGAATACCGTAAGCAGCTGTCCGAATTAACCGGCAATCCTGCCCGCATCGAAGATGAACGGGTTACCATTTTCCGCAAGGCCTGTGGAGAAGCGCTGAAAACCGTTCGCCTTACTCAAGGGAACTGCAAGGAGTCTCGCACCCTATCCCTTCACTACGCAACGGAGCTGCCGGCTGATGCCAATAAGAAAATCTTTGCCTGGATCAGAGATGGCTGGGAAACCGACGAGAAATCGGTACTTGCTGATGCCCGCAATGCCGGAAATCAATCGCCAACCATCTTCGCCTACATCCCCAACCATGCAGCAAGCGAACTCAATGAGATCCTCATCGGCATACTGGCGGCTCGAGCCACCCTCAACGTTCGTGGCACCCCGTCAACACCGGAGGGTGAAGACGCCCGCTCGGCGATGACCACTCGTTTCAACGATGCCCAGCGCCACCTCAATGCCCTCATCAAAGAGATCATGTCTAATGCGCGTGTGTTTCAGGGAGGAGGCAATGAGATTGTAGAAAACACGCTGGCCGACCAGGTCAATACGGCTGCAATCAATTCACTCATTCGTCTCTATCCACAATTCGATGTAGCTGACCACGCCCAATGGGCCAAGGTCTTCGACAATGCCAAGAAAGGGGCTGGTGACGCCCTTCTGGCAGTCGGCCACAAGGATGAGCCGGCCAAACATCCAGTATGCGCTGCAATCCTCAAATTTATTGCCGGCGGCAAGAAGGGCTCGGAGATTCGTGACACCTTCAAGGATCCGCAATACGGGTGGCCACAGGATGCAATTGATGGCGGTCTTTTTGCTTTACTCGCCGGTGGACTGATAAGAGCCATTGATGCAACTAACAAGACGGTTGATGTAAAGACACTGGAACGGGCCAAGATCACCCAGACTACGTTCAAGGTCGAATCCGTTACAGTTACCCCCATACAGCTCATTCAAGTCCGCAAGGTATTGCAGGAGGCAGGTTGCCCCTGCAAGCCAGGAGAAGAACTTGCCAACATCCCTACCTTTATCCAGGCCATGCTGCAACGGGCTCAGGCTGCCGGAGGAGAGCCCCCCTGTCCGCACCGGCCGAGCACAAATCACCTCGATGAAATTAAATCGCTGACCGGTAATGAACAGATCATGGCCATCTACAATCAGCGTGACGACCTGCTTAAACAAATCAAGGAATGGGAAGAACGGGCTGCTGCCATTCAAAAGCGCCGTTTCGACTGGACGACGCTGGAAGAGCTTCTCGGTCTCGCTACCGGGCTGGGACCGGCAGAAAAGATGAGGGAACAGGCCCAGGCTATAATAACTAACCGTCTGCTTCTGGCAGAGCCCAACCCGATGTTGGAATTGAACGAGCAGGGCACCCAGCTCCTTCGCAAGGCCCTTAACCACACCCATGATGAGTATCAGAAAGTCTACGACACCCTCATGTCGCAGTTGCAGCAGGATGCCAACTGGCAAAAGCTGAATGACGGCCAACGCCAATCCATCCTGACAAATACTAATATCGCAGCGGTCCCGGCCATTGCCACCGGCAGTGTTGACGAGATCATCGAATCGCTGGAAAAGATGTCGCTCGACAGTTGGCGCTACCGGAGGGAAGCATTGTCGAGTCTCTTCGAGCAGGCCCGGCTGGAAGCTGCCAAGCTCCTGGAGCCCATGGTTGTGCAGGTTTCTCTGCCTCACCGCACCTTGCGGTCAGCGGAAGAAACAAAAGTGTGGTTGGGTGAAGTTGAGAAATTGTTGGATGAAAAAATTAAAGTAGGACCGGTGATGGTCTAAAAGGCATACCATCTAGAAGTGCGGTAGCAAATTGAACGGAGATACTGGCATTGACTTCCCGATTAACCTGGATAGACCACGACTCACAAGCCCGCGAACGAAGTCTTCGTATACTTGCACTTTTCCGAGAAAAGGAATCAAGAGATGAGCTCGGAATCGGCGGTATCCGTGATGCTATAGCGGACCGTTTATTCCCGGGGACATCAACCATCCAGACTCGACTGAGATATATGTTGTTCGTGCCATGGATATACAGCTCTCTAGAAAGCAGACGGGTTCCTGCTTCTCGATTCGCTGACGAAGCAAAGCAAGAGGAAATTGCATTAGTTCTGCCATTGCTTTCGGCCGAGGACGACTATGGGGTCTTTGGCCGACTGGCCGGTGGTGGCCTGAAGCGTTTACCGAGTTCGATTTACTGGGCGGGTCTTGGAAGTTGGGGCATTCGTCGCTTTCAAGGTTCAAGAGAGGATTATCATATTTCGGTTGATTCGCTCTATGCACGCCGAGGCTTTCGTCGCAAGACCCACGATGGAGAGTGGCTTGAGGATGATCTCGGCCAATCCTGGCACCCAAAGCTACCTGCTCCCCCCGAAGGGTTCCCTTCTTCCATTGATTTCCTCTTGCAAAAATGCGAGGCCCGGTTTCTTCGTGAACGCCTTATGGCATCATGCCCCGAATCCCTGCTTGCCTGGCTGGTCCGAGACCCGGTCTCTGATGCTAGCGCATTTCCATGGTTCCACCAGCTATCAGCTGAATTCCCGGCTGATATCAAGGCCCTGATGGGGCACGCTCGCCTTTTCTCTGATGTCATTCAAGGTGCCGCCCTCGTCTATAACCTTGCGCTGGCGGAGCAGGCCAAACGTGAACAACTGGCAGAAGAGTATCAAACGAAAATCAGTGACTGGGCCGCAAATCTGCAGTGGCAGGACATCGCTATATGGTCTTTGAATGACTTTTGGGCCAATGTGAAGGGGCACGGTCATCGCATCACTCCAAAAACAGAGGTCTTTGTAGAAAACTGGGTACGTATGGCACTGCTTCACCGCGAAAAAATCTGCCAGTTAAAAGAGGCGCGCAGTTTGATTCGGATTCGCGAAACCGATCTAAAAAAGGGGCGCTCACGATTTACCAATCAAGCGGCCTTGAACCAATGGAGCGGTAAATCAGGACTCGTTCCTCTTGCCTACAGATGGGGAACTGCGAAAATGTTTATTGAAGACCTTGCAGCCGGCCTGAGGGGGGATGATGCTTAATCCCAATGCCAGAAGCCTCCTTACAGATGCCCTGACGCCTCCTCCAGCCATGCGATTCGACTGCGGCATAGCTACTACCTTCTCGCTCGACCCCACTGCGTTGCTCACACTACCTGTACACCTCGCCTGGCTTGCTGCTGGCAGTGACCAAGAACTTCTTGGCGACCCTATCCGTCTCCTGGAGGCCATGCGCCGTGTTGCAGATAGGCTCACGGTATTCTGCGACAGGGGGCGCATGCTGGTTCCTGACTATCCCCACGCATTGTACGGATTGCTGGAGCCAATCATCCATGAGGCCCGCGCTCCTCAAGGCGGAGCGTTTCATCCCAAGGTTTGGCTGTTGCGCTTCGTTGATGAGCATAACGAAAATCCACTCCTCAGACTCATGGTGCTGTCGCGAAATCTCACCTTCGACAATTCCTGGGATTTGAGCCTTCAGCTCGAATGTCGCCCCGGGAAAAAAGCGCTACCAAGCAACCAGCCGTTAGCAAAATTTCTCAAGGTCATATCCAAAGCGAGTATAAAGAGACTGTCTGCCGAACGGCAGGAGATGCTTAACATACTCGGAGATGAATGCCGAAATTGTATCTGGGAGCTTCCTGCAGGATTTACGGACATCAGTTTCCATATTCTCGGTGTTGACATTAAACATTGGCTTCCACCCCAGTCTGATGAGCTTGCCGTCATATCACCCTTTGTTCGCGAGGACGCCCTGAAGTCATTGGTGAATACCACCAACAAAGCCCGGTTTCTGCTTGCCCGCAGCGAAGAGCTCGACAATATCGGCAGCGAGACCATTGGTAGTTTTGATTATTGTGCCGTTCTTGCCGAGCAGGCAGAAACAGGTGACAGCGAAGATGAAGCAGGCACCACCGGCAGCGGCCTGCACGTTAAGGCATATATGCTCCGTAAAGGCTGGTACACCCATCTATTTGTCGGCTCTGCCAATGCCTCAGATCGTGTAATTGTAGATAGGTCGGACATAAAGGTGCGCAACTTCGAAATACTGGTTGAGCTCAAAGGGCTGACCAGCAAGGTTGGTGGAATAGACACGCTCTTGAGTGAAGACGGATTGACCGACATCCTGACAACGTACCAACCTCCGAATCCTGATGAGCCAAAACACACAGTTTCCGCAGCAGAAAAAACTCTGGAGCGTGTCAAGGACAGACTCTCTGCCTCCCTACTTGCCATATCCTGTGTCCAAATTGATGATGCCTGGCAACTCACACTCACCGCTGACAGCCCGATTAATTTGGAAGATACCGTACTCATTGTATGGCCACTTACCATTTCCAGAGAGCGCGCTGTAAACGGGCACGCTTTGGCATCGGGAGGTGAGGTTGTTCTTGAAACGGTTGCAACAGAGCAGGTCACCAGCCTTATCGGGTTTGCGCTTTCGCTTGGCGATGAGGAGCTTCGGTTCGGTCTTGAAGTGCAACTCGACAATCCGCCCCAGAATCGTGAAGCGGCGATCATGAGGTTGATAGTTCGAAACCGTGACGGGTTTCTGCGGTATCTGCTCATGATGCTCGAAGACCTGTCCGGCGCGGGGGAGGGGGCGAGTACTAAACAGTTCCGGCGTACGGGAGGGAATGGACTCGGAATAAACAGCGATGACTTCCCTTTATTTGAAATGCTTGCCCGCACTTTTGTCCGTGACCCTGCCAGCCTGCTACCAATCGGCAGGCTAGTGAAGAAGCTGGCTTCGGATACTGACGAAGCGATTGTGCCGCCTGAATTTCTGCGCATCTGGAGTGTGTTTGAAAAGGCCTTGGCCAAGGGGGGCATGAATGTCGACGACGTTTGACACCACCTCTGTTCTTAATGGGCTAAAGGACTTTCAGGCTCGTACCGTGGAATATGTCTTTCAACGCATGTTCCTTGATGGGTCTCCGGCCAGGCGCTTTCTGGTTGCCGACGAGGTTGGACTCGGCAAAACATTGGTGGCCCGCAGCCTCATTGCCAAGACCATCGAGCATTTACAACTGCAGCAGGACAAGCGCATCGACATTGTGTATGTCTGTTCCAACCTGGAGATTGCCGGCCAGAACATCTCCCGGCTCAATGTGACAGGTGAAAAAGGCTTCGCGCTTGCCAGCCGTTTGACGCTTTTGCCGCTCGAAGCGAAAAACCTGAAAGGCAATGCCATCAATTTCATCAGTTTTACTCCAGGGACGACGTTTGACATGAGCGGACGTCGCGATGGTCGTAAAGACGAACGCAGGCTTATCTATCAGATGTTGAGGGATGACCCGGCAGTACCCAGGACCGGCTTGAGAAACATGCTCAAGGTTGCAGCTGGCGATGGATGGGCTGACTATGCGGAGCAGAAACTGGATTACGACCAAGATGTCGCTAAGAAGTTCCGTAATGAAGTTCTTGGCAATGCTGCACCATCGCGCGAACGGCGTGAGCGGTTGTTCGAACTATGTGCGATCTTCCATGATAGAAGACGAGCAATAAGTACTGAGAATGTTCAAGCCAGCCTGTCGCTCATTGGGGAGTTAAGGAAAACATTGGCAAAGGTATGTCTGGACGTTCTTGAGCCAGACCTTGTCATACTGGATGAATTCCAGCGTTTTCGTGACCTGCTGGACAATCCGGAAAAAAATCCAACGGCAGAATTGGCTCATGCGCTTTTCAATTACTCCGATGACCTGCGCGTGCTTCTCTTGTCTGCGACTCCATATAAAATGTACGCCCGTGATGTTGAGGATGAGGATCACTTCCGGGACTTCCTTGGCACTCTAGGCTTTCTAATGTTCAATGACCAGAACCAGATTAATATGGTGATTGAGCATTTGAATGCTTTTCGTGATGGACTGTTCACGGCACGCTCAGAATACGAACTGCAATCGCTGGATTGTACAAAGACAGCAGTGGAAGCAATATTACGGAGCGTCATGTGTCGTACAGAGCGGGTTGGCAATACAGCCAGTCTTGACGCCATGATTCGAGAACGTCTGCAAGAACCGCCATTCATACCGGAAGACCTCGAAGACTTGGCGCTGGCGTCAGCAGTGGCAAAGGCGCTCAATAGCCATGACCCTGTGGAGTATTGGAAATCAAGTCCCTACCTGCTCAACTTTATGAAGGAATACGAACTGAAGAGGCGATTTGAATCACATGCCGGTTCGCTACCCGAATTGGTTGAGGCGGTTGATACCTATAAAAAACGGCTCCTTTCGCGACGGAACATCCGACGTTTCAAAGAAGTTGACCCAGCCAATCCACGTCTGCGCCTCATGGTTGAGGAAATGCGCCGGCGCGGTTTGTGGAAGATGCTCTGGGTGCCGCCTTCTCTTCCATACTGGCGTCCGGAAGGGTGTTATAACAACGACGAGGATGTCAGCAAGACATTGCTCTTTTCTGCTTGGAATGTCGCACCTGATGCAATAGCCTCATTGCTTTCCTACGAGGTCGAGCGCCTGATGACCCGGCATGTCACGCCTTCGGTCCACTACGACCATATCCATCCCCCCAAGACCCTCAAGAAAAAGCGATTTCCACAACGCCTCCGCTTTGCCGTGCGGGCAGAAGGGCAGGTTACTGGACTGACAGCGCTGGCCCTCATGCACCCTTCGCCTTCATTGGCAGAACTGGTTGACCCGCTTGAACTCGCTCTGGAAATAGGTCTGGGGGAAACACCTGTGCTTTCGGAGGTACTTGAGCGAGCACAGCGGATTATTGAAGAAGCCCTCCGCCCATTTTTGCCCGAGAGGCCGGTAACGAAAAAAGGTGATGTACGCTGGTACCTCGTGGCTCCGGCCTTGTTGGATGTTGCCCGTTATCCCACCCTGTACGAATGGTATACAAAACATTGGGGGGCGAGCGGTCTCAATGATGCGGATGAATCATTGACCGGCCTCAGGGCTGTCATTCTGCATTTCGTAGAAGCGCTTACAGAACGGCTCGATAAGCTGGGGCCGTTTCCGGCGGACCTCGTGCAGGTGCTCGCCGAACTGGCCGTTGGAGGTCATGCAGTTTGTGCCCTCCGGGCATGGCGGAGATCTGCCCCTGATATCGCCTGGGATAATAGTAACCTCCTTGCTGCCGCTGCCATGGTTGCAGAAGGATTCCGGGGGCAGTTCAATGCCCCTGAGGTTATCGCATTTCTGGAAGGAGATGAAGCAGAAGATGAATCATATTGGCGCCGGGTGCTGCGGTACGGCCTTGAAGGAAATATCCAGTCATTGCTGGATGAGCAAGTACATGTCTTGGCCGACACGCCAGGTTTGGCTGATGCACGTCCGGTTAATCGTGTTGTCTCTATTGCCACGGAGCTGCAAAAGGGGATGTCCATAAGAGCGGTTCCATTGCGACCTGATTCGATTCGGGTCAATACCGGAACTGGCCGGATCGAGATGGAACCGTTTCCAATCAGTTGCCGGTATGCTCTCCGTTTTGGTGAAAACAAGGATGAGGACCAGGCCCTGGCCCGTAAAGAAGTGGTTCGCGTCGCATTTAACTCGCCGTTTCGCCCGTTTGTGCTGGCATCGACGTCGGTTGGGCAGGAGGGGTTGGACTTTCATGTCTGGTGCCACTCCATCGTGCACTGGAACCTGCCGTCAAATCCTGTCGACCTGGAGCAGCGCGAGGGAAGAGTGCACCGCTATAAGGGGTACGCAGTCCGTAAGAACATCGCCCGCAAATATGGTCTTGCAGCTTTGGCATCCTGTCGCGTCCAAATTGACGACCCATGGGACTTTCTCTTCAGCCATGCTTCTTCCCGCCGTGAGAATGGTGAATCCGACCTAGTACCATACTGGATATTCGAGACAGAAGGCGGTTCAGCCATCGAGCGGCAACTTTTCCTTCTGCCCATGAGCAGAGATGCTGCTCTTTACCGTAAGCTCCAAAAAAGTCTGGCGCTTTATCGCATGGTATTTGCCCAGCCCCGGCAGGAGGATCTGCTCAGCCATTTGGAAACGATTTTTCCTGACCCTGAAGAGGCTGCCAGAATAGCCGAGCGCTGGAGAATATGCCTTGAACCACCTCAATAAACCAGCAGGAAGGTACTGATGCAATCACTCTCCACACCGCTACGCAACAAACTG
>CAYMFO010000045.1:0-20218 GCA_964389825.1 uncultured Geobacter sp. | reverse complement strand
TGTTCTCCGTGGTAATTGCTTTTTTTAGGTTAATACGGAAGGGGTCATGTTGCGTGAAAAGCAGGGATGACCCATTTCGTTTCCTCCGCATGGATGTAACGGCTCAGCCCCTTAGATTTCCGTCCTTTCCCTGCTTTGGACGGGATAGTTAAATTCCCTGCATCCACCAGTCTTTCCATGAAGGCATACAGCCATTTATTCCCGGGTTTCATGAAAAAACTCCTTTCAGTTTCCCTGATAAGTGATAAAATATCGCGTATTTATTATTGCCGTACAGTCTCACGGGCCCCTTCAGGGGCATTATTTTTTGTGGCGCGAGGAGATTCATCATGACCATGAGCGATTTGATCGTCGAGTATCTGGAGCAGTTTGGCGTGGAATATGTGTTCGGCATTCCAGGAACGCCTCTGGGGCCGTTGTTTGACGCTTTGGCGCGAAGCGAGCGCAGGGGAGGCCCCCGGGCGGTCCTGACCCGTCACGAGGCGGGAGCCGCATTTATAGCTGACGGCTATGCCCGTGAAAGCGGAAAGATTGGAGTGTGCTGCTCAACCACCGGACCCGGCGCCACCAACCTCATCACCGGCGTGGCATCGGCCTATGCCGAACAGATCCCCATGCTTGTCCTTACCCCCCAGACCAAGATACCGGAATTCAGCTTCGGCTGTTTCCAGGAATCTTCACGGGACGGCGTCGATATCATGAGCATGTTCGATCACTGCACCCGCTACAATTCCATGGTGACCCACCCCAACCAGCTGGAGCGGAAGCTTGCCGCGGCCCTGACCACCGCCCTTGGCGTTCCGAAAGGTCCGGCTCACCTGAGTATCCCCTTCGACATATTCGCCGCCGAGGCAAACGGTCCGGTATCCTTTCCCCGTCTGCGCCACCTTATAACCTCCGATGAGGCAACCTTTGACGGTACCGCCCTGGAGCGGCTTGGAGAAGAGGTCCTTTCCGTGGTGAAGGGGGGAGGAAAGATTGTCCTGCTGGTGGGGCGCAACGGTATCGGGGCCGGAGCGGAGATTGTCCGTTTCGCGGAGATGGCGGGCGCCGAAATCGTCACCACGCCGCGCGGCAAGGCCGCCATCAATCCCTATCACCCCCTGGCGCGCGGCGTCTTCGGATGCGCCGGACATGCCTCCGCGCGCAACGCACTTGCTGATGAAAAGGTGCAACTGATCCTCGCGGCAGGTTCCAACCTGGGCGAGTGGTCCACCAGTAAATGGGACCCTGTGCTGATGAACGACCGTCTGGTCCACATCCATGACGATCGGAGCTGCTTCACCCGTTCACCCATGGCGCGTTTCCATGTGGAGGGTGCAATCAGAGCGGTTTTTTCGAAACTGATCAGTATTATGTCAGGTGAGCTGAAGCTGGAGGCCGATGAGGCCTTCAATGCGGATGAAGCGGCTCGGGCGTCCTACATCCCGTCGGGCATCCAGGTAATCAAACCGTCCTGTTGCTCGCCGGCTGAGGGGGGTGCTCTCCTCAAGGCCCCCCAGGTTTACACCGAGCTCATCCGCCGCCTCCCAAGAGATACCCGTTTCTTCATTGACAACAGCAACAGTGTCCCCTGGTCCATACACTACTTCTTCCATCCCCGGCCTGAAAGCTACCACCTCTCTATCGAGTTCGCCACCATGGCCTGGGCCGTTGGCGCCGCGGTAGGCGGCGCGTTCGGCAACGGCAAGGCGCCTTCCGTGTGCATCGCCGGTGACGGCTGCTATCTCATGAGCGGACAGGAAATCACCGTGGCGGTGGAGCATGGCTTGCCGGTGATATTCGTGGTATTGAGCGATCAGGGATATGGCCTGATCCGGCACGGGCACAGGCTCCTGGGCAAGGAGCGGGTCGATTTCGACATTCCGCCCGTGGATTTCGCCATGATGGCGCGGGCCGCGGGCGCTGAGGCCCATACCATCCGCAATGCCGGTGATTTTGACCTCATTGACTGGAATATGCTGGCCAATCGCAAGGGTCCGACCCTCCTTGATGTCCGGATCGATCCGGAAGAGAGGCCGCCGCTGGCGATGGCGTAGGCATAATTTCGCCGAGACGGGTATATAAAATATTTCAGGAACTTTTTTCTCCCCTGCCTGTCCAATGAAGCGGAAACGGGTGTTTCAGGCCCGGAATGCAAGGAGGAATGACAATGAAAAAGCTGCTGGTTCTGTTTTTGCTGACAGCCGTGTTCGGCATGGGCGCGGCGGGAGTAGTACGTTCCGGGGAGGCGAAGATTTCCGGAGGGGAGAATCCCGACCGTACCCTTTCCCCATATTTCTTCGTCAAGAGTAATGATCCCTCGGTGGACAGGCTTCCTCTCAAATCAACCTCGGCCGAGATCGACATCAGCGGGGTAATCGCCGATGTGCGGGTTGCCCAGGTCTACCGGAACGAGGGGAAGCGAGCCCTGGAAGCAGTATATGTATTTCCCGGCTCGACCAGGGCCGCCGTGTACGGCATGAAGATGACCATCGGCGCCCGGACCATTGTCGCGAAGATCCGCGAACGGGAGAAGGCGCGCCAGGAATACGAGGAGGCGAAACAGCAGGGGAGAAGCGCCTCCCTCCTGGAACAGCAGAGGCCCAACGTCTTCCAGATGAACGTGGCCAATATCCGTCCCGGAGACGAGATCCGCGTGGAACTCTCCTATACGGAATCGCTGGTTCCCGAGTCTGGAGAATACCAGTTTGTCTATCCGACGGTGGTGGGACCCAGATACTCAAACCAGCCGGCGGCGTCCGCGCCTTCCTCGGAAAAATGGGTGGGTAGCCCCTATCTCCACGAGGGAAAGGCGCCCCCGTACACCTTTGATCTGAGAGTAAAAATCACCTCCGGCATCCCGCTGAAGGACATTTCGTCTCCTTCCCACAAGATCGACGTCTCCCAGAACGGTACGTCCCGCGCCTCGGTACGGCTTTCTTCAAGGGAAAAAGCCGGAGGTAACCGTGATTTCATACTGAACTACCGGCTGGCCGGCGATGCCGTGGAGTCGGGCCTGCTTCTGTCCAGGGGTAAAACGGAGAACTTCTTCCTTCTCATGGTGGAACCGCCCAAGAGGATCAGCGTCTCACGGATTCCTCCCCGGGAATACATATTCATTGTGGACGTCTCCGGTTCCATGCACGGTTTCCCCCTGGAGGTATCCAAGAAGCTTCTTAGTGACCTGATCGGAGGGTTGCGGCCAACCGATCGCTTTAATGTGCTCCTTTTCTCCGGCGGTTCGTCACTGATGGCGGAGCAATCCCTGCCGGCCACGCATGAGAATCTGGGGCGTGCCCTGGATGTCATCAACCGGCAGCGGGGCGGCGGTGGCACGGAGCTTCTCCCGGCCATGAAAAGGGCGCTTGGACTGCCGAAGGCGGAGGGATTCTCCCGCACGGTGGTTATTGTCACTGACGGATACGTGAGCGCGGAAGACGAGACCTTCGACCTTATCCGGAGCAACCTTGGAGAGGCTAATCTTTTCTCTTTCGGCATTGGTTCCAGTGTGAACCGCTTCCTGATGGAGGGGATGGCGCGGGCCGGTATGGGAGAACCGTTCATTATTACCAGACCTGAAGAGGCGCCGAAGACCGCCGATCGCTTCCGTTCGCTGATCCAGTCGCCTGCGCTCACCCGCGTTCGGGTCGATTTCAACGGCTTCCAGGCCTATGACGTGGAGCCTCTGGCCGTTCCCGATGTCTTGCTGGAGAGGCCGGTGGTGGTTTTCGGCAAGTGGAAAGGACCGCTCAAAGGGACCATAACCGTGCGCGGTCTGGCAGGTGACGGAAAATACGAAAAGAGAATCGACGTGGGTTCGGCAGGCCGTCCCGAGGGTAATGAAGCCCTTCGCTATCTCTGGGCGCGGCGCCGTATCGCGCTCCTTTCCGACTATGAAGGCCTGCGGCGCGATAACAGCCGGATGAAGGAAATAACCTCTCTTGGCCTCTCCTACAACCTCCTTACCCGCTATACCTCCTTTGTGGCCATAGACAGCAGGGTCAGGCGCAAGGGTGGCGAGGCAACCACAGTGCGGCAGCCTCTTCCGCTGCCGGCCGGGGTCTCCGACCTCGCGGTGGGAGGCGGTAGGGGAAGGACCCGCCTGATGAAGTCGATGGCGCCCCTTGCCGCGCCGTCTCCGGTTCCCGCGCGTGATTCGGCCAAACTGGAGGCGAATGCTTTCACGAAGCAGGCGGCCGCCGGAAAACGTGCATCCGTAAGCATCGGGCCGAGGGGTGTTAGATGGGAGGGCGCCCGGCCGAACCGTACGCTCATTGAGGGAAATGAGGGCTGGAAACCCTACCTGGCTGACCTTGCCGACTGGTTCAGGGAATATGTGAGCAGACGCCCGTGCAAGGGGGGGGGGGTGCTCCTGCGCCTGACGGTAGGGGGTGACGGCCGGGTGCATAAGGCGGAAATACAGGCCAGCGACCTGAGGCATCCCCAACTGGAGCAGGGCATCCTGGAACGGGCGAAAAAATGGACCTTGCCCCCCTCCGGCGGAAAAACCGGTACGGTCTTTGTTGTGTCGCTGGTCCTGACGCCGTAGGGAGTGCCGATAGTGATACATTATCCTGAAAACGGCATTTCAACCACAGGGTCACAGAGGACACAGAGATATGATAGCGAAAAAGTGAACCACCAGACTCACCATAAAGGTGACGATTGCATTATCTTTGTTTTGAAGTAACTACTTGAAAATTATACAATAATCCTCTGCGTCTCTGTGGTAATTGCTTTTTTTGGAATAAAAGGTGACGGATACTCCGGGAAGGTGTTCCGTCACCTTTTTTATTCAGGGAGGCAATGAAAGGATATCTTCCCGTCCGCATGACGTTGACAGTGGGAGAAAAATGGCGCAAGTTTCCCTGAAAAAAGTCCATGCAGGCCAATCCGCGATGGTTTGTTTAATTTTATGGCGGGCCTGCATCCCCTGGAGGATACATGCGAATCATGGATTTGCGGGGCGACGGATGTCCGGCGACCCTTGTCGAAGCAAAAAAGGCATTGGAGATGATTGAGCCGGGAGAGGTCGTCAAGCTGGCGCTTGATGACGGAGAAACTTTCAGGAAAATTTCCAGGGGTCTTCTGGCGGAAGGACATATGGTAATGGGACGGACGCCGAAAGAAGGATATTCCATTCTGACCCTGAAGGTTTCCCTTCCGGACGAGAGGGGAGGGGAGCCTGTTCGGGAATATGCGTCGACCAGGATTACGCGCGCCTTAAGGGAACCGGCAACCGACCCGGTCATGCTCGAGGAAGTAGTCGAATTGCTCGTCAACGGGAAAAGGGTGTCTTCCATCGTTACCACTCCTGAAAACCATAAGGAGCTTGCCGTGGGCTACATGGTCACTGAGTGGGGACTCAGGGAAAGAGAGTCGCTCGAAGGGGTAACGGAAAAAGACGGATGCGTTATGCTGACGATAAGGGGGGGTGGGAACTTCAGCGCACGGAATGAGCTGCATTCTTCAGGTTATGTAGCCATAAATCCGGATAAAGGGGATGAAGACGTCATATTGCCCTTGGGGCGGACTTTCAGGGTCGAGGTTCTTTTGGACAGCGTGAAGCACCTGTATGACGCGACGCAGGACAAAACGGGCGGCGCGCACAGCGCGAGCCTGGTGGATGAGGACGGCAACCTGCTGTGCAAGGCAATCGATATTGGCCGCCACAATGCCATTGACAAGGTTGTCGGCATGGCGTTCCTCAACGGTGATGACCTTTCCGGTGTATTCCTTGTCTCTTCCGGCAGGCAACCCGCGGGAATGGTGATGAAGGCCGCGAGGGCCGGAATCCCGCTGATTATCTCCAAGGCCGCGCCGATCAGTTCGGGCATTGACAGTGCGTTGTGCTCCAATATCACATTATGCTGCTATGCCACAGGTGAAAAAATAAAGGTCTTTTCAGCTCCGGAGAGGATCGTATAGTCTGTCCCGGTCATTCATTGATGATCCGGTCCAGTTCTCCTATAAGATCCCCGGTGTCTTCCAGTCCTACAGACAGCCTAACCAGTTTATCGCTAATTCCACGGGACTCCCGCTCCGCCGGAGACATGGACGCGCAGGCCATTCCGGCGGGGTAGGAGATGATGCTTTCCACTCCCCCAAGGCTTACGGCAAAGGCGGCAAGTTTCATCCCTTCCAGCACTTTTTTCGTCAATTCCACGGAAGATAAGGTAAAGGAGATCACGGCGCCGGGTCCCGATGCCTGACGCTGATGGACCTCGAATCCCGGATGGGAACTCAGGCCGGGGTACAGGACCCCGGTTACATTTTTCTGGTCCGCAAGCCATTGCGCCACGGCTGAGGCGCTCCGCTGGCTTTCTTCCATGCGCACCTTGAGGGTCTTCATTCCCCGCAGCGCCAGCCAGGAGTCCTGGGGACCGAGGATGGCGCCGAAGGCATTCTGCAGGAAACGTATCCGGGCGCCCAGTTCCGGGTCTTTTACCACGGCAAAGCCGCAAATGACGTCACTGTGGCCATTGAGAAACTTGGAGCCGCTGTGCAGCGCGATGTCGCAACCAAGGTCCAGGGGACGCTGCAGGTATGGTGTCATGAATGTGTTGTCAGCCATGGTAATAATGCCGTGTTCCCTGGCGATGGATGCCGCGGCGGTAATATCCGTAATCTTCATAAGTGGATTGGACGGCGTTTCCAGGTAGAGGCCCCGTGTGCGGGGAAGTATGGCGTCCCGGATGGACTGGAGGTTCGTGGTGTCGACAAAGGTGGATTCGATTCCCAGCCTTGAAAAGAGCTGCGTCAGTATCCGGTATGCGCCGCCATACACATCCTTGCACACCACCAGATGGTCGCCGGGAGAGAAGAGGAGCAAGGTCGTGGAAATGGCCGCCATGCCTGATGCAAAGGCGAATCCGAAGGCGCCGTTTTCCAGGGATGCGACGGTTTCCTCCAGGGCCTCGCGGGTGGGGTTGCCGGAGCGGGAATAGTCATACCTGCCGAAATGATCGACGGATTCCCGGTGGTAGGTGGAAACCTGGTATATGGGTACTCCCACCGCTTTCGTGGCCGGATCTGTCTCACGGCCGCCGTGGATCAGTATGGTGCCGAATTTCATGGTGTCGCTCCTCAATTGTTCCTTAATATATTCGTTGTATCTGGGAAATGGGGCCGGGTGCGTTCTTTCTACCTGTAACTGAGCATGTCGTCATGGAAGACAAGCGGATCTTTTTTGTACGGACTTCGGACGATGGAGCGGGCGGAATTTCGCCTCAACGGAGAGCGGAAAGGGCAACAAAGCAGCAACAATTTTGAGATGAAATAGAAAAGGGACTCAAGCGAAGCGCCTAAGTCCCTGTAATGTTTGGCTCCCCAGCGCGGACTCGAACCACGGACAAGGTGGTTAACAGCCACCTGCTCTACCGACTGAGCTACTGGGGAATAAATTGTTTTTTCCAGAATTCTCGTATTCCTGGTTTTCCGGAATCTTGACTGTCGAGACGCCGTCCTGATTGGTCTTTCAGCTTCTCAGCGGCTTTGTTGTCTCGAGTGCGCTTTTTTAGCATGTACCCCATTAAGTGTCAAGAAAAAAAGACCACGCAGTCTGAAAGTCCGGAATGGAAAATGGAAGTATGGCTTTTGAAGGTTTTTCAGGATGGATTAGCTTGGGATAATCCCGTTCCGGGCGCGTTCTGAAATATACCGAATGGTATTTTCCGTCTTGACAATAATATACCGTCCGGTATATTTCGCCTTAACTATCACGATGGAGGTTGGATTGGGAAAAGCGGAGGAAACCAGGCAGGCGATTATCGAGAAGGCGGCCGTAATCTTTAACAAGAACGGCTACCAGCGAACGTCCATGGCGATGCTGTGCGATGCCCTTGGGCTTACCAAGGGGGCCATATATGGTCATTTCGAGGACAAGGACGATTTGGCGGTCGAGGCCTTTCTCCATAGCGTGCGCAATGTGGCGGACCGGGTACGTGAACGGCTTCAGCCATGCGCCAGCCAATTGGAACGGCTTCGGGCGTATGCCGGTGTCTTTCCTGACTTTTTCGAAGATACTGTGCAAAAGGGCGGGTGTCCGATACTGAACACCTCCGTAGACGCCGATGACGTCCACCCCCGCTTGCACGAAGAGGCGCGCAGGGTGCTGACAGCCTGGGAAGGCCGCCTCGTCGCCATGGTGAACGCCGCCAAGGAAAGCGGCGAGATTCGGACCGAGGCGGATGCGGAGATGTTCGCCGCGACATTTATCGCCCTTATCGAAGGCGGTATTCTCATGGCCAAGACCATAGGAGACAAAAGATACCTGGATCGCGCTGTGAGCGGTATCAATCTGCTCATCGACCGTATGAGGGTTGGTGAAAACTGACGGGAGGGGAGGAACGCATGGGACTGATCACTATTAATGAAAACGCGTGTACCCGCTGCGGCATCTGCGCCAAGGCCTGTCCGGTGGGAATAATAACCGTGGGGGAGGGCTTTCCGGAGAGCATCGGGAAGATCGAGAAGGGGTGCATCACCTGCGGCCATTGCGTGTCCGCATGCCCGACCTCTGCCCTCAGCCATTGCCGAATGAAGCCGGATGAGTGTACGCCTTTGGGGGCGGACTGGCGTCTGACGCGGGCCCAGGTGGGGCAACTCATCAAAGGCCGGCGATCCGTCAGGAATTTCCGTGCCCAACCGCTCACTCGGGAGGTAGTTGAAGATCTGCTGGAGATAGTTCGCTATGCTCCCACTGGCATGAATACGCAGACGGTTTCCTGGAAGATCATCCTGGATGAGCAGGAGGTCCAGTTCCTGTCCCTGGCCGTTATTCAATGGATGCGCACCTTTGAAGGCGACGAGGCTCACGGTTTCAGAGGGATGCTCAAGGCATGGGAACTGGGCAGGGATCCCGTGCTCCGCAAGGCCCCGGCTCTGATGATCGCCTACGGCGCCGCCGATGATCCCATGGTCTCCACATCGGCCACCATCGCCCTGGCAAACCTGGATCTGGCGGTGGTTCCCTTCGGTCTCGGCGCCTGCTGGGCCGGATTTCTCCACATGGCTTCCGCCCAATCCTTTGAAGTGGCGACTGCTTTGGGCCTGCCCCAGGGCCACCGCATGTACGGCGGCATGATGCTGGGTTATCCGGAATTCGAGTACGTCCGGATCCCGACACGCAACCCGGCGCGGGTTATCTGGGGATGAAAGTACAAGATTTTTGAACAATAACAATAAATATAGGAGCCGCACCAATATGACGGAACAGAATTTCCACCGATTCGGCGGGGCCAGCCGTTATGTCCTGGACGAGGAACTGGCCAAGATTGTCAATGTCTCCATGGCCCTGGAGATGCCGCTGCTTCTCAAGGGCGAACCGGGCACGGGCAAGACCATGCTTGCCCATGCCATTGCCGAGAGTCTGGAGATGCCGCTTCTGATCCTCAACGTCAAGTCGAGCATGAAGCTGGTAGATGCCCTCTACCATTATGATACCCTGACCCGTCTCAACGACAGCCGCTTTGGCGATTCCAGCCGGGACGTAAGCAACATTTCCGAGTACATCCGGATGGGCAGGATCGGACAGGCGTTTGTGGCGGACCAGAGGGTTGTCCTCCTGATCGACGAGATCGACAAGGCGGACACCGATTTCCAGGACGATATGCTGGATGTGCTGGACCAGATGCAGTTTGACATCATGGAGATAGACCGGACGGTCAAGGCCCGCTTGCGGCCGGTGGTTATCATCACCTCCAACGCCAAGAAGGACCTCTCCGATCCGTTCCTGGGGCGTTGCAACTTTCACCACATCGCCTTCCCCGAACCGGACATGATGCGACGTATCATTGCCGTGCACTTTCCGGACCTGTCCGATGATCTGGCCCAGGCGTCAATCAACGCCTTCTACCGCCTCAGGTTGGTGGAGGGGGTGGAAAAAAAGCCTGCCACACGGGAACTCCTTAACTGGATCCGGGCGCTCAAGGCGGACCCGGATTTCCGCACGGAGGCGCTGGGCAGCGGGTCATTCCCTTATCTGGGCGTCCTCTTCAAAAAGAGCAGTGACCTGGAGCGCGCCATGTCCTGCTCGGCTGACTGAGCGTCCGGGAGGTTCAGCCATGTTCGTGCCTTTTTTCTATGCCCTCCGGGATCGCGGCGTTGCGGTGACTCCCACCGCCTTCCTCCGCCTGCAAAAGGCCCTTGGCCTGGGACTTGTGATTTCCC
Organism: uncultured Geobacter sp.; assembly: GCA_964389825.1. Classification (GTDB taxonomy): domain Bacteria; phylum Desulfobacterota; class Desulfuromonadia; order Geobacterales; family Geobacteraceae; genus RPRC01. Next base: position 10,066 of record CAYMFO010000045.1, on the reverse strand, counting down.
TGGATGATTTCTACACCGTGGCCCGTTCCATCCTGGTGAAGAGCGAGCGCGATTTCGATGCCTATGACCGGGTCTTTGCCGAGTTGTTCGCTGGCGCCGAGGCGGAGTTGCTGCAAGGGGTTACCATAGATGACACGGTTCGCGCACTGCTGGACCAATGGCTGAAGGAGCCGGAGGAGGTTGCCAGGGCGCTCGGCATCGATGTGGAAAAGCTTCGGAAGCTGAGCGGTGAGGAGCTGGTGCAATATTTCCTGGACCGCCTTAAAGACCAGAAGGGTGAGCACCACGGAGGCCGGAAATGGATCGGCGTCGGCGGTGTGTCGCCGGTGGGGCACTCGGGCAAGCGGGCGGGAGGCATGCGCATAGGCGGCGCCTCGCGCAACCGTTCGGCCATCAAGGTGGCCATGGAGCGGCGCTACAAGGATTATTCGCGCACCGCCCCCCTGACACGGGGCCAGATGGGAGAGGCGCTGAAGCGTCTTCGGCGTCTGACGCCGGAAGGACCTCGGGACGTGGTCAGTGTGGACAAGACGATCTATCACACCATGCGCAACGCAGGGGAGATAGAAATCATCTTTGACCGGCGCCTGGCTGACCGACTGAAACTCCTCCTTCTCATCGACAACGGCGGCTGGTCAATGGACCCCTACGTGGATACGGTGCGAACCCTCTTCCACTATGCCCGCTCACAGTTCAAGGACCTTTCCATCCGCTATTTTCACAATACCATCGCGGACAGGGTCTGGAGCGATCCCGAACGCCGCAACCGTCCGGAGTCGGTGGAGGAACTTCTTGGCCGAGACCCCGAGACACGGCTGATCTTCGTAGGGGACGCCAGCATGGCGCCGGAAGAACTGCTGAGGGTGGATGGCGCGATACAGGTGGAATACCGACAGAAACTGCCGAGTATCGAGCGGTTGAAAACGCTTGCCGCAACCTTTCGCCATTGCGCATGGCTCAATCCCATGTCCGGGTCCCTGTGGGATCACGGTGAGACCATTACCCTTATTCGCCGCATAATACCCATGTTTGAACTGAATCTGGAGGGACTGGAAAAAGCCGTGCGTCACCTGACGGCGCGCTGACGCGGACAGCCGGAGAAAGGGCGTCCGCGCAAGGCTTCCGGCTGATGGCCTCGAGGAAAAACCGTAACAGGAATAAAACGTAGACTTTCCCATCTGTTATCCTAAAAAAAGCAACTGTCACGGAGAACACAGAGGTCACAGAGGGTTTTCTTAGAACTTTCAGGCAGTTACTCCAGAACAAAGATGTTACGATCGTCGCCTTTATGGTGAGTCTGGCTGTTCATTTTTTCGCTATTATATTATCTCTGCGTTCTCTGTGGTTGAAATGCCGTTTACAGGGTTATTGCTTCCCGGCACATGTAGCATTATGAAAGGGGAGGATGGCGTATGGCAAAGAATTTTCCACAAGCGAGTTTCATAACAACCAACGGTATCCGGATGGCGGTTTACGAGGCTGGAAAAGGCTTTCCTGTTGTGCTGTGCCATGGATTTCCGGAACTGGCCTATTCATGGCGACACCAGTTGCCCTCGCTGGCCGGGGCCGGTTTCCGGGCCATTGCGCCCGACCAGCGCGGTTATGGACTGACGGACAAGCCCGGCCCGGTGGAAGAATATGACATCAGGAAACTGGTGGATGATCTGGCCGGACTCCTGGATGCCCTTGGGCTGGATCGGGCGGTGTTTTGCGGTCACGACTGGGGGGGGCATGTTGTCTGGGAGATGCCGGCCTTTCATCCGGACCGGGTGGCGGGGGTTATCGGCATTAATACTCCTCACAGATATTTCCAGCGCATGTCGCCCGACCCCATAACCTGGATGCTGGAAAACTACAGCAGCCGTTACTACCGGATGGCGTTTCTGGAGGAGGGCGTGGAAAAGGGCTTGACCCCCGATCTGTTGCCGTGTTTCCTCTCAGGACTCTACCGGGGGCGCCCCATTACCATGGAGCAGTACCTGGGCGCTTCACCCGCGGTGCGCAACCTGGAATTCGAGTTCATCATGGAATCGGCAATGAGCCCGGCGCCGGCGGGAAGGCCGATCATGACGGATGAAGAACTCCAGGTCTACGTAGATGCCTTCAGCCGTGGCGGGTTGACCGGCCCCTTCAACTGGTACCGGAACATCGTCCGCAACGCCGAAATACTCGGGAAGGTGGATTCCCGGATTACGGCGCCTTGCCTTATGATCTCGTCGGAAGACGATATTTTTCTGCCGCCATCCCTGACCGATGGGATGGAAGAATACCTGCCGGATCTTGAAAAGCATGTTATCCCTGAATGCGGGCACTGGACTCAGGCGGAGAAACCCGAGGAGCTGAACCGGCTTGTGGTGGAGTGGCTTGAAAGAAAGATCCGAGGCTGAAGAGGAGGAACAGACAACTTTTTCAGCCATTAGCTTCCTCACACCATACACTTCTTGACTTTCCTAGACGACCGGTCTATTTTTCCGTTTATGGCGACGAAAGACACCAGAAGCGATATTATCCGTGCGGGCATGGGGATTATTGCGCGCCACGGTTACAATTCCACCGGCATCGAGGCGATCCTGAAGCAGGCCGGCGTGCCGAAAGGATCTTTCTACCATTATTTTTCCAGCAAACAGGAATTCGGTCTCCAGGTCCTTGATCACTTTGCCTCCGGCATAGAGAGAATCTTTTCAACGATGCTGTCCGATGCCTCCCTTTCTCCTCTGGCGCGTTTGAGGAAATGCGTGGAAAGCCTCGTGGTCAGGTTTGAAGACAATAACTGCGGCGTAGGCTGTCTCGTGGCGAACCTGGGCCAGGAGCTGGCGGATCAGAACGAGGAGTTCCGCCAGCGGCTTGCCTGGATATTCCGCTCATGGATGCGGCTCTTCGAGCAGTGTCTCAGGGAGGCGCGGAGCGTCGGCGAGATTCCGGCTCAATCTTCGTCCGAGTTGCTGGCCGAGGTTTTCATTTCCGGGTTTGAAGGGGCGCTGCTTGTTTCAAAGGTGATGAAATCATCGGCGCCTTTGAGGAATTTCATAGATTTCTATTTCGAAAAGGCGGTGCGCTGAACGAACCGAATGGACTGGAATTGAAGGCTTTCCGGGTCAGCGGCGTCCGCGAAACCGGCGGAAAAGGGGAACCATATGAAGAAAATGCAGGTGCCTGCCATGACGGTAATTTCGAGCGTCGATGAGGCCGGAGGGATTGCTCTGGCGCCCACGGCGAGACAGATTGCCCGCCTTTGCACGCTGATCCAGAAGGACTGTTTCGTGAAGATTGAATCCGGCTGCAGCATGCGGAACGTGCTCTGCGAACAGTTCGGCATCACTCCGGAGTATGTGAAATCTGAAATAAAGGTCTTCTTCCTGGATAACAGCCCCGTGGACGACATTGATGCCGCAATAGTAAGAGACGGGTCGACCATGGCGCTTTCCGCGGCCATGCCGGGGCTGGTCGGCGCATCCATGCGGCAGGGCGGCCTTTCGTGGATGCGGTCGGGCATTACCTATCATGAGGATGGTGAGGCGCAGGGAAAAAGCATGGGCGTCATCCAGTTGAAGCTGTTCAACCAGGTGATGGCTGATCTGGGTGAGGCCTTCCTGAGGCGGGGGGTCTACGTGAAAACAGGCGTCCTGGCTGCTTTTTTCGCCAGGTTTTCGGAAGATTTCTGGAAAGAGTGCGGGAATATTACGAAAAACGGTGAAAGCGTTACCGGCGCCATCCTGGTGGACTATCTAAAATCAAGTGATGAATGGGTGAAGTTTTCAATTCGTTGATGAACTGGTTTCGCCATAACGCATCTCATGCATCACATGCGCGGAGTTTCACAATTGAGCGGTTTCCCGCTGTTTCGCGTCGGACTCTTTCAGTCATCCGCGGCATTCGGGAGACCGTTTTTTTGTCTTCACAATGGCGTTTCAGGTCCTGGATTCCATCCGCAAGACATTTGGAAAGTTTTTCCGTTCGGGTTTTTTGTAAAAGCCCGGAAAATGTTTATACTGTGTACTGCTCCTGATCCAGAGGGCCGGCGACGACATCCGCCCGGGCGCCGGCCGTGACAAATGTTGTAGCCCTATACATTGGAGGCGAAAAAGCTGAAATATGACTTGCGGTGATGTGTTTGTACAGATCGTCCACGAGGTTACCGGGCTCGGGAAAGAGTATCTGGATTCGCTTCTGCGGGAGGCCCTGGCGGCATTTCCCGGCAGGATTTCCCATGACCAGGAGGTTACCGAGAATGAAGCGCTGACGATGTTGTCCGCTCTGAGAAAGGAACGAAACCACATCCTTGCCTGGTGTTACCGGGCGGGGCTCAAGGTTCCGGAAAGCCGCCCCGGCAATGCATGAAAAACGTCAGGGTGTGAAGAATGGCGAAATTCCGGCGTGAATGGAGATGATGATTTGAAACAGGTTTCAGGGGGGGGGGGGCTGTTCTGGGGCGTAACCGTTTGCCTTCCTGATGATTTCAGAAAGAACGGCGTTGTTTTCCCTTGCCCCTTTTGGCGGGTATTGCCCTTTCTTTCTTGGGACGGGCTTCACTGACGGAGATGATGCGTTCCCCCATCAGCGCTTCATCAAGGGAAACAATGGCTTCTTTCGTTTCCTCAACCGTTGACATGCGCACATAGGCGCACCCCTTCGATTTGCCGGTGACTGGATCGGTGATGATATGAACTGAAGTGACGGCGCCGGCCACGGAGAAAAACCTGCGCAGATCCTCTTCCGTCGCCTCATATGACAGGTTTCCCACATACAACTCTTTTGCCATGCTTTTTTCCCTTTACTACAGATTAATACAAGTCTTGTTACTCAGAAAATGTCTTAGTGGGGACTGCTCTGTCTCCATTCATGGCCTGCCGGCGGCCTCGACCGTTCCATCCCGGTTTGGTCTAATTTCCGGATACGGTCCCTGCCTATGATTACCCAGCCGCTGGCGCGCTTGAAGGAGAGAATCTTTCCTTCGCGAATGAGGCGGCTGATGGCGAAGGATTCAACCGCGCCGTTCGAGTGATCGCAATAAATAACCGGTATCAGCATATTGTCCCTCCACGGTCAGATATTCGCTCAATTATAATGCGCAATCTTGTATTTTCAAGGCGTCTTCGCGACATGGGCGCTTTGTGACATCGTTTACAGGGGAACATTACGCGCTGTGCTCCCGGGTTGCGTGGAATTCCAGCCCTTTCCAGTTTTCCATGGTATTGTCCAGTCTCCACTGGCTTCCCGCCAGATAGGTCAGGTTACCTTCACCATCGTTGTAAAGGCTCATGGACTCCTTCTTGCGAAAATCGTCCAGCATTTTCCGGTCCCCCGCGACCCAGCGGGCCGTAGCATAGGAAACAGGCTCATACGCGGCCTTTACGCCGTATTCGTGCTCCAGCCGGTGCATGACCACGTCGAACTGGAGGAGGCCTACGGCGCCGATGATCCAGTCCGCTCCCATAAGCGGGCGGAATACCTGGGTTGTCCCTTCCTCGGAAAGCTGTATCAATCCCTTTTCAAGGGCCTTGGATTTCAGGGGATTGAGAAGGCGGATCTTGCGGAAGTGCTCCGGCGCGAAATTGGGTATTCCGGTGTATTGCAGTTCCTCTCCCTGGGTAAAGGTGTCGCCGATCTTTATGGTGCCGTGGTTATGGATGCCGATGATGTCGCCGGGGAATGCCTCGTCAATATTTGTCCTGTCCTGGGCCATGAATATGGTTGCGTTGGCGATCTGCACGTCCCTGCCGAGTCTGATGTGGCGCACTTTCATGCCGCGCGTGAACCTGCCGGAGCAGATGCGGAAGAACGCGATCCTGTCACGGTGGGCCGGGTCCATGTTAGCCTGGATCTTGAAGACAAAACCGGTAAATGGTTCCTCGTAGGGGGATACGGTACGTGTCAGGGATTCCCTGGGTTTCGGCGCTGGGGCGTTTTCGACGAAGGAGTCCAGCAGTTGTTGAACGCCAAAGGTATTGATGGCGCTGCCGAAAAAGACCGGGGTCTGAAGGCCGGACAGATAGGCGTCCCGGTCGAAGGGGTGAGCCGCGCCCTCCACGAGCTCCACATCGGCCCTGAGTTCCTCCGCCTGGGAGCCGAGAAGCCGATCAAGTTCCGGGTCCGAGATGCCGGTAGTGGTCAGGATATCTCCGGCGTCTTGCTCCAGTTCCGGGTTGAAGAAGGCGACTTCCTTCGCGGACAGGTTATAGGTGCCCCGGAAACGCTTCCCCATTCCAATGGGCCAGGTCATGGGGGCGCAGCGGATCTGGAGGTTCTTCTCGATATCGTCCAGCAGATCGAGGGGGTCCCGTCCTTCCCGATCCAGCTTGTTGATGAAGGTCATGATTGGTGTGTTGCGCAGGCGGCAGACTTCCAGCAGCTTCCTGGTCTGGCTCTCAACACCCTTTACCGAGTCGATGACCATAAGCACGGAGTCAACGGCGGTGAGGACACGGTAGGTATCTTCGGAAAAATCGTTGTGCCCCGGGGTGTCCAGCAGATTGATCTCGTAATCCCGGTAATTAAACTTCATCACCGAAGAGGTTACCGAAATCCCTCGCTGCTTTTCCATCTCCATCCAGTCTGAAGTGGCGTGGCGGGCGCTCTTTCTCGCTCGCACCTCGCCTGCCTGCTGGATGGCGCCCCCGAAAAGCAGGAGCTTTTCCGTTATGGTTGTTTTTCCGGCGTCCGGGTGGCTGATAATGGCAAAGGTGCGTCTCCGGTCTATTTCCTGCTCGTTATGCTTTTTCAATACCTTCTCCTGGGGGGTATGCCGATAATGCAAAAACGGAAGAAAGGCGAAGATTGAATCCTCGCCTTTCCGTGTTCGTCTTTGAATACCTTACACTTTTTGTTACAGCGAGGGCAACATAAATATGGCGATTGCGCGGGGACGCGCATATGCGCCATTTTCACGGATTATGATAAAACCGCGTTTTCCCGAATATACCTCTCGGGACAATCGAGTCTCACGGCCCTTTCTCCCTCGATTGAAGCCAGGTATGCCGCTATAACGGGGATGTCGGCGCCGGGCCAGTCCAGTTCCGGTAACTGGTGAGGAGAAAGCCAGGCGACGGCGCTATGCTCTCTGAGCATGAGAGTTCCTCCCGCCAGGCTGCATACAAAGGGGATGAGCTCGATGTCGAAATCGTCATACCGGTAATAGACCCGCGGCAATGCTCTTTTGATCCTCACCCTGATGCAGAGCTCTTCTTCAAGCTCCCGGGCCAGGCATTCTTCCGGACTTTCCCCTTCCTTCAGTTTCCCTCCGGGAAACTCCCACTTCAGGGGCATGGTCATTATCCTGCTTCTCTGCGCGGCCAGAACCTTGTCGCCATATTCGATAACCGCGCATGCGACCCTGATGCTTTTCATGCTCATGGATTCTCCCTCTGTTCCGTCACTCTTGTTGCCTGGGCGGTTTCCCGTTGGCTTCCGGCATCTCTTGAATAATAGGATTCTCCAAGTACAATAGGGGCATAAGAATTTATGATTCAAGGTCTACTTACGCCGTATTTGGAGGGCCTGGCTTTTGGAAAATGAGATCAAGGTATTACTGGCGGACCAGGACCAGGTTTTCCTTGAACTGGTGAAAATCTACCTGAAAAAGACAGGGGCAAGGATTATTGCATGTAACAGCGGAGAAGAGGCATTAAGCGTCATCAGGGATGAGAAACCCAACATTGTTTTCATGTCCGCCGCTCTCCATGGGCTCTCCGGTCTCAAGTGCTGCGAAACGGTAAAAAGTGACCCTCTTCTGGAAAAGATTCCCGTTGTACTGACCCTTACTTCAGGAAGCGTGGAGCAGATCGCGGCATGCAATCAAGCCGGATGCGACGAGATATTACTGAAACCCCTTGACCGGCATACGTTTTTCAGTACGGTAAAAAAGTATGTCAATCTGGACAAGAGAAACGCGCCGCGGTTCAAGGGAAAACTTGATGTGCGGTTTACGCTTCCCGACGGTTCCGCGGTTGCCAGTGGGGCATATGACATAAGCACCGGAGGACTTTTTCTGGAGATCAGTAATCCTTTGCCGGTTTCTTCAGTGATATCGGTGAATTTTGTATTGCCCGCCCGCGATACGGAGATTGAGTGCGCTGCGCGTGTCGCATGGACCAATAATCCGGACTCTCCCGCAAAACCCGCCTTCCCTTCTGGAATGGGGGTAAGCTTTGTCGATTTGCCCCAGGAATGGGTAACCGCGATCATGGATTTCATCCATGACAGACATATCGCTCCGATGCTCAAAGACCAGATTTTATGACCATGCCTTTTTCAGGATCAAATGAACCGTTTCCGGATGGAAGCTGATCGTGCGCATTGGCCCGGGTCACGGCAACTCAACTTTTATTTGCAATGAAAAAAAGCCCCCTGATAGTACAGTCAGGGGGCTGTTTACGTATCGCGCCGCCCTTATTCAACGGTTGTCGGGGGGGACCCGGCACGATTATGCGTACATCTATGTCAAGACCACCTTCACAGGGGGGCTTTCATTTCTGCTTCGTACGGCGAACTCCATGGATAACGCCTTGCTCTCTTGGCGGGATAAGAATCCCTTCCAGCATGCCTTCAGAAGCTTCAATACAATGCAGATTACCTTACTACGGTAAGTCCGGCGGCGGCGACGTTGTCGGGGTCGATTTCAATCTTGTACATTCCGGAATTACCGGAGTTGTCCTGGTCAACGATGATTCCGTTGGGGAGCACGTTCATGACGTTTGCGCAATAGCCGGTTGAATACTTTACTACGTTTCCTTTTTTGTACGGAAGTGGTGCACTCATTTTTTGCCTTCTCCTTTCGACGTTGGTTCCCCAGATTCTGGGTTCATGTACTTCAAACCACTGCGTAGCCGACCACCGGTACGCACTGGATGAAACGAATCCTCAGCAGGTATTTCCCTTGGAAAAATGGTGGAGATAATCGCCGTGATTGCCGGCTGGTGTGCCGTAAGGCAAATTTCCACATCAGGTAGGATTTTTACTGTAATTAAAAGATCGTATTCCGTTACCCATCCGCGAGCGAGAAGGGGTTTCCGGTGTTTTTCGCCTCTTTCATGCCTTACACCGGCGAACAGCCGCTAATTCTAAATATGGATCATGGGAATGTCAACAATAAAATGAAGGGGCCGGCTTCGTAAAAAGTTCATAATCTCGGGCATGATCGCGTGATTCGGTCACAAGGGCGCCTGGGCCTTGCCCGCCGAAGCGTTTTCAGGGTCCTGAAAATTATTGAAACTGCTTGTCGTTGGGGGTATCATTCCCCGGATCGGGCCGGTTTTTTTATTCGTATTCAATTTGATACGTCAAGATAATTTTGGGACAGGAGGAATCTCTTCATGCAATTTCAATTTTCTCTCCCCAGTTCAGTGGCTTTCGCCCCTGGAAGCTCTAAGACCGTGGGGCATCTGGTGTTGGGACTGGACGTGAAAAAGGTGCTGGCTATCTATGACAGCGGGGTTAAGAGCGCGGGGATAGCCGATGCAATCGCATCGTCTCTTAAAGCCGCGAGCCTGGAGGTGACGGAATATGACAAAATTACCTCTAACCCCTTTGATGTCGCCATAGAGGAGTGCGCTGGTCTGGCCCGTGAAGCCGGGATTGAAGCCATTGTGGCCGTTGGGGGGGGGAGCGCCATAGACGCGGGCAAGGCGGTCTCCATACTGATGGCAAACGAGTCGCCCATCAACCAGTACGAAGGCATAAATCTGGTCAAGATTCCGGGCCCTCCCGTAATAGCAATCCCCACCACCGCCGGCACGGCCAGCGAGGTGACCTCATTTACGGTAGTGGCAGACTCCACGCGTCGAAAAAAAATGGTAATCGGCGGTCAGAACGTGGGTGCCCGATTTGCCCTCATTGATCCCCTGCTTACCCTGTCCATGCCTCCGTTGCTCACGGCGGAGACCGGAATGGGCGCTTTTTCCCATGCCGTTGAGGCGTATCTGTCGGTTGCCGCATCCGTGGCTACCGACATCAACGCTTTGAAGGCTGTTGAACTTCTTGCAGGAAACATTACGCGGGCGGTTGAAAAAGGGGACGACGTTGACATAAGGACTTCCGTGATGCTCGGGAGCATGCTGGCGGGGTTTGCCTA
>CAYMFO010000044.1:0-20589 GCA_964389825.1 uncultured Geobacter sp. | reverse complement strand
ACCACGGCCGTCAGCCTTTGCACCATGAGGGCCAGCGCCTGCATCAGTTCATCCCCGGTTGAACGTTCGCGAACCTCCACGAGGAGGTTTCCGCCGGAAATCTCCTTGGCAAGACTGGTAACGGTATTCATGGCGTCCACCAGGACATTGAGGTTGGTCTTGATCTCATTGAAGTCGCCGTTGTAATTGTCGGCAATCTTCGGCGGAACATCCCCTTTAGAAATCCTGTCCACATACTCGGCCGCGACGTTCAGCGGTCCTATCACCGCGTCCAGGGTCTCGTTCACACCGGCCACTATCCTGCGGAAATCCCCCTGGTGCCGGCTCGCGTCGGCGCGGGTGGCCAGTTTACCCTCAACCGCGGCGCGGGACAGCATATTGGCGTCTTCCACCAGCGCGACGATGTTGTCGATGGCGTTGTTCAGGTTCAGCTTGATCTCGTTGAAATCGCCGTTATAGCTGTCCGTGATCTTGGGGGGCAGGTCCCCCTTGGAGATGCGGTCCACGTATTCCGCCGCGACGTTCAGAGGCCCTATCACCGCATCCAGGGTCTCGTTCACACCGGCCACTATCCTGCGGAAATCCCCCTGGTGCCGGCTCGCGTCGGCGCGGGTGGCCAGTTTACCCTCAACCGCGGCGCGGGACAGCATATTGGCGTCTTCCACCAGCGCGACGATGTTGTCGATGGCGTTGTTCAGGTTCAGCTTGATCTCGTTGAAGTCGCCGTTGTAGCTGTCCGTGATCTTGGGGGGCAGGTCTCCCTTGGAGATGCGGTCCACGTATTCGGCCGCGACGTTCAGCGGCCCTATAACCGCGTCCAGGGTCTCGTTCACACCGGCCACTATCTTCCGGAAATCCCCCTGGTGCCGGCTCGCGTCGGCGCGGGTGGCGAGACGTCCGGCCACCGCCGCCTCCGACAGCATGGCCGCGTCGTTTATAAGGGCATTGATTGCGTCAACCATGGAGCGCATGGCCGCCTGCAACACGCCGGTTTCATCTTTGCTCGTCCCGTCCAGCAGGACATCCGTATTGCCTTGCGCGATCCTGTTTGCCGCCTCGACGCAGGCATTCACGGGATTGACAATGGAACGGGTAATCAGCAGTCCGAGCACGACCCCAAGGACCAGCGCCATGACCAGGATGACGCTGATGATGATGAGCGCCTTCGCGGCAGCGGCGGCCGCCTCCTTGCCCCCTGAACTGGCAAGCCCGCTCTGGAACGCTATCAGTTCGCCGACCGCCTCAAGATAGGCGCCCTGGCTGTTCCGGATGTCCGTGAGCAGCAATTGCCTCGCCCGGTCAATATTGCCCGCTTTAACCAGATCCAGGTAATCCGTGGTCTGTTTGATGTAGACGGGACGCGCCGCTTCTATCTTGGCGATCATGGCCTTTCCTTCCGTACTGGTAATGGCGCCGCGGAGTTTTTCCAGCAGCTCCCCGATACTTTTCCTGGAATCGGCGATCCGTCTCAATTCCGCTTCGCGGGACGCCGCGCCGGTGTCGATGATGATGTTCCGCAAGGCGCGGGCAATGACATTGATGTCGTCTATCATCTTGTTGGCCATGACGGTCTTCGGAAAACGGTCATTGACTATGGTATCCAACCCCGAGTTGATGGACCTCACCTGGATGATGGCGAAGCCGCCGACGACAATCAGCATCAACACCATGACGCCGAACCCTATTCCCAGTCTCCGACCGATCTTCATGTTTTTCAGCATTGCATGCCTCCTTCGGATGTGGTTGCGAAAACCGGTTCCTTTATCCGGACTTCCGCAATCCTGCTCTTGAGTCCGCTGACTCTCGCCATTTCCTGAACCCTGCTGTAAAAGGGGGTGTCGTGCCCCGGATAAACCATCTCTATATTGAGGGCGCCAATCCCTCCCGTACCTTCGCTGTATTCCCTGATAAAGACCCCTCCCGTCCTGGCGACAAGGATCCGGTTGTCGCCGGAGAACATGGCCCTGGCTGAAGGCGCATACAGGCAGACCGAATCCGAGGAGTGGCAGGGGATATGAAAAACCCTCAGGAAACCGTCACCGGCCTTCAGTATCTGGCCGTCCCGGAGCAGCTCGTCCACCCCGGGCGCCCGGGAGAAGGCCAGGACCCTTGCGCCATAGCGCCTTTTCAGGGCCGCGACTCCACCCGCGTGATCAAAATGGCCATGGGTGAGAATAATCTGTTCCACCGGTATCTTGCCGACCCCCGTGGAAAGGCGTTCTATCTCATTGATGACGAAACCGTCCGTACCCGGGTCAATAAGGGTATTCAAATCTCCCACCCGGTTCCAGTCACCCAGGATCAGGTATGAATTGCAGCTGTACGTGGTCTCCGGCTTTTTGAGGGGAATGACTCTCATGGCTCACCCGACTTTCTTGTAGAGCCGCGCGTCCGCGACCACCTGGGTAAAGAGCGGCGCCACTTCGGGAGGGAGCTTCTGGGTGTTTTCGTTGAGCAGATACCCTCCCGGCGCCAGCGCTCCATGGAACATCCTGAAGACCTCTACCCTCTCGTGGCTCTGGAAATGCAGCAGCACATTCTTGCAGACTATGAGGCAGTAATCGAAACCGACGGGCTTGAATGAAAGGAGGTCGTGATACTGGAAGAAGACCCGGCTTCGCAGATGTTCCTTCACGCGCAGATGGCCCGTCTTCAGGGCCGGCTCGAAATAGCTGTCCAGAAACTCCCTTGGAGTTCTCTGAAGCTCTTCCGCCGCATAGACGGCGTCGGTTACGCTGTCGCCGAAGTTGTTGGCCCGGTCATAATCCGTGGCGTCGATGCGCAGGTTCTTGAAGCCGAATTGATTCATTTTCCCGGCAAGGATCATGGCAATGGTATAGGTTTCCTGGCCCTGGGCGCAGCCTGCGTCCCAGATCTTGATCCTGCTCCGTCCGCTGGCGAAAGGAATCATGTGGTCCGCGGCCTGTTCGAGGGGTTGCTGATCTCGCATGAAAAAGGTAAAAGCCATCCGTTTCACCTCACTGATATTAGCGGGCGCTTTACGACGCGAAGGCGGCGCCCCGCGCCAGTTCCGGGATATCCAGGATGAGCGCGACACCGCCGTCTCCCAGGACCGTGGCCCCGGAGATACCCTTGACGCTCCTGTAAAACCTGCCGAGGGTCTTGATTACCGTCTGGTGCTCACCCACTACGGAGTCAACGACGAATCCGACGCGGTTCCCCTCCAGGTTGGTTATCACCACATGCTCGGGCTCGGGCGGCTCTCCCCCCATATCGAAATGCCGGCGCAGAGGGATATAGGGCACGAGCGCGCCGCGCACCTGGATCAGATTGCGGCCATCGCCCTTGCCGGGCTCATTCCCGCCCAGTTCTATGCATTCCTCCACCATGGACAGGGGCAGAACAAAACTCTCGCCGCCTATCTTCACCAGGAGGCTTTCGATGATCGCCAGGGTGAGGGGCAGCTTTATGGTTATGGTCGTGCCGCCGCCGCTCTGGCTGGCAATGTCGATGGCGCCGCGCAGGGAGTCGATGGCGCGCTTGACCACATCCATCCCCACCCCCCTGCCGGAGACGCCGGTCACCCGGCTGGCCGTGGAAAAACCGGGGGCGAAGATAAGGGCGAACAGCTCCTTGTCGGACACAAAGGCGTCATGCTGCAGCAGACCCCTTTCCACGGCCTTGTTCCTGATAGCCTCGCTGTTCAGTCCCGCGCCGTCGTCCCGGATGGTTACCACGACACTGTCGCCGGAATGGGCGGCCTTGAGCAGGATCGTCCCGTGAACGGGCTTCCCCTTCTCCCGCCTGACATCGGGGGTTTCAATGCCGTGGTCGATGCTGTTGCGGATGAGATGGACCAGGGGATCGTTGAGGCGCTCCAGAACCGTCTTGTCCAGCTCGGTTTCCTCGCCTTCCGTAACCAGTTCCACCTCTTTGCCCAGCTCGGTCGACAGGTCGCGCACCAGCCGCCGGAACTTGCTGAAGGTCGATCCGATGGGAAGCATGCGGATGTTCAGGGCCGTGTCACGGAGCTCGGCGGTAAGCCGCTCCACCTCTTCGGCAACGACTTCAAGCCGCTGGTCGGGGTGCAGCGCGGATATCCGGCTCAGATTGGCCTGCACGGTCACCAGCTCGCCCACCAGATTCACCAGCTTGTCCAGCTTATCCGAGGGGACCCGGACGCTGCTTGCGGTTTCCGTGGTCTGCCTCTTCTGGATGACTTCCCTGACGTGCTGCTGTTCCGCCAGCGCCGACTGTATCCTGGAGGGGGTCACCAGCCCTTTTTCCAGCAGGATCTCCCCGAAGCGTTTCTGGCTCGCCAGGATGGCCTTCATATCATCCATGGAGATATCCCCGCGCTCGACCAGGATCTCCCCAAGCTTCTTGTAGGTCGGGTCATCTTCAGGCCCCGCCCCTTCATCAATGACCTCAATGGACAACTCGCAGTCATCCTCGACGAAGACGAAGATATCCCTGATTGCGTCCCGCGTTTTTTCCGTGGTCAGGAGTATGTCCCAGGAGACATAGCATTTCTCGGGGTCCATTTCCTCCAGGTCCGGTATTTCCTCCAGATGGGCGACCACCCGGCCCGAACCGAGCTCCAGGAGGTCCTCCAGCAGATTCCGGGGATTCGCGCCGGTGAGAAAGATATCGAGGCCGGGCTTGAACATGATCCTGTAGGTAGCCTGCCTGCCGTCGCTCTCCTTGCGGGAAATCTCCGCGCCGTCCGCCCCGCCGGCGCCGCCGGCCTCTTCCGGAGAATCCACCAGCGACCTGAAGGCGGCCACAAGCTCATTCCTGACCCCCTGGTTCTCATCACCGCCCGTTGCCGCGCGGCCTGATTCGAGAAGCGCGAGGATCTGATCCCTGGCCATCAGGGTGAGGTCTATCAGGTTCCGGCTCACATGTACGGCGCCGTTGCGGACCCGATCGAACACGGTTTCCACCTCATGGGTAAAGGAAGAGATGGCCGTAAAGCCGAACATGGCGCCGGAACCCTTGATAGTGTGCATGGCCCTGAAAACCCTGCCGACCAGCTCGGTGTCATCGGGGCGTTCCTCGAGCTCCAGAAGAGACGCCTCCAGCTCCCCCAACAGTTCCAGCGCCTCTTCCCTGAACGCCTCTTTATGCTGATCAATCATCTGAGCACCCGCTTCCCTTTAATATCCAGGAGATAGCAATCAGCAATACCGCCAAACCTGATCCACTGCCGGACAACATATCAATTTGCATGCCATATTATAAATATTTCAATATGAATAAGCTAAAAGCACTGAAAATATCGCCTTGAAATATTGAACTTACTGAATTGATTGATGAAGGGATTTATGAATACCTGAAGAGAGAAGGATGGTAATTATGATTGGAAGGGGTTTTTTACATCCACTATTGATGTGAAGATCAGATGGGGACTCTTTGATTTATCATCAGCTGTGACTTGCGGCGCAAGTGGTATGTCACACTTTCGTGACATGTCACGGAGCTTGTAACTCGCCTGTCACGAAGAACTTCTCCCGGCTCAATCGGGCCGCGGGCAGTTCTATGACTATCCTGGTATATTCACCAGGCATGCGGTCTATCCGGATGGTTCCACCATGCTGAAGGATAACACTCGAACCCGGAGCGGATAAATGTCCCGCGCCATTACCGCCGGTTGTGTCGGGATTTGACGCCCCCCGCGCCGTCGAAGGGAAAAGGTTGGAAGCGCCGCCCCCTTGGTCAAGGAATTCCACACGCACAAAGATTCCGCGATCGTCTTCATTTTTCCGGCCGCTGATGCTCAGCGTCTTGTTGTAGTCGGACAATGGATATCTTTCGTTGAGGGCATGCCGCGCATTGCTGATGATATTCAGGAAGATCAGGCGCAGGCGGGAAGCGTCCACCAGCATTGGCGGGAGGCCGCCTTTAATATCCAGCATGAGCCTTATTCCATCTTCCTTCAACTGCGCATGGGAGAGGTCCAGGCAGACCGACAACAGCTCTTCCAGTGTGCAAAGGCTTTTAACGTCATCATCCTGAGCGGTGAAGGTCATCAGGCTCCTGACGATTCCGGAAATCCTTTCCCCCTCGAAGATGATCCTGGCCGCGATTTCCGCCTCGCTCTTCCTGTCAGCAAGACGGTTCAGGAGGATCTGCGCATAGTTGATGATGCCGTTGAGCGGATTGTTGATCTCGTGGGCGACTCCGGAAGCCAGTTCGGCAATGGAAGAACAATCATCCGCCCCGCGATCCGCAACGGCCGCCAGGACCGGAATATCCTCGGTCGGGTCGTATTCCGGCTCGATGCGTTCTCTCTTTTTTTCTATCTTGATCGCCATAGCCAGCACCACACGCAATCAATATGGAGCGTAATCTTTGACTCCTCTTACCTTTCCTTCCAGAGACAGGTTCCACCGATGTCGTCACGGCAGCCGACATGCCTGGTAAAACCCAGAAGTCTCATGACCTCAAGGCATTCCCGGCCCACGTTCGTCAACCTCAGTTCCTTCCCGCGCTTCACCGCCGCATGATGGGCCGAGCAGAGGATTTGGAGACAGGACAAGTCTATCCTGTTCACGGCGCCCATATTTACCGAAACATCAGTGGCGGCCCCGTTCGCCTCCAACAGGACATCGCGCAGATTCCGTGCGTTTTCGATGGAACAGTCCTCATCAAGAACCAGTTCCACTCCCTCTCCGGCTGGATTCTTATCATTTTCCATGGCACCCTCCCGTCCTTGATTGGGGGTTAAACTTTCAAGTAATATGCCATGCGAGCAGTGAACCCGGATTCGGCGGCTGAATGGACTGTAAGAGAAGGGATTTTGCCATAATAGTCACAACGGGTCCAGGCAAGGGGCTTGTCATGGGCAGGGGTCCGGAAGGCGCCCGGATGGTGAATCAAGAAGAGAAAGGAAGGCTGGATGGTGTAACAACGGCGTTTCCGCCCGTCACGGGGGTGTGACATGTCACAACGGGTCAAGATGAAAAAGGGGATTACTCGCCGTCGATCTTCCTGTAAATCGTGCGACGGCTTATCCCCAGAAGCCTTGCCGCCTTGGACTTGTTTCCGCCCGTCTTTTCCAGAGCGGCGTTAATTGCCTCGCGGCTGAAGGCCTCCCCGTTCACGGTAGGAGCGAGGCATGCCTGGCTGGGAGTAAGGTCAGGGGGCAGATGTTCCGAGGTTATGCAATGGTCCCGGCACATGATGCAGGCATATTCCAGGGCGTGTTCCAGTTCCCTGACGTTTCCCGGCCATGGATGCCTCCGGAAGGCATCCAGCACATCGGGAGACACCGAGGATATCCTTTTATTGAACTTGGCGCTGAATTTCTTCAGAAAGAAATCAGCCAGCGGCGCCAGGTCGTCCAGCCTCTCCCTCAGGGGCGGGATGGAAAGCTTCACCACGTTCAGGCGATAATACAGGTCCTCCCTGAAGGCGCCCTGGCGGACCCTTTCCGCCAGGTCACGGTTGGTCGCCGCAATCACACGGACATCGACCTTGAGGGAGCGGGAATCTCCCACCCTCTCGAACTCCCTTTCCTGGAGGACGCGCAGCAGCTTCACCTGCATCGCGGGCGAGATCTCGCCTATCTCGTCGAGAAATATCGTGCCGCCGTCAGCCATTTCAAAACGCCCCGCCTTGTCCTTCAGGGCGCCGGTAAAAGCGCCCCTGACATGGCCGAACAGCTCGCTTTCCAGGAGATTATCGGGCAGGGCGGAACAGTTGACCTTTACAAGAGGCCTGGCGCTCCTGTTCCCCTTGTAGTGCAGGGCATCAGCCACCAGTTCCTTGCCGGTGCCGCTCTCGCTGGCAATAAGGACGGTGGACTGCACATCCGCCAGGTTTTCGATCAAGGCGTACAGTTGCTGCATCCGGTCGCTGCCCCCGATGATGTTATGGAACTGGCGTCTCTCCCGCAGGTCCCTCTCCAGCCTGTCGAGGCGGCTCTCGTCCCGGACAACCATAACCGCGCCGCAAAGGTTCCCCTCCCCATCCATGAGAGGCGAGGCATTCAGGGTCACTATACGGGAATCCCGGCCGTCGCGGCCGCAGGCAAAGCGATACAGCTCTACCGGCATTTTTTTCGTGATGACCTCCTTCAGGACCGCGATGCACCTTCCGCCGCAGATGGTCCGTATCGCGTCGATCTTTCTACCGCACAGGTCTCTGCCCAGGCCGCAGATTTCCCCGGCTGCGTCGTTCAACTCCAGAATCACCATGTCGCGGTCCACCGTAATAATGGAATCCCTGACGCTGCGGAAGATGGCTTCAAGATTCGACTGGTATTTTTTCTTTTCCCGATGGAGAGAGCGGAACCGGGCCGCCGTGCTCACGGAACGCAGCAGCAAACCCTGATCCACGGGCTTGCGCAGGTAATCGAAGGCGCCCAGACGCACCGCCTCCGCGGCGGAATCTACTGTCGGGTTCCCGGTTATCATGATGACCGGCACATCACTGCCCGAATCCCGGACGGCGCGAAGCACATCAATCCCCGTCTTTCCCCCCAGCATGATATCAGAATAAATGATGTCAAAACCGTGGCGCCAAATCAGTTCGATGGCTTCCGTGAAGCTTCCGGCGCAGGTCACGCCATATCCCGCCTCCACCAGAAAACTTTCAAAGGTAAACCTGATACACTCCTCGTCATCCACCACCAGTATCTTCATCCGTTTTCCTTCCAGCCGATCTTTTGTAAATGTCTTGCCCCGGGTCGTAACTATTCGGAATAGCTTCAAATCAGACTATAACTTGCTGTTCCGCCACCACCCCTCACCCGGCCTTCGGCCACCCTCTCCCACAGGGAGAGGGTTCGTGTTTTCCCTCGCCCTCCGGGAGAGGGGCAGGGGTGAGGGGAAAAGCCTCTTAGACGCGAGGCTCTTATCCAAAAAAAGCAATTACCACGGAGAGCACAGAGGGCACAGAGGGTTTTCGTATAACTATCAAGTAGTTACTCCAAAACAAAGATATTACGATCGACGCCTCTATGGTGCGTCTGGTAGTTCATTTTTTGCGCTTTTATACCTCTGTGTTCTCTGTGACCTCTGTGGTTGAAATGCCGTTTTCAGGTTTATCCGCATTTTCATAATGCGCGGAAATTACCCCGGCTCTTTACCCATTTCCGGACATTGTACCCGCCGGGGAGGAGTTGACAACCCCACGCCGCATGGAACGCGCCATCAGATATCCAGCGGCCGGGATTCCGTCCCGTTTCCCGGGGATATTTCCTCGTTCTCACCCGGCCTTTCCCCGTTGTCCGGAGATTCGCCGCCATCGGCCGGGGTGTCCGCGCCAGGTTCTCCAGGGGGTTCAGCCGGTTCGGGAGCGACAATGAAGAATTCCACCCCCCGCGCGGAAGCTCCTGGCTCCGCCGGCCTTCCGGCCTCATCCACGGGCATGGAGACCACCGTATCCGGCTTCACGAAATCAACAGCCGGTTTCGACGCCATGGCGGAACGCATGAACCGTCCCCAGATGGGCGCGCTGACGGCGCCTCCGGTAAAGCCTCTCCCGCCCGGCCTGGGTTTGTCGTGACCTACCCAGACGCCGGTCACCACCTGGGGGGTATAGCCGACAAACCAGGAGTCGCGATAATCGTCGGTGGTGCCCGTCTTTCCAGCGGAAGGTCGTTGCTGGGCAAATGTCTTCAGGCTCTTGGCGGTGCCGTAGAGCATAACGTCGCGCAGCATCTGGGTTGTGACAAAGGCGGCCGCCGGAGAGAGGGCCGGGGTAAGCTCCGGGGCGTTCTCGGTCCAGGCGTTGCGGTTACGGTCGAAGATACGGATAATCGTCCTGGGAACCGGCCGCGTCCCGCCATTAGCCAGCGGGGCGTATGCGGCTACCAGTTCGGACAGAGAGACCTCATCCGTTCCCAGGGCCAGGGAAAGGCCCTTTTCGGCATGGGGCGAAAGCCCGAATCTGCCGGCGAATTCAGTGAAACAGGGCACACCGATGGTGTCCAGCAGTTTTACGGCTATGACGTTGTTGGAATAGGCAAGCGCCTGGCGGAGGGAAACCTCGCCATGGGTTTCGTTGCCGTAATTGCGGGGTCTCCAGGTTGTCCCGTTACCACGATCATAGGCAACCGGCGCATCGTTCCACCGGCTGGCCGCGGTAATCCCCTTTTCCAGGGCAGCGGCGTAGATGAAGGGTTTGATGGCTGAACCGGGCTGGCGTCTGGCATAAAAGGCCCGGTTATACGAATTCCTCCGGAGATCCACACCGCCCACCGCGGCAAGGACATCACCGGACGCGGCGTCAAGAGACACCAGGGCGCCCTGGAGATTCGGAGAAATCCTCTTCACTCCTTCACGCAGGGTCTTTTCCGCCAGCTTCTGCATGGGAAGGTCCATGGCGGTGGTCACCTCCAGCGCCCCCTGCTCGATGATGTCTGCCCCATAACGTTCCACCAGCTTGTTGCGGATATGCTCCACGTACTGCGGGGCCTCGCCCGGCTTCACGTAGGTAACGGGGCGGGCCGACAGGTTCAGCATCTTTTTCCTGCTGATAATCCCCAGCTCCGCCATGCGCGCCAGGACCACGTTTCTCCGTCCTCCAGCGGCGGACGCTTCCCCCAATGGGTTGTATCGGGACGGGTTTTTGGGAATCCCGGCCAGAAGGGCGCACTCGGCCTCGTTCAGCCGCTCGGGTGTCTTATCGAAGTAGACGCGGGCCGCCTGGGCGATCCCCCACGCGCCGTGGCCGTAATAGATCTCGTTCAGATACATCTCCAGGATCTGATTCTTGGAGTACCTGCGCTCGTACTCCATGGCCAGTTGCGCTTCCTTGAGCTTCCTGTCAATGGTTTTCTCGCCGGACAGAAGTTTGTTTTTGATGAGTTGCTGGGTGATGGTGGACCCGCCCTCGACCATTTTCCCTTTCATCACATCCTTTACCAGGGCGCGGGCAATCCCTCTGATATCAACCCCTCCATGTTCATAGAAACGGGAGTCTTCTATGGCGACCACGGCCTTCCGCAGGAAGGAAGGGATACGATCGATGGATACCCAGTATCTTTTTTTCGACTGGATCCTCCCAACGAACCTGCCTTCCCGGTCAAAGACCTTTATGGATGAATAGCCCGGCGGCAGCTCGGGCTGGGTCGCGATCCTCGCCGCGGCAAGGGATGGAAACAAGAGAACCACGCACATCAAAATGACCGCGAAAGCAGCGGCATTGGCTTTGCGCGACGGAAATACCAGTAGTGAATTCACTTCTTTGCTCCTTTTTGTTATCCATTTTCAGTTGTCATTTCCCCAGAGTCCGCCAAAGAGCGCGCCCTGAGCGGAGTCGAAGGGCCGCAAAAAACATCGCTCTACGATAGCGGAAAAAGACCTCTTTCTCAAGAGGCTATGCTTCCCGGCGGAAACCCGGCGATTTTTCAGGATTGGAAATGCAAATGTGGGGTTACAGAAGAGAAATGAACTTGATGGATGATTACGCGGACCGGCGGGGATTCCGCCCGGAGACGGCCGGGAGGCCCCCCCGTCATGGAAAGCTTCCCCCACGTGGAAAAAGGAGGAGCTAAAGAGAGGTCAGTCCCTCCCGGATGGCAAACTTCGTCAGTTCCGCGACACTGCATACTTTCAGCTTGCTCATGATGTGCTTGCGGTGCGTATCCACGGTTTTGGGGCTCACATCGAGGACATAGGCTATTTCCTTGGTGTTCTTCCCCTCGGCCAGCAACTGCAGTATTTCCCTTTCTCTTGGTGAAATAAGCGAAAAGATGCTCTGGATTTCAGAATCACGCAGATTCATGTAATCCGATACAATGCATTCCGTAACCTGCCGGCAGAAAAAGGTTTTCCCGGAGGCCACCGTTTCTATGGCGTTCACGAGCTCTTCTATGGTGCCGCAGGATTTCATCATGAACCCCTTTGCCCCCGCCTTGAGCGCCCCAAGAATCATCCGGGTGTCGCATTGTCCACTGAAGATGAGCACCCTGCTTTCGGGAAACTCCGCGACAATCGAGCGTGTGGCGTCTATGCCGTTCATGTCGGGCATGAGCACGTCCATCAACACCACGTCCGGAGTGAATTCCTGTACCATCTTCAACGCCGTACGCCCATTGTCCGCCTCCGCCACGACCACTATATCCGATATTTTCTCGATAGCGACACGGATACCCTGCCTGATAATGGTGTGATCTTCCACCAGGAGTAGCCTCACTGACATTTTTATATCCCCCGCTTCACGACGCTTTTCTCACATTTTCATTTCGTAGCGCCGCCCCATTTCCGGCTGATCCGGTGGAAGTCCGCCGGGAAAATTACACAATAGTTACACATCAGACAAAACATATACCACTTCCACGTTTTGTCAATCATGAGCAACAGCTTGTCAAAGTAGTCTTTTTTGCCGTCTCTTGTCAGGTAATCGACTATTCAGCGAATGCTTGCCAAAACCGAAACAACTTATAAATTGTTCATGTAACGGATTTCAGATTGTCGAACAAACCGGCATATCGAGGCGGATATGAAAGAAGGCGGCAAATTATGCATTTCGGTTACTGATAGCGGGACCGGCATGGATGCCCATATAAGGGAAAGGATGTTTGATCCGTTCTTTACCACAAAGGAAGTGGGAAAGGGAACCGGACTCGGCCTGGCGATCGTCTACGGCATTATCAAGGAGCTGAACGGTCATATCACCTGCCAAAGCGAAATCGGAAAAGGGACGGAATTCACGATATATCTGCCTGTCTTGAAGGCCGACAACATCAGGAAGGAAAAAAAGGTGGATCCGCCGTCTAAAGCCGGCAAGAAAACAATCCTCATCGCGGAGGATGACGCCCAGGTGCGGGAAACCAGCGCCGCGTTGCTGCAAAAAACCGGTTACGGGGTTGTGGAGGCAACGGATGGAGAGGACGCCATCGCAAAATTCATGAAAGAAAATGAACGCCTCGACCTGGTCATACTCGATGTGGTCATGCCGAAAAAAAACGGAAAAGAGGTATTCGACTGAATAAAAAAGGTCCGCCCTGACATGAAAGTCCTTTTTACCAGCGGTTATACGGCTGACATCATCAACGGAAAGGGGATCATCGAGCAGCATCAGGACTTTCTCGCAAAGCCCCATTTCCCGGAAGAATTACTCAAAAGGGTACAAGAAATCCTCCACGAAAGGCGATCAGCTTTCGCGGAGGCAAAGGCGAAAGTAAAGGAAGAAGCCATTCGCCCGGCCATGCCTTAAGCAGGGAGGCACACGGGGGTCGCCGTATGTTTCTCAAGAAAACAAAGGGAGGATATCCAAATGTCAGGAAATATCAAAGAGATGATCAACACGGTTATCAACGGAAAACTGAAGGAAAACCCCTTGATGGGAAACGTTATCAAGGCAAAGATGGTACTGAAAGGTATCAATCTGAACAGTTTGACCCCCAAGTCCGCGGAGGACCCGGTCCTGATGGCGAAGCTGGAATCGGTAATGAAGGAAATCAAGGCGGACGCTAATTTCAAATGACGGAAACGGAAAACCCGATCCATCCGGAAACGATTACCCTGCGTCACCGCCCATGAAGGCGTCGCGACGAATCACGGCTGGGCAGGTCGCGCCATGACGTCAAAGACTGAAGCGGAACGCCGGCAACGTTTCCGGATGGAAAGGCACTCGCGGCAAAGACAACAATTAATAGTCCGGCATTGAGGACTTACGTGAATTTCTCCGGCCAGGGTCGCCGCGCATACAAGGATTCTCATAACGATACGATTTCACCCGCCAGTATTGTCACGGCTTTCCCGGACAAAAGGACCCGCTTTCCTATCAACTCAACCTTGTCTATCCCACCCCGAGTCGGGAGTAACCCAGCGGAGACCAAAACCATCCCTTCGGGATGTAGGGGCGACCCGCTGGGTCGCCCGCCTTTGGTTCACCCGTTTTCCGTATTTCCAGTTCGGACCCGGATAGACGACTTGGCGGATACCTATCAGCCGAACGTGTTGGGTATTTTAAATCCGGGCGACCCAGCGGGTCGCCCCTACCCCGCCGGTCATCCTCTCCCGGTTCCTACAGAACACAACGCGCGGATTTCCCGCATTCCCCCGTTTTGGCTTGCAACGTTATTATTCCGGCTTTAAACGTTAGTTTATTTATCCATTCAGGATTATATTCATTCACCAACATTGATAATCATTGTCAATTTCATATATCCTCGGCAAGCGACCCGCATGCCGAGGAGGTCCGTTCTTCACCACTGAACGGACGCTTTTAAAGAAATCCCGCTCATGCCGGACGGTAATCCCTGACAAGCGCACCGCTTCATCCCATGGCCGCGCCATGGATGCGGAAAAGGAGTATCCCATGTCGACAGCAAAAGATATCAGCGCCTCGATATCCCGTGATCATAATTGGCGTCGCACTGCCAACACCGACCAGCAAGTCATACCCGAGCCGGGGTTTGTTCCTCTGGGAATATGCCCCGAGCCGGGCGGGGCGACGCTGTATCTCTCCAACGGTGGGCGACACGCCCGCTTTTTCGGCATATCACTCGCTATTCATGTCGCGTTCATCATTTCCGTCACCGGTTTCGCGCGCGCTCCCCGGATACAGCCGCCGGTGGACATTGATTTCACCATCAATCAGGCGCGCACGGACAGCAAACCGCCGACAGCGGCGCCTTTTCGAAAAGAAACGTCGGCGCCCGCACGAAAAAGCATTGCCTCGTCCGCCGAACAAGCGCGGCCGTCAACTTCTCTGGCCCCCCTGATCAAGGAAGACACACAGCCCATTCAGAAACATTCCGAGGTTGCAATGAGCCAGATCCCGCAACGGGATCAGGCCGACACGCGTCCTTCCGAAACGGCGCCCCGCTCAGACGCCGGAGGGATAAAAGGAACCGGAATACCGTCAAGCGCTCCATCCGCCGGAAACAATGGTGGAAGGAGCGTGCGAGGCGGCGAAACCATGCGGACCAGATACCTGAAGGAGCAGTTCAGCTACATCCGTGACAAAATCGCTTCCAACGTGCGCTATCCGCGCCAGGCGAAGCGCATGGGCTGGAGCGGCGTGGCCCACGTCTCTTTCGTCATCGAGGAAAACGGCGGCGTCAGCGATGTGAAGGTTGTCAAAAGCTCGCAGGTCGGCCTTCTGGACGAAGAGGCGTCGGAATCGGTACGCCGCAGCGCGCCATTCCCCCGTCCTCCGGTACGCGCCCGCATCGTGATCCCTGTGGAATACGTCATTGGATAAACCAAAAACAAGGAGATGGGACAATGGAGATGAATTGGCTTTCGGGCGCGATTGATTACGGAATCATCGGCATCCTGGCGGCGGCGAGCGTGGTGACGCTCGCCCTTGCCATGGAAAGGGCGGCCTTTTACCGCAAGGTCAGCATAAGCGCCTTCGAAGACATCAAGTCACTGGAACTGGCGCTTACGCGGAAGCTGTTCGTAATCGCGTCGGTCGGCAGCAACGCGCCCTACCTTGGGCTGCTTGGAACAGTTCTGGGCATCATGCTGACCTTCTACCACATGGGCAAGGACGCGGCGATGGATACCGGCAAAATCATGACCGGTCTGGCCCTGGCCCTGAAGGCAACGGCGGTCGGCCTGGTGGTGGCGCTGGTGGCGGTCATTATCTACAATACGCTCTTGCGCAAGGTCAAGACACTGATGCTGGAATGGGAGATAGCCAATGGACGAAAAACCCTTTGAAACCATGAACGTGATACCTTTCGTGGACATCATGCTGGTGCTTCTGACCATCGTGCTGACCACGTCCAGCTTCATCGCCACCGGCAGGATTCCCGTCAACCTCCCCCAGGCTTCGAAAAGCGCGGCCGAGACGGGCAAGGTGCAGATAATCGAACTGGGCGCCGATGGTGATATCTTCTTCAACGGCAAATCAACAACCCCGGAAACCCTCAGAATATCCCTGGGCGCCCTCAGCAGGGATATGCCGTTCATGGTGCGCGCGGACCGCGCCATCCCTCTCCAGAAGTTCATCGATGTGGTTGATGTGCTGAAGCAGATGAATTTCACCAAGGTCGCGGTGCAGACGGAAAACCGGAGCTGAGCCGTTTTTTGCCGCATCGCGGCAACGGCCGAGGAAATCGATTATGGGTATCGGCATGAAATCCGCGTGGGATTGCCTGAACTTCTGGGGCCGGACGTTTCCGGACACGGGAGAACACAGGGTTCTGCCCTCTTCCTCAACTCTCCCAACGGACGCTTTGCCCTGGAACGATTCGAGCTTCTCGATCCCGAACTGCGAAAAAGCGCCCTGATCAAACCCGCGGACGCTCTCTGCAAGGCCGAACTGACCACGTCGGACCTTGATCTCTTCGCCGGTGACATGGCGCCACAAAAGGCGGCGCTGAAAAACGACTCCACCAAAGGCGTCTATCAATTGAGCGCCGTTTCACGGCCAACCTCTGACCGGAACCGCGCAAAAAACGGCGGTTCCGGTTCTCTTTTCCCCTCCATTTTCACCGCCGCGGATATCTATCATTTTCCCTCGAAACACCTGATTATTCTATTTTTTACCTGATTTTCCATATCGCCGCACTGGCGACTACCGGGAGACCACGCGCAAGGTCTTCGTCATGGTGGGAACCGCCATGCTCTTCACCTCCCTGGTGCTGATACTCTCCTTCTCGGCCTACCTGATCTCCCCGGCCAAGGTGTTCATGCACATGGGTATCCTGGTGGGCGCCGGCACACTGGCGGCGCTTCTGGCGGACTTTTTCGTCACTCCGGTCCTTCTGTACCGTTTCAGGGTGTTCGGAAAGGAAGTTGAATCGAGCTCCACATTTCAGTGAGTCCAGTCGATAATCATGGTTTCCGGGCCGAGTTTCTTCTCCAGCGCGGCTTTGATGGCAGCGAAGTGCGGACAAGGCTGACCGGTGGGATTGCCGTTCTTCATACAGGATGCCAGGACAATAGCCTCCGCTCCCCGGTCAACCATCATCTTGGCGCGGGTGACGGCCTTCTTGCCGGAGCACCCGCCACAGGACACGAATCCAATGATTTCCACCGAACCGGTTTCTTCAAAGGCCAGAGTTCCTTCCCTGGCTATCTTGAAATCCGTTGTACCCGGACACATATCTTCGGTTAGCTGACAGCGAATAATGCCGACCTTCATACACCCTCCTGTTTTTTTTGAGCCTTGACGACAACGAAGCCTCCGTCGCCGAAACCTTCGCGCACGGCTGTATCAGCCGGTTTCCCGGGGAACAGGGCCTGACGGTACGTGAAGTCCGAAAAGCCTGCTTCCCGCAGCAACACCGCCACGTCATTCACGGAATAAAAGGTAGCGTCACGATAGAAGATGCTCTGCTCTTTCTTCTGTTCATAAATGCGGCCCATCTCGCTCTCCCGGTCGATGAATCCGACAACAATAACCCCGCCTGGTTTGAGAACGCGCCGGGATTCCCGGAAAGCCGCGGCAACATCATCAAGGAAGCAGACCACCGTTACCATGAGCGCAAAATCAAAGCTGTTATCAGCAAACGGCAGGGCCTCGGCGACACCCTCCAGCACCTCCACTCCACGCAGGCGAGCCGTTTCAGCCATTCCTGGCGCCGGTTCAACGCCAATGGAGATACCGAGGGGCAAGGCAAAACGACCGGTACCCACGCCGATTTCCACACCATGTCCAGAAGTCGGCAGGATGCTCCGCAGGGCGGCCAGTTCCGCCTGATAGAGGTCGTTATGACTGTCGAACCACGCATCATATTCGGCGGCATGTCTGTCGAAAACCGATGTCTTAATCATAAAGCCCTCTCCTCTTACGGGCAAAGCGAGCCGACTTGGCGGTGGTGTCGTGAAAACCCCGCTCCCCGAAGAGCTCCAGCGCCGCATCCAGGATGCGGCGTTTTTTCGTCGGAGCGCTTCTGTTTCGGCTGGTATTCGCCGTTTTCCCGGCTCATTCGGCTATCCCGGACCCTGGTTTGCGGAGAAGGGAGCACCGCTGCCGGAAGATTCGGGGGCGGTCGACCTCCTCGAACCCGGCTGTTCGGGCCATGGCGACCTCCGCCTCGAATTCCTCCTGTTTCAGGTGAACTCCGGGCTCCATCAGCAGGAACAGGGCGCCTGGAGAGAGCATCGCAAACAATTCGCGGAGCATACCGGCAGGGTCAGGGGCTTCGTGCAGTGAATTGGAAGCCAAGGCGAAATCCAGTGTAAGCGGCAGCCCGATACCCCTGCCATCGCAGAGCACGGGCTGAATGATATCGGCCAGCCCGGCCCCGCGGGCCCGGCTCATGGTCTTGTCCAGCATCTTTTGCTGAACATCCGCCGCCACCACCTTCCCGGTTTTGCCCGTCATCCGCGCCATGCCCAGGGAGTAATGACCGAAACCGCATCCCAGGTCCAGCGCCGTCATGCCTTCCTTTACGTAAGGGCCGAGAATCCTGGCGGGCGGATGCATCAGGCGGCGCAGCGGGTTGTCAAAAAAATAGGCCAACCACCAGGGACAGACGCTGTGTTTCTTCGTCTCCGGCTGACCTGACGAAGCAGTGGCGTTCATGGAACCCTCCATCAATGGATTTTTAAGCTGAAACCTGAACAATGGTTCAGGTTTTGTCAAGCGTTAATCGGAATAATCTTATGACTGCAACACAAAATTGATCCTGGAGAGTTTCATTGCACACAAGGTCAGGTAATGCTAGTATTACGTGACTACCCGTAAAGGAGGCGCTGTCATGCAAACCGCAACCAGTAAACTTACATCCAAATTCCAGGCCACAATTCCGGAACCTGTACGGAAAGTTCTGCACCTGAATGCCGGCGACGCCATTGCCTTTGATATTGAAAATAACCATATTCAGGTTCGGAAAGCACATCCGATAGACGTGGTCTTTGCACAAGCACTGGAAGGGACGCTGAATGAGTGGGAGTCGGCAGCCGATGAGGAGGCATACCGTGACCTTTGATGCTTTCGATGTGGTTGTTGTCCCGTTCCCGTTTACAGACAGAACCGCAAGCAAACGCAGGCCGGCATTGGTCCTGTCCGAAGGGCAGGCATTTAATCGGCAGGTTGGTCAGGCTGTAATGGCCATGATCACGAGCGCCAGGAATTCTGATTGGCCGCTTGATATCGAAATCCAGGACCTGGATTCCGCGGGTCTGCCCAACGCATCAATCATCAGAATGAAACTGTTCACCCTGGATCAACAACTGATTATCAGAAAGGCCGGAACATTAGCAATCGGGGATCAGGAAAAAATCAAAGAAGCGCTTCGTCAATTACTGCCATTGTGAGGGGCTTGAATAACGAGTTCAAAACGTTCGCGCCGCCTTTAGACTCCGATGCCCAAGTACCCTATCCAGCCTTGGGTTTCGGTCCCCTTTTAGCTGGTCTGAGCAGACGCTCCGTTTCAGCTTCCATTCTCTCGACAAAAGAAGCTGCGCCCAAGGGGCGGCCACTACGTTCGTGCTTCTTCAATATAGCAAGTTCTTCTTCATCCGTCAGCGCCAGAAACCCCTGCCAGTCAACTACTATATCCAGCAGTGGCTTTACGGTTACCAACAGATCATCTTTCCCGACAAGATGAGGAGCAGCGCTGCTCCAGCGGTATTCCCCGGGATTGGCGACCAATCCAGCTGCTACGGGATTCATCTCCACATAACGGGCGGCGGCAAGCAGATATTTTTCATCCATGGGAAACGAAGCAAAACGCTCCTGCCACAGATGACTGATTTTCCGCGCAACGGTGGAGAGCTAACCGGCGCGCGTCTTTTTCGCGCGACCGGTTGAGCCCTCGGCTGGGCGTGATACTTTCTCGACGAGCCGGCCGCTGGCATACTTGTGAACGATACTGGCAATCAGTGTCTGGTAGGGCATACCTTCCTCAGCAGCCCTCAATTGAATATCTTCGAGGTCCCGCGAAGAAAGCCGTATGTTTATTCGTTTATCTTTGGTGAGTGTAGCCGCGGCGCCTGAAGCATAGCGGGCAATCTCGTCGCCAAGATTAGCCACTGACTTCCACTCTCCCCTCTCATATGATTCCAGGATGTCATCCTCGTATTCTTTTTCTTCGGTTTTTAATTTCCTACTCATGGCTCTTCTCCTTTGAAATGTACTTCTTGGTGGCGCTTCGACTGGGAATGACCGTCTTCAGAAAGATTTCTTCGTCCGTTTCAATAAAAGGAACCAAGAAGACGTAGCCGCGAATCCGAATAATAAATATGCGCTGGTTCGGATATTTCTCCTTATTTGGATGTTCGACCACATCAAGGAGCGCCCCTTGCGAAACAGCCACCAGCACTTCCTCGAAGGAAATCCCTCGCTCAGCCTTGAGCGCCAGGTTTTTATCGGAATTCCAGTTTATAAGCTTCATGTTGATATCATACCTATTTGTGTGCCTTATGTCATCATTTTCATTTTCGTACAACTACTCATTGATCAGACCCGGTCATCACTCCGCCAGGATTTCAAAGCACCACTTTATTACATATACCTATTTGACATAACACATTAATATTAATATAAACCCACTTGGCCAATATTCTTTGCCGCGGCTTAAACACTGTTCTGACCAACACTCCTGAATCTACCACCGCTGAGGTGGCGCGGAAGTACCGGAACAATTACTCGTACGAGACGTGCCGTGCGTAAATGACATCAGGCGCTTTATATCTGTCAATTGAATATACTGTCACCAGAATTGACCCCTTAAACTAGCGCCATTCGGGAGTGTCCCCAATTTCC
>CAYMFO010000043.1:0-20898 GCA_964389825.1 uncultured Geobacter sp. | reverse complement strand
GGATGCAGTAGCCTGCTTCCTACTCAACTGACCCCTGTGGTTGAAATGCTTTTTTCAGGATAAATAAGGAGGCTTTGTTACATGCTGATTACCGATGTCAGGGAAACCCTGCAACGCTGTATCGACTACCACGGCCATTATTGCGCAGGCCAGTCGCTGGGGGTCCGTATCGCCAAGAAGGGGCTTGAGCTGGTTTCACCGGAAGATGTGAAGGACCTTATCGTCTTCATTGAAAACGATCGCTGCATCGCCGATGCCGTCCTGATGGCGACCGGTGTCCGTCTGGGGCGGAGAAACCTCAAGTATGTTGACTACGGAAGAATGGCCGCGACCTTCATCAATCTGAAAAAGGATATCGCATGGCGGGTCTGCCTCACTCCGGGCGAAAAGGAAAAAAACGGAGGACCTGACGCGAGGGAATATGTCCTGACCCTCCCGGATGAAGAGCTTCTCGTCTGGAAAAGGGTCAAGGTCGCCCTGAAACAGGAGGACCTGCCCGGGAAACCCCTGAGGACCGTAATCTGCGCCGGATGCGGAGAAAAGGTGTTCGACGGCAAGGACGCCGTTGACCCCGTGACAGGAAAAGGACCGCTGTGCAGGGCGTGCATGAACGGGTCCTACTACGAGGAGGCGTGAACAGATGTCTTTCACGCGCCCTTCGGTGGTCATCCTTACCGGGCCGTTGCACAGCGGCAAGTCCACCCTTTTGCTGGCCCTGCTCTACTATCTGCGCGGTGAAGGTCTCAAGGTCGCGGGTATCATAGCCGAGGGCCTGTGGGAAAACGGGGCTCGGAGCGGCTTCAACCTTCTGGATATCACGGACAACGAATTGACCCCGCTCTGCCGGCGCGCCCCCGGAAACTGCCCGGATGCATGGACTCCCTATGTCTTCAGCGGAGAAGGAATGGCCGCCGGAAGAAGGGCCCTTTCCCCGGAACGCTGCTCCCCGGCCGATGTGATTATTGTTGATGAGGTGGGGCCGCTGGAGATCCGGGGAGGGGGATGGGCGCCGTCCCTTTCTCCTCTGCTGGGTTTGCCGGGTCCGTTGCATCTGTGGGTGGTTCGGGAAAAGTGTCTGGACGAAGTAAAACGCGCGTGGGGGCTTGAAGACGCACGGGTGGTTGATGTGAAGGAAAGCGACGCCATAGGGCGTTTGAAGGGCCTTTGCCTGGGGAAATCTCTCAAATAGGCGGAGGCCGGGATTTGGAAAGGGAGTGAATATTCCATGGAATCTCTTAAAGCAGTTGTCGATTACGGGATTATCTGGCTGCTCGTCCTGCTGAGCGTGGTGGCGGTCGCATGCGCCATAGAGCGGCTGATTGTCTACCGGCGGATACGTCCGGATCAATTCGCGGAAAAAAAGGAACTGGAACTGGAGCTGACCCGAAAGCTGCATGTCATCGCCACCATCGGCAGCAATGCGCCGTACCTGGGGCTTCTCGGCACGGTGCTCGGCATCATGCTCACCTTCTACACCATGGGAAACGATGGATTCATGGACACGGGCAAGATCATGGTCGGCCTGGCCCTGGCCCTCAAGGCCACCGCCGTAGGGCTGCTGGTGGCGATTCCGTCCGTGGTTCTTTACAACCTGCTCCTGAGACGGGCCAAGGTACTGATTCTGCGATGGGAGATCATGCATGGAAGAGAAAGGGTTTGATTACATCAACGTCATTCCGTTCGTGGATATCATGCTGGTGCTCCTGACCATCGTCCTGACGACCTCCACCTTCATCGCTACCGGCGGGATAGCGGTCAATCTTCCCAAGGCGTCGCGGAGCAGCCAGGAAACGCTCAAGGTGAGGACCATCGAGATAGACGGGAAGGGAACAATCTATTTCACCGGCGGCCCGATCGCCATTCCGGAGCTCAGGGAGGCGCTGAAGCCCATCGACAGGAACAGCCCGTTTCTCATAAGGGCAGACCGGGATCTGCATCTCCAGACCTTCGTTGATGTGCTGGATCTGGTAAAGAATTCCGGATTTCAGAAGGTGAGCCTCCAGACGGAGAACAAGAGATGAACAGCGGCGGACAGGCGATCATGTTTTCCATGATGATTCATGGACTGTTTCTCTGCGGTCTTTACTCCGTGGGGAACAGCTTCGCTCATCCGGGAAGGCCGGTTGTCATCGATTTCACCCTCATGGACGCGGGAGCGCCCGAGGCCGCGCGAAAGACGGCGGAGAACAGGCGGCCCGCGGCGCCTCCTCCGAAACGGCGGGCGGAAGTCCGGGATAAGACTCCGGCAAGGAAGGTGGAGAAGGTGGAAACGCCGCGAAACGCTCCGGCGGATATTCCGCGGCCGGCGCTGGAGCAGGCGGGACCGGTCGCCGTAGCGGCAAAGGCCCCTGAAGCCCGGCCGCAAAAGGTTGCGGCGCCGCCATCGGGTGAAAGAGGAAACAAGGGACCGGACGCGCCGGTCAGGACGGCTTCCCTCGCGCCTTCGGGAGGAGGGGGGAGCAACGCGGGAGAACAGGCGCGCGGCAGGTATACCCGGGAGCATTACGCCTACATCAAGGAGCTCATTGAAAGAAACCTCTCCTATCCGCCCAGGGCAAAGAAAATGGGGTGGACGGGGAGGGTCGTGGTCAGCTTCCAGGTGCTGAAAAACGGGAAGGTGGACAAGGTTAGGATCAGGAGCAGTTCCGGCCATGATGTCCTGGACCGGAATGTGATCGACACCATCCACGAGGTGGCGCCGTTCCCCCGTCCCCCGGAATGGGTTGAACTGAGCATGCCGATAATATACAGGCTTGATTAGCGGCCTGGTAAGGCCGGCTTCCGGAAATACCCCCGGGCGCCGTGAGGGATAACATGTCGCAATGAAATAAAACAACCATCTGATATTGAATAAATACCTCCGACCCGCTTGCCCTAAAGCATTGATGCCATGGGCGCCGGGCGATGGGCGCCGCCGGAAACGGCCTCGCCTCCCTTTTGGAAAGGAGTGTTCCCAGCGGTTTGAAAGGCCGTCGGATGCCCCTGCTCCGACGGCCTTTTTTATACTCTGCCGGCCAATGGGCCGCGGCGGGGAAAGAGATTCATGCTGTTAAATTCTATGTGAAAGTGAGGGAATCAAATGGAGAAAAATGAAGCAGTTCAGGACGCAATCCTGCGTGAAACAACCGATCGGCTCCGCGGCCTTCTGGGCGCGGAAATGGAAGAGGTCACGGTGGAAAGAGTGGTGCTCGGCCTCTTCTTTTCCGGTGTAAAGCTTTCCAACGGTCACGGCGGCATCTGTTTCACGCCCATCAAGAGCATTCCCGAGGCGGTGTGCTGCCCCAGTTCGGCCAAGGCCATGCCGGACTCGGGCCGGATGAAGGGAGAGAAGGTCACCTCTTTTATCGACAACATGCTGGCCGGAAATCCCCTGAGAAAAACCATCGGCATAGCCGCTTTGAACGCCTTGTCGTCCGCGTACTGGGCCGGTGAGCCGGAAGTGGGATACCGGATCCGGACCGATGTGGATGTGCTCGACAACATCGATCTGCCGGAGGACGCGTACGTGGCGGTTGTGGGCGCCCTCATCCCGTTCGTCAAGGTCCTGAAAAAGCGGGGCAAGCCTTTCAGTATCCTGGAGCTGGACCCGCGCACGCTCAAGGAGGACGAGATGCCCTTTTTCGTTCCCCCTGAAAAGGCGGCGGAAAAGATTCCCCTGGCGGACCTGCTGGTCATCACCGGAACCACCCTCATCAACGACACCCTTGCCGGACTCCTCCAATTGAAGAAGCCGGGCGCGCGCGTCATCGTCGTAGGGCCAACGGCAAGCATGCTGCCTGACGCATTTTTCGAGAGAGGGGTCACTGTTCTCGGAGGCATCATGGTGACGGATCCCGACAGGGTCCTGGATGTCATTGCGGAAGGCGGTTCGGGTTACCATTTCTTCGGAAAGGGGGCGGAGAGGACCGCCATTGAAGCCACATCCGCGGTCTGTAGCGGAGGGATGAAATGATACCTGCGAGGGTTTCGTTCGGCGCGTTTCTTCTCCTCTGCTGCATCGCGGCGCCAACCTGGGGGGAAGAGACCGGCAACAAGATCAGCCTGGATGAGGTTGTTGTTACGGATAAAAAAACCTCGGGTGTGCTGGGGGTAAAGGAGAGACAGGCCAATACGGAGAGCACGATCACTCGGGAAGGCCTGGAGAGATTTGGCGGGGCCGGCCAGATCAACGCCTTCCAGGCCATTAACGGTCTTCCATCGGTGAATTTCCAGAGCGCCGACGCCTTCGGCCTCAGCAACAACAGGAGCATTCGGGTCAGGGGCCAGACGCGGGTGTCGTCAACGGTAGAGGGGGTCAGCCTACTCAACTACGGGCTCGATCCGGGCGTAAGCGATACCTGGCTCTTCGACATGGAAAACCTGGAAGAGGTGACCTTGTACAAAGGGGCCGTAGCCGCGGAAAGGAGCCTCTCCCCTTATAACACAGCCGGGACCATGGACCGGACCCTGCTCAGGCCGGGCGACCGGTTCGGGGTAACCCTGCGCGACAATTTCGGCACGTTCGGCCTGAACAAGATATTCACCCGCGTCGACACCGGACTGCTTCCGACCAGAACGAAGCTGTTTCTGTCCTATTCCCACACCGAAGCGGACAAATGGAAAGGCGCGGGGGCGAGCCGCGCCGATATCGCGTCCTTCGGCCTGACCCAGCAACTCCCGGCGGGCGCCAAGTTCGAGTTTTTCGGCACGTACAGCGACTCGAAGACCAACGCTTACCGGGCTCTCACCTACGAGCAGACAAAGGACCTGGGCAAGTTCTACCGCTATGACTTCAACCGGACCCTGACGGGAGACGCCAAACAGGATATATACTACTACGACTACAACAGGGACAATTTCAGAAACTACGCATTCTTCGGCAACCTGGAAATAAAGGTTCCGGGCGACGGCAGGCTTTCCATCAAGCCCTATTACGCGAGTGAGGACGGCTACAGCCTGACCGGCGCCGGCAAGATACTGGGCAGCCCCGGTGTCAGGAGGTGGGATATCCTTCATGACAACTACGGCGTAGTGGCCCAGTACGACACGCCTTTCCTGGGAACCGACCTGACCTTTGGTTACTGGTACGCAGTCCAGGAGCCGCCCGGCCCCCCCACCGCGCACAGCGCGTATCGCGCGAGTACAGGCGGATTGAAGTACGAGGGATGGGCGATCCTCGCCAATGCCGTGGAAAACCACGAATGGAACAGCCCGTATTTTTCAGTGGGAAAACAACTGGGGAAATTCTATGTGAAGGCAGGGTTCCGGTATGTATCGGAAAAGACGCCTTCGACCAACCTGTACAACACAACCGATGTGCCGGAGATCGCCTATCCGGACGTGCTCAATTCCGCATCGGTGGATCCGCTGGGCAGCGTCAAAGGCCGCACCATGAGCGAGTGGCTGCCCAATGTCGGCGTGAATTACGCCATATCAAAACAGATGAACGCCTATTTCAACTACGGCCGGAACTTCGGACGCCCCTCTTTTGACGTGTGGACCGTCTACTCTAATAACAAGGCGGTATTCAGGGAAAAGGGGATCGGCGCGCAATACGTCTGGGACCAGGTCAGGCCCGAGATCACCGACAATTTCGATGTCGGCTTGAGATACAGCGGAGACAAGGTGTATGTGGCCGGCACGGTGTTCGGGATCATCGACAGGGACAAGGGGGTAAGCGTTACGGACCCGCTTCTAGGCATCAAATATACGCGCAACATCGCGGAGGCAATCGGGTACGGGGTGGAGCTGGAAGCCTCAGTTAAACCCTTGGAATATCTCAGTTTCTTCCTGGCGGCGTCATACAACCGCTTTGAGTTCACGGACGACATCACGATTGGTTCCGGCGCGGTGACAAAGGCGAAAGGGAACCAGGTTCCCGACGCCCCGGAGTTCGAAACCAGGGTAGGCGCCACCTACACCTTTCATGACTTTTCCATATCTCCACTGTTGCGATATACGGGGAAACGCTACGGCGACGTGGAAAACAATGAATCCATCTCCGACTATGCCGTTGTCGACCTGAATATCCGCTATACGAAGAAAAATATCCTGTGGTGCAAGGTATTCAGCGCGGGCGTAAGCTTCCTCAATCTTTTCGATACCCACTACATCGGCATTATCAACGCCTCGGACGACACCAGGCAGGGGAGCGCATCCTACTACGCCGGCGCTCCCTTCACGGTGGTGGGTAACGTGACCTTCCAGTTCTGAAAACAATCAGCAATGTCCGGTTAGCTAATTGCAGCAATCGCTAGAATCTCGGCATAACCCCTCACCCGGCCTTCGGCCACCCTCTCCCGCTGGGAGAGGGTTTCAAAATGTCCCTTCTCCCTTGGGGAGAAGGTGCCCCACAGGGGCGGATGAGGGGGCTTATAGCATGATGCAAAACATAACCGGACAAAGCTGACTAACAACAGTGAAAGGAAAATGACAATGCAGATGGACGCAATGAAATACGACACCATGGCCCGGGAGATTTTCGCGCCCGCTTATCCCCTGATTGCGGCGCAGGCCGTTGAGCGGACCGGCATCAGGGAGGGCGTCTGCCTGGATATCGGCTGCGGCGGAGGCTACCTCGGCCTGGAACTGGCGCGGACCACCGGCCTTTTCGTCAGGTTTTACGACCAGTCCCGCGAGATGCTGGACATCGTGCAAGGCAATATCGCGTCACACCGATTGGAAGAACGCACCGAGATCCTGTCGGGAAGCGCCGAATCCATACCGCTGCCGGACGGCTCGGTGAACCTGGCCGTCAGCCGGGGCTCGGTGTTCTTCTGGGACCGGGTGAAGGCGTTCCGGGAAATCGGGCGGGTCCTGGCGCCGGGCGGCATGAGTTATATCGGCGGCGGATTCGGTTCCGCCGAGGTGAAGGCGGAGATCGACCGCAAGATGGAGGGGCGATCCCAGGACGGCCCTCCGTGGCGGGAGTGGGTGGCGAAGAGGCTCGGTCCCGAGGCGCCCGGGGAGTTCGAAAAAGAATTGCGGAGCGCGGGGATTGAAGACTTCGAGATTGATCGCAGCGAGGACAAGGGCCTCTGGATAATCATAAGGAAACCGGAATGAACAACGTTATTTGCGATATCTGTGAGCGCGCCTGCGCCATCCCGTCCGGAGGGACCGGCGCATGCGGTAGATACGGCGCCCGTGACGGAGCGGTCGCGGAGCTGTTCCCCGACAGGTACATTGTGGCCTGTCCCATCTCCATCGAGACCATGCCGATCCTCCATTTTCATCCGGGCGCCAGGTTTCTGCAGATCAGCACAACCGGATGCAACTTCGACTGTCCGGGATGCGTCTCCACGGTCATCGTCAGGGAGATGGCCCCGGACAGTTCCGCCCTGCTGAGGCTGACGCCGGAAGAGGTGGTGCGAAAGGCGCTGGACAACGACTGTCGAGGAGTCACGTATGTAATGAACGATCCCCTGGCCGGGCTTCCCAGCTTTATCAGGGTGGCTCAGCTTGCCCGCGCCGCCGGGCTGCGCGTCGGCTGCTCCTCCAACGCCTACTTTACCGAAGCTTCGCTGTCGAGGCTTCTTCCCCATCTCGATTTCATCAACCTGGGGGTAAAGGGTTTTTCGGATCGGGCATACAGGGAGTGCGGCGCGCCCGGCATGGCGCCAGTGCCGAGAAACCTGAAGACCCTTCACGAAAGCGGGGTTCACGTGGAGGTCTCCTGCATTCTTACCAGGGACAATCATGAAGAAGTCCGCTCCCTGGCGCGGCATATCGCGGGAATATCGAGGCGGATCCCCTTGCAGGTCATGCGTTTCATCCCCCTGGCCATGGCGGATATCTCCCTGGAACCGTCCATCCGCGAGACGGAAGGGCTGTGCGCGGAACTAAGGGAATTGATGGATTATGTCTACCTGTTCAACTCTCCCGGCACGGAATACCTGCACACCCCTTGCCCGGAATGCGGGGAAATCGCCTTCAAACGGGATTTCTACGGACCGATGGGGGCCAAGCTGATCACGTCGGACGGCGCCGGACCCATGGGA
Organism: uncultured Geobacter sp.; assembly: GCA_964389825.1. Classification (GTDB taxonomy): domain Bacteria; phylum Desulfobacterota; class Desulfuromonadia; order Geobacterales; family Geobacteraceae; genus RPRC01. The sequence goes on along the minus strand of CAYMFO010000043.1, from coordinate 12,919 downwards.
AACGCCTGTCACTCCTGCGGCCGTTCGCTGGATATCGTCGGGCGCCCCGCCCGGACGTTCTACCAGGAAGGAGATTTCGAGGGCGGCTATCCCTTCACGCGCGCCCTGGAGATCATCGAGGCGATGCTCATCGCCATGGGCGTAAGCGAAAAATCCACGGTGGTGCGGGCATGGGAGAGTTTCCTCTCCTCCGGTGACATGAAGGGTTTTCACAAGGCCATTCAGAACCCGAAGACGTACATCGGAATGGTGCGACACTTCGGGCGCGTCGCGGGCGTGGACGAACGGGGCGAGGCGCTCGCCGCCTGCCTGGAAGGGCAACTGGCGCGGATAGAGACCGCGCTGGCGCCGGTGTCCTACCGGCCCAGGGTCTACTACGCCATGGGCAAGCCGCTTTTCTATATCCGCGGAGGCCGCCTGGAAAATCAGCTGGTGGAAACGGCGGGCGGGACAAGCGTCAACCGCCGGATGGAGGCGAGCGGCCGTCCCGGCCGGAGCCTTTCCGTTGCCCAACTCAACGAACTGGACCCCGAGGTTATCTTCATCTCCGCCTTTATTTCCAATTCCGTTGAAGACTTCCACGCCGAATGCCTCCGCCTGGGGGTGACCGCACAGGCGGTGCGGACCGGGAGGATATACACCCATCCCGCGCCGGGGTGGGACTTCGGCAGCCCCCAGTGGATCCTGGGTCTGATGTACATGGCGACAACACTGCACGGAGACCTTTGCCCCATGGATGTGACGGCGGAAGCCGAGGCCTTTTACCGGCAATTTTACGGCATCGGTTATTCCCCTTCGGACGTGAACCGTTCCTTCAGCAAGCCGGTGGCAGGCTGGCAATGGACCTGAGGGGCGGCGGCATGACATTTTTCGCTACACGACACTGAATACTTCCATTTCGCAATCAGAATGGTATTGAGACAGTAAAATCAGCATCTTTTCCCTCACCCGGCCTTCGGCCACCCTCTTCCAAAGGGAGAGGGGCAGGGGTGAGGGGGAAAGGCGCCAAAATAACTGCAATTCGGAAGAAGGAGGAACAATGGTCCACATACTCCGAAGAGCCCTGCTCCCGGCCTTGGTTCTGTTTCTGGGCATGTGCGTGTCTGCTGAGGCAAAGAGGGAAATCGTCGACATGGCGGGCAGAAAGGTAATCGTCCCGGATACGATCCGCAAGGTGTACTGCGCCGTGCCGCCCGCTACGTTCATGATATATGCCGTTGATCCGGGGCTGCTGGCTGGCCTCAACTCCCCCATTCCGCGAGAAGGGAAGAAGTACCTGGACCGGCGCATACTGAAACTTCCGGTCGTCGGCGGATGGATGGGGCAGGGGAAAACGCCCAACCTGGAGACCCTGCTGAAAATCAGGCCCGATATCGTCGTAGCCTGGCGCTGGAAAGGCGCGGCATCCGACGCCAAGCTACAGGAGACCCTGGAGCAACTGGGTCTTCCCCTCGTCTATATCACCATTGACAGCGTGAACGACTATCCCGGGGCCTTCCGCTTCCTCGGCCGCTTGCTGGGCAGGGAAAAGCGGAGCGAAAAACTGGGCCGCTATGCCCAAAGGACCCTGGAAGATCTGAAGAAGTTGCGTTCCGCCATTCCGAATCGGGAAAAGGTAAGGGTCTACTACGCGGAAGGGGCCGACGGGCTCAATACCGAATGCAGCGATTCCGTGCATGCCGAACTGATTCCCCTGAGCGGCGGGGAAAACATATACCGCTGCGAAACCAGGACCATCTACGGCATGGAAAAGATTTCACTGGAAGAGGTCCTCAACCGCAATCCCGATGTGATCCTGGTCCGGGAGCGGGCCTTTGCGGACCGCGTTCTCCGGGACAGGCGCTGGGCCCATGTGCGGGCCGTGCAAAACCGGCGCATCTACCGCGCCCCCCATGTTCCACTCGACTGGTTCGACCGTCCTCCCACCTTTATGCGTCTGCTGGGGGCGAGATGGCTGGCGAACAGCCTCTATCCGGCGCGTTTTCCTTTCAACCGCGTCAGGGAGACCCGGGATTTCTACAGGCTGTTTCTCAATGTATCCCTGTCCGAACAGGCAGCCCGGGAGATACTCGCGCCATGATAAATTGTAAAAATGAAGGCCGATCCGGCGTCTTGAATACCGCATGTCCGGCAAAGGGTTTCGCCCGGGGCGCAGGCTCCGCAATGCTCATGCTGGTTCTGTTTTTCCTTGCGATTTCGCCCTCGATTGCCCTTGCGCGCGGAATGAACGCTCCGGCTGCCTCTTCCAGGACCGTTGTCGACGCAATCGGGCGCAAGGTCGTGCTTCCCGACGTCATCCGCGGGGTTGTCATCACCTGCTACGGCGGTGTTACCCATGAGGTGTCCGTCATGGGCGCGGCCGGCAGGATCCTCGCCCAGCCTTCCATGCGGCGTTTTCCGAATCTTCTGAAGATGTACCCCCGCTTCGCCGCCGCGGAGGATGCGGGCTCTTTTGAAAACGTGAGCATCGAGAGGATCATGACGTTGAAGCCGGATCTGGTCATCGTCGGCATAACCTCTCCCCGCGCCAACAGGAAGATTGAGAGTCTGGGCATTCCGGTGGTGACGGCCGCCATAGGCCGCGCGGATATTGACGCTCTCCTCAATGAATTCAGGATGATGGGAAAGGTGTTCGGAACGGAAAAGAGGGCCGCCGAGCTGGTTTCCTTCTGGAAAGAACGTCTGTCGTTCATCCGGAAACGGGTTTCCGGGATTCCCGTCTCGAAGCGGAAAAGGGTCTTTTACATGGGCTCGGAGTCTTCCCTTTCCACGGACGGCCGCCTGTGGTGGGGACAGCATTTCATCTCGGCGGCCGGAGGCGTCAATGTGGCCGCGGATATCGGACCGGCGCGGCAGGTTACCGTTGAGCAACTGCTGGTCTGGAATCCGGACGTTATCGTCATGCACACCGACACAGGCCTTCTATCGGCGGCCAGGCCGGCTAAAGACAACCCGAGGATGAAAAACGTAAAGGCCGTCAAGGATAATCGCGTCTACCCGTGTCCGGTGGGGGCGTTCTGGTGGGACCGCCCATCTCCCGAGGCCATCCTGGGGATCATGTGGCTGGCCAGGACCCTGTATCCGGAACGGATGAAAGGGCTGGATATGAAAAAGGAGACGGTGTCGTTCTACAAGCGGTTTTACGACTATGATCTGTCCGGCGGGGAGTATGTATCGTTTTTTTGAGCATTCACATCATATGAGTCTCTTGCAAAAATCAAAGGAGTTCCCTCTCCCCTGGTGGGAGAGGGTCAGGGAGAGGGGGTAAATGGAGGGGGATGTTCCTCTTCAGGCTTAAGAGAGAGGATTTGATTACAACTAAATCATGAAAGGATTGGTGAAAATGATCAGGAAAGTAAGGATTGAAGATGCCGTAGGCATGGTTCTGGGCCACGATGTTGCGCGGGTGGCTCCCGGAGAAACCGGGGTTCTCCCCTTCCGGCGCGGCTATGTCGTGCGGGCGGAGGACATACCTCAGTTCCTAGATATCGGCAAGGAGCATATCTATGTGGTCGAATCCGAGGAGAGCGAGGTACATGAAAATGAAGCGGCGGGGAGGATTGCCCGCGCTACGGTCGGCGAGGGGCTGGAATTCGACGCTTCGGCGGGCGGGGCCGCGCGCATAAAAGCCAGACACACCGGCGTCCTCAAGATAGATATCCCGCTTCTCGATGAGGTGAATACCATTGGTTCCTTCGCTATAGGTACCCGCCACAACTGGACGGTCTGCGCGGAGGGTCAGATGGTGGCCGTGGCCAAGACCATGCCCCTTTATATCGCCGAGGAAAAACTGGCCGGCCTGGAAGAGATGTGCGGCAGCAGGGGGAAGATACTGGAACTGCTGCCGTTCCGTCTGAAAACGGCGGGCGCGGTGATAACCGGGAGCGAGGTTTTCAAGGGAAGGATCAAGGACAGGTTCGCCGACGTCATTGCGGGAAAGGTGGCCAGGTTCGGCGCGTCTCTCGTGCACACGAAGGTTGTGCCCGACGACATCTCAGCCATTGCCTCCGCTGTCATGGAGATGCGCGCGGCGGGGTGCGAGGTGATATTCGCATGCAGCGGCATGTCCGTCGACCCTGATGACGTCACCATGGATGGAATCCGTCAATCCGGCGCCGAGGTCATCATGGAGGGCGTGCCGATGATGCCCGGCGCCATTCTGGGCCTGGCGATGCTGGGGGACACGCCCGTTATCGGGACGCCGGCCGGCGCGCTTCGCGGCCTCAGCGCAGTGGACGGCGTGCTCCCCATGATCTTCGCCGGGGTGCGGCCGGACGCCGTTGACATCGCCAGAATGGGACACGGCGGCTTCTGCCTGGAAAAATACACCTTCTGAGAGCGCCCGTCTGTTGCGGGCGGAAAGGAATCCGTTCAATGAAAACCGATCTCACGAACCTCCCCATTGGAGGAGAGGTGAAGACGCTGGACCAAATCGCAAACGGCTACAAGGCCTACCAGGTTCTGGTCCATGCCGTGGAACTGAAGCTCTTCGACTGGCTGGAGAAAAACCCTCAGGCGGCCAGGGATGATATCTCATCGGCTCTGAATATCAACGGCATGTTCATGCGCAGCTATCTCCAGGCCCTGATGGATATGGGCATGCTCGCCTGTGATGATGACCGGTATAGGAACACGGCCATGGCATCCGCCATTCTGGTCAGTTCATCACCACGCTATCAGGGAGGCTGGCTCAAGGGCATTTCCGCCCAACATTCCAAGTGGAGCAACCTGAGCGGCACGCTGATGAAGGACGCGCCGCCGAAAGGGTCTTCTCATGCCGGCCTCGACAGGGAGTTCATCCAGGCGCTCGGGCAACGTTCCTTGCGCGGCGAGTTGCAGACCGTAGCCCAGGCGGTCCGGGCATGGGACGGCTTCACCTCGGCCAGGCGGCTTCTGGATGTGGGGGGCGGCCACGGGCTGTATTCAATCGCCTTGTGCCAGGCAAACCCCGGGTTGAAGGCGACGGTTCTGGACAAGCCGCATGTCACGGAATTCACCCTTGATAATATTGAAGAATACCGGATGGGGGACCAGGTCGATGTCCAGGGCGGGGATGTGACTGTGGACGAGTTCGGTTCAGGATACGACATCGTTATGATTTCCCATCTGCTGTACAAGTTTCGCAAGGACCTCCCGGCGATCTTCCAGAGGGCCGCGAACTGCCTCAATCCCGGAGGTCTGCTGGTGTCCAACCACTGGTTCTGTAGTCCGGGTTGCGGCATGCCGGATGGAGGGATCGTAGAACTGGACAAGAGCCTCCAGAGCTTCGGACATCCCCTGTGTCATCCGGAAGATTTCAACGCATCCCTGGCCTCGTGCGGCTTCACTCTGGTGAATGAGACGGAAGTTCCCGGCATACTCGGTGAGACGAAGCTGCATATGGCGGTGAAAAACCAACCCGCAAGCTGCTGATTTTCAAACTCGACGAAGTAAGTCCCGCGGAGTCGCACACACTACAAAGGAAAGTTCGTGATCCCGTGAACTGATTATTGAAAACAGAATGATTTTCTCCGACCCGCGCGTCCCGTGACGATTTCGTTATGGACGCCGGGCGATGGGCGCCGCCGGAAACGGCGTCGCCTCCCTTTTGGAAAGGAGACGGTTCACTGGCTGTAAAGGCCGGCGTGTTGTGTCTCGTCGGCCTTTTTTTGATCTGCCGCGGAGCTTTTTGTCCGAGTACTGTTTATGAACAAGGAGAAATTTCCATGTCAACTTTGAAGAGCAAAAGCCTTAACGCCGCAATCTGTCTTTTCCTTGCGCTGCCCATGGTCTTTTCCGGTGTTGCCGGCGCGAAGGATATTGTCGATATGACGGGCCGCAACGTATCCGTTCCCGATACCATCAAGAAGGTCTACGCGCCCTCACCCTATGGCTCTTACATCATGTACGCCGTTGATCCCGGCTTGATGGCGGGCCTCATCTTCCCGCTGAAGGAAGAAGACAGGAAATATCTCCACAAGGGTGTCCATGGACTTCCCGTTATCGGCAGTCTCTTCGGACAGGGCCGGACCGCCAACATCGAGACGCTGCTGAAGGCGAAACCGGATCTCCTCCTCATGTGGAGCGACGGGAAATCTCCGAATAGTCCGAGATCAGAAGAAGCCCTGAGGAAGTTGAATATTCCCTATGTCTATGCCGTAGCGGAAAGCCTCTCCGATTATCCTGATGTGTTCCTGTTTCTTGGCAGGCTCCTCAACAGGGAGGAACGGGCGAAAAAGCTGAGCGCTTACAGCCGCAAGGTATTGGCCGGTGTGGACGCGGCGGTGAAGCGCATTCCCGCGGCGAAACGGCCGAAGGTCTACTATGCGGAGGGGCCCGACGGACTGAAGACGGAGTGCGATGATTCGATCCACGTGGAACTGCTCAAACGCGCGGGCGACACGGACGTCCATCGCTGCCATACGTCCAGTCATAAGGGGATGGAACACATTTCCCTGGAGCAGGTAATGCTCTATGACCCTGATGTGATCCTTGTCCAGGAAAGGCTGTTTTTCGACAAGGTCTTTACGGACCCCGCGTGGAAGCGGATCAGGGCCGTGCGCCAGGGACGGGTCTACCTGATACCGAGGACCCCTTTCAACTGGTTCGATCGTCCTCCTTCATTCATGAGAATACTCGGGCTGCAATGGCTCATGAGCCGTCTCTACCCCAGGGAATACCCGGTTGACATGGTCAAAGAGGCGCGGAATTTCTATCGGCTCTTCCTTGGAGTCGAGGTTTCGGAACGCGAAATGAGGAGGATTATCGCCAGATGAAAAGGGAAGCCATGAAAGCATCCGAGGTAAGCAGATACAACAGGGTTGCCCTGGACATAAATGCGCCGATTTACGCCTACTATGCCGCCAGGATTCTGGAGAAAACCGGCATTTCTTCCGGCTGCTGCCTTGATGCCGGCTGTGGCGGCGGCTACCTGGGGCTTGCCCTGGCGCGGATTACCGATCTCGATTTCGTATTTCTTGATATGTCATATGAAATGCTCGGGTGCGCTGAGGAGAACATTGCGGCAAGTGGCTTGACGGGACGCGCGGAAACCCTGCTCGGTCAGGTGCAGGCAATTCCCTTGGCCGATGCATCGGTCGATCTGGTTATCAGCAGGGGCTCGGTTCCGTTCTGGGATGAGCCGGCCACTGCCTTTCAGGAGATCTATCGGGTTCTGAAACCGGGAGGAAGCGCCTATGTGGGCGGCGGACTTGGTGACCCGAAAACAAGGGAAGCCATCCGGAAGCGCATGGAAAAGGAAGATCCGGAGTGGCTGGAGAACCGGCGGACCCTGCCCCGGCATGACAACAGACACTATTCCGAGGCGCTGGAGGCGGCCGGGATCGGCTCTTTCACCGTGACCCGTAACGATGAGGGCATGTGGATTGTGTTCCGCAAAGAATAAGTGATGAATCGGGAAAGATTTAGGTGTTGGGTTCAGGAAGGGTGGAAGATGAATACCGAAACGAAGTCTTTTCTTTTTTCGTTTGCCCTGCATCTGACGGTTTTGGCCGCCGCTGTCTCCTTTGCCGATATGTCCGCGCCCCAAAAAGCGCCAGTCCTGATCGATTTCACGGTGGAAAGCGTACAGGGAACGAAAAATGAGAACATAAAAAACGATCCCGGCGGGGCGCCGGCATCCCGACCCGCCGGACCGGAACGGCGTTCAAGCGCGGCAAAGCCGCTGCCGGTTCTTCCCCTGCCCGAATCTTTCCCGGAACGCGTCGCCGAACCGACTCCGCTGGAGGCCTCGCCGGAAGCAGTCCCGCTTGCGCGGACAACGGCGGTCTCTCAGCTCCCGCCCGCATCCGCTGCAACCGCCGGCAACGCCGGTTTCGCCTCCAGCCGCCAGGGAAACGGCAGCGGGACGGGGACCGGTTCCGGCCACGGTTCAGGGACGGATCAATCCGGCGGCGATGAAAATGGCGAGAGCGCCGAAACCCTGCGGATGCGCTATCTGAAAAAACATTTCGCCTATATCCGGGACCTGGTGGCGGGAAACCTGAGATACCCCGTCCTGGCGCGGCGCATGGGCTGGAGCGGCAGGCTTTCCGTCGAGTTTGTCGTCCAGCGTGACGGTAGCGCAAGCAACGTGCGCATCGTCAGAAGCAGCGGGGTGCCTCTTCTGGACGGCGACGCGAAGAATACCGTGACAAGAAGCGCTCCATTCCCGAAACCGCCGGTCAGCGCACGGTTGGTAATACCCGTGGAGTATGAATTGGAAAACTGAAAGTATGTCCCGCAATACATATCAAATCAAAGAGATGATTTTTAATGACAGTTTATTTGTAAAAGTCAAAGGAGTCCTCTCTCCCATGATGGGAGACCTTGATATTATATAAAAATTTAATTAATTATGTGATGATCAAAAGGAGCGGTATATGAAAAAAATATTGTTGTTCTGCGCGATTCTGAGCGTCGCCGGCCCGGCGGTATCCGTACGCGCCGCTGACCAGGCCGCAAAAGAGGAAACCCATGAACTGGAGCGGATCGGGACCAAGGCAAAACGTATAGGAGAGGCTGTTACAAGTCCTTATGCGGTATCAGAGAGCAGCAAGCTCCAGGTGGAGGTGTTTACCGAAGAAGATATCGAGGCCATCAAGCCCGAGACGGTGTGGGATGTCATACAGCAGGCCGCCGGTATGGAAGTGACCTTTCAGGGACGGCAGCACATGTTCTTCGCCAACATGAGGGGCGGGAACTACGGCATCATCCTGGACGGCGTCTATATCACCCAGGCAGATCGCCTGCTTGCGTCACTCCCCGTGGATTCCATCGAGTCCGTAACCATAGTCAGGGATGCAACGGCCGTTACCCTCGGCCCCCTGACAAACTTCGGTTCGAGCACCGGTTCGTCCAACCAGGGATTCATCGTGATCAAGACCAAACGCTCATCAAAACCGGAAGCCGGTCTGGTGGGCGCCTACGGAAGCTTCAACACTCACGGGGAAAACCTCTATGCGGGTGAAAAACGTGGAAATTTCGATTACCGGCTCTCCTATGAAAACAAGGGAACCGACGGCAAATCCGGCTGGAACATGGCGAGCCGCAACGATTCGCTCCTCTTCCGGGGAGGGTTCACAAGCCCTTTCTTGAATGCCGATCTGCTCTGGTACAAGAGCTGGGGCATGAAAGAGTTGGAGTGGGGACTGATTCTCGCGCCGACAACCCTGAAAGATGGAACCCTTGACTGGTCGAAAGTCGGCCAGCTGTCCGTGTCAGACATGAACATGAACAAGTTGAACTCGGACCTGGTCTCCCTGAATGTGGAGGCGCCCTGGAGTAAAACCCAGACGACGACCATGCAGTATGCCTTCAACAACCTCGCGATCCAGGTCACGCAAAGGGACCAGAACAGCAGCGGACACAACGTCAGCCTCAGACATGTGGGCGCCTGGAAAAACAACACCCTCAGGCTGGGAGGCCAGTTTCTCACGTATGTCGCCCCTGGCGGGGTGGCGCCGGGCTTTAAAAAGAACGATGAGGAGATGTTTGGAACCTATATCGCCGACGAACACCGGATGCTGAACAACCGGCTAACCGTCGACGCCGGATTCAGGATGGACAAGAAGCACTATAACAGCAGCCCGGTGACGGGGGAGGACTTCGATGCATGGGCAAAGGAAACATTTGTCTACACCGTCGGGACCTCTCTCAAGCTGACCTCCATGCTCACCCTTACCGGCCGCTATGCATATACCGAAAATTCACCGGCCGCCGGTTACCAGATAAGCCCTGACGGATCACCGTTACCCGCCGAGAAACGGTCGCGGTACGAACTGGGAATTCTCGCGGCGATGCATCCGGCCGTCACCCCCTGGGCAACCATATACTACTATGACACGGATAACCAGAAGGTAAGCGCCAAGGGCACTGACCCCTTTACGGGCAAAAAGAATGTTTCAAGCTACATCGACCCCTCCACCGGGGACGAGATTGAATTCGTGACCACCGCAACGGTAGCGACAAAAGGATTTGAAACCGGCATATCGGGCGAGTTCCTGAAGTACTTCAATTACCGCTTACAGTACACCTATATCACGACGAACGACGACACCACCAATGACAGTATTTCCCACCATTTTGTCAGCGCCCTTCTCGGCGCCCGCTACAAGAACGTATTCGCCAATATGAACATCCGCTATGTCGGCCCTAAGAGTCGCAGTTCGTCGCCCATGGGAGTCGTTTACTATGAATTGGGCGATTATACGAGAGTGGATCTCAATGTGGGATACAAGGGCAGGATATTCGACAGGGACGCCCGGATTACCGTTTACGGCAAGAACCTGGGCAACGAACTGTATGCCACCCGTTACGTAACCGGCGCATACAGGGACCCCGGTTTTCAGTGCGGAGTGGAGTTGGCCTTCAGTTTTCTGTAGGTATGCCGGTTGCGGCCTTCACCCCTCACGGCGCCGCTTGCCGCGTCCGGGACCGGGCAGGCACGGATTCCGGGAAGGGATATCGGATGAAGTCATGGAGGAGAAAAGTCAATGAATGAAGTATCTAGTGCACGGACAGACATCAATGAGATTTCCCGAGATGCCGGGGGGTCCGCTCCAATACTGGACGAAGCAGCGAAAACCCTGCGTGGAATGTACGGCAATGCGCTTGATTCCCTGGCTATCGAGCGTCTGGTGGTGGGGGTCTTCTTTGTCGGCGTTAAACTTTCCAACGGTTGCGGCGGTGTCGCCTATACCCCTCCCGAGGTTGTGAGAAGCGCGGGTAACCGCATCCTGAAGGGAAGCGCGCCCACCATCCGCGGCATGCAGGCCCACGCGGTCATGGCGGGAGATATTCCCGGTCCCTTTGCCGGGGTCATCAGACTGGCTACGTTGAACGCGCTTTCAGTGCCGTTCTTTGAAGATGGCCGCTACACCATTGATGCAAGCGGCGATTTATCGGGAATTCCATCGCTGTTCCGTAAGCGCCGGGTCTGCATGGTGGGCGCGATTATCCCGCTTCTCAAGCGGCTGAAAGAACTGTGTCCGGCTGAAGTCAGCATCATCGACCGTAAAAAAGAGACTCAGGAAGAGGCCGAAGCCGGGTATGGAACCTTCGTTACGCCGGAACGCACCGCTGAAACCCTTGCCCGCTGCGAAACCGCCGTCTTCACCGGGGCCGCGATCGCCAATGGCAGCATGGAAGAGCTCATCAGCTTTGTTCCCGCGGATGCAGCCATTGCCATTGTCGGGCCTACCGCCGGATTCGTTCCGGAACCGCTCTTCCGGCGCAACGCCGCCATGGTCGGTACGGTGGTGGTGACCGATATCGACCGGGCGCTTGATGTGCTGGGCGAGGGTGGAGGAGGGTATCGGCTCTTCGGGACGTGCATGCGAAAGATAAACCTGCTCAATGTAGAGCGGCTGCGCCGGTTGGGATTGGAACCGGCTTTTTGAGACGATATACGCAGATATCACCCATCTTTCCTTCGGGGAAAGTGTTATTCAATCAAGAGGAGGAGAAATTGGTATGAAAACGTATCGGGTTGCGGCACTGCTGTCCTTTTTCGCCCTGATGACGACCTCGGTCGCGTGGGCGGAAGAGAAGAAAGCTGGAGAGGGGTATGAAAGCTATTCCCTTGGAGAGGTCTATATCTCCGATGAAAAGCCTCCCGTCTCCAGGGAGGCGTCCATCACCAACGAGATTACCGCCGAGGATATGAAAGCGACGAACAGCCGCACCGTTGCCGAAGCTCTGGCGAACACCCCGGGCATGACCATGATCACGAACGGGAGAAACGAGCCGATGATCTCTATCCACGGTTTTTTCGACCAGCAGAGGATACTGGTGCTTATCGACGGAGTCCCGTACTACGAGACCAATCGCGGCTACCTTGACCTGAACCAGTTTTCCACGGACAACGTTGCCAAGATAGAGGTCACCAAAGGGGCCGCGTCGGTACTCTACGGGGCGAACGCCGAAGGCGGGGTCATCAATATCATCACGAAAAAAGGGACTGAAAAACCTTATTTCTCCGTGAATGCGGAGGGGGGCGAGGTGGATTACTACAAGGCCTCTGCTTCCCACGGCATGAAGAAAGGCATCTTCAACTACTGGCTCAATTATGAGCACAGCCAGGCCTCCGGGTGGCGGATGTCCGACGGCTTCAGGCCGGTTGTCGGGACCAGCGCCGACAAAAATGGAGGCACTGCTACCCTGAAAGGTATTTTCGAAGACGGCGGCGTTCGCAACCGGTCCAGCTATTCGAAGGACAGCGTCTGGGCCAAGTTCGGAATCGAGCCGAGCGCCGGTTCGGAGTATTCTCTCAACTTCCACTACATTACAAGAGACAAGCCGATCCCGAGCAACATACTGAATGTAATGCGCATGACGAAAAGACCTGCTTTCACGAACTTTTTCAGCTTCAACCGCTACGACGACTGGGGGCTCGACCTGAGCGGACAGCAGAAACTGGGCGATAAGGTCACCATGAAAGGAAAGGTTTTTTACCATAATCACGCCGACGCCATGGACTCCTATTCCGACTGGAACTACAACAACATCATAGCCAGGAGTTCGTATTTCGATTACATGGTAGGCGGTTCGCTCATCACGGAGTTTCGGCCGGTTTCCTGGAACAAGGTAAGCCTCTCCCTTAATTATCGGGGTGACTCCCACAAAGAACGAACAGATGACTACCTCCCCTATGCCGATCATTTCGCCTGGACCGGTTCGGTGGGGATCGAGGACGAAGTGAGCATCTCAAAGAACTTCTCCATCGTCGTGGGAGGGAGCTACGACTGGTTCAAGGTCACCGATGCCAACAAGGTCAACACCGACAAAAAAACGGGGGATTACGTTAACACGACCTCTCTTCCCACGGGGCCGGCCACGGACAGTTTCAACCCCATGATAGGCGCTACCTATCTTTTTCCGGACAAAACCAAGCTGTTCGCCTCCGTTGCCCGCAAGACCCGCATGCCTACACTGCGCCAGC